>NZ_JBITJQ010000001.1:0-949037 GCF_044460125.1 Nonomuraea sp. NPDC050153
ATCGGTAAGCCGTATGCGGGAAAACCGCACGTACGGAATTGAAAGGGGGATGGGGAACCGGGCCTTCACGGCACCGCGCCCCTGACTACCAATGGGGTTGAGGGAGCGGAAGAAGGAGCAGACGCGGCGGCGGATCGCCGAGGTGGCGCTGCGGTTGTTCGACGAGCGCGGCTACGACGCGGTGACCGTCAACGAGATCGCCGAGGCAGCCGGGGTCGCCAAGGTGACGCTGTTCAACTACTTCCCGACCAAGGACTGCCTCGTCACCGAAGGGGTCAAGGAGAACCTGGGCGCGATCGTGGCCGGGCGCGGGGAGGGGCGCTCGCCCCTCCAGGCTCTGCGCGAGCACTACCGGTCGATGGCCGCCCAGGGCGCGGGAGACCTGGACGTCGAGGCGCTGCTGGCCAGGGTCCGGGTGATCTCGTCGAGCCCGGCCCTGATGGGCGCGCTGCACGCCATGCACATGGGCGAGCGCTACGAGCTGGCCGAGGCCCTCGGGGAGGCCTGCCCGGGCGACGATCTGACGGCGCGGCTCATGGCCGGGCAGATCACGGCCGCCGTCACCACCGTCCAGGAGGCCTTCTTCCATCGCGTCGCGACGGGCGAGCCGCTGGAGGAGGCGGGCCGCCGCCTGGCGGATGACGTGGAGCTGGCCTTCGACCTCCTGGAGTACGGTCTCACGCACGTAAAAAAGGGGATAAATCATGAAAAAGGGGATCAACTATGATGTCGGGTTTCTTCCCGGCGACAGCCTGAGCCGTAAGTCGTTCCACATCGAGGACGTCGGGCGCGACCTGCGCACGATCGCGGAAGACCTGCACTGCGCGTCGGTGCGGATCTCCGGCCGCGACCCCGAGCGCGTCGAGGCGGCCGCCAGGGAGGCCGCGGCGGCCGGGCTGGAGATCTGGTTCGCCCCGTTCCCCGTGGACCTCACGCAGGACGAGATGCTGGAGGTCTTCGCGGACGCCGCCCGCCGCGCCGAGTCGGTACGCCGCGACGGCGCCGAGGTCGTGCTGGTCACCGGCTGCGAGATCACCGCCTTCGGCAAGGGCTTCATCGAGGGCGAGGGCTACGGCGACCGGCTCGGCACCCTGATGGCCGGCGACGTCGAGTGGTGGACGTCGCTGATGCGGATCATGCCGCGCTTCAACGGCTACCTGGCGAAGGTGGCCGAGACCGTCCGCCCGCTGTTCGGCGGCCGGCTGAGCTACGCCTCGGCGCCGTGGGAGCCGGTCGACTGGGCCCCGTTCGACGTGGCGGGCGTGGACGCCTACCGCGCCGCCTACAACGCCCACGGCTTCGCGGACGAGCTGCGCGCCCACTTCAAGCACGGCAAACCGGTCGCCGTGACGGAGTTCGGCACCTGCGCGTACCGCGGCGCGGGGGAGCAGGGCGGCTCGGCCTGGGTGGTGCCGGACGGCGCGGTACGCGACGAGGGCGAGCAGGTGCGTTACTTCACCGAGCTGATGGACCTCTTCGAGCAGGAGGGCGTGGAGACGGCGCTGTGGTTCACCTTCGCCGCCTTCAACCGGACCGGCGAGGCCGACCTGGGCTCCTACGGCGTGGTCAAGATGCTCGACGAACGGAGCTGGGAGCCCAAGGAGGTCTTCCGCGCCATGGCCGCTAGGTATTCGAGCAGCTGAAAATGGCCGTGCCGGGGAGGTGACGCCCGCGCAGCGGGCTCCAGCCGCCCCACACCCGCTCGTGCCCCTCCGGCCACTCGGGCTCCAGCAGCCCCGTGACGGTCAGCCCGGAGGCGGCCAGCAGGGTCACCCAGTCACCCATGGTGCGGTGGTGCTCGACGTACGTGACCGTGCCCCGTTCGTCCCGCTCCTCATAGGGGGAACGGTCGAAGTAGGACCGGTCGGACGTCAGCCCGCGCGGCCCCGGATCGTCCGGGAACGCCCACCGGATCGGGTGGCTCACCGAGAACACGAACCGGCCGCCCGGCCTGAGCACCCGCCGCACCTCGCGGAAGACGGCGAGCGGGTCGGCCACGAACGGCAACGCGCCGAACGCCGAGCAGGCCAGGTCGAAGGCGGCCGAGGCGAACGGCAGCGACTCGGCGTCGGCCTGCACCACGGGCACGCGCAGCCCCGTGTCGAGATCGATGCGCTGGGAGTGACGCAACTGCCGGTGGGAGACGTCGAAGGCGGCCACCTGCGCGCCCTGCGTCACCAGCCACCGCGCGCACTGCGCCGCGCCGCAGCCGATCTCCAGCACGCGCCGCCCGCGCACCTCGCCGAGCAGGCGCGCGTCGGCCTCGTCGACGCCCTCGGGGCACCACACGAACCCCGTGTCACGCAGGAACTCACCGTGTTCGAGCTGGTAGTCGTCGGCGTTGCCGTCCCACCACCGGCGGTTGGCCCGTGCGGAGGAGGAGAGCACTAGCGCATCTTGGGGCCGCGCGGCATACGCGCGCCCTTGGGCATGGGGCCCTTGGGCAGCGGCATGTTCTTCGGCAGCGAGCGCAGCCGGTCCTTGACCTCGTTGACCGCGGGCTTCTTCAGGTTGCGCGGCAGCTTCATCAGGTGGCGCTGCAGCTTGCCGAGCGGGATCTGCCCCTCGCCGTCACCGCACTGGATGTCGTAGATCTCGATGCCCAGCACCACGCGCGCGACCCGCTTCTTCTCGGCCGCCAGCATCTTCGCCACCCGGTTGCCCGGCCCCTCGGACACCAGCACGACGCCCGGATAGCCGACCACGAGGTGGATGAGGTCCTGGTCGCGGTTGACCGCGATGGCCGGGGTGACCTGCCAGTTGCCACGCATGCCCTGCAGCACCGCCGCCGCGGCGCCCGTCTGGCCGTGCAGGATCGAATATTGGGCCTTCTGGGCGAGCTGCCCGAAGACCACCAATCCGACCGTGAGCGCGGCCAGCACGCCGATGAACACCGAATACCACAAGTAGTCCGTGACCAGGCCGATCACGACGACCACAGCCAGCGTGCCCACCGCCGAGAGGAAGACGATGGGCAACCCCTTGGGGTTGGCCTGCTTGATGATCTGCGCGATCATGCGGAGCTGCTTGATGCGCCCCGGCTTCTCTGGATCCTCGGACTTTGCCATGCTCTGAAGGATACAAACCAACTGGTGCGGTAAGGAAAACGTGACCCGCTATTTCGCGCCGGGCTAGATCTTCACGGTCGCCGACAGGCGCGGATCGGCCGCGTGGCGGCCCGCCTCGACCGTGTGAACGCCCTCGACGGTCCGCCAGCCGCCCTCCTCCCAGACCTGGAAGGCCCGCTCGGGCAGGAACACGGTCGTGATCACCGTCTCCCCGGGCGCCGCCTCGACCACGTCGAACCCGGCCAGCGCCCTGTCGACGTAGACCTGCACCACCTCGCGGCCCGGGCGGTCGCCGGTGTTGGTGACCGCCACCGTCACGCTCGTGCCCTCGGCCGCGATCGAGTCGTACGACCAGGTCGTGTAGCCCAGGCCGTGCCCGAACCAGAACGCCGGCACGCGGCCCGAGCGCTCCCACGCCCGGTAGCCGATCGACGTGCCCTCCCCGTAGGCCACCACACCGTTCACCGGCGTCACGTCGGTCACGGGAGCGTCCTCCAGCCGCCGTGGCCACGTCGTGGGCAGCCGCCCGCCCGGCTCGGCGTCCCCGAACAGCACCTCCGCCAGCGCCGCGCCCGCCTCCTGCCCCGGGAACCAGGTGAGCAGCACCGCCGCCGCCTCCTCCGCCCACGGCAGCTCGACCGGCGAGCCCGCGTTGACCACCACGACGGTGCGGGGGTTGGCCGCGGCGACCGCGCGGATCAGCTCGTCCTGCCGTCCGGGCAGCCTGAGGTCCGCGCGGTCGAAGCCCTCGCTCTCCACCTCCTGCGTGGTCGCGGCCACGACCACCGCCACGTCGCACTCCGCCGCCACCCGCACGGCCTCGGCCATGAGCTCGTCCTCGCCGGGGCCGGGGTCCGCGTGACCCAGCGTGAAGGACACGTACGCCATCCCGCCGAACATCCCGGCCGGGTGCGTCACGATCACCTCGTACGCCCGCCCGGCCGTCATCGGCAGGCCGACCCGCCGCTCGGGCGGCGACAGGAACGCCACCGCCGGGTCGCCGCCGTCCAGGTCGATGCTCCCGTCGAGGACGGTCCGGCCGTCCACGGTGAGGGTGAAGGCGCCCACGCCCGCGACCGACAGCCGGTGCTCGCCCGAAACGTCCGGTGTGTACGTGGTACGCAGCCGCACCGCCGCCAGCCGGTCGCCGTCCACTCCCGGCGGCAACTGGCCGATCCACCGCGCCTCGGCCGTGGCCAGCGGCTGCTCCGACAGCACCGCCCCGCCGGCGTCCAGGAAGGCGGCCGTGGCCGGACCGGGGAGCGGGGACAGGCGGATCCGGGGGTCGGTGCCGAGCGCGTACCGGACCTCGGCCCGCTCGGCGATCCCCTGGAGCGGCGAGACGATCCGATCGGGGAAGACCTGGGCGCTCCCGCCGCCCATGACCCGGGCCTCCGCGGCGGCCGCCCCGATCACGGCGACCCTCCCGACCTGCTGGAACGGCAGGATGCCGGTGTTGGTGAGCAGGGTGAATCCGCGCGTGGCCACCTCGCGGGCCAGCGCCGCGCCGTCGACGGCGGGCCGGTCCCCGGAGACCGGCGCCTGCGCGCCACGCAGGGCGCCCACGCGGTGGGCCAGGCGCAGGACGCGGCGCACCCGATCGTCCACGACGGACTCGGGCACCCGCCCCTCCCGCACGGCGGCCGCCAGCTTCTCGCCCCACGGCCCGCGCGGGCCCGGCATGGCCACGTCGGTGCCGCCCAGCGCCGCGGCCTCGGTCGTCCGCACCGCCGTCCAGTCCGACACCACGAACCCGTCGAACCCCCACTCGCCCTTCAGCACCCCGTTCACCAGGTCGGCGTGCTCGGTCATGGTCGTGCCGTTCACCGAGTTGTAGGCGGTCATGAGCCCCCACGCCCCGGCCGCCACCACCCGCTCGAACGGCCGCAGATAGACCTCGCGCAGCGCCTTCTCGCTCACCCGGACGTCCACGGTGAAGCGGTCGGTCTCGAAGTCGTTGGCCACGAAGTGCTTCGGAGTGGTGGCCACCCCGCTCTCCTGGACGCCCTCGACGTAGGCGGCGCCGATCTCTCCCGTCAGATACGGGTCCTCGGAGAAGCACTCGAAATGCCGGCCGCCGAGCGGCGAGCGGTGCAGGTTGATCGTGGGGGCGAGGAGCACGTGCACGCCCTTGCGCCGGGCCTCCTGCGCCAGCAGCGCGCCCGCGCGGCGGACCAGGTCCACGTCCCAGGTGGCGGCCAGCGCGGTCGGGCTGGGCAGCGCGATCGAGGGATCGACCGCGCTCCACTGCTCGCCGCGTACGCCGATCGGGCCGTCACTCATGACGAGCCGGTCGAGACCGATCTCGGGCAGCGGCGGCAGCGACCACATGTCGGCCCCGGTGAGCAGGCGGATCTTGGTGCCGAGGTCGAGGCGCGCGATGAGTTCGTCGAAGTCCACGACCACAGTCTTCACCAGTTCGGGCCGGGGGCCCGGGAGGTGGCGAAGAACTCCAGGAGCTCGGGCGCCAGCGCCCCTGGGGCCACGTTGTGCGCCTGGCCCTCCAGGACGCGCCGTTCCGCGCCGGGCACGGCCGCCGCGACCGCCAGCCCCGCGTTCGACATCCACCGGGGGCTGTCCTCGCCGTTGAGCACCAGCGTCGGCTGCCTGACGGCCGCCAGCCGCCCGGTCGGCAGCGCGTTGCCCGGCCCCAGCACGGCGGCCTCGTAGGCGAGGGTGTGCGCCAGCGCCTCGACCTGCGGCCAGGACGGCTGCGCGCGCATCGCGGCCACCGCCTCCGGCGGCGCCTCGGCCGCCTCCGCCATGAACCGCTCGACGGCCTCGCCCCGCCGGCCCGCCCTCACCAGCGCGTCCAGCCGCGCGGCGAAGTCGTCCGGCAGCGGGGGCGCGCTGTCGTCCACGTGGTACGGCGGCTCCCACAGGGCCAGCTTCGAGATCGCCGGGTTCCGCGCCGCGGCCTCCAGCGCCAGCGCGGCCCCCGACGAGCCCCCGAACACCATCGCCGACCCGCCCGCCGCCTCGATGACCGCCGCCAGATCCTCGACCTCCCGCTCGACGGAGTACGGCAGGGTGTCCCCGCTGTCGCCGCGCCCCCTGCGGTCGTAGTCGTACACCGTGAACCACGGCGTCAGGGCGGCCGTCACGCCGGCCAGCGTGACGTGACCCCGCACCCCGAACGCGCCGTGGACCAGGACGACCGCGGGCCCCTCGCCGTACCGGTCGAAGGCGATGGCGGTCCCGTCTGACGAGGTCGCCCTGCCGCTCAGCCGGCCGGCTGCGCCAGGCACAGCGCCTCCCAGTGGTGGCCGTCGAGGTCGGCGAAGCCGCGCTGGTAGCGGATGCCGTCCTCCTGCTCGACGCCCGCCGGGGTGGCCCCGAGCGCCAGCGCCTTGTCGACCAGCTCGTCGACCTGGGCGGGGCTCTCCATGCCCAGCACCAGGACCGCCTCCGTGGTCTTGGCGGCGTCGGCGATCTCCTTCGTGACGTACGAGGCGAACGTCGGCTCGGTCAGCAGCATGACCTGGGTCTGCTCGCTGATGATCACCGACGCCATTCCCTCGGCCATGCCGAACAGGTTGAAGCCGAGCCCGGCGAAGAACTCCTTCGACCGCTCCAGGTCCTTGACCGGCAGATTGACGAACAGCTGCATCTTCCTCATCCCTTCCTTCGATCCGCCTTCAGTCTGCCGATCGAAGGGGACCCCGGTCTTGGACCTGGGTGCCAGGCGGGTTGACGTTCAGCGCACTGTGTTCGTCACTGTGCTCGTCATCGTGTTCGTCACCGCGTTCGCGCGCCGGTATTCGGCGGGCGGCATCCCGTACGCGCTCTTGAAGAGCCTGCTGAAGTGGGACGAGTCCGGCAGCCCCCACCGGGCCCCGATCTCGCTCACGGACCGGGTGCCGCCCTCGGCCAGCTCCGCGCGGCACCGTTCCAGCCGCCGCCGCCTGATCCAGGCGGCCACCGTGGTCTGCTGCGCCTCGAACAGCCGGTGCAGATAGCGCACGGAGACGTGGTGCGCGACGGCGACGGCGGCCGGGTCGAGGCCGACGTCGCCCAGCCGCTCCTCGATGAACGTGTGGATCTTCATCAGCAGCACGCGCTGCCGGGAGTCCTCCGGCAACGCCCGCGTCAGCTCGACGCGTTCGGCGACGGCGGTGCTGACCAGGTCCATCACGATGGTCGACAGCCTGGCGGCGCTGCCCGGCCGGTACGTCTCGAGATCCTCGGCCACCCGGCGCAGCAGCGGCACGGCCAGCGCGGCGGCTCCCGTCTCGGCGGCGATGGGGACGGCGGCGAGCGCGTCCACGGCGCCGGACGGCAGCGCGAGCATCTCGCGCGGGAAGCTGAACAGCGCGAGCCGCACCGCCGAGTCGTAGGCCAGCTCGTAGGGCCTGGTGAAGTCGTAGATCGCGAACTCGCCCCTGCCGAGCTGCGCGTCCCGCCCGTCCTGGGAGAGGCGGGGGCTGCCCTCCATAGCCATCACGACGCGGTACATCTCGGGGCTGTCGCGCTGGATCATGCCGGGGGTGCGGTGCACGCTGTGGGGCGTGGACGTGCGGATCCGGCCGACCGTCACCGGGCCCAGCCCGCCGGTCACGATCTCGCCCCGCAGCGGGGCGCCGGGGGCGATCCTGCAGTCGAGCGGGCCGAGCGTGTCACACACGATGCTCCGCCAGGCGTCGTGGCGTCGCTTGGCGGGCAGGTCACTCGTGCGGATCAGAACGGCCATGTCCGCTCCCGGGTCGGCTCCCCTGCCATGCTAGCCACGCCCTTCGGCATCGCGCGTCATCGTGCGGTGGGGTGGGTGTGAAGCAGCCCCGGAACCGGTCGGGCCCGGGGCTGGTGGATGTGGGGATCAGGCCGTCTGACGGGCCTCGATGGCCTGCTTGTAGAGGCGGCCCGCACGGTACGACGAGCGCACGAGCGGCCCCGACAGCACACCGGCGAACCCGATGGCCTCGGCCTCCGCCTGCAGCTCCACGAACTCCTCGGGTTTCACCCACCGCTCCACCGGGTGGTGGCGGGGCGTGGGCCGCAGGTACTGGGTGATGGTCAGCAGGTCGGTGCCGGCCGCGTGCAGGTCGCGCATGGCCTCGACGACCTCCTCGCGCGTCTCGCCCATGCCCAGGATCAGGTTGGACTTGGTGACCAGCCCGGCCTCGCGGGCCGTCGTGATCACCGCGAGCGAGCGCTCGTACCGGAACGCGGGACGGATCCGCTTGAAGATCCGCGGCACCGTCTCGACGTTGTGCGCGAACACCTCGGGCCGGCTGGAGAAGACCTCCTCCAGCTGGTCGCGGTTGCCGTTGAAGTCGGGCACCAGCAGCTCGACGCCGCACCCGGGCAGCAGCCCGTGGATCTGGCGCGCCGTCTCGGCGTAGAGCCAGGCGCCGCCGTCGGGCAGGTCGTCGCGGGCCACGCCGGTCACGGTCGCGTACTTCAAGCCCATCTGCTGCACGGACTCGGCCACGCGGCGCGGCTCGTCGCGGTCGTACTCCTTCGGCTTGCCCGTGTCGATCTGGCAGAAGTCGCAGCGGCGCGTGCACTGGTCGCCGCCGATGAGGAAGGTCGCCTCGCGGTCTTCCCAGCACTCGTAGATATTGGGACAGCCCGCCTCTTCACAGACCGTGTGCAGGCCCTCCCGGCGCACGAGCGATTTCAGCTCGGTGTATTCGGGGCCCGTCTTCAGCTTGGTCTTGATCCACGGGGGCTTGCGCTCGATAGGGGTTTCGGCGTTACGCACCTCCAGGCGGAGGAGCTTTCGGCCTTCAGGGGCAACGGTCACGTTCTCAGCTTACGTCTCCCGGAAATGCGGCCCGGCCGTGGGTCAGGAGATGAGGCCGAAGCCGCGGATCGCGCGCTTGTAATGGGCGAGCAGTTCCTCGTCGACGCGTTCGGACTCATGGGTGCCGAGCAGCTCCGAGTGCGGGGGAGTGGTGAGCACGCCGTCGTCGGTGAGCCTGGAGCGGGCCAGCGCGCCCTGCCTGATGGCCACCACGCTCTCGCCGCGCAGCGCCGCCGCCTGGATCGGCGCCAGGTAGCCGCCGCTCGCCAGCTCGTCGAGCTCCGCGAGGTCCTGTCCGGAGGCGGCCCGCCGGGCCAGCTTCCGCTGCCGGGTCAGGGTACGGCTCTCGCCGGCGCGGGCGAGCCGGGTCAGCGCGTACCGGATCAGCAGCACGGGCCCGCCGAGCACCCGCCCGAGCAGGCGGCCGAACATCCCCGCCACCTCGTACGTCGTCCCCGGCTGGTCCACCGCGCCCAGCGAGGAGGCCGCGATCTTGGTCTGGGCCTCCTCCCTGATCCGCAGCGGTTCGGCCCCCATCAGCGCGTCCCGCCACGCCTCCAGCGTGAACAGCGCCCCGCTCACGACGAGCTCGCCACCGGTCGGCACCCGCGCGTACGCCGTGGCCAGCAGGGCGACCCGCTGCCTGGGCGGCAGCGCCAGCCACAGCGGCAGGCCGATCACCAGGACGGGGGTACGCAGCGGGCCCACGCGGTCGTAGCGCGTCCCGGGCGCCAGGTCCATGACGGCGACCTTCCTCGGCCGCCGGACGCCGACCCGGTCGGCCACGCGCTCCGCGGCGCCGTACAGCTCCGACGCCGACGAGCGGTCGAGCACCTCGGCGTCGGCGGGCAGGCCGCCCAGGCGGGGCCGCAGCGCCCACCCGATGGCCAGGCTCGCGCCGCCGAACAGCCACGCGAGCACGGAGTCCAGGTGCCCCAGGATCAGCCATGCGCCGAGCGCGACGAAGCCGAGCGTCAGCAGGTGGACCAGAAGGGCGAGCAGGAGAGCGAGGACACGCTTCACACGGCTGATCGTAAGCCGTGGGTCATCTGCGGAGAAGGTCCTCTTCGTGGAGGTCGTACGACTCCATGCCGAGGGCCTCGGCCAGCCGTTTCTCGGCGATCGGCATGACCTCCTCCACCACGATGCGGCGGCCGGTCTCCGCCGAGAGCGAGGAGACGCCCACGTCGGGGATGCCGCACGGCGCGATGCGGTTGAACCAGCGGGGGTCGTTGGCGCAGTTGAGCGCGAAGCCGTGCATGGTGACGCCCCGGGCCACGCGCAACCCGACCGCGCCGAGCTGGCGGTCGGGCAGTCCCAGGCTGGGATCGCCGACCGCCCAGACGCCCCCGCGCCCCCGCACCTGTCTCGCCGTGACGCCGAAGTCGGCGCAGATCTGGATCATGGCCTCAGCGAGACGGCAGGCGTACGCGGTGACGTCGGTGACGCCGACGATCGGGTACGCCACGAGCTGCCCGGGGCCGTGCCAGGTCAGCCGCCCGCCCCGGTCGACGTCGACGACCGGCGTGCCGTCGGCCGGACGCTCGTGCGGGGCGGTGCGCCTGCCCGCGGTGTAGACGGGCGCGTGCTCAAGGAACAGGACGGTGTCGCTCAGCTCTCCGGCGACCCGCTTGCCGTGCACCCAGCGCTGCAGCGACCAGGCCTGCTCGTAGGGGACGTCGACGCCGAGGCGGACGATGGCGAGTGCGTGGGGATCGTCCCCGTGGATGGGGCGCATGAGCCTATTGTGCCGGTCCCGCACCCGCGAAGGGTAATCAGGGGGTCAGGAGTCGTGGCTCGATCCTGAACTCCTTGACCCCGCCGGCCCCGTCGCTCTCCACCCGGTAGGCGTAGCCGCCCGGCTCGACGGTCACCGCCTGGATGAACTCGGTGCCGACGTAGTGGAGCCCCACGCCCTCGTCGGCGGCGTAGCCGGAGGGCAGCTCGCCGCCGGCCACCGACCGCTGCAGCAGCGGTCGGCGCTGCGGGTCGGAGTCGTAGTGGACGCCGCACGAGTAGGGCAGCAAGCCCATGCCCTCGGCCCACACGCGCAGCTCGGGCCCGAAGGAGTCGGTGTTGCCGCCGACGTGCCAGCACAACGCGCCCGCGCTCTGGCCGGACAGCACCACCCCGGCCCGCCACGCCTCCTCCAGCGCCTCGTCATAGCCGTGCAACCGCCACAGCGCCATCAGGTTGGCCACACTGCCGCCGCTGACATAGATCATGTCCTGATCGAGCAGCCACGCCCGGGGATCGTCGACATTGGGCATCGGGAACACGGTGAGGTGGCTCAACTCGACGTCCCACCCGGCGAAGGCGCCGTACATCTTCAGGATCCAGTCGTCCGAGTCGCCCAGCGCGGTGGCGACCAGGCCCAGCTTCGGCCGGTCCTGCCCGGTCAGGTCGAGCCCGTAACGCAGCAGCGGGCTGGCCTCCACGAAGCTGTAGCGCGTGCTCGGGCGGAACGATCCGCCCCCGATGGCGAGGATGTGTGACTGTCCTGACCGGCTCATGTCAAGATTCTCCCACCTGTTGAAGACGAACGGCTCCTCAGAGTACGGCGCTCAGCGCCTCGTCGAGGCGGGTATGGGCGAAGACATACCCGCTGTCGAGCAGCTTCTTCGGCTCGACGCGATGGCCGGGCAGCAGCGCCTCGCGGGCGAACTCGCCGAGCCCCGCAGACAGCGCGAAGCCGGGCACCGGGATCGGCACAGTGCCCCTACGCAGGGCTTTTCCGAGCGCGCGGGTGAATTCGGCGTTGGTCACGGGCGAGGGCGAGGTGAAATTGACCGGCCCTGTCATGTCACGATTTTTCAAGACATGCACCGCGGCCCCGACCCAGTCGTCCACCGTGATCCACGACCAGTACTGCTTCCCCGACCCGAGCGGCGCCCCCAGCCCGATCCTGAAGATCGGCAACATCCGCCCCAGCGCCCCGCCCTTGCCGCTGAGCGCCAGCCCGGTCCGCATCTGCGCGGTCCTGACCCCGGCCTCACCCGCCCGCCTGGCCTCGCTCTCCCAGCGCGCGCACAGGTCCGCCAGGAAGCCGCGGCCCTTGCCCTGACCCTCGTCGATCACCTGGTCGCCGGTGTCGCCGTAGAAGTCGACCCCGGAGGCGGACAGCAGCACCTCCGGCTTGTCGGACAGCGCGCCGAGCGCGTCGACGAGCACCCTCGTGCTCTGGATCCGGCTGGCGACGAGCTCCCGCTTGTACGCCGGGGTCCACCGCCGGTCGCCGACCGACGCCCCCGCCAGGTGCACGACCGCCTGCGCCCCTTCGAGCGCGGCCCGGTCGATCGCCTGCTCGGCCGGGTCCCAGAACGCCTCGTCGGCCGCGCGCGGCCGACGCCGCACCAGCCTGACGACCTCCCACCCCTCGGCCCGCAACGCCGGAACCAGCGCCGACCCGAGCAACCCCGACGCCCCCGTCACGATGATCGCCATAGGCCCACAGTACGCCCGCCCCCACGTCGCGGGGCGGGAGCCGCGCCCAGGCCCGCAGACCCCGACGGGCAACCCCCATGGCAGTCCCCGGGCAGACGAACGGCCGGGCGGCCCCGGAAGGGAGCCGCCCGGCCGCAACGCCCTGGTTACGCCAGGCCGAGCTGGGCCTCGAAGCGGCCCTCCTCCAGACGGCGCTTGACCGTCGTGAGGAAGCGGGCCGCGTCCGCGCCGTCCACCAGGCGGTGGTCGTACGTCAGCGCCAGGTAGACCATCGACCGCACCGCGATGACCTCGCCCTCAGCCGTGTCGATCACGACGGGCCGCTTGACGACGGAGCCGGTGCCCAGCATGCCGACCTGCGGCTGGTTGAGGATCGGCGTGTCGAACAGCGCCCCGCGGCTGCCGGTGTTGGTCAGCGTGAACGTGCCGCCGGTGATCTCGTCCGGGGTCACCTTGTTGGCGCGCGTGCGCTCGGCCAGGTCGGCCGTCTTGCGGGCCAGCCCGGCGAGGTTGAGGTCGCCGGCGTTCTTGATGACCGCCGCGATCAGGCCGCGCTCGGTGTCGACCGCGATGCCCAGGTGCTCGACGTCGAAGTACGTGACCTCCATGGTCTCGTTGTTGATCGTCGCGTTGAGCTTCGGGTGCTGCTTGAGCGCCTCGATGGCGGCCATCTCGAAGAACGGCATGAACGACAGCTTCACGCCCTCGCGGCGCAGGAAGTCGGCCTTCGCCCTGTCGCGCAGCCGCGCGATCTTGGTGACGTCGACCTCGACCACGGTGGTGAGCTGCGCCGCCGTCTGCAGCGACTCGACCAGCCGCTTCGACATCGTCTGCCGCAGCCGCGTCATCTTCTCCGTGCGGCCCCGCAGCGTCGTGTCGACCTCCACGGGCTCCGGAGCCGCGGAGACCGGCGCCTGCGCGGCGGGAGCGGCGGCGGGCGCCGACTGGGCGGCGACCGGAGCCGGAGCCGCGGCCGGGGCGGCCTGGGCCGCGGCGGCCTTCTCGCGCTGGGTCTTGGCGGCCTCCAGCACGTCCTGCTTGCGGATGCGGCCGCCGACGCCGGTGCCGTTGATCGCGTCGAGGTCGACGCCGTGCTCGTTGGCCAGCTTGCGCACCAGCGGCGTCACGTACGGGCTCTCACCCGACGGCAGCGGCGCGGGCTCCGCGACCGGGGGAGCGGCCTGCGGGGCGGGGGCCGCGACCGGGGCGGGCGCCGGGGCGGGGGCCGGGGGAGCCGGCTGCGGGATCGACGAGACCGGGGGAGCCGGGGCGGGCTCGGGCTGCGGAGCCGCAGCCGGAGCCGGGGCGGCGCTCACCACCGGGGCCGCCTCGGGCGCCGGGGCGGCGGCGGCCGCCTGGCCCTTCTCGTCGATGACGGCGAGCTCGGCCCCGACCTCGACCGTCTCGTCCTCAGCCACGACGATCTTCGTGAGGACACCCGCGGCCGGGGACGGGATCTCGGTGTCGACCTTGTCGGTGGACACTTCGAGGAGCGGCTCGTCGGCCTCGACGCGCTCGCCCTCCTTCTTCAGCCAACGGGTTACGGTGCCCTCGGTCACGCTCTCGCCGAGCTGGGGCATTTGTACGGAGACCGGCATCGTTATTCTTCTCTCGCGTTCTGATCTCGAGGGCTTGGACTAGTTGTGTACGTGCAGCGGCTTGCCGGCCAGGGCCAGCATCGCCTCACCCATGGCCTCGGACTGGGTCGGGTGTGCGTGGATGAGCTGGGCGACCTCTGCGGGCAGCGCCTCCCAGTTGTAGATCAGCTGCCCCTCCGTGACGAGCTCGCCGATGCGCCGGCCCACCATGTGGACACCGACGACCGGGCCGTCCTTCTGGGCGATGACCTTCACGGCGCCCGAGGTGCCGAGGATCTGGCTCTTGGGGTTTCCCGCGAGGTCGTAGACCTGCTCGACGATCTCGATGCCGCGCTCGGCCGCCTGCGCCGACGTGAGCCCGACCGAGGCCACCTCGGGATCGGAGTAGGTGATGCGCGGCACGCCCGCGTAGTCGATGGGCGGCGGGTTGAGACCGGCGATGTGCTCGGCCACCATGATCCCCTCCGCGAATCCGGCGTGCGCGAGCTGCAGCGTCGGGATGAGGTCGCCGATGGCGTAGACGCCCGGCACGGAGGTCAGGCAGTGCTCGTCGACCACGACCGCGCCGCGCTCGATGGCGATGCCCTGCTCCTCGAAGCCCATGCCCGCCGACACCGCGCCGCGACCGACCGCGACGAGCAGCAGCTCGGCGTCGAGGGTCTTGCCGTTGGCCAGGGTGACGACCACACCCGTCTCGGTGGTCTTGGCGCCGTCGAAGAAGACGCCCAGCTCGTACTTGATGCCGCGGCGGCGGAAGGCCCGCTCCAGCAGCTTGGAGCTGGACTCCTCCTCGGTGGGCAGCAGGTGCGGCAGCGCCTCGACGATCGTCACCTCGGCCCCGAACGAGCGGTAGACGCTCGCCAGCTCGACGCCGATCACGCCGCCGCCCAGCACGATGACCGACGTGGGCACGCGGTCCATCTTCAGGGTGTGCTCGCTGGTGATGACGCGCTCGCCGTCGATCTCCAGGCCCGGCAGCGACTTGGGCGCCGAGCCGGTGGCCAGGACGAGGTTGCGGCCCTCGACGACCTGCGAGCCCACCTGGACGCGGTTGGGGCCGACCAGGCGGCCCTCGCCCTCGACGATCGTCACGCCCGCGCCCTTGAGCAGGCCCTGCACGCCCTTCCAGGCCCGCGTCACGATCTTGTCCTTGAACGCGTGCACGCCCTGCACGTCGATGCCGTCGAAGCGCGCCTTGACGCCGTACGACTCGCTCTCGCGGGTCTCGTCGGCGACCTCGGCGGAGTGGAGCAGGGCCTTCGTGGGGATGCATCCCCTGTGGAGGCAGGTGCCGCCGATCTTGTCCTTTTCGATCAGCGCGACCGACTTGCCCAGCTCAGCCGCCCGAAGCGCGCAGGCGTAACCGCCGCTGCCGCCACCTAGGACGACGATGTCATAGGCCACAGGAAGGCTCCTTGTCGGGGTGTTCGTGATGCCGTCATCTTTTCATTTGTTTCAGATGCTCGCGTGCCGCTCTGCGAGTCCGATGAGGGTCCGGGTGATGGCACCCGTGCCGCCCTTCGGGGTGTAACCGTACGGCTCGCCCTTGTTGAAGGCGGGGCCGGCCATGTCGATGTGGGCCCAGCGCACGCCGTCGGGCACGAACTCCTTCAGGAAGATGCCCGCCGCCAGCATGCTGCCCCATCGCTCCGGCTGGAGGTTGGCGATGTCGGCGATCGGCGAGTCGAGGCCCTTGCGCAGCTCCTCGGGCAGCGGCATGCCCCACGCGCCCTCGCCCGCCGCCTTCGCGGCCTCGACGACCAGCTCCCTGGCGGCGTCGTCGTTGGCCATGACGCCGGCCGTGCGCCAGCCGAGCGCGACGATCTGCGCGCCGGTGAGCGTGGCCACGTCGACGATCAGGTCGGGCTCGTCCTGGGCGGCCCTGGCGATGCCGTCCATGAGCACCAGGCGGCCCTCGGCGTCGGTGTCGAGCACCTCGACGGTCTTGCCGCTGTAGCTGTGGATGACGTCGGAGGGGCGCTGCGCGGTGCCGCTCGGCAGGTTTTCGGCCAGACAGAGGTAGCCGACGGCGTTGACCGGAAGGCCGAGCCTGGCGATGCCGATCATGGCGCCGAGCACCGCGCCCGCGCCGCCCATGTCGGACTTCATCCAGTCCATCGAGGCCGACGGCTTGAGCGACAGGCCGCCGGAGTCGAAGGTGATGCCCTTGCCCACGAACGCCAGCCGCTTGCCGGCCTCGGGGTGGGTGTAGGAGAGGCGGACCAGGCGCGGCGGGTTGGCGGAGCCCTGGCCGACGCCGATGAGGCCGCCGTAGCCGCCGTCCTTGAGCTGCTTGTCGTCGAGCACCTCGACGCTCAGCCCCGACTTGGCGCCCTCCTGCTCGGCGATCTCGGCGAACTTGGCCGGCCACAGGTCGGACGGGGGTGTGTTGACCAGGTCGCGGACCAGTGCCACCGAGTCGGCCAGCACGCCCGCGCGCTCGGCCACGCCGTCGGGCTGGCCGGAGACCACGGTGAGCTCGGCGACCGGCGCCTTCTGCTCGCCGTTCGTGCGGTAGCGGGCGAAGCCGTACGCGCCGAGCAGGCCGCCGAGCGCGACCGCCTCGGCCTCCTCGGGCGTGCCGGCGGGCAGGGCGAGCGCGGCCCTGGAGGTGCCGGCGAGCGACCGTACGGCGGCGCCGGCGGCGCGGCGCAGGCCCTCGGCGTCGGGGGAGTCGCCCAGACCCACCGCGACCAGCAGCGGGGCGGCGATGGCGCCGAACGTGGGAAGCTTGGCCACCTCGCCGGCCTTGCCGGTGAAGGCGACGGCGCCGAGCGAGTCGGCGAGCTTGCCCCCGAAGGCGGCCTCGAGCGACTCGGCGCCCGTGGCGGCGCGGGGGCCGTCCTGTCCTGACCTGAAGCCGACGATCAACGCGTCGGTGTCGATGGAGACTGGATCTGCTGAGTTCAGCCGCACAGTGGTCACGTAAACCGATGCTATCCAGGTCTTCTGCGTACTCACAAACAGGGGTTCATCCCACCAATCGCGCGTAATGAGGAATGGTGCTAGTGTCATTAGCACCATGCTGCTGACGCTCGATCTCAACGACGCCCGGCCCCTGCACGAGCAGGTGGCCGGAGCCATTCGCCGCGCCATCGGCGAGGGCTCTTACCGGCCCGGTGACCGCCTGCCGCCGGCCCGCGACCTGGCCCAGGTGCTCGGCATCAACCCCAACACCGTGCTGCGCGCGCTGCGCGACCTGCGGGACGAGGGGCTGCTGGAGTTCAGGAGGGGCCGGGGGGTCAGCGTCGCCGGGCGTGCCGACGGGCGGGCCCTGCTCGCGCAACGTGCGCGCGAGTTGCTGGAGGAGGCCCGCAGGCACGGCTACGACCGCGACGACCTCATCGCCATTTTGGAGGAGCTGCCGTGAATCCCCGAGTCACCACCGCCATGTGGGGGCTGTTCGTCATCGCCGCGCAGCTCGCGCTGCCGCTGGCTCTGCGGGACCGGCTGCCCGACCCGCTGGCCACGCGCTGGAACCTGGGCGGCCAGGCCTACCGCTCGATGCCCTTGACCGCGTACATCGTGGTCACGGTCCTGATCTGGGCGGTGCTCTGGCTGGTCGCTCTGGCCGCGTCCGAGCGGGCCACGGCCCGCAGGCCGAGCCGGACGGTGTGGTGGGGCGGTCTGTCCGGGCTGGGCGTGCTCGCGCTCGGCGTCAACGTCACGACCGTGCTCGCCAACCTCGACGCGCCCGGCTGGACCGCGGCCCGGCTGCCCGTCTGGCAGGTCCTCGCGGTCGTCGCGGCCGGGATCGGCGTCGCCCTGCTCACGGGATACCTGCGCAGGGGCGACCCCGACCGGCAGGATCCCGCCGGCCCGGTCCCGCCCCGCCTGCGGCTCAGGGCGGGCCGGCGCACCGTGTGGGTCGGCCACGCCGCCAACCGGTGGCTGGCGCTGCTCCCGGCCGTCGCCCTGGCCGCCGTCCTGGTGCTGGGCCCGCTCTACCTCACCGGCCTCGTGACCGGTGCGTGGGCCATGTCGGCCCTGCCCGGGCTCGTCATCGTGCTGGTGGTCGGAGTGCTGACCTCGTCCGTCTCGGTGCAGGTCGGCGACGGCCGGGTCGCCGTCCACCTCGGGCCGCTCGGCTGGCCGGCCCGCAGGATCCCCCTGGCGCGGATCGAGTCGGCCTGGTCGGAGACGCGCCATCCGGCCGAGGTCGGGGGCTGGGGCATCCGCGGGCTGCCAGGAAGCTCGACCATCATGTTGCGTGGCGGCGAGTGCCTGGTCCTCCGCTACCGCTCCGGCGGCCGGCTCGCGATCAGCATCGACGACGCCGAACGCGGCGCATCCCTCATCAACGCCCTCATCGCAGAGCGAGTGGAGAAATGAAAAGACCCCTCCTCATCTTCATCGTCCTGGCCTTCGGGCTGTCGTGGGCGGCCGCGCTGCCCCTCTGGTTCGCCGGCGGGATCGGCTCGCCGCTGCTGCGGCCGCTGGCCACGCTGATGATGTTCACCCCGTCGGTGGGGGTGCTCGGCGTGTGGGCGGTCACGCGCACCCCGTTCCGTGAGTGGGCCAGGCAGACCGGGCTCACGCTGGGCGAGCGCAAGGGACGCACGGGCGTCCTCATCCTGACCGCCTGGCTCGGGATGCCGCTGCTGCTGCTCCTGGCGGGGGGCCTCAGCGCGGCCGTCGGGCTGTTCGCGGTGGACCTCGACGACTTCAGCCTGTTCAAGGTGGTGCTGCGGGCCCAGGGCGTGGGCGTGCCCGAGAGCCTCAGCACGGCGATCGTGCTGCAGATCGTGATCGCCGCGGTCGCCGGGCCCGTGCTGAACGCGATCCCCGCGCTGGGGGAGGAGTGGGGCTGGCGGGGCTGGCTGCTGCCGCGGCTCGTCTCCACCAACGGCATGCTCCTCGGACTGGTCTACACCGGCGTCATCTGGGGCCTCTGGCACGCCCCGCTCACCCTCCTGGGCTACAACTACCCGCGGCTCAGCTCCTGGGCGGCGCTGTTCTTCGTCGGCTTCTGCGTCCTGTTCGGGGTGCTGATCGGGTGGCTGCGGCTGCGCACGGGCAGCGTGTGGCCGTCCGTCGTGGCCCACGGCTCGCTCAACGCCGTCGCCCAGTCCGTCCTGCTGTTCGGCGACGCCGCCGCGCCGCCCAACGAGGTGCTGGTCGGCCTGACCGGCCTGGTGGGCTGGGTCCTCATGGCGGTCATCGGCGCGGCCCTGCTCCGCTTCTATCCGGTACGCGTGCCGCAGCCGGTCGCCTGACCTTCGATCCCGGGGGCGCTCAGCCGAGGATCGCGCACACGGCCAGTGTGGTGGCCGTGGCCGCCTCGACCAGCGCCCCCAGCACGTCACCGGTGATCCCGCCGAGGCGCCGCCGCGCGTGCCCGAGCAGCAGCAGGGCGGCACCGAGCCCGGCGACCAGGCCGAGCGGCAGCACGGCCTCCCCGGTGAGGCCCAGGCAGATGGCGGCGGTGCCGAGAAGGGCGGCCAGGGTGACGAGCAAGGGGGCGGGGCGGCGTACCGTGCCCGCGACCATCGCGCCGAGCCCTTCCGGCCGGGCGGCGGGGACGCTCTCCCGACAGGCCCAGGTCAGCGCCAGCCGTCCGGCCACGCAGGCCGTCACCAGCGCCGCGTAGCCGGCCCCGGCCGCCGCGGCGACCTGGACGAGCAGCGTCAGCAGCAGCGTCATCACGCCGAACGGCCCGATGTCCGACTTTTTCATGATGTCTAGCGCCTGGGCGGCCGGTTTGCCGCTGCCCAGCCCGTCCGCCAGGTCGGCGAGCCCGTCCAGGTGCAGCCCCCGGGTCAGCACGGCCAGCAGCCCGACCGCCAGCGCCGCTCCCAGCAGCGGCGGGCCGGGCAGGAGCAACGGCAGCCCGGCGAGGAGGCCGAGCGCGAGCCCGATGGCGGGGGCCAGCGTCATCGCCTGCCCCGCGACCTCCCGATCCACCCGCTCCACGTGAACCGGGAACACGCTGAGAGTGCCGATCGCGAACGACAGCCCGTGCGGAAGGCGCATATCCGACGATCGTAGGCCCACTAGTGTGGCGGGATGCACGTGGTTGAACTCGAAGGCGTAGGTGTCCGGGTTGTCGGCAAGTCGCTGCTGGACGGCGTCGATTGGCAGGTGGACTACGGCGACCATTGGGCGATCCTCGGCCCCAACGGCGCGGGCAAGACGACGCTGCTCTCTCTCGCGGGCGCCGTCCGGCATCCCAGCGAGGGCACGGTCAAGGTGCTCGGCCACAAGCTCGGCCGGGTCGACGTGCGGGAACTGCGCCGCCACATCGGCCTGGTCGCGGTCAGCCAGCGGCTGATCGACGAGGAGCTGATGGAGCAGGAGGGCGCGACCGCGCACACCGTGGTGCTCACCGGGCACACGGGGACGAGCGTTCCCCTGTGGGAGAAGTACGGCGACGTCGAGCGCGACCGGGCCCAGCGGTTGCTGGCCGACCTGGGCTGCAAGGACCTGGCGGACCGGCCGTTCCGCGTGTGCTCGCAGGGGGAGCGGGCCAGGATCAGGGTGGCCAGGGCGCTCATGGCGGACCCGGCGGTGCTGCTGCTCGACGAGCCGTTCGCGGGGCTCGACCTGCCGGCCAGGGAGGACCTCATCACGGCCGTCGAGGACCTGGCCACGATCCGGCCCGTCCTGACCACCGTGATCGTGACGCACCACCTGGAGGAGGTGCCGGCCACGACCTCGCACGCGATGCTCATGCGCGACGCCAGGGTGCTGGCCGCGGGCCCGGTGGACGAGGTGCTCACCTCCGCCAACCTCTCCGACTGCTTCGGCCGCCCCCTCCACGTGGACCGCCTCGACGGCCGCTGGTACGCCCGCGCCGCCCGCTCCTAGCCGGTCACAGCTCCAGTAGGCGCCCCGCCACCACCAGGGCCACGTACTCGGACTCGGCGGCGAGGCGTTCGTTGAGGCGGCCGAGCGCGTCCCGGAAGGCCCGCCCGCTGGACGTGGCGGGCACCACTCCCATCCCCACCTCGTCGGAGACCGCCACGAGGCGCGCGGGCGCCCGCCGCCAGGCCGCCACGAGCTCGTCGCAGCGTTCCCGGACGGGCGCGCGGTCGCCCTCCCAGGCCCCGTGCTCGTCGAACACCGCCGTCAGCCACGTCCCGAGCCCGTCGATCAGCAGCGGCGTGGTGGCCTCCAGAACGGCCGGGACGAGATCGGCGGTCTCGACCGTGGCCCAGTGCCCCGGCCGCCGCTCCCGGTGGGCCCGCACGCGTGCCGCCCACTCGCCGTCCCCCGCACCGCTCGGGCCGGTGGCCACATACGTGACGTACGGCTCGGCCGCCAGCCGCAGCTCGGCCTCGCCCGACTTCCCGGACCGCGACCCGCCCAGCAGCAACGTCCGCCACGGCGCGCTCCCTGCCGGGTGGACGGCGGGCCCGGTCTCCAGCTCCGTCCCGTCGGGGACGACGAGCGCGTCCCACAGCCGCAGGCGCCTGGCCAGCTCCGCCTCCGAGCGGACCCGGTGATCCAGCCCCACGGCCACCACGAGGGTCCGGTCGTCCGCCAGCCCCGCCCGCCGCAGTTCCCCGAGCCGCTCGGGCCGGTCGAGCAGGTCGATCAGCACCATGTCGTACCTGGTGGGCCCGCCGGTGGGCCCGTCGACGGGCACCGGCCGCCCCGCCGGGAGGCAGAGCAGCCGCGAGCCGTCGGGGCCGGCCAGCCCCAGCCCGCCGGCGCAGGCCCGGTAGCCGCTCGGCGGATCGTCGAAGGGGAACCGGGCCACGCCGTCCACGATCGCCTCGAACGGGCGCCGATGGCCGGACGGGAGCCCGGCGCACGAGACGCACCGGCAGCCGGGCTCCGGCCATCCCGAGCCGCCCGCCGTACCGGAGAGAAGGACCTTCACCGCCCCGAGCGTACAAATCCCGACGCCTCCGCGGGCGGCCGGGTGGATGGAACGTTCCAGATCAGGCCCTGGTCCTGGAGCGGCGGCGGGTGGCCACCACGGCGCCGCCCGCCAGCAGGGCGAGCGCGCCCGCGCCGGTCGCGATCAGCGTGACCGCCAGGCCGCTCGCGGACCGCGTTGCGGGCAGGGCGGCGGGCAGGGCGGCGGCCGTCAGCCCGGTCCCGCCCTTCTCCCTGGACGGATAGCCGGCGACCGCCACGACGGCCCCCTGGGCGTTCACGCGGACCTTGGCGGTGGAGGCGAGGAGCTGGGCAGCGGTGGCGTCCTCGGCGCCCGTGACGCACTTCGGCGCGCTCTGCCCGGGAGGCCGCTCGCCCGGGTAGGCGTCGCCCTCCCCGTCGCCGAAGTCCACCGCGACCGCCACGCGCTTGTACCCGGACCCGGCCGCGTCCTTGCCGCACACGCTCTGGAACGACGGCAGGTCCCCGCCGGGCGACTCGCCCGTCACCCCGTCGGGGGCCACGGAGAAGCGCCAGCCGATGACGGAGCCGTCCGGCGGGGCGGCGTCGGCCGTCGCGGCCAGCCAGGCCGTCCCGTCGCTCTGCCACGCGCTCCACGTACGCGGGGGCACGGGATCGGCGAGGGCGGAGGAGGGGAACGAGAGGAAGGCCGCCCCTGCGGCGACCCCGGCCGCAACACGATACGCGCGCAGCATCGATTGACCTCCGAACTCGGGAGTAGGGTTCCAGTGCCTGCGGAGGGTGCGCCGGCGAACCCGCGGAAAAGGAGCGTATGGCATGACATGGCGGTGGCGTTATGAAAATGCAAATGGTGGTGAGGTAACGGATCGCCCTTTGCCGCGAGAGGTTTTTCCGAGCCAGGCGGACGCGGAGTCCTGGCTCGGCGAGAACTGGCGTGACCTGCTCGAATCGGGAGTTGAGCAGGTGGCCCTGCTGGAAGAGGACCGCGTGGAATACACGGGATTGTCATTGCGCCAGGAGTGACCTAGGGCAAATGAAAAGCCCCTTGAGCGCAGTTGTGGCTCAAGGGGCTTTTCGCGGCTCCCGGGTGGGGCGGGTTACGCGCGGGTGCTCGGGCTCTGCGTCTTGGCCGGGTCGCGCTCCACGACCGGGCCGAGCACGTCGTCGATCCGCTTGAGCACGTCGGCCTCAAGCTTCACGCCCGCGGCCTTGACGTTGTCACGCACCTGATCGGGCCGGCTGGCCCCGACGATGGCGCTGGAGACGTTCTGGTTCTGCAGCACCCAGGCGATGGCCAGCTGCGCCATCGACAGGCCCAGGTCGGCGGCGACGGGCTTGAGCTCCTGCACGCGGGTCAGCACGTCGTCGTTCATGAACCGGGCGATCATGGCGCTGCCGCTCTTGTCGGTCGCCCGCGAGCCCTCCGGAAGCTGCTGCCCGGGCACGTACTTGCCCGTGAGCACCCCCTGGCCGATGGGCGACCACACGATCTGGCCGATGCCCTCCTTCTCGCTCAGCGGCACGATCTCGGGCTCGATGACCCGCCACAACATCGAGTACTGAGGCTGGTTCGAGACGATCCGGTCGAAGCCCATCTCGTCGGCGATCTTCAGGGCCTGGGCGATCTGGTCGGCGTTCCACTCGCTGACGCCGACGTAGAGGACCTTGCCCTGGCGTACGAGGTCGTCGAAGGTCTTGAGCGTCTCCTCCAGCGGCGTCTCGTAGTCGAAGCGGTGCGCCTGGTACAGGTCGACGTAGTCGGTCTGGAGGCGGCGCAGCGAGCCGTTGATGGACTCGGTGATGTGCTTGCGCGACAGGCCGCGGTCGTTCTGGCCGGGGCCGGTCGGCCAGTAGACCTTGGTGAAGATCTCCAGCGACTCTCTGCGCACGCCCTTCAGCGCGCGGCCGAGCACCTCCTCGGCCTTCGTCGCCGCGTAGACGTCCGCGGTGTCGAACGTGGTGATGCCCTCGTCGAGCGCCGCCTGCACGCACTGCTTGGCGGCGTCCTCCTCGACCTGGGAGCCATGGGTGAGCCAGTTTCCGTAGCTGATCTCGCTGACTTTGAGACCGCTACGACCGAGGTGTCGGAATTCCATGGATCAGACCTTAATCCCGGTCCATGGGGTGATTGGTTTCGGGATAGGGTGCGCGACGTGCTGAAGCTCGTACGGCTGGCGCTGACGGCGGCCATCCTGACCGCGATCGCGGTACGGCTGCGCCGCCGCTCCCGGACGCCCGGCAAGCCGCCCGCGCCCCCGGCTCCGAAGGCGGTCGCGAGCAGGCGGACGGGCCTGGCGTGGGCCGTCATCGCGGGGGCGGTGGCGCTGACGCTGGCCGCCGCTCTCATCCCCACGGGGCCGCAGGTGGTGTCCGAGGCACAGATGGCCGTCTACCAGGCCCAGCAGTCGGCCATGAGCGTGGCGATGGGAGACCGGGGGGAGACCCCGGCGCCCGTCACGCCCACGCCGACACCTGTCACGCTCACGCCTGTCACGCCCCGGCCCGTCGCGGCGACGCCGTCCCCGGGCATCCCGGCCGCGTGCATGCTGAGCGGGCAGGCGACCGCACGCCCGATCAGCCCGCGCGTGCGGGCGGCGGTGAACCGGCAGTGGCGGCGCATCGAGAGATGGCTGCGGGCGTACGCGCCCCGGACGTACGCCTCGCTGGGCGCCCCCGGCAGGGCCGGCACCGTCGCGCTCGCCGAGGCCCAGACGGGCCTGGAGTTCCCCGACGACCTGCGGGCCTCGCTGCTGCGCCACAACGGCGTGTCCGGCCCGCCCGCGGCCCGCTTCGGCTTCGGCGGGGAGCAGATGCGGGGCGTGCGCGAGATCCGCGACCGGTGGCGGGAGGACTGCGCCGCCCGGGCCGGCAGGGGCGACCCGATCGGCCGCGTGCTCCGCGTCGGCACCCTGACCGAGGTCGACGCCGACACCGGCCAGGTGGTGGCGCCGGCGGTGGGGCCGGAGCCGATCTGGCCCTCCTACCACGGGATGCTCCGCGACGTGGCGGACGCGCTGGAGAAGGGCCGCCCCGTGCTCGGGGCGCGGCCCACGGTCGAGGACGGCCTGCTCCGCTGGTCCGGCGACCTATGAGCGAGCCGTCCCCGGAGCCGGGGACGGCTACTTCTTGGGGACCGGCTTGCCGCCCGGCAGCACCGCGGGCGGCGGGAAGCGCAGCTTGCGGATCTGCAGCGCCCGCATCGCCGCGTAGAAGCCCACGCCTCTGGTGCTCTCCTGGGGCAGCTTCTCCGCGACCAGCCGCTTCACCTTCCACGCCACGTAGACGGAGGTGAACAGCACGCCGATCATCATGATCGGCCAGCCGATGGTGACCGTGTATCCCAGCACCGCGGCGCGGATCGACATGGGCCACGGGATCCACGTCGCCAGCAGGATGGCTAGCGAGAACGGCAGGAAATACTGGCTGGGCAACCGCCGGGAATCGACCCATTCGCGCGCGAACTTGCGCGCTGGGCCCTTGTCACGAGCGGGAAAATACCGTTCGTCACCTGCGAGCATGCCCTGGCGGGCCCGGTCGCGTTCGGAGGCCTGCTTGGCCCGCATCTGCCGATAGGCCTCTTTACGGTCCTTCGGCGCATGGACGGGCTGGCGCCGTTTGATCTCCTGATCACGGCGCTTGGGTGTGGGACGACCTTTACCCTGGGGCTTAGGATCGTCATCGGGGACGGGGGTGTCGTCCACGGAAGTTTGGGAACGGCGTCGCAACACGACGTCAACCCTACCTGGACTGCAACTTAGTGACGCCCTCGTGCGTTATGCGTAGGGTAATCCCAAGGCGGCTGCGCTGCATTGGGTGAACACCAGCACGACCTAGAAGGGGACGGCCGACGCGCATGAGCGTGATGAAGAGACTTTCTATGATCTTCAAGTCCAAGGCCAACAAGGCCTTGGACAAGATGGAGGATCCGCGCGAGACCCTTGACTACTCCTATCAGCGGCAGCTTGAGCTGCTGCAGAAGGTGCGCCGGGGTGTGGCCGACGTCGCCACGTCGCGTAAGCGGGTCGAGCTCCAGATAACCGGCCTCGAGAACCAGGCTCGGCGCTACGAGGAGCAGGGCCGCAAGGCGCTGTCCGTCGGGCGCGAGGACCTCGCCCGCGAGGCGCTGCAGCGTCGCTCCAATCTGCAGACGCAGATGGCCGACCTGAAGCTGCAGCACGACAACCTGCAGGCCGAGGAGGAGAAGCTCACCACGGCTTCCCAGCGGCTGCAGGCCAAGGTCGACGCCTTCCGCACGAAGAAGGAGACGATCAAGGCCACCTACACCGCCGCCGAGGCGCAGACCCGGATCAACGAGGCGTTCTCCGGCATCTCCGAGGAGATGGGCGACGTCGGCCTGGCGATCCAGCGCGCCGAGGACAAGACGGCGCAGATGCAGGCCCGCGCCGGCGCGATCGACGAGCTGCTGGCCAGCGGCGCGCTCGACGACTTCACCGGCACCCGCGGCGACGACATCCAGGCCGAGCTCGACCGCATGGGCGGCGGCATGGACGTCGAGCTGGAGCTGGCCAGGATGAAGGCCGAGCTGGGCCAGGGCCCCGCGCCCAAGAGCGCCATCGAGCAGGGCCAGCCGCAGCAGCAGGCCCAGCCGCAGCAGCAGCCGCAGCAGCACGGCCAGACCCAGCAGCTTCGTCAGCCCGGGGAGCCCGCATGATTGTCAGGATCATGGGCGAGGGCCAGGTGCAGATCTCCGCCGACGACATCGCGGTGCTCAACGAGCTCGACACCGAGCTCGAGGCGGCCATCGAGGTCGGCGACGAGCCGATCTTCCGGACGAAGCTGCACGCGCTGCTCGACAAGGTGCGCCAAGTCGGCAAGTCGCTTCCCGACGACAGCCTTGAGCCGTCAGAGCTGATCCTTCCCCCCGCGGACGCCTCGATCGAGGAGGTCCGGGAGATGCTGGGCGACCAAGGCCTCATCCCGGGCTGAGCCGTGGGTACGCGGTTCGCGTCCGACCGCGGGCTGACCACCCGCATGGCCGTGACGATGTTCTTGCTCGGGCTGCTCTATGTCGTGTTCATCGGCGTCCTGATCGCCCTCGGCGTAGGGGCGCTGACCGTGCTGGTGATGGCCGGGGGTCTGCTGTTCGTGCAGTATTTCCTGTCCGACCGCATCGCGCTGTTCGCGATGCACGGGCGGGAGGTCTCGCCGCAGGAGGCCCCTGAGCTGCATGGCCTGATCGACCGGCTGTGCGCGCTCGCCGACATGCCCAAACCGCGGGTGGCGATCGCGGATTCCGACGTCCCCAACGCCTTCGCCACCGGCCGCAACCAGAACAACGCCGTCGTCTGCGTGACGACCGGCATCCTGCGCCGCCTGGAGCCCCAGGAGCTCGAAGGGGTGCTCTCGCACGAGCTGTCGCACGTCGCCCACCGTGACGTCGCCGTCATGACGATCGCCTCGTTCCTGGGCGTCGTGGCGGGCCTCATGACCAGGGTCGCCCTCTACACGGGGCTGGGCGGCCGCCGCGACGGCAACCAGGGCGGCGTGCCTGTCGGGCTGATCATCCTGCTCGTCTCCGTCGTCGTGTACGCGATCAGCTTCGTGCTCACCCGAGCCCTGTCGCGTTACCGCGAGCTGTCGGCCGACCGCGCCGGCGCCCTGCTCACGCAGCGCCCCTCGGCCCTGGCCAGCGCGCTGGTCAAGATCACCGGTGACATGTCCAGGATCCCGACCCAGGACCTGCGCGAGGCGGCGCCGTTCAACGCCTTCTACTTCGCCCCGGCGGCGGCGCCGGGCCAGACGCTGGCGAACCTGTTCTCCACCCACCCGCCGCTCGAACGGCGGCTGGCGCAGCTGGCGGACATCTCGCGGCAGCTCGGAAGGGGCTGAAGGCGGCGTGGGCTGGCTCGACGCCCTGCTCGGCCGGTCGAAACCGGTCAAGCCCAACCTCGACGCGCTGTTCGCGCTGCCTTCGGCGGCGGTGACGCTGCAGGCCGCGACCGGGCTCGTGCCCACGGGTCTCGGCTCGGTGGCCTTCAGGGCCGCGGAGGGCGGCGCGTTCGCCACGCTGGAGCGTGACGTCAAGGCGCTGCTCGGCGAGCGCGTGGAGGAGTCGCGCGACTCCTACGGCTACACCTGGCTCCTGGTGCGCCGCTCGCTCGACGCGCTCGGCGACCTGGTCACCGAGCTGCACGCCGTCAACTCGTCGCTGGAGTCGGCCGGGTTCGGGCCGTCGCTGCTGTGCTCGCTGGCGTCGTTCCGGTCCGAGACCGGCGGACGGAGGCTGGCGGTCGTGTACCTGTACAAGCGCGGGACCTTCTACCCTTTCGCCCCGCTTCCCGGCCGGCGGCGCGACAACGCGCTCGAACTCCAGGTGCGCGGCGTCCTGGAGGGCGAGCTGCCGCTGGAGAAGGACCTCGCCCGGTGGTTTCCGGTGTGGGGCGCGCCCGGCCTCTGACCACGCGCCGGACACGTTGAGTGATCTAATGATCACGTGGAGCGAAGGTTGTACGTCCTCGCGGCCTCCGCGTTCATCGTGGCGGCGGTGCTGGGCAGCGCGTGGATCACCGGCCAGTTCACCACGCCCGAGGTCGACAGGACCGACGGGTACGTCAGCGAGCTGGCCGCCCGTGACCAGCCGTGGACGCGGCTCTTCCGGACCAGCGACGCGCTGGCGGGGCTGGCCTGCGCGGCCGGGGTCGCGCTGGTGCCGAGGGTGGCGCGCGAGTGGCAGGCCTGGCTGGCCCTGGCGGTGTTCGGGCTGTTCACGTTCGCGGCCGGGCTGTTCCCGCTGGACTGCGCCACGCTGAGCGACCCCTACTGCGGGCGGCAGGTGGTGTCGACCGGGCATCACGTGCACCAACTGGCCGGCGCGCTGGCCACGGCCGCCCTGCTGGCCTCGATGGTGCTGCTCAGCCTGCGCTGGCGGTCGTGGGTGTCGTGGCTGTTCACGTGGCTGGGGCTGGCGGCCACGCTGCTCACCGCCGCCGCGCTCGCCGACCGGCACGGGGTGGGGCTGGCCCACCGGGCGCAGCTCACGCTGTTCGCGGTCTGGCTGGTGTACGTGGCCGTCCACCTGCTCATCACCGACGAGCCGCCGGTGCCGCCGGTCATGGCGGGGGCGGCCGATCCGGACGGCGGGCACGCCGTGCCGCACGTGGTCGAGCAGGGCGCCGGACCCGTCGTGCTGATCACGGCCGGGCTCGGTGGCGCCTGGTTCCACTGGGGCGCGGTGGCCGGGCGGCTGGCCGGGAGCCATCGCGTCATCCGCTTCGACCGCTGCGGCCTGGGCCTGAGCCCGCACGCGCCCGTCCCGCCCACCCTCTACACCGAGGTGGCCCGCCTGGCCGCGCTGGCGCCGTCCCACCCGGAGCAGGTGACCGTCGTCGCCCACGGCGCGGCCTGCTGGCACGCGGAGGCGTTCGCCAGGCTGCACCCGCTGCGCGTGGCCAAGCTCGTCCTGGTGGATCCGGCCCCGGTCGTGGAGCGCGGACCGTCCGCACTGGCCGCGAGCATCGGCCGGTGGCTGCCCACCCTGGGCGGAACGTGGGGCGCGACCGCCGTGGCCCGCCTCGTGGGGCCCGCCGCGCACCGGCTGATCGTCGGCGTGCCCGACCCGTACGGCGTCTACCGCATGGGCAAGGTGCCCGCCGCGGTGGCGGGGGAGTGGCTGGCCCGCCGCGACATGGTCGCCGACCTGCTGGTGGTGCGGGCGGAATCGCCGTTCCCCGACGTGCCGGTCACCGTGATCAGCGCCGGCGAGCGGAACGCGGACCACGAGCGGCTGGCCGGCGCCCTGTCCGCCAAGCTCGTACGCCTGCCCGGGGCCGGGCACCAGGTCCAGATCGAGGATCCAGGAGCGGTCGCGGACGCCGTCTTAGACGCGCCGCGAACCGGTCCGGCCGGATGACGCCGTGCGTTCTAGGATCGATGCGGGACCCGTTCGAGGGAGAAGGCGTGGACATCACCGTCGTCGGCGAGGGCGCCGTCCTGGCCGCACCCGACATCCTCCGGCTGCACGCGGGCGTCGAGGTCCGCCGGGCCTCCGCCGCCGACGCCTTCACCGCCGTCCGGGCCGCCGCCGCCCGGCTGGCCGAGGCCCTGGCCCGGGAGGGCGTCGCCGCGGAGGACGTGCGCACGGTGGAGCTGTCGCTGGGCCCGGAGTACGAGGTCTACCCGAAGGTGGCCGCGTACCGGGCGGCCCAGGGGGTGGAGGTGATCGTCCGCGACCTGTCCCGGGCCGACCACGTCATCGACACGGTCGCCGGCGTGGGGGAGGAGGCCAGGCTGAACGGCCTGGCGTTCGAGGTGTCGGACCCGCCGGGCTTCCTGAGGGAGGCGCGTACGAGGGCCTTTCGCGACGCCGCCGCCAAGGCCGCCCACTACGCCGAGCTGGCCGGGCGCCCGCTGGGCCGGGTGGTCTCGGTGAGCGAGGACGTCAGGGGCGGCGGCCCCCAGCCCCTTGCCATGGCCGCCGCGGTGGCGGAGACCGGCGCCTCCATCAGCCCCGGCCGCCAGGCCCTCACGGTGACCGTCCGGCTGGTCTACGACTTCGCCTGACTCCGGGGCGGCACCCTGCCGGCGAGTTCCTCAATGCGCGGGTGCGGCCAGGGAGTCGAGCCAGCCGAGCAGGCGAGTGCACTCGCGGGTCATGACGTCGGGGTCGCGCAGGGCGCTGGCCAGCAGGGACATGCCCTGATAGGCGCCCACCAGCGTCAGGGCGAGACCTCCGGGGTCGGGCAGGCCGAGCTCGCGGAACTGGCGCTCGACCCAGTCCAGCAGCAGCCGGATGACGCGGCCGGCCTCCGCGTCCAGGCCGCCCTCGGGGCGTTTGTCCAGCTCCATGGCCAGGGTCCCCATCGGGCAGCCGTAGCGGGCCGCGAGGTCGCGCTGGGTGGCCCACCCCTCCACGAGGGCCTTCAGCCGCTCTCTCGGGCCGGCGAGCCGGTCCAGGCCGCCGGTGAGGGTGTCCAGTTGCCGCGCGTGCTCGGAGAGGGCGGCGGCGACCAGGTCGTCCTTGGTCTTGAAGTAGTAGTACACGTTGCCCACCGGGACGTCGGCGGCGTGGGCGATGTCGGCGATCGTGGTGCGCTCCGCCCCCTGCCGGTGCACGACCTGGGCGGCGGCGGTCATCAGCCGCTGGCGCTTGGCGGCCGCGGTCCTCGCCCGCGAACCCGTTGAGTCAGTCACCTGACTAACTATATGCGGCACAGTCGTGCTATGGTCGCTCTCAAGTGAGTCAGCCGACTAACTAACTATGGGAGTCATCATGATCGTTGTCACGGGCGCCACGGGGAACGTCGGGCGCACGCTGGTCCGGCTGCTGGCCGAGGCGGGCGAGCAGGTCACCGCCGTGTCCCGCCGCATCACCGCCGCCGACGTGCCCCAGGGCATGCGCGCGGTCGCCGCCGACCTGGCCGATCCGGGCAGCATGAGCGCGGCCCTGGAGGGCGCCGACGCGGTGTTCCTCCTCACGGGCGGCGACCTGTTCGCCGCGGAGCCCAAGGAGATCGTCGCCGCGGTGAGCGGGCCGGGCAGGCTCGTCCTGCTCTCCTCGCAGGGCGTGGTGACCCGCCCGGACAGCGCGTCCCACGGCCGCTTCGGAGCGGAGGTGGAGCGCGCGGTCACGAACTCGGGCGCGCGGTGGACGATCCTGCGGCCCGGCGGGTTCGCCTCCAACCGGTACGCCTGGGCCGGGTCGATCCGCTCGAACCGCACGGTCGCGGCCCCGTTCGGCGACGTCGGGCTGCCGATCATCGACCCCGACGACATCGCCGCGGTCGCCGCCGCCGTGCTGCGCGAGCCGGGCCACGAGGGCCGGATCTACGAGCTCACCGGGCCTGAGCCGGTGACCCCGCGACAGAACGCCGAGGCCATCGCCCAGGCGATCGGCGAGCCGGTCGCGTTCGTCGAGCAGACCCGCGAGGAGGCGCGGGCGCAGATGCTGGCGTTCATGCCCGCTCCGGTGGCGGACACCACGCTGGACATCCTCGGCGAGCCGACCGAGGCCGAGCGGCGGATCAGCCCGGACGTCGAGCGCGTGCTCGGCCGGGCGCCCCAGCCGTTCGCCGCCTGGGCCCGGCGCAACGCCGCCGCCTTCCGCTGAGCCCCATACGGGGTGGATCATGACCGGATGGACGAGACGGTCGTGACGGACGACGGCGTACGGCTCTGGGCGGTGCGCAGCGGCCAGGGCCGCCCGGTGGTCTTCTGCCACGGCGGCCCGGGACTGTGGGACACCTTGGAGGACGTGGCCGGGCTGCTGTCCGGCGTCGCGGCCGTCCATCGGTGGGACCAGCGGGGCTGCGGCCGCTCGCAGCGGCTCGGGCCGTACTCGACGGCCCGGACGGTGGCGGACCTCGACGCCGTCCGCCGCCACTTCGGCCTGGAGACGATGGTGCTGCTCGGCCACTCCTGGGGCGCCCAGCTGGCCCTGCGGTACGCCCTGGACCACCCCGATCGCGTGCGCGGGCTGGTCTACGTCTCCGGCACGGGCATCGACCCCGGCCACACCTGGCGCGAGGAGTACAGGCTCCGCCTGCGCGGCGCGGTGAGCGGGGACGTGGAGCGCTGGGCGGCGCTGGAGAGCCGCGAACGCACGGCCGCCGAGGACCGTGAGTTCGCGGTGCTGCAGTGGTCGGCGGACTTCGCCGACCGCGACCGGGCCATGGAGCACGCCGAACGCATGGCGACCCCCTGGCTCGGCGTCAACTTCGAGTGCAACGCCACCCTGAACGCCGAGAACAAGCGCGCGTGGGGCACGCCGGCGCTGCGGGCGGCCTGCGTGGAGCTGGCGGTGCCGGCGCTGATCGTCGACGGGGCCGAGGACATCCGGCCCCGCCGGTCGGTGGACTCGCTGGAGCGGGCGCTGCCGCACGTCTCGCGGGTGACCCTGGCGGGCGCCGGGCACCTGCCCTGGGTCGAGGACCCGGAGGGTTTCCGGGCCGCGGTGAGCGCGTTCGTGACCCGCGTGGGTTAGGGGAGGGCGAGCATGCGGTCCAGGGCCGCCCTGGCCCAGTGGGCGGTGTCCGCGTCCACCGTGATCTGGTTCACGACCTCCCCGAGCACCAGGGACTCCAGGGCCCACACCAGGTGCGGGAGGTCGATCCGGTTCATGGTCGAGCAGTAGCACACCGTCTTGTCCAGGAACGAGATGCTCTTGTCGGGGAACGCCTGCGCCAGCCGCTTGACCAGGTTCAGCTCGGTGCCGATCGCCCAGCTGGAGCCCGCGGGGGCCGACTCCAGGGTCTGGATGATGTGCTCGGTCGAGCCCACGTGGTCCGCCTTGAGCACGACCTCGTGGCGGCACTCCGGGTGCACCAGGACGTTCACGCCGGGGATGCGCGAGCGCACGTCGTCGACCGACTCCGCGGTGAAGCGGCCGTGCACCGAGCAGTGGCCGCGCCAGAGGATCATCCGGGCCCGCTCCAGCTGTTCCTGGGTGAGGCCGCCGTTGGGGCGGTGCGGGTTCCAGACGACGCAGTCCTCCAGGGACATGCCCATCTCCAGCACCGCCGTGTTGCGGCCCAGGTGCTGGTCGGGCAGGAACAGGACCTTCTCGCCGCGCGAGAACGCCCAGTCCAGGGCGCGGCGGGCGTTGGAGGAGGTGCAGACCGCGCCGCCGTTCCTGCCGCAGAAGGCCTTGATGTCGGCGCTGGAGTTCATGTACGTGACCGGGATCACCTGATCGGCGAGGCCGGCGTCCTCCAGGGCCTCCCAGCACTCCTCGACCTGGTCGAACGTGGCCATGTCCGCCATCGAGCACCCGGCAGCCAGGTCCGGCAGCACGACCCGCTGATGGTCGCCGGTCAGGATGTCGGCCGACTCGGCCATGAAGTGCACGCCGCAGAAGACGATGAACTCCGCCTCCGGCCTGGCCGCCGCGAGCCGGGCGAGCTTGAAGGAGTCGCCCGTGACGTCGGCGAACTGGATGACCTCGTCGCGCTGGTAGTGGTGCCCGAGCACGAACAGCCGGTCGCCGAGCGCCTCCTTCGCCTTGCGGGCCCGTTCCACCAGGTCGGGGTCGGAGGCGGGCGGCAGCTCGCCCGGGCACTCGACCCCCTTCTCGCTGTGCGGATCGGCGCCCTGGCCGAGGACGAAGAGCGGCAGCCCAGTCTGGGTGGCCATGGCCAAACCCCCTTATCGTCGAAGTGACGATACTCATCATGACATATGGGGGATACCTGGTGATTTCGGGGGTCGGCGGCACGGGGAATGTGTGGCATGGGCCAGGTGTTGGTAGCGTCATCAGTAGGACGTCGGAAACAGACAGCCGGGTTAGGGAGTCAGCAGATGACGGTTGAGAGCAGCGAGACCACGACGCAGGGCCTGATCCTGACTGACGCGGCCGCCGCCAAGGTCAAGAGCCTGCTGGAGCAGCAGGGCGAAGAAGGTCTGCAGCTGCGGGTGGCCGTGCAGCCGGGCGGTTGCTCCGGCCTGCGCTACCAGCTCTTCTTCGACGACCGTTCGATGGACGGCGACGTGGTGTCGGACTTCGGGGGAGTCAGCGTGGTCACCGACCGCATGAGCGCTCCTTACCTGATGGGGGCCTCGATCGACTTCGTGGACACCATCGAGAAGCAGGGCTTCACCATCGACAACCCCAACGCCACGGGCTCCTGTGCCTGTGGTGACTCGTTCAACTAGTCGGTGGCCGCCGGGTCCCGCTCGCCTTTGTGCGTGCGGGACCTTCGCGTATTCTCGTGGGGCTCATAGGCCTGCTGACAACGAGGAAGAAGAATCCCGTGCGCATCGCCGTTACCGGCTCAATCGCGACAGACCACCTGATGACCTTCCCAGGAAGCTTCGGCGAACAGCTCATCGCCGAGCAGCTCGATCGGGTGTCACTCTCGTTCCTGGTCGATGACCTTCAGATCCGTCGTGGTGGCTGCGCCGCGAACATCGCGTTCGGCATGGCCTGCCTGGGCCTCAAGCCGATCCTCGTGGGCGCCGTCGGCAACGACTTCGCCGACTACCGCTCGTGGCTGGAGCGCCACGGGGTCGACTGCGACTCCGTGCACATCTCGGAGACCCAGCACACCGCGCGCTTCCTGTGCACCACCGACGAGCATCACAACCAGATCGCCTCGTTCTACACCGGGGCCATGGCCGAGGCGCGGCTCATCGAGCTGCGGCCCGTAGCCGACCGTCTGGGCGGCCTCGACCTGGTGCTGATCAGCCCCAACGACCCCGACGCGATGCTGCGCCACACCGACGAGTGCCGCCAGCGCGGCATCCCGTTCGCCGCCGACATCTCCCAGCAGCTCGCGCGCATGGAGGACGAGCAGATCCGCCAGCTCGTCGACGGCGCCGCCTACCTCTTCTCCAACGACTACGAGAAGGGGCTCATCGAGCAGAAGACCGGCTGGTCCGACGAGGAGATCCTGCACCGGGTCGGCGTGCGCGTCACCACGCTCGGCCCCAAGGGCGCCGTCATCGACCGCAAGGGCGAGCCGTCCATCCACGTCGCACCCGCTCCCGAGCGGGGCAAGGCCGACCCCACGGGAGTCGGCGACGCCTTCCGCGCCGGGTTCCTTTCCGGGCTGGCCTGGGGGCTGCCGCTGGATCGCTGCGGCCAGCTCGGCAACCTGACCGCCACCCACGTCCTGGAGCGCGTCGGCGGCCAGGAGTACGAGCTCGGGCAGCAGGGCTTCCTTGAGCGCTTCGGTGCCGCGTACGGCGGCGAGGCCACCGCCGAGATCGCCGAACACGTGCGCTGCTACCACCCGTAAGCGCCGCTCGGCCGCCCCGGCCCGCGTGTGCGGCCGGGGCGGCCTCGGGCCGTCCCGTACGGCTCAGCCCCGCGCGTAGACGTGGTGCAGGAACTCGGCGAGCTTGTCGTCCGGCAGGTGCTTGGCCAGGTCGGCCTCGGTGATCATGCCGACGACGCGGTTGTCCGACAGCACGGGGAGCCGCTTGATCTGGTGCTGCTCCATCAGCGTGAGCGTCTCGTCCACGGACGTCTCCGGAGTGACGAAGACGAGGCCCCCGGCCAGCTCGCCCGCCGTCGTCCTCGACGGGTCGTGCCCCGACGCGATGCACTTGGTCACGATGTCGCGGTCGGTGATGATCCCCTTCACGCGCTCGTCGGGGCCGCACACGGGCAGCGCCCCCACGTTCATGTTGCGCATCAGCTGGGCCGCCCGGTCGAGCGTCTCGTGCGCGCCGATGCACTCGGCCCCCGGATGCATCACGTCACGGGCGGTCTCGTGCGGATGTCCTCTGCTCATGGCTTCCCCCCGAAAGTCGGTGACTTCGTACGGGAAGCCCCCTACCCCACTTTCGGGGGGAATGTCAGTAGTTGCGCCGAACGTGGATGGCCCAGCCGCCCCCGGGCAACTCGTACGAGCCGACGTGCCGGTGCGACTTGAGCCTGCACCACGCCGGCACGTCCGTGTAGGCCGCGGGATCGTCGGCCAGCACGGCCACCACCGCGTTGAGCGGGACGTAGTTGATCTGCTCGGCCAGCATGATGATCGGGATCGGGCACTTCTTCCCGAGCGCGTCGATCGTCAAAGCCGGCTGGGTAACCTCGGTCATGCGACTCCTGCGTCCTGCCGGATGCGGCGCACCAGATCGGGCAGCACGGCGAGGAATCTGTCGACCTCGGCCGCGGAGGCGCCCCTGGGCAGCGACACCCGGACATTGCCATGCGTCAGCACGCCCATCGCTTCAAGAACGTGCGATGGACGAAGCGTACTAGCGGTGCACGAGCTTCCTGACGAAACGGCGAAACCCGCCTTGTCCAGCTCGGTCAGCAAAGCCTCGCCGTCGACGTAGAGACACGAAAAGGTCACGATGTGCGGCGCCCGGTCGACCGGGTCGCCGATCACCTCCACGTCCGGCACGATCTTCGGCACCGTTTCCCTGATCCGGGTCACGAGCTCCGACAGCCGCGCCTGCTCCTGCGCCGCGTCCGCGGCCATCGCGCGCAGCGCCGCCGCCGCCGCGACGATGCCGGGCACGTTCTCGAACCCCGGCACCCGCCGCCGCTCCCGCTCGTCCTCGGGCAGGAACGAGCGGAACCGCGTGCCCTTGCGCACCACCAGCACCCCCACGCCCGCGGGGCCGCCCCACTTGTGGGCGCTGGCCGTCAGCACCGACCAGCCGGACGGGATCGGCATCCTGCCCGCCGTCTGCGCCGCGTCCACCAGCAGCGGGACCCCGTGGGAGCGGCACGCCGCGGCAGCCTCCGCCACCGGCTGGACCGTGCCGACCTCGTGGTTGGCCGTCTGCAGGCAGGCCAGCGCGGTGCCGGGACGGGCGACCGCCTCGGTGAACCGGTCGAGATCCACCCGCCCCGTCAGGTCCACTCCCACCGTCTCGGCCGTGCCGCCGTCGCGTTCGTGCACACCCCCGGCGTGCAGCACGCTGGAGTGTTCGACCGCGCTGGTGACCAGGTGGCGCCCGGCCCGGCGTCTGCCGTGTAGGGTGCCGAGCACGCCGAGATGCACGGCCTGCGTGCCCGACGAGGTGAACGACACCTCGTCCGGGCGGGCGCCGAGCGCCTCGGCCACCTCCGTGCGGGCCTGTTCGAGCAGCAGGTGCGCGCGGCGGGCCTGGCCGTACAGTCTCGCGGGGTCGGCCCAGCCGACGTCGATCGCCGCCAGCAGCGCCTCGCGTGCCTGAGGGTGGAGCGGCTCGCTCGAAGCCGCGTCGAAATACGCCACGAGACTCATCGTCCCACTTGCGGGCACCATCGAGGGGTCGCGCGGGAGGGCGAGGCACCTGCACGCTAATGTGTCTGCAATCAGCTGTGCATCTGGAAATACGAGCGCCCAAGAGAAATACTCTTGGGCTTCATCTGTGGGGTAGGCGATCCGTGAGTCCGACTCGCCGTACGACGCGGCGTTCGTTGGCCCGGCGCAGGGTGCCGCGCGCCGCCGCTTTGGCGTTGCTGCTGGCCACTGCTACGGCGTGTGCTAATGACGTTCCGAAGGCCGACTGGTCTCGCGGCCTTCTTCCCGACCATGTCACCGAACAGGGCGATGTGGTCCAGAGTCTGTGGAACGGGGCCTGGATCGCCGCGCTCGCCACGGGCGCAGTCGTCATCGTCCTGATCGTGTGGGCGGCCATCTTCCACCGCAAGCGCGGTTCCAAGGCCGATCTCCCTCCGCAGGTTCGCTACAACCTGCCGATCGAGATGCTTTACACCTTGATCCCGCTGGTCATGGTGTCGGTGTTCTTCTTCTTCACCGCGCGTGACAGCCAGACGCTCTCCAAGGTGGACGGCGACGCGACCGTCAAGGTCAAGGTCGAGGCCTTCCAGTGGAGCTGGCGCTTCACCACGACGGTCAACGGCAAGACGCTGGCCCCCGTGGCCGGCGTGCCGGTGAGCAACTACAACCAGGGCCCCCAGCTGGTCCTGCCGACGAAGACGAAGATCGAGTTCGACCTGTCGACCGACGACGTCATCCACTCGTTCTGGGTGCCGGAGTTCCTGTTCAAGCGGGACGTCATCCCCGGCATCAAGCCGGACAGCCCGGGCCGCAAGTTCCAGATCACGACGCTGGATCGCACGGGCATCTTCGCGGGCCGGTGCGCTGAGCTCTGCGGTGTCGACCACAGCCGCATGCTGTTCTCGGTGAAGCTCGTCCCGCAGGCAGAGTTCGACCAGTACATCGCGACCCACCAGGCTGGGAGTGCCCAGTGACCGCCATTCATGAACCCCTTCGCGCGCCGGCCAGGCCCGTCACCAAGGGCCAGGTGATCGCCAAGTGGCTGTCCTCCACTGATCACAAGATCATCGGGCACCTCTATCTGATCACGTCCTTCGCCTTCTTCCTGATCGGCGGCGTCATGGCGCTGGTCATGCGGGCCGAGCTGGCGCAGCCGGGCATGCAGTTCACCAGCAACGAGCAGTTCAACCAGCTGTTCACCATGCACGGCACGATCATGCTGCTGATGTTCGCGACGCCGCTGTTCGCCGGCTTCGCCAACGAGCTGATGCCGCTGCAGATCGGCGCCCCCGACGTGGCGTTCCCGCGCCTCAACATGGTCAGCTACTGGCTCTACCTGTTCGGCAGCCTCATCGCCGTGTCCGGCTTCTTCACGCCGGGCGGCGCGGCCTCGTTCGGCTGGTTCGCCTACACGCCGCTGTCCAACGCGATCAACTCGCCCGGCATCGGCAGCGACCTGTGGATCATGGGCCTGGCCCTGTCCGGTCTCGGCACGATCCTCGGCTCGGTGAACTTCATCACCACGATCATCTGCATGCGCGCGCCCGGCATGACCATGTTCCGCATGCCGATCTTCGTCTGGAACGTCCTGCTGACCAGCATGCTCGTGCTGATGGCCTTCCCGGTGCTGGCCGCCGCGCTGCTGGTGCTGGAGTCGGACCGCAAGCTCGGCACGCACGTCTTCGCCTCCGACAACGGCGGCGCGCTGCTCTGGCAGCACCTGTTCTGGTTCTTCGGCCATCCTGAGGTCTACATCATCGCGCTGCCGTTCTTCGGCATCGTGAGCGAGATCCTGCCGGTCTTCAGCCGCAAGCCGGTCTTCGGCTACATCAGCCTCGTGGTCGCGACGATCTCGATCGCCGGCCTGTCCATCACGGTCTGGGCGCACCACATGTTCCCGACCGGGCAGGTGCTGCTGCCGTTCTTCTCGTTCATGACGTTCCTCATCGCGGTGCCGACAGGCGTGAAGTTCTTCAACTGGGTCGGAACGATGTGGCGAGGGCATCTGTCCTTCGAGTCGCCGATGCTGTTCTCGGTCGGCTTCCTCGTCACCTTCCTTCTGGGCGGCCTGACGGGCGTCATCCTGGCCTCGCCGCCGCTCGACTTCCCCCTCAGCGACACCTATTTCGTCGTCGCCCACTTCCACTACGTGGTCTTCGGCACTGTGGTGTTCGCCATGTTCGCGGGCTTCTACTTCTGGTGGCCCAAGTTCACCGGCAAGATGCTCGACGACAAGCTCGGCAAGCTGCACTTCTGGCTGCTGTTCATCGGCTTCCACACGACGTTCCTCATCCAGCACTGGCTGGGCATGCTCGGCTTCCCGCGCCGTTACGCCGACTACAGCGCGGCCGACGGCTTCACCGACCTCAACCTGCTCTCGTCGGTGGGCGCGTTCGTGCTGGGCGCCTCGACGCTGCCGTTCTTCTACAACGTCTGGAAGACCTGGCGCAGCGCGCCGAAGGTCACCGTCGACGACCCGTGGGGCTACGGCGGCTCGCTCGAATGGGCGACCTCCTGCCCGCCGCCGCGGCACAACTTCACCTCGCTGCCGCGCATCCGGTCCGAGCGCCCCGCGTTCGACCTGCACTACCCGCACGTGTCCGCCAAGCAGTCGGCGACGGAGGTCGAGGCCTGATGAAAGTCCAGGGTTGGCTGTTCCTCGCGTGCGGCCTGTTCTTCGCCGGCGTAGACGTCGCCTACTGGTTCTGGACCAAGGCGGCCATGGGCCACGGTGAGCCTGTCGGCACGACGGCCATGGCGATCTCGGTCGGGTTCGCGTTCATGGTCGGCTACTACCTGATGTTCACCGCGCGGCGCATCGGCGCGCAGCCGGAGGACAACAAGCAGGCCGACATCAGCGACGGCGCGGGCGAGATCGGGTTCTTCAGCCCGAGCAGCTGGTGGCCGCTGTTCCTGTGCCTGGCGGCGGCCTTCGCCTTCGCCGGGTTCGTGATCGGCTTCTGGATGTTCCTGATCGGGCTGTTCCTGGTCATCATGGCCATGATCGGCTTCGTGTTCCAGTACTACCGGGGCAACTTCTCGCACTGAGCCTGAGCTGCCCGAACGGGCGTCTCCCTTGAGGGGGGACGCCCGTTTTTTTGTGTTCTTTAACGGTGATCCGATGTGGTTATTCGATCACTGAGGGTAGTAATGAGAAGTCTGCTATGCGGACCGCCGCTAAAGCCCTTTTCGGACACACCGGGGCGGTGGGCCGGGGAGCAGGCGGAGGCGGTCAAGCGGTTCGATGTCGGACGAGGGAGTCATAGGTGGGGCGCGTAGCGAATGGATCGGCCGGCCTGCTGGCGCTGGCGCTGCTGGCGGCGTGCTCGGGGGGTGCGGCCCCGAAGCCTGAGGGGGTCGCCATGGCCGGCGGGGCCCCGGCGCCCTCTGTGACGTTCTCTCCGCAGGACAAGTCCGCGAACATCTCCACAGACCAGCCTGTGGTCGTTTCGGCCCAGGGGGGCACGCTCAAGAGCGTACGGGTGGACGGGGGCAGGTCCGGCGCCCTCAGGGGCGTCCTGAGCGCCGACGGCACCAACTGGCGCAGCACCGTCACCTCCCGCCCCGGCACGAGCTACACGGTCACCGCCGTCCTCGCCGACGCCACGGGCAAGCAGACCCAGACCACCAGCACGTTCTCGACGGTCAAGGGCAACAAGACGTTCGACATCCAGACCGTCACCCCGAACAAGGACGACACGGGGCTGACGGTCGGCGTCGGGATGCCCATCATGATCGCCTTCGACAAGCCGATCGCCGACCGGGTGGCCGTCGAACGCAACCTCACGGTCCGCAGTTCCAGGCCCGTGGAGGGCGCCTGGCACTGGTTCGACGACAGCCACGTGGACTTCCGGCCGCTGAAGTACTGGCCCGCGCACACGAAGGTCCGGCTGGAGGCGAAGCTGGCCGGCGTGCGCGGGGGCCCCGGCATGTACGGCAAGCGCGACGTACGGCTCGACTTCAGGATCGGCCGCGAGCAGATCACCAAGGGCAGCACGAACGAGCACGTCCTGCACGTCCGGCGCGACGGCAAGAAGATCCGCGAGATGCCGATGAGCGCGGGCCAGGGCGGGGTGTGGAAGTACTACACCACCTCCGGGATCCACCTGGCGATGTCGCGCGAGGACGCCACCCTCATGACCTCGCCAGGGATCGGGCCCGGCCAGTCGGGCTACTACAGCCTGATGGTCTACAACACCGTCCGCATCTCCAACAGCGGCGAGTACGTGCACAGCGCGCCCTGGTCGGTGGGCTCGCAGGGGAACTCGAACGTCAGCCACGGGTGCGTGAACATCAGCCCGGCGAACGCCATCTGGTTCCTCAAGAACACGCTGATCGGGGATCCGATCATCATCACGGGCTCGCCGCGGAAGCTCGAACCCACGAACGGGTGGGGTCACTGGCAGGAGAGCTGGAAGGAGTGGCTCAAGTGGAGCGTGCTGAAGGACGGGCCGACGATCACGTTCTGATACCGATTCGCACCACCGGCCACAGCTCCACCCACCGCCTCCCGCCCCGCGGCGTCGCCCGAGCCCGGCACCCTGGCCCCGGCGCCGGGCGTACGGAAAGAGAAAAGCGCGCCCCGGCCGGGGGGCGCGCTCGAAGAAAGGCGGTCAGGCCCCGTTGACGGAGGCGCTGACCTCGATCCAGCGGTCGAGGGTGGCGGCGGCCGCGCCGGAGTCGACGGCCTGGACCGCGCGGGCGTAGCCGCCCGTCATGGCGGCGTCGAGGTCGTCGCCCGGCCCGTCGAGGGCCACCAGGGCCGCGGCGGCGTTCAGCAGGACGGCGTCGCGCACCGGCCCCGTCTTCCCCTGCAGCAGGTCGCGCACGGCCTGGGCGTTGAACGCGACGTCGCCGCCCCGCAGCGCGCCGACGTCGGCGCGCGGGATGCCGAGCACGGACGGGTCGAACGTCGTCTGCGTGGCCGTGCCCTCCTTGACCACCCAGACCGTCGAGGTGTCCGCGATGGTCAGCTCGTCGAGCCCGTCGTCGCCCCGGAAGACCAGCGCGTGCACGCCGCGCTCGGCGAAGACGCCGGCCAGCACGGGCAGCATCTTGGCGTCGAAGACGCCGATGGCCTGGGCGGACGGGCGGGCGGGGTTGGTGAGGGGGCCGAGGAAGTTGAAGATCGTGGGTACGCCGATCTCCTTGCGCGTCGGCCCGGCGAAGCGCAGCGCGGGGTGGTAAACCGGGGCGAAGCAGAACGCGATGCCCGCCTCCACGGCCACCCGCGCCGTCTGCTCCGGCGTGAGGTCGAGCCGGATGCCCAGGTGCTCCAGGACGTCGGCGGCGCCGCAGGAGGAGGAGGCGGCGCGGTTGCCGTGCTTGACGACCCGGGCGCCCGCGGCGGCGGTCACGATGGCCGCCATCGTCGAGACGTTGACGGTGTGGGCGCGGTCGCCTCCCGTGCCGACGACGTCGACCACGGGCCCCTCCACGCTCAGCGGCGTGGCCAGCTCCAGCATCGTGCGGGCCAGGCCCACGACCTCGGCCACCGTCTCGCCCTTGGCGCGCAGCGCGATCACGAAGCCGGCGATCTGGGACGGCGTCGCGGCGCCGGACATGATCTCCCGCATCGCCCAGGCCGACTCGTCAGAGGTGAGGTGCTCTCCGGACAGGAGAGCGGACAGCAGGGTGGGCCAGGTCGTCCGGGAGTCCATGGGCACCTACTTAGCGTTGAGTCGGGTCGAGGAGCGGCGGCGCATGAGGTCGGCCACGGTGTCGGCCAGGACCAGGGGCTCCAGCGGCTGCGGCACGACGGCGTCGGCCTTGGACCAGTCGGCCAGCCAGCGGTCGTCGCGCCTGGCGATGATCAGGCAGATGGGCGGGCAGTCGTAGACCTCGTCCTTGGCCTGGCGGGAGACGCCCATACCGCCCGCGGGCTGCGTCTCGCCGTCGAGGACGGCCACGTCGATCTCGCCCGAACCCAGCCACTGGTGGACCTTGGGCTCCGTGGCGCATTCCACGATCTCCACGAAAGGTACGTCGGCGGCGGGGCGCCTCCCGATGGCCTGGATCACCTCGGCCCTGGTGGCGGCGTCGTCGCTGTAGACGAGGACCCTCATCGTGTCGTCGGTGCTCCCAGTGGACGTCACTGTCGCGCTCGCTATCGCTTGTAGCTGTATGGTCACCTCGGATCGTACCGGTGCGCCGGTGTGCATTCCCAGGCCACCATGCCTGACAGGGGGTTTTGAGGTGATTATCCCAGGTTGCCTCCCGGTTTGTACCTGCTAACCGGGGGGTCGTGCGCGGGACCGACCACCGAAGCCGCAATAATGCTGCCCGTGGCGACAGCATCCGCAATAACTTCGACGACGACAGCACAGTCGTACCGCAGACCCAATCTGGTCAGTGTCGGGACGATCGTCTGGCTGTCCTCTGAGCTCATGTTCTTCGCGGCGCTGTTCGCGATGTACTTCACCATCCGGTCGGTGAGCGAGGGCAACGGCTTCGAATGGGGCCCAGCACTGCACAAAGTGGGCCTGGAGGCCGCTGAGGGCGCTCACCTGAACATCCCGTTCGCGACGGCCAACACGATCATCCTGGTTCTGTCGAGTGTGACGTGCCAGCTGGGCGTGTGGGCCGCGGAGAAGGGGCAGGTCGGCAAGCTCCGCTTCTGGTACATCGTCAGCTTCCTCATGGGCGCGGTCTTCGTGGCCGGGCAGCTGTACGAGTACGCTGAGCTGGCTTCAGAGGGCGCGACCTTGTCCGCCAACGCCTACACCTCGGTGTTCTACCTGACGACGGGCTTCCACGGCCTGCACGTGACCGGTGGCCTATTCGCGTTCCTGTTCATGCTGGGACGCACGTACGCCGCGAAGCGCTTCACGCATGAGCAGGCCACCAGCGCGATCGTCGTGTCCTACTACTGGCACTTCGTAGATGTCGTCTGGATTGGTCTTTTCGCGACCATCTACATCATTCGTTAAGGAACGGGATCTCTGTGACTAGGATCACCGCTTGGCGGCGGCATCCCCTCGCGAGATATGCCGTCCTGATTTTGGCGTTGGCGCTGGTCGGGATGGTATACGCCGCCTTTGTCCAGGCGGGTAAGCCTGCCGACGCGGCACTGGCGGCAGGCAAGGTCGATGACGTGGCCGAGGGCAGGAGCCTGTTCGTCAAGCACTGCTCCAGCTGCCACGGCATGAACGCGGAGGGCACCAAGACGGCGCCCACGCTCGTCGGCGTCGGCGCCGCGGCGGTCGACTTCCAGATGGGCACCGGCCGCATGCCCGCCGCCAACCCGGGTCCGCAGGCGCCGCGCAAGCCGCTGGCGCCGTGGGTCGACGAGACGGCGATCAGGCAGATCGGCGCCTACGTGCAGTCGCTCGGCGGCGGCCCGCAGGTCCCGGGCCAGGAGCAGGTCGACGCCAAGCTCGGCGACGCCGGCAAGGGCGGCGAGCTGTTCCGCGCCAACTGCATCCAGTGTCACAACTGGGTCGGCGCCGGTGGCGCCCTGACGCAGGGCAAGTACGCCCCCAACCTCAACTCGGCGACCCCCACCCAGATCTACGAGGCGATGGTCACCGGCCCGCAGGCGATGCCGGTCTTCAACGACACGACGATCACGCCTGAAGAGAAGCGCAGCATGATCGCGTACATCACGCAGGTCCGCGCGCAGAAGGACCCGGGAGGTTTCGGCCTCGGGCGCATTGGCCCGGTGACCGAAGGTCTCGTAGCGTGGATCGCGGGCCTCAGCGTCCTCGCACTCGCCGCCATCTGGATCACCGCGAAGAAGCGACAGAAGTCATGACAGACAACGAGCACGAGATCGAACAGCCCGATGAGCGCGTTCCCAAGCGCGTCATCGGCACCCCCGCGCCGGGCACCTCGATGCTGGGCACCGCGGAGGCGACGGACGTCGAGAAGGACGTCCCCGGCGTCACGCTGCCTGACGAGTCGAAGGCCCGCAAGGCCGAGAAGATCGTGGCGCTCTGCTTCACGATCACCTTCCTGGCCTCGATCGCGTTCATCATCTCCTACGTGGTCTTCCAGGTCGGCAGCCCCGAGGCGACCGGAGTGTCCAACTTCGCGCTGGGCACCTCGCTGACCGTGGCGATCCTGGGACTGGCGATCGGCATCGTGATCTGGGTACGCATGATCATGCCGAAGTACTCCCTGGTCCAGGAGCGCCACCCGATGGCCTCCGACGAGGAGTCCCGCGAGGTCGTCGCCGACACGTTCGTCCAGGGCGCCAACGAGAGCGGCTTCGTCAAGCGCAAGCTGCTGCGCCGCACGCTGCTGCTGGCCGCCGCGCCTCTCGGCCTCGTGCCGGTGGTGCTGCTGCGCGACCTCGACAACAGCAAGATGGCGGGCGCGCAGTTCAACAAGGTGCTGCGCCACACGGTCTGGGGCGAGAAGACCAAGGAGGGCAAGCCGCTCAGGCTCGTCGTCGAGGGCACCGGTCAGCCGATCCGGGCCGCCGACTTCAACTCGCCCGGCGGCATCCTGTCGGTGGTCCCCGAGGGCTTCCAGCACGACCTCAACGCCCTCGCCAAGGCCACGCTGATCCTGATCAAGTTCCGCCCGGAGGAGATCAAGAGCGGCGTCAGGCAGAACTGGACGTACGACGGCATCGTGGCGTACTCCAAGATCTGCACCCACGTGGGCTGCCCGGCGGCCCTGTACGAGCAGAACACCCACCACATCCTCTGCCCCTGCCACCAGTCGACGTTCGACGCGGCCGACGGCGCCAAGGTCATCTTCGGCCCGGCCGCCCGGCCGCTGCCGCAGTTGCCGATCACGGTCGACGCCGAGGGTTACCTCATCGCCCAGGGCGACTTCGAGGTGCCCGTCGGCCCGAGCTACTGGGAACGCGGTGACGCCGAGCGCGCGGCCAGGGAGAAGGGAGGCCAGGCATGAGCACCGAGCTGAACGCCGTGCCCAAGGCCGTCGCCGGTCCGTCGACCTTCCTCGACGACCGCATCGGCGGGGCCAATTTCCTCAAGCGCAACCTGCGCAAGATCTTCCCGGACCACTGGTCGTTCCTGCTGGGCGAGATCGCGCTCTACTCGTTCGTCATCCTGCTGCTGACCGGTACGTTCCTGACGTTCTGGTTCAAGCCGAGCATGATGGAGGTCGCCTACGACGGCTCGTACGCGCCGCTCAAGGGCGTCATGATGTCGGAGGCCTACGCGTCGTCGCTGGAGATCAGCTTCGACGTCCGGGGTGGTCTGCTGATGCGGCAGATGCACCACTGGGCGGCCCTGATGTTCGTGGCCGGCATGATGGTCCACATGCTGCGGGTGTTCTTCACGGGCGCCTACCGCAAGCCGCGCGAGATCAACTGGATCATCGGCGTGCTGCTGCTGACGCTGGCGCTGGCCGAGGGCCTGACCGGCTACTCGCTCCCCGACGACCTGCTCTCCGGCGCCGGTCTGCGGATCACCGAGGGCGTGGCGATCTCGCTGCCGCTGGTCGGCACGTACATCACGTTCTTCCTGTTCGGCGGGGAATATCCGGGTGAGGATGTCGTCGCCCGGTTCTACTCGCTGCACATCCTGCTCATCCCGGGCATCCTGCTGGCGCTGATCTCGGCTCACATGGTCCTCATGTGGGTGCAGAAGCACACGCAGATGCCGGGCAAGGCGCGCAACAACCACAACGTGGTGGGCGCGCCGTTCTACCCGGCCTTCATGGCGAAGGCGGGCGCGTACTTCCTGTTCACGCTGGCCACGGTGGCGGGCCTGGCGACGTTCACCCAGATCAACCCGATCTGGCTGTTCGGCCCCTACACGCCCGCCGACGTGTCCGCGGGTTCGCAGCCCGACTTCTACATGGGCTTCCTGGAGGGCGCGCTGCGCATCATGGTGCCGTGGGAGATCAACCTCTTCGGCACCGCCCACGCCGGCACCCTGCCGCTGAGCGTGATCATCCCGGCGCTGGTGCCGATGGGCATCATCATGACGGGCCTGGCGCTCTATCCGTTCCTCGAACGCTGGGTGACGGGCGACCACCGCGAGCACCACATCGCGGACCGGCCGCGCAACAACCCGCACCGCACCTCGATCGGCATGTCGGCCATCACGTTCTACGGCGTGCTGTGGCTGCTGGGCGCCAACGACGAGATCTCGGCGTTCTTCCACATCAGCCTCAACTGGACGACGTACGCCGGCCGGGTGCTGATCTTCGTCGCGCCGGCGCTGGCGTACATCATCACCTACCGCCTCTGCCTCGGCCTGCAGCGTTCCGACGCGGCGGTCGTCTCGCACGGCGTGGAGTCGGGCGTCATCAAGCGGCTGCCGCACGGCGAGTTCATCGAGGTCCACACGCCGCCGGCGGACGACATCGAGGCCCACGTGCGCGGCAAGGAGCCGGTGGCGATGCTGCCGGTGGCCGAGGACACCGCGGGCATCCCGCCCAAGGGCATGCGCGGTCCGCTCGGCAAGCTGCGCGCCCGCATGTCGAAGGCGTACGGCGGGGAGAAGATCCCGCTGGACGAGGGACACGGACACGAGCACGGGGAAGAGCACGCCGCTATCGGCTCCGGTGGCGACGACCGCAGCCTCACGCACTGACACCTTTCGCCACACACGGCACGGGCCCGGACGACACGTTCGTCCGGGCCCGTCGCCGTCTTAGGCCAGAAGGGTTACGCCAGAAGGGCAATGTGTGCCCGGCAGGGGAGTGCCGCCGTGGGTGCTCGCGTCGCACGCGCGCCTCGAAGGCGCGCCGGTCAGCCCGTGCGGCTCCGCGCGTGCGGCCAGCCTGTGTGAGGGGTCAGCCCCGTGCGGGTCAGTCGGCCTCGGGGAAGCCGATGGAGAAGGCGGCGTCCAGGTCGTGCTTGGAGTAGGCGCGGAAGGCGATGTGCGTCTCCGTGTGCAGCACCCCGGCCACCTTGTTGATCCGTCCGGGCACCACCTCGGCGATCTCCTCGTACGCCGCCACCCGCACCATCGCCAGCAGGTCGTATTCGCCGGTGATGGAGTAGACCTCGCTGACCCCTTGGATCTCGGCGATCGTCGCGGCGACCTCCGGGATCCGGTCTACCTCTGCATTGATGTGGACGATAGCCGTGACCATGCATCAACTCTATCGTTTCACCTCAAAGGTCGCCCCTCCCGATTGCGGGAGTGATCAAGGTGACGGTACGCGAGGTCGATGCGGGCCTTGTGGCGGGCGGCGCCCCAGGCGGGCAGGCTCCACTCGCCCTCCACCTCCACCAGCCGCACCCCGGGCGACTCCAGCCAGCGCAGGATGCACTCGGTCTCCTCGGCGCTGGCCGCGTGGATCGGGCCGGCGCCCGGGATGACGGCCTCGGCGGCGGCCTTGAGCGAGGCGACGAAAGGGGTCGGATGGGTGCCTTTCTGCATGACCCCGGCCGCCGCGAGCCGCCCGTACCGGACGATGTGGATGTCCCAGCCGCCGTCGAACGCGGGGCTGGCGGCCACCACCTGGGGGATGCGCGTGATGGCGCTCAGGCGCTGCATGCGGGCCGCCGTACGGACGAAGGCCGCCAGCCGGTCGCGGTCGACCGAGGCCTCCTCGTAGCGCTGCTCCACCGACAGCCGCTCCATGCGGGCGGACACGGCGCTGAAGACGAGGGAGGCGTCGAGCGTCATGGCCCGGCGCGCGCTCTCCGCGTGGATCGCGTATTCCTCCTGGCTCTCCTTGCCCTCGCAGGGCGCGCCGCAGCGGCCCATCTCGTGGAGCACGCAGGCCGCCCGCCGGGTGCGCAGCGTGACGGGCTGGGTGCACTGGCGCAGGGGGACCGCCTCGTGCAGGGCGATGCGCGCCTCGTCGGCCAGCCGCGCGCTGGTGAACGGGCCGAGATAGGTGGCCCCGTCGTCCTTGAGCTCGCGGACGATCGACAGGCGCGGGAACGCCTCGGTGGTGAGCTTGAGCCAGACCACCTTCTCGGGGAAGCGGGAGCGGCGGTTGTAGCGCGGCTTGGCGCCGCCGATCAGGCGCAACTCCCTGACCTCCGCCTCCAGGGCGGTCGAGCAGACGATGTGGCGCACCCGCTCGGCGACGCCGATCATCTCGCGGATGCGCGGGCGGGTCTCGCTCGCGGTGAAGTAGGAGCGTACGCGGTTGCGCAGGTTGGTGCTCTTGCCGATGTAGAGGACCTCGCCGCGCTCGTCCTCGAAGAAGTAGACCCCGGGGGCGTGCGGCACGGACTCGGCCAGGTGACGCTTGCGCTGCTGCTCCGGCGTGGGGGCCCGGACGAACGACTTGAGCTCCTCCAGCGTGTGCACCTGGAACGAGCCGGCCCGCTCGATCAGCCCATGGAGCACGTCGACGGTGGCTCTGGCGTCCTGCAGGGCGCGGTGGCACGGCTCGGTGGGGCTGCGGAAGAACCTGGCCAGCGTGGACAGCTTGGCGTTGGGCACCTCGTCGCGGGTCAGCACGCGGCGGGCCAGGTCGACGGTGTCGACGACCGGATTGGCCGGCGGGGGATAGCCGTGGGCGGCGCAGGCGGCCTTGACGAAGCGGGTGTCGAAGCCGGCGTTGTGGGCCACCAGCGTGGCCCCGCGGATGAACTCCAGGAAGCTCGGCAGCACCGCCTCGATCCGCGGCGCGGCCATGACCATGGCGTCGGTGATGCCGGTCAGCACCGAGATGAACGGCGGGATCGGCCCCCCTGGATCGACCAGCGTCGAGAACTCGCCGAGCACCTCGCCCGCCCGCACCTTGACCGCGCCGATCTCGGTGATGGCGTCGTCGGACGGGGCGCCGCCGGTCGTCTCGAGGTCGAACACGACGAACGTGACCTGGCTCAGCGGAGTGCCGAGCTCGTCGAGAGTGCCTTGAACCGCGTCCACGTTCCAAGACCATAGAGAGGAGGACCGACAGGAACGAATAACCATCCCTCTTGATCCTTAGTTACCCTTCCCTTTATGTCCTCGGGAAGACTCGCCGGCCGCTATGCCCTGCTGCGCCCCCTCGGCGCGGGCGGCATGGGGAAGGTCTGGCTGGCCAGGGATGAGATGCTTGACCGCGAGGTCGCGGTCAAGGAGCTCACGCTGGCCGAGGGCATGTCGCCCAAGGAGCGCTCCGACTCGGTGAAGCGGGCCGTGCGCGAGGCGCAGGCCACGGCGCGGCTGCGCCATCCCGGCATCGTGGCCCTGCACGACGTGGTCGTCGAGCAGGATCGGCCCTGGCTGGTCATGGAGCTGCTGCGGGGCCGCACGCTGGGTGAGACGGTCCGCGAGTTCGGGCCCATGCCGGCTGTGCATGCCGCGCGGATCGGCGCCGACGTGCTGGAGGCGTTGATCGCGGCCCACGCGCTGGGGATGCAGCACCGCGACGTCAAGCCGGGCAACGTGTTCCTGACCGAGAGCGGGCGGGTGGTGCTCACCGACTTCGGCATCGCCCGGCAGGAGGGCCAGGCCACGCTCACCGAGCAGGGGCTGATGATCGGCTCGCCCGGGTTCATCGCGCCCGAGCGGCTGTCCGGCGAGCCGGGCGGGCCCGCCAGCGACGTGTGGTCGCTCGGCGCCACGCTCTACGTCGCGCTGACGGGCGCGCCGGCCTACGAGGGGTCGGCGGCCCAGCGGGTGCGGGCCACGCTGACGGAGCCCGTACCGGACGCTCCCGGGCCGCTGGGGCCGCTGCTGTCGGCCATGATGGCGCACCAGCCGGCCGCCCGCCCCGACGCCCGGACGATCGTGCCCGCCCTCAGGCAGGTGGCCGCCGGCGGGCAGGCCCCGCAGTTGGCGGTCCACCAGGACGTGACCGCGCCGACCAGGGTCAGGCGGCGCGGCAGGGCCTCGATCTGGATCGCCGCGGCGGTGGCCCTCGTGCTCGCGGCGGGCGGCGCGGCCGCCTTCCTCGTCCTCAGGGACCGGGTGGGCGCGGCGCCGGCCGCGTTCACCGTGCCCATGGACGTGTGCACGCTGATCGGCCAGGAGGAGGTGGGCGCGCTGCTGCGCACGCAGAGCCCGCCCAAGGCACTGCGCAGCGCCGACGGCGAGGGCCCCAAGTGCGGCTGGACGCTCGCGAGCACCGGCGTGGGCCTGCAGGTGCAGAAGGACTCCGACACCGTCGACCCCTGGTCGATGACCCCGGCCACGGCCGGCGCGCTCTTCCAGGGCCAGAAGCGCTGGTGGTCGAGGACCGACCAGGTCGACTGGACCTGGGACGAGATCGGCGCGAAGACCTCGCAGCGGGCCACGCGTACCCCGGTCCGCGAGATCCCCGGCCTCGGCGAGGAGGCGTTCGGCTTCGAGCTGAAGGGCCCCACGGGCCGCGTGCACACCTCCCAGATCTTCTACCGCCTGGCCAACCTGGTGGTCACCGTCCAGTTCACCACCCTCGCGGACAAGCCCACCGACGAGGAGATCAAGCAGCGGGCGCTGAAAGCGGCGCAGACGAGCGAGCAGGCGTTGCGCAATGCCGGATGACCTCTATCTGCTGGCCGGCCGCTACCGCCTCATCGAGCGGCTCGGACAGGGCGGTGCCGGCACGGTGTGGCGGGCCATCGACGAGATCCTCGACCGTCAGGTCGCGGTCAAGCAGGTACGCGTGCCGGAGGGGCTCACCCCGCGCGAGCGGGCCGAGTTCGCCGACGTCGCGATCCACGAGGCCAGGTCGGCCGGGCGGCTGCGCGACCCGGCGATCGTGCTGGTGCACGACGTCGTCCTGGAGGGCGAGCAGCCGTGGATCATCATGGACCTGGTCACCGGCCGCTCGCTGGACAAGGTGATCAAGGAGCAGGGGCCGCTGGCGCCCGGGTTCGTGGCCGCGGTCGGGCTGCGCGTACTGTCGGCGCTGGACGTCGCCCACGCCCACGGGATCCTCCACCAGGACGTCAAGCCCGCGAACATCCTGCTCGACTTCGACGGCTCCGCCATGCTCACCGACTTCGGCATCGCGACGCCGATGGGCGGTGAGGGCGGCAGGTTCGGCAGCGCGGGCTCGCCCGGTTACATGGCGCCCGAGCGGCTCAACGAGCAGCCCTCGAGCCCGGCGTCCGACCTGTGGTCGCTCGGCGCCAGCCTCTACACCGCGGTGGAGGGGCGCGCGCCGTTCGAGCGGGCGCTGCCCGCGGCGGTGACGGCGGCGGTGCTGCTGCACGAGCCGCCGTTCCCGGCCAGGGCGGGCCGCGACTTCGGCGGCCTGCTCATGGCCATGCTCGCCAAGGACCCGGCGGCCCGTCCCACGGCGGCCCAGGTCCGCCAGGCGCTGGGTGCCCTGGCCGGGCCCGCTCCCGTGCCCAGGCGCCGCCGGTGGCTGGTGCCCGTGGTGCTCGCCGCCGCCGTGGCGCTGGGCGCGGGCGGCTGGTACGCCGCGGGCGCGCTGGGCGGCGGGCCCGAGACGGGCAGGTTCGTCGCGGCGCCCGATCCCTGCACGCTGCTCACCGACGCGCAGGCCGCCGAGATCATGAAGGCCAAGCCGGCGCGCGAGCGCACCAGGCCGGGCGAGTGCCAGTGGATCCTGCGCAACAGCGCGGAGGACGGCCGCCGCCGCATCGTCGTCCGTGCCTGGGCGGAACGGCCCAACGGCGATCTCGGCGGCCCCCAGGTGGCGCAGCGCCGCTTCGCCAGCGAGAAGACCAGCCGCGCCGCCTCGGAGGGCACCATGATGCGCGAGATCCGCGGCTCGGTCACCGACGTCCCGCGGGTCGGGGAGTCGGCGATCATCCAGAACAGCTTCAAGGCCTACATCAACAGCGACGCGACGGGCTCGTCCGACAGCACGGTGCTCTTCCGTACGAGCAACGTGCTCGGCGAGGTGATCTGGCACCGCGAGAACGTGCCGGCCCGCTCCCCGGCCGACAAGGAGTCGGCCCTCGCCATCGCCCGCCTGGTCTCGGCTGCTCTCTCGAAGTGAGCCCGTCGAAGTAGCGCCGTCGAAGCGGCCCCGCTGAAGTGAGCACCGCCGACGTGGGTCGCTGTCAGAATGGGCACGAGTGCTGCAAGTACTTTGCAAGGGGGGTGACTAGCATGTTTCCCCGCAAGTCAGGGCAACCCCAGGAGTCCCAGTGAACCCCGGTAACGAGTGGGAGCCGTCCACCACCCCTTACCAGGTGCCGGGCAGGCGCTTCGAGCCGCCCACACAACCGCCGACGCTGCCACCGATGCCGCCACCACCGCCGCCCCGGCGGCCCGCCTGGCTGCTGCCCACGCTGGCCGCCGCCATCGTCGTGCTGGTCGCGATGGGCGGGGTGGGCGCGTACTTCGTGGTGAGCAAGGTCTCCAACCCTTCCCAGCCGCCCGCGGCGCAGAGCGAGCGGCCGTCTGGGGCCGCCTCCTCGGCGCCCGTCAGCCTGGACGCGTGCGCCATGCTCCCCGCGGACGAGGCCGACCGGCTCGTGCCCGACGCGACCGTCATCAGGGATTCCAGGGAGGGCGACTACACGGTCGCCTTCAACTGCAAATGGGAGAACCGGCGCATCTCGTTCGGCGAGTTCTGGCGCAGCAGGGAGATCGACGTCAGGATCGACCAGCACAAGGCCGACGGCGCCAAGACCGGCAGGGCCATGGCGCAGAACTCGTACGAGGTCGACTACAGCGGCGACAAGTACGCCGCGACCGCCAAGCCCTCGCACAAGCCCGACGAGAAGGAGTACATCTCCCCGATCAAGGAGATCCAGGGCGTCGGTGAGGCCGCGCACGCCCAGTACACCTGGCGCCGCAGCGGCAAGCTGCTGTGGTACTCCTACGGCCAGGCCAACGCCCGGGTCGGCGACATGACGATCGAGATCAAGTACCAGGCGGGCCAGCAGCGCAAGGACGCGGAGATCCTGAGCAACGAGACCGCGCAGTCGATCACCGAGGACAACGCGATCCGCGAGGTGACCCGCCTGGCCGGGTTCTTCGCCAAGGGCATGGCGGCCTGGCAGGCGCAGCACCCCAACGTGCTGGCCCAGCCGTCGCGGTCCGAGGAGCCGCAGAGCGCGACGTCCTCGCCGAGCGCGAGCGCGACGTCCTCGCCGAGCGCGAGCGCGACGCCCTCGCCGACCGTCCTGGCGGCCTTCCCCGGCGAGTGCGCGGCGATCACCGAGGTGGCCTCGCGGCTCGTGCCCGAGCCCACCACCAGGGCGCGCGGCACCGAGGCCGGCTCCGACGCGCAGACCGAGTGCCGCTGGCTCAACCTGGAGGTGCCCGGCGCGGGCGAGGGGATCAAGAAGATCCGCAGCGCGCTGATCACCGTGCACCGGTTCACCAACCGGGCGGGCGCCGCCGACGAGTCCGCGGCCAAGAGCTACTACGCCGGCGAGCGCGGGGGCGACAAGAACTTCGAGAAGTCCTCCATCGGCAGGATCTCCTGGGGCAAGGTCATCGATCTCAAGGGGATGGGCGACCAGGCGTACCAGCAGTTCATCCGGAACCGGCACAGCGAGGTCTCCGCGTCCACCGGCACGGTGCTGGTGCGCAAGGGCACGGTGGTCGTCAGGATCGACTTCTCCGGCCACCAGCGGCCCGAGAAGGAGCCGACCAACTCGCCCGAGGTCGAGTTCATGCCGGAGAAGGAAGCGATGGACGGGGCGGCCACCCTGGCCGAGGCGTTCATGGCCCAACTGGCCAAACAGCCCGGCAGCTAGACGGTCCGGCGGGCAGGGGCCGCGGGAGCCGGCTCCCGCCCGCCCTGTCCGAGTCGTGCCCTGTCCGAGTCGTGCCCTGCCACGCGCCGACCTGCGCCGCCGGCCCTCGGCGGCGGGTCGCGCGCGGGGATCATCCTCCCGGCGGATCATCCGGTCAATGGTTAATGGGGCTGCAACTCACTTGCAAGCGCGACAAATACGGTTATGTCTTGCAAGACCTGAGCCGCGCGATCACGTTTGTCCAGTACAGGGGCATGGGCAAGCCGAGGGGGATCACGCGGCTCATTTCTTTTCCCGGACCAGGAACGGCTCCAGCAGGCCGGGAACCGCCCGCGCCGCCAGCTCCAGGCCGTCGCCGCGGTCCACGTCCACCACGTCGTAGTGGCCCTTGCCCGCGGCGGTGGCGGCGGAGACGGTCAGCAGGCCGTTGCGGCGCTGGAAGTACGACTCGGTGATCGTCCAGCCGGAGACGCCCCGGCGGTCGAGCGCGATCGTGCTGCGCACCACCGCGCCCTGCCTCGTGACGAGATGGCGGCGGCCGAGCGCGTGGCCGAGGTTCCCGGCGCTCTCCACGGCCGCCCAGATCCCGAACGGCAGCGCCACCGCGGGGATCGCCCAGACGGCGGTCCGCGACCACTCCCACGGCAGCAGCCAGGACCCCAGGCCGGCGCACGCGGCCAGCACGGCCACCGTCACCAGCGCCCGCACGATCCGCTTCCGCCTGGCCGCCACCGGATGGGGGACGAGCGCGCCGGCCCCCATCCCGGCCGCGCCCGTCCCCGGCCCGGTCGCGCCCGCCTCAGGTCGGCCGGTGTCGGCGATCTTGGTGGCGAGGTCCCAGGCCAGGGCGCGGGGGAGGGGCGGGGTGAGGGCGGCGGCGTCGTCGGTCTCGTGCTCGTCCGCCTTCCCGAGCCCCGTCGCGATGGTCTTGACGCGGGCCCCGCCGCCCAGCCTCAGCAGCAGCGGCTCGCTGATCTCCACCCCGCGCAGCCTGCGCTCCTCCAGGGTCAGGGACCGGGTGGTCAGCAGGCCACGGTGGAGGCGGAGGCGGCCGGGCTCGCGTTCGAGCCGGTAGCGTCCCCACGACTCGGCGAACAGCAGAGTGGCGCCCAGGACGCCGACGGCCAGGTTCGCGGCGAGGATCAGCGGGACCGCCACCAGCGGCCGCGCCGTCACCCAGCCCCAGAGGCCGGTGGCCGCCTCCGCGGCGAACCTCTTGGCCCCGAACCAGCCCAGCGCCTTGTAGAGCGCCCCGAGCACCACCGCGGCCCCCGTGATGGACCACACCGACAGCGGCGCGTACCTGATCCACGACCAGCGCAGCTCCACCAGCGGCCCGTCGCCGGGAGCGGGCCGCTCGTCCTGGCGCAGCAGGGTGCGGCGCAGCGACTCGGCCTCGTGCCTGGCCAGCGGGTCGAGCGCGAGCTCGGTCCCTTCGGCCGCGTGCTCGCCCGTGCCGACCTTGACCACGGTCAGGCCGAACACCCGCGACACGGGATCGGCCCGCAGGTTCACGCTGCGGACCCGGTCGAGCGGGATCGAGCGGTGCTGGCGGACGGTGATGCCCGAGCGCAGTTCGAGGCGTTCCGGGGTGAGCCGCCAGCGCGTCGTACGGAGCCTGGCCACGTCGTACGCCAGCACGGCGGCGACGACCAGCATCGCGGCCGCCGCGCAGACCGCCACGACCACGCCGGTCGGCCGGCCGTCGCCCATCGCGAAACGCCCGACCCCGAACACCACGCCGGCGGCGATCGGCAGCGACTTGACCGCGGAGGCCCAAAGGCTCCGCCCGGCCAGTCGCCGCCAGTCGTCCTGGGATTCCGCCCCGCCCACGCGATGGCCTCCCCCGGTGTCATGCGGGAGAGGGGCCTCCAGCCCGCTGCTCCGCGCGGGCAGGCCGTTCACGTCGCGTCCCCCGGCGTGGCCTGGGTGATGGCGGTGAGGCGTTCGGCCAGCTCGGCCGCCACCTCGTGGTCCAGCGCCTCGATCTTGACGGCCCCCGCGGAAGAGGCCGTGGTCACCGTCACGTCCGCCAGCCCGAACAGCCGCTGCACCGGCCCCCGCGCGGTGTCGACCCGCTGGATCCGCGACATCGGCGCCACCCGCCAGGTGTGGGTCAGCCACCCCTTGCGGGTGTAGACCGCCTGGTCGGTGACCTCCCAGCGCTCCACCCGGTACGTGGCCCGCGGCCCCACGACGGCCAGCGCCACGCAGCCTGCCGCGAAGAGCCCCACGCACGCCCCCAGCCAGACCGGCCGCGAGCTGAAGATCCAGTACGCCGCCACCGCGGCCACGGCGACCGGCACCAGGAAGATCAGCCCCTGCACCGTCCACCAGGCGACCGCCCGCGGATCGGCCTGGTTGCGCGGTGGTCGCAGCCCTGTCGGCGTGCCCGCGTTCACCTGTTGCTCTCCGCGTTCTCGCCCGAGTCGGCCACGGCCAGCAGCGCGAACCCGAGCACGCCGATCACGATCGCCGCGAACACCTCGTATCCCTCCAGGAACGGCAGCAGGTTGACCACGAGCAGGTCGTGCGCCCACCGCCACCAGCCGAGCAGGGTGTTCACCAGGCCGCCCACGCCCTGTAGGAGCAGCAGCCAGCCGAGCAGCCTCAGCACCATTCTCATGGTCCCAAGCGTCGTGCACGGGTCTCGGGGCCCGCGTCGGCCGTAGGTCTCGCCCCGCCGCTACTTTGGTCGCTGTCGCCGTACCCTTGGCAGGGCCTAACCTCGATGAGCGTGACGGGACTGCGGGGGTACGGCGCTCACGCCCACGAATACCGGTGGCTGCTGCCCTCGGTGCTGCTCGGCGACGGCAGCGAGGGCAGCCGGGTGCGCCGCTCGACCCGCGACTGGATCGTCGACATCGCCATGTTCCTGCTCGCGTGCGGCATCACGGTCATGACCCTGCCGGATCTCCAGGACGAGCCGGAGCCGCTGCAACTGCTGGAGCAGGTGGTGGGCGCGCTGTCGTGCGTGGCGGTGTGGCTGCGGCGGCGCTGGCCGGTGGGGTTCGCGCTGGTGACCACCCTGTTCTCGTCCTATCTGGAGCTGTCCGGCGGGGCCTCGGTCGTCGGGCTGTTCACCGTGGCGGTGCACCGGCCGTTCAAGGTCTCCGGCCCGGTCATGCTGTTCGCCCTCGTCACGCTCGTGCCTTACATCCTGCTGCGCTCCGACACCGATCTGGAGCGGAGCGAGGCGGCGGCGTTCGCCCTGGCCATCCTGCTGACCGTGTTCGCGTGGGGCGTCGTGGTCAGGGCCCGGCGGCAGCTCGTCTGGTCGCTCAGGCAGCGGGCCGACAGCGCCGCCGAGGAGGCCAAGCGGCTCGAACGCGAGCGCATCGCCCGGGAGATGCACGACGTGCTCGCGCACCGCATCTCCATGCTCAGCCTGCACGCCGGCGCGCTGGAGTTCCGGCCCGACGCGCCCGCCGAGGAGGTCGCCAAGGCGGCCGGGGCGATCAGGACCAACGCCCACCTGGCACTGCAGGATCTGCGCGAGGTCATCGGCGTGCTGCGCCACGCGCGGCCGGGCGGCGACGACGACCCGGTGCCCGACCGGCCGCAGCCCACGCTCGCCGACCTGCCCGCGCTGGTCGAGGAGTGCCGCCACGCGGGCATGGACGTACGGCTCGACCTGCGGGCCGGCGGCGAGGCGCCGGAAGGGCTCGGCCGCAACGTCTACCGCATCGTCCAGGAGGCGCTCACCAACGCCCGCAAGCACGCCGGCGGGGCGTCCGTGGCGGTCGCCGTCTCGGGCGGGCAGGGCGAGGGGCTGTCCGCGGAGGTGCGCAATCCTGTCGGGGTACGCCACACCCCGTACATCCCGGGCGCCGGGGCCGGGCTCATCGGGCTGACCGAACGCGCCGAGCTGGCGGGCGGGCGGCTGGAGCACGGCGCGACGGCGGGCGGCGAGTTCGTGGTGCGCGCGTGGCTGCCCTGGCCGATGGAGACGACTCGGGAGGACGCATGATCAGGCTGCTGATCGTCGACGACGACGCGATGGTGCGGGCGGGGCTGTCGATGATCCTGGGCGGTGCCGACGACATCGAGATCGTGGCCGAGGCCGGCGACGGGTCCGAGGTGCCCCCGCTGGTGGCCGAGCACCGGCCCGACGTGGTGCTGATGGACATCCGCATGCCCGGCGTCGACGGGCTCACCGCCACCGAGGCGCTGCGCCGCACGTCCGCGCCGCCCGAGGTGGTGGTGCTGACCACGTTCCACGCCGACGCGCAGGTGCTGCGGGCGCTGCGGGCGGGGGCGGCGGGGTTCCTGCTGAAGGACATCGCGCCCGGCGATCTGGTGCGATCCATCAGGAAGGTGGCCGCGGGCGAGCCGATCCTGTCGCCCGCGGTGACGCGGCAGCTCATCACGCACGTGTCCGACGGCGCGGCGGGCGAGCGCACCACCCGGGCGAAGAAGCTGCTCGACCGGCTCAGCGAGCGGGAGCGGGAGGTGGCGCTGGCCGTGGGGCAGGGCAGGTCGAACGCCGAGATCGCGCGGGAGCTCTACATGAGCGTGCCCACGGTCAAGGCGCACGTCTCGCGCATCCTGTCCAAGCTCGACCTCAACAACCGGGTCCAGGTCGCGCTGCTGGTCTACGACGCCGGACCGTAGTCAGCGGGCCAGGAGCTCCTCGATCGTGGCCCGGTGCAGCACGAGGTCGTCGGGGTCGTCCGGCCGGGGCTGCTCGCCGAAGTGGATCCGGCGCTGCCACACCCGGGCCATGACGATGCCGTGCCGGAGCGCGGCGTACATCTCGTAGAAGTCCATGTCGCGAGGCTCGTACCCGGTGAGTTCCCGATATTTCTGGCAAACGTCCTCGCGGCCCATGAAATCGGGCATGCCGGGGAGGCCCGCGCCGACCGTGAGGTCCTGGAAGAAGCGGTGGAGGAAGATCATCCAGGACAGGTCCAGCTCGGGCGGCCCCACCGCGGCCATCTCCCAGTCGAGCACCGCGACCGGGGCGAAGTCCTTGAACATCATGTTCCCGATCCTGGCGTCGCCCCAGCACAGCACGTCGGGCCCGGGCTCCTCCGGCCAGTGCGACTCAAGCCACCGGAAGGCCCGTTCGAGCACCGGGATCGGCCGCTGGCCGTGCGCCCACTCGTAGTAACCGCGCTGCGCCTCGACGTGCGCGCCCAGCCCGGCGGCCCCGAACGGGGCCAGCTCCTCCGGCGTGAACTCCGCCCGGTGCAGGGCCGCCAGGACCGCCACGCCGGCGTCCTGCACCTTGCGCTGGTCCGCGGGCGCCGCGTCGAGCAGCCAGCTCCCGAACGTGTACGGCATCACGTCCGGCGGCACGTCGCCGTCCGCACGCTCCATGACCAGGAACGGCGTGCCCAGATGATCCGGGTCCGACTCGAACCAGAGGGCCCTGGGCGCTGGAATCCCAGCTTTTTCCCTGGCCAGACGCATGATCTCGAACTGTGCCCGCAGGTCGTACGAGGGGAACACCGGGACCGCCTCCGCCGCAGGTGCGAGCCTGGCCACGCAGCGCGTCGCCCCCTCACTCCAGGTGGCGGTGAAAAACAGCGTCTCGCTCGACATTCCGTTCTCGGAGGGCCTGGACACTTCGGACACCGAAGCGCTCCCGCCCACCCGGCCGCGCAGCCAGCCGGCCAGGTTGTCACGCAGCTCGACCAGGTCGCGGGTGGAGGTGCGCATCTCTTCTGCCATGGTCGGCCTCCCGGGTGAACGCCTGTCCCGGCTCAGTCGTACATCCCCAACCAAGCGCTTGTCCAGACAGAGGTGGCCGTTACGGTCAGGTACGCGGCAGCCGTACCCTTGTCTGAAAGGGCATGTCACGAAGGGACAAGTGGGATGAGTTCAGCGGGTGAAGGCCTGTCTCGCCCGCTTCCCGAGCAGGTGCGGCTCAACGTCGTCGATCTGGCGTCTCAGGTCCTCGGGACGATGCCCGCTGCCTCCATCCCGCCGCCCCTTCGGGGGATCGCCAAGTTCGACCCCCGCAAACGCGCCAAACTCGGCAGCGCGCCCATCGCGGCGCAGCTCGAGAACGACAAGAAGTTCCGCGAGCTGGTGGCCGAATCGGTGGAGGCCGGCTGGCCCGAATTGGTGGCGTCCCTGGCCGAAGGAAATATCCCCCCCGCCGCCGACCCCGTGCTCGTCGCCGCGGCGGCCTATCTGACCCGTCCGCCCGGCTGGGCGGAGATGATCGAGGTCGCCCGTACGGATCTGGAGCAGTCCGCGGTGGCCGCCGAGGGGTCGGAGCGCGAGGAGGCGGTCACCCGGCTGCGCGAGCAGCTCGCCGCGCAGAAGACCGCCGCCAAGGAGGAGTCCGACCGGCTGCGCGAGCAGATCAGGGCGGCCCGCGCCGAGAACTCCGACCTGCGGCGCAAGCTCCACGACGCCCGCGAGCGGGCCAAGGGCGCGGTGCAGCGGGCCGAGGAGATGGAGCACGCGGCGGACGAGGCCAAGTCGGCCGCCTCGGCCGCGGGCACCGCGGGCGAGTCCGAGCTGCGGCGGCTGCGCGAGCGGCTGGCCGACGTGGAGAAGCAGCTGGAGGCCTCGCGCCGGGCCGCGCGCGAGGGCAGGAGCATCGAGGACGCCCGCATCAGGGTGCTGCTCGACGCGCTGCAGGACGCCTCGGCCGGGCTGCGCAGGGAGCTCGCGCTGCCCACGACGATCAGCCGGCCCGCCGATTCGGTCGCCGCGATCACCGGTGAGCGGCCCGGCGTGCGGGGGGTTCCCGCGCGGGCGCTGGCCGACGACGACCCGCAGCTCCTCGACCAGCTCCTGGCCCTGCCCCAGGTCCACCTGATCATCGACGGCTACAACGTGACCAAGACCGGCTACGGCACGCTCACCCTCGCCGACCAGCGCAACCGGCTCATGACCGGGCTCGGCGGGCTGGTGGCGCAGACCAGGGTCGAGGTGACGGTCGTGTTCGACGGGGCTGAGCTCAACTCCCCGGTGCAGGTGGTGGCGCCGCGCGGGGTGCGGGTGCTGTTCAGCCAGCCGGGGGAGATCGCCGACGACCTGATCCGCCAGCTCGTCCGCGCCGAGCCGCCCGGCCGGGCCATGGCCGTGGTGTCGTCGGACCGCGAGGTGGCCGAGTCCGTCAGGCGGATGGGAGCCAGACCCGTTCCGTCTGGTTTGCTGCTGCGCAGGCTGGGCCGGGCCTAGATTACGGGGACCCCTTGTGGGGACCGTTACGGGCGGATTTGTCGCATCACGATTGAGCAGATTAGGGGATGCCTCCCCTGCCACTTCTGTACTATTTCGCCCCAGATATCATCCCTGGGAGGCGACGCAGTGAGGTTTGGCAGGGTGCCGGTGGCCGCGGGTCTCGCGTTCGGGCTGGTCCTGTCCCCTGTGGGAGCCGCCGTCGCTGATCCCAAGCCCACCCTCGGACAGGCCAAGGCCAAGCTCGAAAAGCTCAACGACAAGGCCGACAAGGTCGTCGACCGCTTCAACACGGCCGCCGAGCGGTTGAAGGCCGCCAAGGCCACGTACACGAAGCTGAACGAGCGTTACAAGACCAAGCTGGCGACGGTCGCGGACCTGCGTTCCCAGGTGATCGGCATGGCCGTCGACAGCTACAAGCTCGGCACCGACGTGACCTCCCTGCCCGGCCTGATGAGCGCGGACCGCCCCGACGACTTCCTGATGGGCCTGGCGCTGGCCGGGCAGATGTCGCGGGAGCGGGCGGAGAAGCTGGCCGTGTTCGACCGCGAGAACCGCGGGCTGAAGGCCGAGCGCGACAAGGCGGAGGAGGCGCTGGAGGCGGCCGACAGGGAGCGGGACGGGGTGGAGAAGGAGCGCTCGGAGATCATGAAGCTGATCGCCGAGCAGAAGAAGCTCCTGAAGAAGCTGGGCGCCTACAACCCCGGCAACCCCAACAGCGTCGGCATCCAGTACACCGGCCCCGCGTCGGGCAACGCCGCCGCAGTCCTGCGCTTCGCCTTCGCCCAGGTGGGCAAGCCGTACGTGTTCGGCGGGACGGGGCCGGGCGGCTGGGACTGCTCGGGCCTGACCCAGGCGTCGTGGCGGGCCGCGGGCGTGTCGCTGCCGCGTACGACCTGGCAGCAGTGGGCCTGGGGCGCCGGTCGCAAGGTCTCACTGAACGCCCTCCAGCCGGGGGACCTCATCTTCAGTTCGAGCTTGGGTCACGTCAGTATCTACGCCGGTGACGGGAAAATCGTTCACGCGCCCCAGACAGGCGACGTGGTCAAGGTCGTCAAGCTCTCGTCGTACGGCGGCCGCCTGGTGGGCGCCATCCGCCCGTAGTCGGAGTGCCAGGATCCGCTCGTTCCGGCCACCGCCGGCCCCGTTTCAGGGCTTCTACGATGCTGGATCGTTGACGTCGTCAACTGAACCACGTTCGGTCCTGGCAGGCGGGCGGGAACGCTCCATGCGGGCGATGGGCCGCGCGGAAGCCACTAAAAGTGTGACAAACGCGACAATTGGGGCCTGACAAACGGGCGTGAAAACAAATGTGAGCAGTGTCACATTTAGGTAACGGAACCTGGTGTTCCAGCAGGGATTTTCATCCTTACTGACTCCACTATCTGATCTTTACAGCCGGTGTCCCGCTTTGCCGATCCTTGACCCTTCGGCGTAGCTTCTGGCGACGTCGCGGTGAACAAGCCATGTCCTCCGCGAACCCGCATCGGTCCCTCCCGATGTGAGACAGATAAAGATCCGCTGGTCAACCGCTCAAATGTCCCCATATCAACACATTGATCGGGCGGTTGGCCTGCCGAGTCCGTGCAGCCAGGAGGCACGGAGCCGGGGACCCAGCGATCCCAGTTCCCCAGGGATCAGGGGGTGAATCGGCGCGCAGATCGCGCCGTAGGGCGACTTCCAGGCCCGAATCCGTCAGCTAACCCGGTAGGCATTCGTGGAAGAGTCAAGGAGAAATCCTGTCTACCTCCCTGCATAACCCCCGTCTGTCCAGAATTGCCCTGAGTGGCGTAGCGCTCACGATGACCGTGACGGCCGGAGGTGCGATCCTCCATGCCCCAACGGCTCAGGCGGCCACGACCGAGTCGGCTTCGACGGCCAAGGCGGTCACGACCGCCCGGACCTCGAAGACGCTCTCGGCCTCCGCGCTGAGGGCGGCCAAGGTCGCTCGTCAGAAGGCGAAGGCCCGCAAGGCCGTCGCCGTGGCCAAGGACCAGGTCGGTGACCCGTACCGTTACGGAGCCACAGGTCCCGGTTCGTTCGACTGCTCCGGCCTCGTCCAGTACGCCTGGAAGAAGGCCGGGGTGAAGCTCCCGCGCGTGGCGAGCAGCCAGTTCGTGCGCACCAAGAGCAAGGTCTCGTGGCGGAACCTCCAGCCCGGTGACCTGATGTTCTTCAGGGGGCTCGGCCATGTGGGCATGTACGTCGGCAAGGGCAAGATGGTCCATTCGCCCAGGACAGGCGAACGGGTACGCATCGACAAGCTGGGTGGATGGCGGCGGGCGTCGTTCGTCGGCGCTGTCCGTCCCGGCATGTGAAGAAGCCCCGCCCGGATCCTCGTATTCGGGCGGGGCTCTCCCGTTTCCCGGGGCTGAGCTCCCTCCACCCGGCACGGCGCCACTCCGCCACACGCAGGCCCTTCAGAGCGAGGTCTGCCGCCCCGGCACGGCCCCCACCGCAACGACGCCCCACGGTCTGCGCGCCGCGGCGGCCCTACGTCCGCTCCCCGCGCCTCCGTTCCCCGCGCCTCCGCGGCCCTGTGGGCGCGGCTGGGGGCTCGTGGCTTGGAATTGCGCGCTGAGGGCGGTGGGAGGGCCTTGCGCTTGACCCTGCCCCTGCCTGGCGCCCCATGGGGGAGCGGGCTCACGGTGCGCGGCTCCTTGGGGGCGATCCCCGGTTCGGCGTCACTGGCGCGACGGGCCGGCTTGCGGGCGTTGGGCGGCTACGATCGAGCATCGTGTCAGGGCAGGTGAGTCGGCGGAGCGCGATCGTGTCCACCCTGCTCCTCGCCCTCGCCCCAGCCAGTGCCCCCACCCCCGATTCCCCCATCCTTCCCTCCGGAGTGCGTGGCCTGTGGGGGGATGGTGAGGTCGTGGTGCGCGGGGTGCGGTCCGTCGTCGTCGGGCAGCGCGCCCCGCGTGGCGAGCTCGATGAGATCGCGCGCCGGGCTGATCGGGCGGGGTGGCGGGTGTCGGCCGTACTCGGGGGGCCACTACGACCGCTCGTCGTCGTTCCGGCCTCCGCCTCCGAGGCGGCCGGGCTGGCAGGGGTGGGGCGGGTCGACGGGCTGGCGGCGGTGGCCGATCGCGGGCGCGTGATCATCGTCCCCGAGTATTTCGCCAGGCTGAACTCCACCGGCAAGGACGTCGTGCTCGCTCACGAGCTCACCCACGTCGTGGCCGGCACCGACCACCTGCCCCCATGGCTCTATGAGGGGTTCGCCGACTATGTCGGTTACCGCGACTCCGGGCTGCCCGTGCGGACCGCGGCCGCCGAGCTCGCCGCCGAGGTGCGGGCCGGGAGGCTGCCGGGGGAATTGCCGGGACCTGCGGCTTTCGCGGCTGACGGCCGGGACCCCGTCCGGCTCGCGCGGGCGTACCAGGAGGCTTGGCTGGCGTGTCGCTTCCTCGCTGACCGGTTCGGTGAGGGGACGCTTGTGAGGCTCTACCGTGAGGCCCGGGTGGACGGCGTGGATCGAGCACTCGCCGCGCTCGGACTCTCCGCGGCCACGCTGACGGAACGGTGGCGCGACTACGTGCGGGACCAGCTCGCGTGAGGGGGAGGCAGATGGGCGAACGGAGAGACGTGGACGACGCGTCGCAAGGGGCGTCGAAGGAGGGCGAGGAGGCCGAGAGCGCGGTGGCGGCCCCGGAGGCCGAGAAAGGGGAGAGTGTCGGCCTGGTGGCCGGTGGCGGCGGGGGCAGGGTGTCCGTGAAGAGGGAAAGGCGGGGGCCTGGTGAGGAGGTGTCCGTGAGTGGGGGAGGACCGCGGGAGCCCGGCGACGAGCGCCGGTTGCGGCGGCAGGCGGCGCTGGCGGCCCTGCTGCTCGGCCTGGTGATAGCGGCCGTGGCCGCCTTCAGCACCCCCTGGCACCTGCTGACCTCGGGACCGCCCGACCCGGCCCGTGACTTCACCGCCGCGCAGATCGCCAAGTCCCAGGCGTTCGACGCGGCCGTCACCCTGCCCAGCTATGCCTCGCTGGCCCTCACGCTCATCATCGCCGGGCTGTTCGTCGCCACCCCGCTCGGCGCGAAGCTGGTGGGATGGCTCAGAGGCCCCTGGTGGCTGCGGGTGGTGCTGGGCGTCCTGGTCATCACGCTCTTCTCCCAGCTGATCAAGCTGCCCATCTCCATCTGGGTCGAGACGCTGCTGCGCGACTACGGCCTGTCCATCCAGTCCTGGGGATCCTGGTCCGGCGACCGGCTCAAGAACATAGGCGTCGACGCGTTCATGCTCTGCCTGATGCTGCTGGTGCTCGTGGCGCTGGCCCGCAGGTTCAGGCGCTGGTGGATCCCGGCCGCCGTGGGCGCGTTCGCGCTGACGGTGATCGCGTCGTTCGTCTACCCGGTGGTGTTCGAGCCGCTGTTCAACGACTTCACGACCATGGAGCAGGGTCAGCTCCGCACCGACCTGCTGGCCATGGCCCAGCGCGACGGCGTGCCGGTCGAGGACGTGCTGGTCGCCGACGCCTCGCGCAGGACGACGGCGCTCAACGCGTACGTGTCGGGGTTCGGCGCCACGCGCCGGATCGTCGTCTACGACACGCTGCTCAAGGCCCCGAAGTCCGAGGTCGAGCTGGTCGTGGCGCACGAGCTGGGCCACGCCAAGGCCGACGACGTGCTCTACGGCACGTTCATCGGCGCTCTGGGCGCGGCGCTGGGCGCGATCCTGCTGTTCCTGGTGTTCGACCTGCTGCGCCGCCGCACCGGCGTCAGAAGCCTCGCCGACCCGCGCGCGATCGGCGCGGTCGTGGGCCTGATGACCTTCGGCTCGCTGATCATGAGCCCCGCCGAGAACCTGATCAGCCGCCAGATCGAGGCCAGGGCCGACCTGCACGCGCTGGACCTCACGCACGACCCGGCCACGTTCATCGCGATGCAGAAACGCCTGGCAGTCACCAATATTTCCGACTTGTCGCCGGATGCGGTGGAATATGTGCTCTATGCCTCCCATCCATCCAGCCCCGAGCGCATCGCGATGGCCCGCGCATGGGCCAAGCTGAACGGCGTCCCCGTGCGGTGACACGTGCGGTGACACGCGTGACGCCCGGCGTGCCCAAGGTGCTCGTCGTCACGAACGACTTCCCGCCCAGGCCGGGCGGCATCCAGTCGTTCGTGCACGGTCTCGCGCTGCGCACGCCGGGCGTGGTCGTCTACGCGCCCGCCTGGCCGGGCTGCGAGGAGTTCGACGAGCGCCAGCCGTTCCCGATCGTGCGGCATCCGACGCGGCTCATGTTGCCGACGCCGGCCGTCGCCCGCAGGGCGGCGCGGCTGGTGGCCGAGCACCGCGTGGAGACCGTGGTGTTCGGGGCGGCGGCGCCGCTCGGGCTGCTCGCGCCCCGCCTGCGCCGGGCGGGCGCGCGGCGCGTGGTGATGCTCACCCACGGCCACGAGGCGTCGTGGGCGAGCGCTCCGGGCTTCCGCGCCGTGCTGCGCAGGATCGGCGGGCACGCCGACGTGGTGACCTACCTGGGCGAGTACACGCGGGGCCGCCTGGTCGCCGCCGTCCGGCCGGACAAGCTCGTACGCCTGGCGCCCGGCGTGGACGTCGGCCAGTTCCGGCCCGACGCGCCCAAGGCCGAGCTGGGCCTGGACGGCAGGCCGGTGGTCGTGTGCGTGTCGCGGCTGGTGCCGAGGAAGGGCCAGGACCAGCTCATCAGGGCCTGGCCCCAGGTGCTGCGCTCGGTGCCGGAGGCGGTGCTGCTGCTGGTGGGCGGCGGGTCCCACGGCAGGACGCTGGAACGCCTGGCGGCGGGGCGGGAGTCGATCAGATTCACCGGCACGGTGCCGGCCGCGAGCCTGCCCGGCTATTACGCCGCCGCCGACGTGTTCGCGATGCCGTGCCGTACCCGGTGGAGGGGGGTGGACGTGGAAGGGCTCGGGATCGTGTTCCTGGAGGCGTCCGCCACGGGGCTGCCGGTGGTGGCGGGGGCGTCCGGCGGCGCGCCCGACGCCGTGCGGCCCGGCGAGACGGGGCTGGTCGTGGACGGCGAGGACGCGGGCGAGGTGGCCCAGGCGATCGTCGAGCTGCTGACCGACCCGGCGAAAGCCCGCAAGATGGGCGCGGGCGGGCGTGACTGGATCGCCCGCGAATGGGCGTGGGACCACGTGGCCGCCCGCTTCCACACTCTCCTCTAGCTAGCCCTTGGTGGCCCCCAGCGTCAGACCGGCGACGAACTGCTTGTGCAGGAGCTGGAAGACGATCAGCGTGGGCAGCGCCACCAGCACCGACCCGGCGGCCAGCAGGTTGTAGTCGGTGAAGAACTGGCCGCGCAGGTTGTTCAGCGCGGAGGTGACCGGCAGTTTGTCGCCCGACGACATGAGCACCAGCGCCCACAGGAAGTCGTTGTACATCCAGGTGAACTGCAGCGTGGACAGCGCAGCCAGCACCGGACGGCACAGCGGCAGCGTCAGCCGCCAGTACCGCTTCCACACCGAGGCCCCGTCCACCAGCGCCGCCTCGGTGATCTCCTCGGGGATCGTGCGCATGAAGTTCGCCATGACGAAGACGCAGAAGCCGAACTGGAACGCCACGTGGACGAGGATCAGCCCCAGGTAGGAGTCGTAGAGCGACTGCGAGTCCGACAGCCACGCCGGCAGCGGGACGAGGGTGTAGAGGGTGTAGAGCGGGGTGATGAGGACCTGCGGCGGCAGCAGGTTCCCGGCGGTGAACACGATCAGCAGCGCCTTGCGCCCGGGGATGCGCAGCCGCGCGATGGCGAAGGCCGTGAACGACGCCATGAACAACGTGATCAGCACGCCGGGCACGACGATGATCAACGTGTTGAGGTAGTAGTGGGGCAGCTCGGCCTGCGACCACGCCTGCCCGTAGTAGCCGAGCGTGAGGTGCTCGGGCAGCGAGAAGTAGCCCAGCCGGGCGGTCTCCTCGTACGGGCGCAGCGACGCGTAGACGGCCAGGACGAGCGGCAGCAGCCACCCGAGGGCCACCAGCGTCAGGAAGACGTGGAGCAGCATCCGCAGCGGCCGCACCGGACGCCGGGACGGCGCCCGCTGCTCCCGGGCCGGAGGAGCTGCGGCCGGGGCCGTGAGCGTCATCGTTCCTCCCGGAACATCTGCGACAGGTACGTGACGATGAACCCCAGCGAGATCGCCAGCAGGATCACCGCGATCGCCGAGCCGAACCCGATCCTGCTGGCCTCGCCCACGATGTTCTCGGTGACCAGCACGGACAGCAGCTCCAGCCCGTTCCTGCCCTTGTTGATGGCGTAGACGATGTCGAAGGCCCGCAGCGCCTCGATCACCGTGATGACCAGCACGATCACGTTGACCGGCCGCAGCGTCGGGAACACCACGCGGAAGAACGCCTGCCGCTCGTCGGCCCCGTCGATGGCCGCCGCCTCCTTCAGCGCCGGATCGACGGCCTTCAGCCCGGCCAGATAGATGACCATGACGTAGCCGACGTGCCGCCACCCGGCCGCGACCATGACGACCCAGATGTTGATCGAGCTGTCGCCCAGCCAGTCCACGGTCAGCCCGGTCACCGCGTTCAGCACGCCGTAGTCGGAGGAGTAGACGAGCTGCGCGATGAAGCCCACGACGGCCAGCGACAGCACGACCGGCATGTAGAGCGCGTTCTGGTAGACGCGCGACAGCCGCAGCCGCCGGTCCAGCAGCACCGCGCAGAACAGCCCGAACGGCGTCGCGACCAGCCCGAGGAAGCCCAGCCACAGCAGGTTGTTGCGGACGGCCGACCAGAACGGCGGATATTCGGCCGCCAGGTCGTGGTAGTTCTGCCCGCCCACCCACTCGATCGGCCCGATGCCGTTCCAGTCGGTGGCGGACAGCCCGACGGAGGCCAGGGTGGGCCCCCAGATGAGGCCCACGTTGACGACGATGGCCACCCCCAGCCCGATGACCAGGATGGTCACGTCGCGGGCGGAGTAGCGACGGGTCTTGACTGCCATCAGCGGAAGATGTTGGCCTTCTGCTTCTCGATGCTCGTCAGCAAGGAGTCGATCTCGCCGGGTTTGCTCACGAACGACTGCAACGACGGGATCATCACGGTGGAGGCGAAGTCCGGCCGCGTGTCGCGGTCGAGGAACTGCGCGATGTGGGTGGCCTTCGACACCAGCTCGGCGCCGCGCTTCTGCAGGGCGCTGTAGCCGGAGGTGTCGGCCTTGGAGTTGGCGGCCAGCGTGCCGGGGTCCAGCCCGGTGGCGATGTTCTGCGCGGAGGCCTGGGCGAAGTGCTTGATCAGCGCCTTGGCGCCGTCCACGTTCTTGGCCTTGGCGGAGATCATGTAGCCGTCGATGGGCGCGTCGATCGAGTCGGTCCCGTACGCCGGATTGATCTCGGGGAAGGTGAAGAAGTCGATGTCCGCGCGGTCGGCCTCGGGGAACTGCTGGGCGACGAACATCCCCAGGAGGTACATCCCGGTCTTCTTCTGCGCCAGCGACTGCCCGGCCTCCTGCCAGGTGCGGCCGAGCGCGGCCGGCTGGTGGTACTCCATCAGCCCGCGCCAGGTGTCGAAGACCTGCTTGACCTTCGGGTCGGTCCACGACTCCTTGCCGGCCATGAGCGAGACGTGGAAGTCGTAGCCGTTGATCCGCATGTTGAGGATGTCGAACGTGCCCATCGCCGGCCAGCCGTCCTTGTCGGCGAACGCGATCGGGATGAGCCCGTCCGCCTTCATCTTCTTGGCCAGCGCGGTGAACTCGTCCAGCGTGGCCGGCGGCTGGTATCCCTTCTCCTGCCAGACGCTCTTGCGATAGAAGACCGCCCACGGGTAGTACGTGGCCGGCACGAAGTACTGCTTGCCGTCGGTCCCGGTCGACTGGTCCTTGAACGCCTGCGTGTAGTCGCCGCCGATCTCCCGCCACACGTCCGAGACGTCGGTCGCCAGCCCCTGCTCGGCGAAGAACTGCATGCGGTAGCCCGCGAACCAGGTGAACACGTCGTCGGGAGTGCCGCGCAGGTAGCGGTTGATGTTCTCCTGGAACGTGTTGTGGTCCACCGTGTTGACCTTGACCGTGGCCTGCGTGAAGGCCTTGATCTGGGTCTCCAGGGACTTCTTCGGGATCTCGTCTGAGGCGTTGGAGCCGATGGTGACCGTCCCCAGCCCGCTCGCGGACGCGCCACCGGCCGTGCCCCCGGCAGGGGCCGGGGTGTCGCCGGAGCCGCATCCGACGAGGGCGGCGGGCACGCCGAGCGCGGCGGCTCCGAGCAGAAGATTGCGGCGGGAGATCGGCAGACGTTGGTCCATGATGGGTTCCTCCTAGCCGGACCCTTCAGATTCCCCCGACTTCACTCACTTTCATTCAGGGAAAACCCAACATTTCCGACTGTCAACGCACATTTATGTGGCCTTGCTCCGCGCCCGCGCCGTGTCATGATGCGGTTGGTGCACACTCCACCGTCTGCGGCGGGCCGCCGCACACGACCGGCCGTGTCGGAACGTGTTGAGATCTGGTGATGCGATGCTCGCCCAGCAGCGTCAGCAGGCGATTCTGGAGCTCGTCAGGCAGTACGGCGGCGTCCGTGTGACCGAGCTGGTGCGCGCGTTCGGCGTCTCCGACATCACCATCCGCCGCGACCTGGAGTTGCTGGCCGAGCGCGGCCTGCTGGCCAAGGTGCACGGCGGCGCGACCAGCGTCGGCTCCACGGACGAGCCGGGTTTCGCGGTCAAGTCGGTGCGTCAGGAGGGGGAGAAGCAGGCCATCGCCCGCCGCGCCGCCGCCCTCGTACGGCCCGGCACCACCGTGGCGCTCTCGGCGGGCACCACCACTTGGACCCTCGCCCACCGCCTGGCCGCCGTCCCGGCCCTGACCGTCGTGACGAACTCGGTGCGCGTCGCCGAGGTCTTCCGCCATTCCGGCAGGGGCGACCAGACGGTCGTGCTCACCGGCGGCGTGCGCACCCCGTCGGACGCCCTGGTCGGCCCGGTGGCGGTGGCCGCGATCCGCCGGCTCAACGTGGACCTGCTGTTCCTCGGCGTGCACGGCATGACCGTCAGGGCCGGCTTCACCACCCCGAACATGATGGAGGCGGAGACCGACCGCGCCCTGGTGGAGGCCGCGAGCCGGCTCGTCGTGCCCGCCGACCACACCAAGTGGGGCACGGTCGGCATCAGCACCATCGCGGAACTACGCGAGGCGGACGTGCTCGTCAGCGACTCCGGGCTGCCGCAGCCGGCCAGGGAGGCGCTGGCCGGGCACGTGGGCGAGCTCGTCATCGCCGAGGGACGCGGCCCCTTCGGCGGGGCCTGAGCCCTCGGTGCGGGGACACGGCCCCTCCGGCGGGACCCGAGCCCTCAGTGCCTGCCGTCGTAGAGCTCGTCGATCTGCTTGGCGAAGTCGCGCATGACGAGGTTGCGCTTGACCTTGAGCGTGGGCGTCAGGTGCCCGCTCTCCTCGGTGATGTCCCGCTCCAGGATCAGGAACTTCTTGACCTGCTCGGCCTTCGACACCAGCAGGTTCGCCCGGTCCACCGCCTCCTGGACCTGTGCCAGCACCGCCGGGTCCGTCCGCAGCTCGGCCGGGGAGGCCCCGCCGGGCAGCGCCTCCGGGTCGAGGGTGATCAGGGCGGAGACGAAGGGGCGGCCGTCGCCGACGATCATGGCCTGGGAGATCAGCGGGTGGGCGCGCAACGCGTCCTCCAGCGGTCCCGGGGCGACGTTCTTGCCCGCCGCCGTCACCAGGATCTCCTTCTTGCGCCCCGTGAGCCGCAGGTAGCCGTCGGCGTCCAGCTCGCCGATGTCGCCGGTGTGGAACCAGCCCTCGGCGTCGATGACCTCGGCGGTGGCCTCGTCGTTCTTCCAGTAGCCGGGGAAGACGTTGCGGCCCCTGGCCAGGACCTCGCCGTCGTCGGCGATGCGCAGGCTCACGCCGGGCAGCGGCTTGCCGACGGTGCCGATCTTGTTGGCGAACGGCATGTTGACCGTGCACGGCCCGGTGGTCTCCGTCAGGCCGTACCCCTCGAAGACCTCGATGCCGACGCCCTTGAAGAAGTGGCCGAGCCGCTCGCCCAGCGCGCCGCCGCCGGAGACCGCGGCCGAGAGGCGGCCGCCCGTGGCCGCGCGGAGCTTGGCGTAGACCAGCCGGTCGAACAGCGCGTGCTGCAGCCGGAGCCCGAGCGGCGCGCCGGCGGCGGAGGCGCGGCTGGAGGCCATCGCCACGTCCACGGCGCGGGCGAAGATCTTGCCCTTGCCGCCCGAGATGGCCTTCTGCTCGGCGCCGTTGTAGACCTTCTCGAACACGCGGGGCACGCCCAGCAGGAACGTGGGCTTGAAGTCCTGCAGGTCGGGGGCGACGTTCTTCATGTTGGGGGTGTGCGCGATGACCGCGCCCGCCTCGATCAGCACCACCTGGATGATCCGGGCGAGGATGTGCGCCAGCGGCAGGAACAGCAGGGCCGCCGGGTCCTTGGTGCGGAACAGCGGCTCCAGCGGCCCGCGCAGCACGTTGAGGGCGGTGAAGATCAGGTTGTCGTGGGTGACGCGGCAGCCCTTGGGGCGGCCGGTGGTGCCCGAGGTGTAGACGACCGTGGCCAGGTCGGCGCCGCTCACCTGGCCGCGCCGCTCGTCCACGTCGGCGTCGGAGACGTCGCCCGGGTCCGGGGCGGCGTCGACCCGCCAGACCGGCTTCAGCTCGGGCGCGGCCTCGCCGACGGTCCGCTCGTGCTCGTCCAGCTCGACGAACACCGCCTTCGCCTCGCTGTCGGTGAGGATCCACCTGACCTGCTCGACCGAGGACGTCTCGTAGATCGGCACGGTGACCGCCCCGACCGTCCAGATGGCGTAGTCGACCAGCGTCCACTCGTAGCGGGTGCGCGACATCAGCGCGACGCGGTCGCCGTGCGAGATCCCCGCCGCGATCAGCCCCTTGGCCACCTCGACCACCTGGTCGCGGAACTCGGACGCGGTGACCACGGGCCACCCGCCGTCGGTCTTGCGGCGCATGATCACGGTGCCCGGCTCCTGCTCGGCCCGTTTGAACACGGTGTCGGGCAGGCTCGCGGAGGCAGGCACATCGACCAGGACGGGAACGCTGTACTCGCGCAACGGATCAAACTCCTCTTCGGGGACCGCCTGGACGTTACCGCGTAAAGTTACGCTCGGGTAGGTCTTATGGCCCACGCTAGCAGCCGGACTCGTATGGTGGAGCGCGTCCAGCGCTCCGCCACAGGCAGCGAGGTGTGCGCCTAAGATTTGCCCCATGAGGGTCCATGTCGTCAGTGATGTCCATGGCAGGGCCGACGCGCTGGCCAGGGCGGGCGACGGGGCGGACGCGCTGGTCTGCCTGGGCGACCTGATCCTCTTCGTCGACTACGACGACCACGCGCAGGGCATCTTCGCCGACCTGTTCGGCGCCGAGCGGGCCGCCGAGTTCATCGCGCTGCGCACGGCCAAGCGGTTCGACGAGGCCAGGGCCATGTCCGCGCGCCTGTGGGCGACGCTCGACGGCGACCCGCGCGAGCACATCGAACGCCACGTGCGCTCCCAGTACGAGACCCTCTTCGCCGCCATGCCCACCCCGGCCTACCTCACCTACGGCAACGTCGACCTGCCGCGCCTGTGGGCCGACTACCTCAGGCCCGGCCTCCAGGTGCTCGACGGGCAGGTGGCGGAGATCGGCGGCCTGCGGTTCGGGTTCGTCGGGGGCGGGCTCAGGACCCCCTACCGCACCCCGTACGAGATCAGCGACGAGGAGTTCGCGGCCAAGGTCGAGGCGGTCGGCGAGGTGGACGTGCTGTGCTGCCACATCCCGCCGGCCGTGCCCGAGCTCCTCTATGACGTGGTGGCCAGGCGGTTCGAGCGCGGCAGCGAGGCCACCTTAGAGGCGATCAAGCGCACCCAGCCGCGCTACGCGCTCTTCGGCCACGTGCACCAACCGCTCTACGCGCGCACCCGCATCGGGCGCACCGAATGCGTGAACGTCGGCCACTTCCGGGGAAAGGGCGTGCCATTCGTCCTCGAATGGTGACCCGGCCTGCGGTGGGCCACGCCGGGCGATCCACCGCAACGAGGTGGTTCTGCATTACGGTGGTCGCATGGCTGATCGCACCACTTCGAGCACCACCATCAGCGCCGGCCGGCCCGAGGTCATGGCGGTCATCGCCGACTTCTCCTCGTATCCCGACTGGGCCGGACAGGTCAAGAGCGCCGAGGTCCTCACCACCGACGGGCAGGGCATGCCGGAGACGGTGCGCTTCGTCCTCGACGCCGGGATGATCAGTGACACCTACACCCTCGGCTACACCTGGCAGGACGACCACGTGAGCTGGCAGGTGGTGGAGCCGGGGAAGATGGTCTCCGACCTCCGCGGGAGTTACCGGCTCGCCGACACGGGCAGGGGCACCGACGTGACGTACGAGCTCACGGTCGATCTGAGCGTGCCCATGATCGGCATGATCAAGCGCAAGGCCGAGAAGGTGATCGTGGACACCGCGCTCAAGGGCCTCAAGAAGCGCGTCGAAGGCAACTGAGTTGAGCCCGAGGGTCCTGCTCTTCACAGGGAAAGGCGGCGTCGGCAAGACGACGGCCGCCGCCGCCACGGCCACGCTCGCCGCCAGTCGCGGGCTCAAGACGCTGATCGTCTCGACCGACACCGCCCACTCGCTGGCCGACGCGCTCGACGTCGAGCCCGGCGAGGTCGCGCCGGGTCTGCATCTCCACCAGGTCGACACGCAGAAGTCGCTGGAGCGCCACTGGGGCGAGCTGCAGCAGTACGCCAGGGGGGTGCTCAGCGAGCTGGGGCTCGACGAGATCACCTCCGAGGAGATCACCGTGCTGCCGGGCGCCGAGGAGGTCATCGCCCTGCTGGAGCTGCGCGAGCACGCCCGCGAGGGCCGCTGGGACGTGATCGTCGTCGACTGCGCGCCCACCGCCGAGACGCTGCGGCTGCTGGCCCTGCCCGAGGCGCTCGACTGGCACGTCAGCAAGCTCATGCCGGTCGGCCGCAGGCTCGTCCGGCTCGTCTCGCCGTTCGTGCGCAGCGTCGCCCACGTCAGCGCGCCCGGCGACGACGTCATGAGCGCGGGCGAGCGCCTGCACCGCGGCCTCATGGAGGTGCGCGAGCTGCTCACCGGTGACCACGCCTCCGTGCGGCTCGTGCTCACGCCCGAGTCCGTCGTGCTCGCCGAGGCCAGGCGCACCCTCACCTCGCTCAACCTGTACGGCTACCGCGTCGACGCCGTCATCGCCAACCGCGTCTTCCCCTCCGGCGGCGCCGACGAGTGGCGCGCCCAGTGGGCGGCGGCGCAGTCCAGGCTGCTGGCCGAGGCGGAGCAGTCGTTCGCGCCGCTGCCCATCCACGTCATCCCCTACCTGCCCGCCGAGCCCGTCGGCAAGGACGCGCTGGCCGGGGTGGGCGAGGCGATGTACGGCGAGTCCGACCCGTTCGCCGCCCACACCGTCGAGCCGCCGCTGCGGATGAACGCCGACGAGCTGGTCCTCGCCCTGCCCGGCGCCGACCGCGGCGACGTCGACCTGGCCCGCAAGGGCGACGAGCTGATCATCACGGCCGGGCCGTACCGGCGGATCCTGGCGCTGCCCGCGGCCCTGGCGCGCAGGAAGATCACCGGGGCCGCGCTCCGCGACGGCGTGCTGCGGGTAGGTTTCAGCCCGGGGAGCGAATCCGCGTCCTGATGAGTTGAGGAGGATGAGCGACCCATACGCAGGGAGGGCGAGATGACCGAGAGCAACACCAGCAACGACAGAGACCCCATCGGGACCGTGGCCGACGAGGCGCGCAAGCTGTTCGAGTCGATCCAGGGCCGGGCCACCCGCCAGGTCGGCAAGAGCGTGCTCAACTCCTTCACCGGCGGAGGCGGCCGCAGGGAGCGCGACGTGTGGGAAGAGGCGGTGTCCGAGCCCCACGACGAGTACATCTGCCGGGCCTGCCCGTGGTGCCGGGCCATCGCGGCGCAGCGCGAGTCGGGCGCCGACGTCACGGGGCACCTGATGGCCGCGGGCGGCGAGTTGTTCGCCGCGTTCCGCGGCGCGCTCGACACGCTGAGCAGGCCCGCCTCCCGCGGGTCGCGCGAGGACTCGTCGGAGCGCCGTGGCACCCAGCCGGACCGCGGTGGCAACGTGGAACACATAGATCTGGGATAGGGAGATAAGGGGCCAATGCTCACGATCGGTGTCGATATCGGCGGGACCAAGGTGGCCGCCGGTGTGGTCGACGACAAAGGCGTGATCGTCGAACACACACTCAGGCCCACCGCCGCCGACCGCCCCGACCTGGTGGCCGAGACGGTGGCCGACGTCGTCCGCGAGCTGAGCGCGGGCAGGCGGATCGAGGCCGTCGGGGTCGGCGCGGCGGGGTTCGTCGACGAGACCCGTTCGATGGTGCGCTTCGCCCCGAACCTCGCCTGGCGCGAGGAGCCGCTGCAGAAGAAGATCAGCGGCCTCGTCGGCCTGCCGGTCGTGATCGAGAACGACGCCAACGCCATGGCGTGGGGCGAGAGCAGGTTCGGCGCCGGGCGGGGCCAGTCCTTCGTGGTCTGCATCACGCTCGGCACCGGCATCGGCGGCGGCCTGGTCGTCGACGGCTCCCTCTACCGCGGCCGCTGGGGCATGGGCGCCGAGTTCGGCCACATGCAGGTGCTCCCCGGCGGGCGCCAGTGCGGCTGCGGCAACATCGGCTGCTGGGAGCAGTACGCCAGCGGCCAGGCCCTCGTCAAGGACGCCAGGGAGATCGCCGAGGCCCATCCGGAGCAGGCGAAGATCCTTCTCGGCCTGGCCGGCGGCAAGATCGAGGGCGAGGAGATCACCGACGCGGCCCGGCTGGGCGACGAGGCCTCGCTGGCCGCGTTCGCCAGCCTGGCCGACTGGCTGGGCCAGGGCATGGCCGACCTGGCCTCCGTCCTCGACCCCGGCTGCTTCATCGTGGGCGGCGGCGTCTCCCGGGCCGCGGACCTGTTCATCGACCGGGCCCGCCAGGTCTTCGCCGACAAGCTCACCGGTCGCGGCCACCGGCCGCTCGCCGAGATCAGGCTGGCCGAGCTGGGTGCCTCCGCCGGGGTGGTGGGCGCCGCCGATCTGGCCAGGCTGCGCTGACGGTCAGGATCGGCACGTACAACGTACGCGGGATGCGTGACAGCGTGCCCGCGTTGGCCAGGGTCGTCGCCGCCATGCGCGCCGACGTGCTGTGCGTCCAGGAGGCGCCCAGGCTCGTCCGGTGGCGGGCCAGGCGCGGGGCCCTGGCCGCCGCGGCGGGCCTGCGCGTGGCCACCCCCGGCCGGATCGGCGGCGTGGCCGTGCTCACCGGCCCGCGCGCCGCCGTGCTGCACACCGAGAGCCACCGGCTGCGAGCCTTCCTCGGGCTGGAACGGCGCGCGCTCGCGCTCGCCGTCGTGGAGGTCGACGGGGCCCGCCTGGCCGTCGGCTCGCTGCATCTCGACCTCAACGGCCCGGCCAGGGTGCACCACGCCGCCGAGGCCGTGGCGCTGATGGAGCGCGCGGCCGCCCGGTTCGGGGCGACGATCGTGCTCGGCGGCGACATCAACGAGCAGGCGCACCAGCCGGCCTGGCGCTACCTCGCCGGACGGCTGGCCGACTGCCACGCCGTGGCGCCCAAGGGCGACGGCCTGACGTTCACCGCCGCCCGGCCGTCCGTACGCATCGACGGCGTGTTCGCCGCCCGCGACGCGCGTGTCGTGTCGTGCGGGGGAGTGGACGCGCCGATCGCCGATCTCGCCGGGGCCAGCGACCATTTGCCTGTTGTCGCAGAGTTGAGAGTTGGGCACTAACGGGCAAGACCGGCCCCCCAGCCCGTAGCATTTGCTCATGACCCGTCGCGATCAGCGGCGTGCGCTCTCCTTCATCTTGGCGACGTCCGTGGCCTTGACGCAGGTCACGCCCGCCGCGCATGCCGAACCCCGCCGCCCCTCCACCATGGAGGCGTGGCAGCAGTCGACAAGCGTGCGCCTGCAGGCCGACGGTTCACTGTCCGACGTGCTGGCCGTCACCTCCAACGACGTGTGGGCGGTCGGCCAGCAGGAGATCTGGGACGTCTGGAAAAACCGGGGCACCATCCGCCACTGGAACGGCAGCGGCTGGTCCGAGATCTCCATCCGCGACGCCACGGCCGCGGGAAGCCTGCGCTCGCTGGCCGTGGCCGGGCCGTCCGACGTGTGGGCGGTGGGCGACGGGCACGACGGGCTGCCCTATCTGGCCCACGGCGACGTCAGCGGGTTCGACCGGGTCAGGCCGCAGGGCACCCCCGACGACGACCGCCCCTACACCCCGATCCTGCGGGCGGGAGACTGGCTGGGCGGCGTGGACGCCAAGCCGGGGCGGGTCGTGGCGGTCGGCAGCCGCGACCAGCAGGGCCTCATCCTCACCGGCCAGGGCAACTCCTGGACCGTGCAGCAGACCGAGGAGAAGGGCGCGCTCTACGCCGTGGCCGGCGGGTTCGCCGTCGGCGACACCGGCTCCGCACCGCTGATCGTGCACAACTCGGGCGGCTCGTGGAAGTCCATGCCGGTGCCCTCGATCCCCGGCGGCTACCTGCGCGACCTGCAGGTCGACAACGCCAAGCGGGCGGTGGCCGTCGGCGGCGTCTACCGCGGGCCCGGCGACGTCTCGCCGCTCGTGCTCACCTGGAACGGCAAGCGCTGGAGCGAGCAGCCGGTGCCGATCTCCGACGCCCGGCTGTACGGCGTCACCGGCGACGGCAAGGGCCGCTACTGGATCACCGGCTACGACCCGGCGCGGGCCGCCGAGCCGTTCATGCTGCGCTGCGAGAAGGGCGAGTGCGCGACCATCCGCGGCGGGGCCAAGCAGGGCAGGAGCAGCGTACGCCTCCAGGCCGTGGCCTACCTGCCCGGCAAGGGCACGGTGTGGGCGGTCGGGCACGCGGTCGACACCCGCGACCGCTACACCGACGTGGTCGAGTCGTTCGCGCCCAAGACCACCACCGCGAAGTCCTAGCGGCCGGCCCCTACAGCACGGCCCCGTCGTCCCAGCCCGAGTCGTTGGGCGGGCCGTCGCCCATGCGCACCACCAGCGCCACGAACCCGCCGATGAACGCCGCCACCGCCGTGAACAGCGCCCAGCCCTCCATGTGCCAGCTCGCCATCGCGGCCACCAGGAGATAGGCGGGGCCGCCGAACAGCGCCACCCACGCCAGCTTGGTGGGCAGGTCGAGCTTGGGCAGCGGAGGCGGAGGGGGCGGCTCGAAGTGGCCCTCCTCCTCCTCCTCGTTCTCGTCGTCCGCTGAATCCTGGTACGGGTCCTTGTAGGGGTCCTCGCCGGGCTCGGGCTCCTCCGAGGGTTTCACCACTCGGCGGGTGGGCTCGGCGGGGACGTTCTCGCTGTCCGGCCATGGCTGGTCGGCCGGGTCATGCTCGACGGTGTCGTTGAAGGACGCGACGATCTGCCGCCAGACCTCGTCCTCGTCACTCTGGGGCGTCACCTAGATGGACCTCTCCACAGCGATCGCGACTTCCCCCTGGGTGCGATCAGTCCCTCTGCAAGGGTACCGAGGCATGTGTCCGGATGAAGTCGAGGCTCCCGGCAAAGATCCTGTCGGCATCGTTGTCAAGCGTCGCAACATGGTAGCTATCGCTTAGCTCCTCGATCGTGGCCTGTGGGACCCTCTCACGGATGATCGCCACACTCGTCGGCTTCACCACGTGGTCCTCCGTGCTGTGGAAGACCAGCAGTGGTTGCGTCACCTTAGCCAGGTCGGCCTGCACAAGCGACCACAACGCGGGCAGCGAGGCGGCCGCCTTCACCGGGGTGCGGGCGTAGGCCAGCTCGGTCACGCCGGGTTTCTTGACGTCGTTGGCGACGCCGGGCACCGACGGCACGAACCATTTGAGCAGCGGAGCGAGCTTGAGGAGCGGCACGTCGTTCGCGATCGACGGGTTGACCGCGATCACGCCGGCGATGGCCGAGCCGTGCACCTCGGCGAGCCGCAGCGCCAGGCAGCCGCCCAGCGACAGCCCCGCCACGAACACGTCCGGGCAGCGCCCCTGGAGGTCCGCGAACGCCTTCTCCACCTCGGCGTACCAGTCCTCCCAGCGCGTCCTGTTCATCTCCTGCCACGTGGTCCCGTGCCCCGGCTGGCGGGGCAGCGAGACGCTCACCCCGTGCCCGGACAGGTACTCCGCCCACGGCCGCAACGACTGCGGCGTGCCGGTGAACCCGTGACAGAGCAGCACGCCGACCTGGCCTGCTTGATGGTGGTAGGGCTCCGCGCCTGGCATGAGCGGCATAACAGCTCCTCCATGCAGTTTCATTCCGGGATATCCCTCCCGGGAAATCCTCCGGGAACGGCCCGATCGTCGCACGTTCCGGGGTGTTTGTGCGAGAGCTGGTGTAGGAGCATCGTGTTCAAGGTGGGAAGATGACTCTGGTCACACGTACGCGCTGGAGAAGAGGTGCCGGGGTGTTCTACTGGGTGGTCAAGGCCATCTTGGGTCCGATCCTCCTCACCGTCTTCCGGCCGTGGACGGAGGGCGCGGACAACGTGCCCAAACAGGGGCCCGCGATCCTGGCCGGCAACCACCTGTCGTTCGCCGACCACTTCTTCGGCCCGCTGCAGATCCGCCGGAAGGTCATCTCGCTCGGCAAGGCCGACTACTTCACCGGGCGCGGCGTCAAGGGCTTCTTCACCCGGCTGTTCTTCAGCGGCGTCGGCACCGTGCCGATCGACCGCTCCGGGGGCAAGGCGAGCGAGGCGGCGCTGCGCACCGGCCTGCGCATCCTGCGCGAGGGTCACATCCTCGGCATCTACCCCGAGGGCACCCGCTCACCCGACGGCCGCCTCTACAAGGGCAAGACCGGTGTGGCGCGGCTCGCCCTGGAGTCGCGGGTGCCGGTGATCCCGTGGGCCGTGATCAACACCTACGAGATGATGCCGCCCGGGCGGCCGCTGCCGAAGATGGGGATCCGGCCGGGCGTCAAGTTCGGCAAGCCGCTCGACTTCTCCCGCTACTACGGGATGGAGGACGACCGGCTGGTGCTGCGCGCGGTGACCGACGAGATCATGTACGCCCTGATGGAGCTGTCCGGGCAGGAATACGTCGACAAGTACGCCGCCAGCGCCAAGGTCGAGCTGGAGCGCGCCGCCCGCGCCGCCGCCGCCAAGGGGTGAGTTCACCCGGCGGAGCGTAAGACCTCCTCGGTCTTCTTCATGGCCGTGGTCATCGTGTGCAGCTCCTCGCGGCTGAGCCGGTCGATCAGATAGGCCCGCACGACCTCCAGGTGGCCCGGCGCCACCCGTTCCAGGCAGCGCGCGCCCGCTTCCGTGAGCACCGCCAGCACCCCGCGCTCGTCGCCGGGGCAGGTGGCGCGTTCCACCAGGCCCGCCTTCTCGAGCTGGGTGATCTGGTACGTCAGCGCGCTCTTCGACACCACGACGCCCTTGGCCAGCTCGGTCATGCGCATCTGACGCCCGGGGGCGTCCGACAGCCGCACCAGGATCTCGTACTGGGGATGGGTCAACCCGGCCGCGGCCTTGAGCTGCTCCTCGATGCGCCGTTCGAGCAGGTGGGAAGTGGACAGGAAGGCGCGCCACGCCGCCATCTCCGTCGTGTCCAGCCATCGGGGGTTCGTCACCGACCCAGTGTACTTGTCGTTCAGATTTTAACTTTCGATGCTAGGGTTGTTGTTCAAATCTGAACGACCTTAAGGAGATCGCATGATCGGCCAGGCGCGCCCCATCGTCCTGCTGCTCGCGAGGATCGCCATCGGCGTGATCTTCCTCGTGCACGGCTACCAGAAGTTCGCGACCATGGGGATCGCGGGCACGACCAAGTTCTTCGAGTCCGTGGGCATCCCGCTGGCCTCGGTGGCCGCTCCCGCCGTCGCGGCGCTGGAGGTGGCCGGCGGCCTGGCGCTGATCCTGGGCGCCGCCCTGCCGATCGTGGGCACGTTGCTGGCCCTCGACATGGTGGGCGCCATCGTGTTCGTGCACGGCGGGAGCGGGTTCAGCGCCGGCGAGGGCGGCTACGAGTTCGTCCTGGCGCTGGCCGCGGCCAGCCTGGCCATCGGCTTCACGGGCGGGGGCGCGCTGGCGCTCGACAACGTCCTGGGCCGCCGCCGCCCCGAGTCGGCGCTCGCCTGACGCCTGCTCCTCCGGGACCCCGCGCCCGCGCGGGGTCCCGCCGTCTCAGGACAGGTGGGCGCGGATCTGCGCGATGTGCTCAGGAGTGGTACGGCAGCACCCGCCGATCAGCGACGCGCCCGCCTGCTGCCACTCCTTGGCCGCCTGCCCGAACTCCACCGGGTCGGCCAGTCCCAGCCAGCGGCGGTGCCCGGCGTCCCACGTCTCGCCCGAGTTCGGGTAGACCACCACGGGCAGCCCGCCCGCGAGGCACGAGATCAGCCCGGGGATGTGACGCGGCGCGGTGCAGTTGGCCCCGACGGCCACCACCTGCGGGTTTCCGCTGAACAGCGCGGCCGCCTCGGTGATCGGCGTGCCGTCGTTGAGCCGCTCGCCGTCGCGGCACGAGAAGCTCACCCACGCCTTTACCCCGGGCGTGCGGGCCAGCAGCCTGGCCAGCACCCGGGCCTCGGGGTAGGACGGGATCGTCTCGCAGGCCAGCAGGTCGGCCCCGGTCGAGGCGAGGATCTCCCAGCGCGGCAGATGCCAGTCGAACAGGCCGTCCTCGTCGAGGTCGTAGTCGCCGGTGTATTCGGCGCCGTTGGCCAGATAGGCGCCGTACGGGCCGACCGAGGCCGCCACCAGCCCGCGACCGGCCTCGTCGCGGGCCTGCTCGGCCAGCTCGACCGACAGCCTGATCAGCCGCTCGGCCGCCGCCACGTCCAGGCCGCGCCGGACGAACCCGGCGATCGTGGCCTGATAGCTGGCGGTCGTGGCCACGTCGGCGCCCGCCGCGAAGTAGTCGGCGTGGGCACGCCGGATCAGCTCGGGCCGCTCCAGCAGCAGCCGCGCCGACCAGAGCTCGTCGCCGAGGTCGGCGCCGAGCCGTTCGAGCTGGGTGGACAGGCCGCCGTCCAGGACAAGTGCAGTCACCCCACCAGAGTACGAGCCCGCGGGCGGGGCCGAGCCATCTACCGAGCCGTCTACCGGGGCCGTCTACTGGGGCCGCCTACCTGGGGCGCGAGCCCGCCCCCACCACCGGCGGCCGTCCCGGGAAGGCGCTGATCACGTGGTCGAGCAGGGCCGGGGTGTCCTCGGGAGAGTCCACCGTGAAGTCCGCCCCGCGGGCCAGCTCGTCGCCCGTCTCGGCGTTGGCCACCGCGACCCGGACGCCCATGAAGGCCGGGTCGCGCTCTTCCCCGCCGCGCAGCGCGTCGAAGGCCCGGGCGTCGGACAGGTCGTCGCCGAAGTACCAGGCGCGGGTCAGCGTCTCGATCTCGCGGGCGACGACCGTGCCCTTGTCGTGTTCGACGGGCGGCCTCAGCTCGACGACCATGCGCCCGTACTGCTCCCGCAGCCCCAGCTCGGCCGCCTTGCGGGACGACCACCGCTCGACCGCTCCACGCAGCGCCGGGGCCGACCGGTAGTGCAGCGCCACGATCAGCGCCTTGTCCTCGACCAGGATCTCGCGCGGCAGGTCGCGGGCGGCCTCCTCGGCCACGCGCCGCATGACCGGGGCCCACGGCTCGGCCCCGGCGTCGGTGCGCACCCGGCCGTCGACGACGGTCTGCATGCCGTACAGGCCGAACAGCCGCACCTGGGGAGCGCCCGAGAAGCGGTCGCGCAGGTACGCGGCGGGGCGGGCGGACACGATCGCGACCTTGCTCACCAGCCTGGCCAGCACGTGCAGCCGCGCCACCGCGCCGGCCACGGGGAGCACCGCGCCGGGGTCGCGCATGATCGGGGCGAGAGTCCCGTCGTAGTCGAAGAAGAAGCCGGATCTGGCGCTCTCCGAGACGGTGGCGGACACTGCTTCGGCGAAGCGGAGCGGGGCGCGAGAGGTCGCCATGCTCAGTGACGATAGAACAGCGTGACCGGCTCCGATAGACGCCTCCCCGTGAATTTCCCGGCCCTTGCCCGCCACCCGCCGTTCATGATCACGATGCCCTGTCCGGGGCCGGAAGGGCCGCCAGGCGGGAGAGGGCGCGCGGGTCGAGCACGACCACCTCGCCGGTCCGGATCTCGATCATCCCCCGCCGCTCGAACCCGCGCAGGGCCCGGTTGACGCTCACTCTGGTCGCGCCGATCTCGGCCCCCAGACCCGCCTGGCCCCCGTGCAGCGGCACCCGGCCGCCGGCGCAGCGCCGTACCAGCCAGCCGGCCACGCGGGACGGCACGTCGCGCACCGCCGCGTCGGTGAGCCGCTCGTCGAGGTCCCTGACGGTGGCGGCCAGCGTGCGCAGCAGCCGCGCCGCGACGGACGGCTCGGCGGCGACCAGCTCCAGCACCGCGGAGCGCGGCACGTACGCCACCTCCACGGCCGTCATCGCCGTCCGGGTCGCCCGGTGCGGGCCGTCCACGAGCAGCGCCGTCTTGTCGAACGCGACGGGCGCCTCCTCCACGGCGAGCACCACCTCCTTGCCCTCGGCGCTCACCCGCCCGGCCTTGACCCGCCCGTCGAGCAGCACGATCAGGTGCTCGGCCGGGTCGCCCTCGGTGCACAGCACCTGCCCGGCCGGGTAGCGCCGCCGCCGCGACAGCGCCGCGAGCCTGCGCAGCCGCCCGTCGCCGAGCCCGCCGAACATCGGCAGGTCGGCCAGCGTGAACGTCATGTATCCCGATATACACCACCCCGGTGCCCGGTGATGCTGAGCGCCGGCACCGGCGGCCCCTAGCGTGCGGGCATGGCGAGATACGTACTCCAACTGGCCTTCGACGGCACCCCCGGCCGCCTCGCGGCGCGCCCCGCGCACCGCGAACACCTGCGGCGGCTCAAGGACCAGGGACGGCTGGTGACCGCCGGGCCGTGGGCGGACGACTCGGGGGCGCTGCACGTGTACGAGGTGGCGGACGAGGCCGAGCTGCGCGACATCCTCCGCGAGGACCCGTACACGGCGGTGAACGGCTACGAGATCGTCCTCATGAAGCGGTGGACCCCGATCCTGTAGCCGCGTTCTCCGGGGCCCGGCCGGGCCCCGGAGAACGCCGTGGCCTACGAGCGCTTCCAGAAGGGCCCGCGGCGAGAGCCGTGCTGGTCCGGCGCGGGGCCGCCCACGAGGGCCGTGAGGACCTCCACCGCCCGGTCGTGCAGGGCTTGGGCGTCGGCGCCCGGCCGCTCGGCCGCCTCCAGCTCGCCGGCCAGCGACTCCAGCTCCGCGCTCCCCCCGAGGCACGCCGCCAGCGCCGCCAGCCGCGAGCCCAGGTCCGCCAGGTAGAGCAGATCGGCCATGGGCAGCGCCTTCAGCCGGTCGAGCTCGGCCACCAGCTGCGGCCTGACCGAGTCCAGCGGGTGAGCGGGTCCCGGCGCGAACTTCGGCGCCCACCCGCGTCCGCCACCGCCGGGCCTGCCATCGCCGGGCCTGCCACTGCCGCCGGGGACGCTCGGCGCGGCGGGAGCCGGCATCGGCGGCCCGCCGAACCCTCCGGCAGGCCCGCCGGCCAGGAAGTCCGGCTGCGCGTCGGCGGGACCGAGGCCGGGATCCGGCAGCCGCATCCGATGGACCGCGGGCGGTGGGGCGGCCATCACCGCCGCGTGCGCCGCGAAGCCCATCATGGGCGGGTTCTGCGGCAGCTCCCACCCGCTCGGCGGCTCGACCGGCTGGATGACCCGGTGCTCCGGCCCGCCCTCGGCCACCTGCCTGGTGTCGATCGCCACGTACGCGGTGAAGCGGCACAGCACGCCGTATTCCAGCGAGGTCCGCACGATCCGCTGCTCCAGGTCGTGCTCGCCCATGGCGTACCGGTCCTCCAGCTCCCGCAGGTGCGCGCGCGCCCACACGGCCCGGATGGCCGGATTGTCCACCGCCACGCCCGTGACCTGCTCCTCCCACGGCCCGCCGGCCGCCAGCCCGCGCACGGTCAGCGAGGAGCCCGCGCGGTGGCGCCCGTACACGCGCAGCGGCACGCCCGGGAAGATCGACCCGAGATGGGTGACGGTGTCCGGCTCGACCTCGAGCCCCTTGATCGAGAGGTCGGTCACCAGGGGAGCGCCGATCCTGCGGTGGATCTGCTCCATGGCCGCGTCCAGCCGGTCCTCCGACTCGACCAGCTCGCACCGGCCCGCGCCGAGCCCGGCCAGGCGGCCGAGGAAGCCGGCGTTCACGGCGCGGTCGATGCCGACCGTGTGCACGCGCATCGCCGACAGGGCGCCGCCCACCTGCTCCAGGATCTGATCCTCGTTGCCGACCTGGCCGTCGGTGACCAGCACCACGACCCGCTCCCGCTCGTTGCGGCCGCCCAGCAGGGCGATGGCCCGGCGCAGCGGCTCCAGCAGCTCGGTGCCGCCGCGGGCGTCCACCCGCGCGAGGTGCTCGACGGCGCGGTAGCGGTTGCGGTCGGACGCCTCCACCAGGCCCTCGAACGCCTCCTCCACCACCGAGTCGAACGTCAGCACCGCGAACCTGTCCGCGGCCGTCAGCGTGTCGACGATGCGGGCGGCGGCCCTCCTCGCGGCGACCATCTTCCAGCCGCCCATGCTGCCGGAACGGTCGAGCACCAGCACCAGGTCGCGCGGCGTGCGCGTGGACGGGAGCGGCGGCGGCACGACGGTGAGCGCGAACGTCCCCCCTTGCCCGGGCGGGCCGTCGAGCTGCAGCGACGTGGACGCGTCGAACGACAGCCGCAGGATGAAGTCGCGGTCCAGCCGCTCGCCGGGGCGCAGGCGTACCGTGTGGCCCTGCTCCTCCACCACGTGCAGGCTGGAGGCCAGCTCGCGCAGCTCCAGCCCGGCCGCGTCCACGCTCGCGCTCAGCGAGAGGCGCACCGGGTGGGGGAAGCCGGGCAGCAGGACGGGCGGGCTGATCCGGGACGCGTCCGGCACCGCGTCGGTGTCGGGCGCGACGCCGTCGCCCGCGGGCGGGCCGTCGACGGGACCGCCCGGGATGTAGCGCGGGGCCACGACCAGCGGGAAGCGGAACGTGGCCGCGCCGTCCTCGTACGGCAGGGGCTGGCTCATGGTCAGCCGGACCGAGACGCGCTCGCCGGGCAGGATGTTGCCCACCCGGATCGTGAACACGTCGGGCCGGTCCTCCTCGGCGATCGCCGCCCGCCTGCCCTCGCGCAGCGCCTGGTCGTAGTCGGCCCTGGCCTGGGCGCGCTCCTTCAGCACGCCCTCGATCACCCGGTCGTCGGCCTCCATCCTGAACCCGGTGACGGCCGCCCGGTCGGGCAGCGGGAAGACGTAGGTGGCCTCCAGGGTGACGTCGAACGGGTTCCTGAACCCCTGCGTGACCTCGACCCCGGCGACGAGCCCGGAGATGCCGGCGGTCACGTCCACGCTCTCGAGCGGCAGGTTGCCGCGCTCGGTCCGCAGCGCGCCGAACCCGGCATCGGGCACCGGCAGGCACCGTGCGGGCTCCAGCGAAGTGATCTTCATACCAGTTCCCTCTCTTCGAGCACCGCGAGCAACGGCCCTGCGGCCGCCAGCACCGCCTGAACATCCTCCTCGGACGGGACCCGGCCCGCGTCCAACACCAGCCGCACCCCGTCCCCCAACCTGACCCCCACGACGACCGCCCCACCGTCCGCGGCGTCTCCGTGCGCGTCTCCGTGCGTGTCTCGGTGCGCGCCTCTCGGTAGGCCCTTGCCCGGCCGCTCAGCCCAGAACCGCCCCCGCCCCGGCTCCCCGTCGGCCCGCGCACCACCCTGCCGATCGCCGGCGGCGTCGGTCACTGGGTGCGCGTCGTCGGGCGCTTCGAGCGGCGTGGCCTCGGGGCGGGCCGCCGTCTGCGGGGTCGTCCCGGAGGCCGGGTTCGCGGCCACTGCGGCCGCCGGCTCCAGGCTCGCGGCGGTCTCCAGCATGCGGTCCGTGGCGCCCGCCAGGGCCGCCTGGATCTCGGCGATCGAGCGCCCGGCCGCCTGCAGCCGTTTCACGGCCACGAGTTGCAGCAGGTGCCGCCGACCGTACCGGGCGATGCGGCCGCGCCTGGTCAGCGGCGGGTCCACCAGCCCGATCGTCGTATACCACCTGATCAGCCGCTCGCCGGGCACATCGCGGACCCGGCCGTTGACGGGCGGCGCGCCGTCCGGGCTCGCGCGCAGCGCCAGCGCCGCGCGCTCGGCCAGCTCGCCGATGCTCCAGGTGTCGCTCATACCTCCACAATGACACTGTCATTATTACACTGTCAATGATGCGGAAGAATGGCCGCCGCCATGTCGTTCTAAATAGGGAAAAGTCCGACCGACGGGGAGGAACAGGACATGGCCATGATCACTGGCCCACTCTCGGGTGATGCCAAGAACATCGTCGCGGAAGCCCTCCAGGGCGCCCTGGTCGATCTCATCGACCTCTCGCTGGTCGCCAAGCAGGCGCACTGGAACCTGGTCGGCCCGCACTTCCGCCCGATCCACCTCCAGCTCGACGAACTCACCGATCTCGCCCGGACCCACATGGACGCCATCGCCGAACGCGCCGTCGCCCTCGGGGTCAACCCCGACGGACGTTCCGCCACGGTCGCCAGGTCCACGAAGCTTCAGCAGCCGGAGTCCGGCTGGATCGAGGACGGCAAGGTCGTGGCGACGATCACCGATGTGCTGCAGGGCATCAGCAAGCGGATGCACGAGCGCGTCCGGACGACCGACGAGCCCGATCCGGTCACCCAGGACCTGCTCATCGCGGTGGCGCAGGACATCGACAAGCAGCACTGGATGTTCCAGGCCCAGGCCTGACCCGCCGGCGAGCCCGGGAGCCCGCACGGACGGGAGCCCGGGCTTCGGCATGTCGCGAGGGAGACCCGGGCCCGGCCGGATAAGTGGGCCGGAGAAGCGCAGGTCAGCGGTTCGCGGGCGTGAGTTGGCCGGATGATCGCACAGTGGGAGCCCGGGGTTTGCGCAGAGTTTGATGTCGCGAGTCCCTGTCATTCATGTCGGTGCGGTCGACTAGCGTGGCACCTAGAGGGAGGCCCCACGATGTCCCACAAGACTCTCCTCCGCACGGGCCCGCTCGTGCCGGGCGGCATCAGCCCGTACGGACCGCTCGGCCTGCCGGGCGCCGACGGTCTCGCGCTGCCCTCGGGCTTCACCGGCAGGGTGGTGGCCCGCTCGGGCCACAAGGTCGCCGGGCTGACCTGGCACGCGGCCCCCGACGGCGGCGCCTGCTTCCCCGACGGCGCCGGCTGGATCTACGTGTCCAACTCCGAGCTGCCCCTGCTCGGCGGCGCGTCGGCGCTGCGCTTCCGCGCCGACGGCTCGGTCGGTGACGCGTACCGCATCCTGTCCGGCACCGACCTCAACTGTGCGGGCGGCGCCACGCCGTGGCACACCTGGCTGTCGTGCGAGCTGGGCCACCGTGGCCGCGTGTTCGAGTGCGACCCGTACGGCGCCCGTGCCGCCCGGCCCCGCCTGGCCATGGGCCGCTTCAAGCACGAGGCCGCCGCCTGCGACCCCGAGCGGCGCGTCGTCTACATGACCGAGGACGAGCCCGACGGCTGCTTCTACCGGTTCAGGCCGAGCGACTGGGGCGATCTGACGGAGGGCACGCTGGAGGTGCTGTGCTCCTCGGGTCACTGGCGGGCGGTGCCCTCGCCGGCGGCCCTGCTCACGGAGGCCCGCCACCAGGTCGAGGACGCCCGCCACTTCGACGGCGGCGACGGCTGCCACTACGCGGGCGGGGTGTGCTACTTCACGACCAAGGGCGACACGGCCCTGTGGGCCTACGACGCGCAGACCTCCACGCTCGACCGGCTGTGCGCGGGCGTGCGCGCCATCACCGCCGCCCCCTCCGGCGACCTCTACGTGGCCAGGGAGACGACGGAGATCGACGTCATCACCCCCGACCGCGCGGTCACGCCGTTCCTCAGACTGGAGGGGCACGGCGGGGCGGAGCTGACCGGGCTGGCGTTCTCGCCGGTGGGCGAGCGGCTCTACTTCTCGGCCCGGCGCGGTCGCACCGAGGGCCACACCTTCGAGGTGGCGGGCCCCTTCCGGAGCTGACCGCGGAGCGCCGTCACCGCAGGTAGCGGACCAGGGCGAGCTTCAGCTCCGCCACCAGTTCCGCGCCGCGCTCCGGCGGCGCCGTGGTGGCCAGCGGCATCACCGCCTTCACCATGGCCACCGCCATCGTCCCCATGAGCTCGGCGCGCTCCTCCGCCAGGTCGGGGGAGCGGCGGCGGAGCATGGTCGCGACCTGCCGGGCGATGTCGGCGTGCAGCCGCCGCGAGGCCGCGGCCAGCTGATCGCCCGTCGCCGACCCGTACAGGAGCGACCAGTACGCCGGTGACGCGCCCTTGAACCTGACGCTCTCGTCCACGACCTGTTCCACCAGCGCCTCCAGCGGCACCTCGGGGGTGACGGCGGCCAGCCGGGCGGCCCAGAACTCCTGCCGGTCGTCGGTGTAGCGGGCCACCAGCCCGTCCAGGATCTCCTCCTTGTTGCGGAAGAACTGGTAGAGCGACCCCGGCGACATTCCCGCCCGCGCGGCGACGTGGTTCGTCGTCATGTCCGGGTATCCGGCCTCGGCGATCACCGACTCGGCGGCGTCGAGGATCTCCGCCATGCGCTTCAGGCCGCGCGCCTGCCGGCGAACCGTGCGTTCAGGCATGGGTCTCCTCATTGACAAATGCGAGCATTTACTTGTACTTCTGATCCGGAAGGGCAAACACGAGTAGTTTACCGAGTTTTGATCCGGGGGCACCCACATGGCGCTGAACACGCGGCAACGACCGATCGACGACGCGGAGACGGGCGGGCCGCCGCTGCGCAGGCTGGGCTTCCTGCTCGTCCGGCGCCGCTGGGCCGTGCTCGCCCTGGCCCTGGTCGTGCTCGCCGTCGCCGCGGCGCTGGCGGCGGGGGCGGTGCCGCGGCTGTCACTGGCCAGGTTCGAGGCGCCGGGGTCGGAGTCCGACCGGGCGCAGGCCGAGCTGGTGAAGCGGTTCGGGACGGGCAGCCCGGACATGATCTTCCTGGTGACCGCGAAGAGCGGCACGGTGGACGACCCCGCGGTCGAGGCCGAGGGCAGGGCGCTGACCGCGCGGATCGGCGGGCAGGGGGGCGTCGCCGAGTCCGCGTCGTACTGGACCCGTGGCAGGCCCGTCACCATGCGCAGCGAGGACGGCAGGCACGCGCTGGTCGTGGTGCGCATCCCCGGGGACGCCGACCACGTGCGCGGGCAGGTGCTGCCCACGCTCGTGCCCGAGATCACCGAGGGCACCGATCTGCTCCAGGTGCGGGCCGGGGGAGGGGAGGAGGTGTTCAGGGAGACCGTGCCGCTGTCCAGGCAGGACTTCGTCCGGGCCGAGCTGGTCATCTTCCCGCTGGCGTTCGCGCTGCTCTGGCTCTACCAGCGGCGCGCGATGGCGGCCCTGGTGCCGATCCTGGCCGGGCTGGTCGCGATGGTGATCGGGCTGGCGCTGCTGCGCGTGCCGCTGGCCTTCACCGGCATCTCCACGTTCGCCCTGAACCTGACCCTCGCGATGGGGCTCGGGCTCGGCATCGACTACTGCCTGTTCGTCATCCAGCGCTTCCGGGAGGAGACGCGGCGGGGCGCGGACCGGGCGGGCGCGGTGGCCGGGGCCGTGGAGCACGCGGGGCGGACGGTGCTGTTCAGCGGGCTCACCGTGGCCTCGTCCCTCGCGGTGCTGTTCGCGCTGCCGTTCGACTTCCTGAGATCCTTCGCGTACGCGGGCATCGCCGTCGTCGCCGGCGGGCTCTTCGCGGCCGTGATCGTGCTGCCCGCCGTGCTGGCCTCGTTCGGGGGCACGGTGCTCCCCCGAACGAGGCCGGCACGGCGGGTCCGGCCGGAGCGGGACCCGGGGTTCTGGCACGCGCTGGCCACCCGGGTGATGCGGCGGCCGCTGGTCTTCGGCGGGCTGGCCACGGCGGTGCTCCTGCTGCTCGCCTCGCCGTTCCTGGGGCTGCGGTTCGGCGTGGCCGACGACCGGGTCCTGCCCCCGGAGGCGTCGTCCCGGCAGACGCAGGAGGTCGTCCGCCAGTCCTTCCCGGCGGAGGAGACCGACGCCATCCAGATCATCCCCAAAAATCCGGCGTCAGGCGATATTTCGCCGTATGTGGTGGCGCTGTCCCGGCTCCCCGGGGTCGCCCAGGTCGACTCCGCCGCCGGCTCGTTCGCGGACGGCCGCCGGGTGGGTGACGGCGCCCCCGAGAGGTTCCGCCGGGGGTCGATCCGGGACACCTGGCTGTCCGTGGTCCCGTCCGCCGAGGCGCTGGCCGGCGACCCCGTGCGGCTGGTGGAGTCCGTACGCGCCGTGGAGCCCCCCTTCGAGGTGCTCGTCGGCGGCTACCCGGCCGAGCTGGCCGACTACCGCGCCTCCGTCGTCGACCGGCTCCCCCTGGTGCTGGCCCTCATGCTCGGCGTCACGTTCCTGGTCCTCCTCGGGATGACCGGGAGCCTGGTCATCCCGCTCAAGGCGTCCCTCCTGAACCTGCTCAGCATGGGCGTCATGTTCGGCGCCATCGTCTGGGTCTTCCAGGACGGCAACCTCTCCGGCCTGCTCGGCTTCACCCCGACGGGCGCGCTCGACCCCAGCATCCCGATCCTGATGCTGTGCGTCGCGTACGGCCTGTCGATGGACTACGAGGTGTTCCTGCTCTCCCGCATCAAGGAGGAGTACGACAGGACCGGCGACACCGAGCGGGCCGTGGCCACCGGCCTGCAGCGCGGCGCCCCGCTGATCACGGCCGCCGGCGGGATCCTGGCGCTCACGTTCGCCGCCTACGCCACGGCGCAGGTGATGTTCGTGCAGATGCTGGGCGTCGGCATGGCGGTGGCCGTGCTGGTGGACGCGACCGTGATCAGGGCGGTGCTGGTGCCGAGCCTGATGCGCCTGGCGGGCCCGCTCAACTGGTGGCCTGGAGGTCGCGCGACCACATCTGCTCGGTGACCTCGACCCCGTTCTCCATGCCCGTCTCCTCCGAGTCCAGCTCGAACCCGGCCCCCTGGTAGATCCGCCGCGCGCTCCCCAGGCAGTCGCGGGTCCACAGCGTGATCCGCTTGTACCCCTCGGCCCGCGCGTGCCGCAGACACTCCTCCACGAGCCGCCGCCCGAGCCCCAGCCCTCTGGCGGACGGCTCCACCAGCAGCATCCGCAGCTTGGCCGTCGTCTCGTCCTGCCGCACGCAGAACACGCACCCGGCCCGCTCGCCGCCCACCTCGGCGATCCACCCGGCGTCCCGGGAGAAGTCCAGATCGCCGACGATCCTGGCGACGAGCTGCTCGAACTCGACGCCCCAGCCGTACTCGCGGCTGTAGAGGTCGCCGTGCCGGTAGACGACCCAGCCCAGGTCGCCGGTGCGCGGGGGCCTGATCACGTACGGCCGCCCGGCGCCCCCGTCCCCCAGCAGCCCCCTGATCGTGCCCATGGCGGCCACCAGCCGCCCCTGGCTCTCGTCCGGCAGCCCGGACAGCAGCCGCTCGATCTCCTCGGCCGAACGCCTGTCGAGGCTCCCGAACGTCTCCGTGCCGGCGGAGGTGAGCCGTACGAGCTGCTTGCGGGCGTCAGAGGAGGAGCGCTCGCGCGAGATCAGCCCGTCGGTCTCGAAGCGCGCCAGGATCCTGCTGAGGTAGCCCGCGTCCAGGTCGAGCAGGGTGCGCAGCGCCCCGGTCTCCATCGGCGCGGTGTGCGCCAGCTCGAACAGCACCCTCGCCTCGGTCAGCGAGTACGGCGAGTCGAGCAGGCCCGCCTGCAGCGCGCCGATCACTTTCGTATAGAACCGGTTGAAGGCTCTGACCTCAGAGACCCTTGCCTCTGTCAACGAACTCATTGCCTAAGTCAACCATGAGAGGAACTCTGTTGTGAAGCGCGTCTACATAGGCGGATACGGCCCCGGCATCGTCACGGTCGGTGGCGGGCTCACCAGATTGGCCTCGCCGTCGTTCCTGGCCGCCCATCCCACCCTGCCGGTGCTGTACGCGGCGGGCGAGCTCGAACGCGGCTGGCTCACCGCGTTGGAGGCCGGCGAGACCCTCGCCCCGCTGGACGAGAGGCCGAGCGAGGGCTCGCTGCCCTGCCACGTCGCCGTGGACCCGACGGGCAGCGTGCTCGCGGCGGCCAACTACGGCGACGGCGTCGCCGTGATCTACCGCCTCGACGCCCGCGGCGCGTTCGACGGCGAGCCGATCGTGCTGCGCCACCAGGGCTCCGGCCCGAACGCGGAGCGCCAGGAGGGCCCGCACGCCCACCAGGCCGTCTTCCACGACGGGATCCTGCACGTCTCCGACCTCGGCACCGACGAGATCCGCCGCTACCGCTACGACGGCACCGCCCTGGAGTCGATCAAGCTCCAGCCCGGCACGGGCCCGCGCCACTTCGCCTTCTCCGGATCGCGCCTCTACGTGGCGGGCGAGCTCGCCGGCACCGTCACCCTCATCGAGGACGGGCGCCACACGGTCGTCCCCGCCTCGCGCGAGCCGGGCACCGGCTTCCCGTCCCACCTCCAGCTCGACGGCGACCTCGTGTACGTCGCCAACCGCGGCCCCGACACGATCACCGTGCTGCGCGCTGACGACCTGTCGTACGTGGCCGAGGTGCCGGCGGGCGGCGAGTGGCCCAGGCACTTCGCCATCGACGGGACCACGATGTACGTGGCCGGCCAGCATTCGGACACCGTCACCGCCTTCCAGCTGAAGGACGGCGTGCCCGAGCCCACGGGAGAGGTGTACGAGGCCGAAAGCCCGGGCTGTGTGCTGATCATGTAAGGAGTTCGCCAAGTCACGGCTCATCGGGTCGTTCGGTCATGACCATGGACGCGTGCGAAAGATCCTCGTCATGCTGCTGTCGCTGGTCGTCGTCGCCGGGTGCGGCGCTTCGCCCCCGGCCCCGGCGCCCCAGCCCGTCCAGCGCCCCGAGCCGGTCAGGACGCCGCCGCCCGACGCGGAGGTGCAGGAGTCATGGCACATGACCCGGCGCGGCGCGGAGCACGAGATCGAGGGCTACGCGGATCAGGTGAGCGTCCTGCCGGGCGGGCGCTTCGGGCTGCGCGTCTCGACGACCGCTCCGCGCTTCTCCGCGCGTGCCTTCCGCATGGGCGCGAACCCGGTCAAGGTGTGGGAGTCGCCCGCCGTCCGTGGCGTGCGGCAGGAGCCGATGAGGCTCGTGGACGGCACGGTGACCGCGGCCCACTGGCGGCCCTCGCTCAGCGTGGACACCGCGGGCTGGCCCGAGGGCGCGTACCTGATCAGGCTCGACGCCTCGACCGGCGCCCAGCGGTACGTCCCGATCACCGTGCGCTCGGCCTCCACCGCCGGCCGGGTGGTGATGGTGAACGCGGTCACCACCTGGCAGGCGTACAACCGGTGGGGCGGCCGCAGCCTCTACATGGGTCCGGGCGGGTTCGCCGGCCGCTCCCGCGCAGTAACCTTCGACCGCCCGTACGACGACCTCGGCGCCCGGCTCTTCCTGGACTTCGAGAACGAGGCGCTGGCCGTGGCCGAGCAGAGCCACGTGCCGCTGGCGTACCTGACGAACCTGGACCTCAAGCCCGGCGTGCTCGATCGCGCCCGGGCGGTGGTGTCGCTCGGGCACGACGAGTACTGGTCGCCCCGCATGCGCGCGGTCGTCACCGCGGCCAGGGACACCGGCACGAACCTGGCCTTCCTCGGCGCCAACGCCGTCTACTGGCGGATCGCGGTGCACGGCAGGACGGTCGCCTGCGACAAGGAGCGGCTGTGCCGGCTGTGGCGCGACTCCAGGCCGGAGAGCTCGCTGGTGGGGCAGATGTACGACTGCTTCCCCGCGGAGGGCGCCTACCGGGTGACGCGGCCGCACCACTGGATCTTCGCCGGGACCAAAGGGAGGCGGTTCCCGGGGATGGTCGGCGTGGAGTCCGACAAGGTGTCGCGGGGATCGCCAGGGAACGTCCGGGTGCTGGCGCAGTCGCCGTACTCCTGCGGCGGCGGGCGGGCGACCCACTCCGACAGCACGTACTACGTGGCCCCCAGCGGGGCGGGGGTGTTCGCGTCGGGGACGATGCGCTGGGTGTGCGCGATGCGGGGACGGCGGTGCGGCCACGGCGTCACCGACCGCGCCGCCGCCTTCACCCGCCGCGCGACGACCAACCTCCTGACCCGCTTCGCCCAGGGGCCGGCGGGCGCTCACTGACGTGGCCGGTCAGGCCATGGTCTCCCGCAGGACCTCGTCGAGCGTCCGGACGACCTCGCGCTCGGCGGGCTCCTTGGTCACGCCCGGGACAGCCGGGGGTCGCTCGCCCCTCGGGAGGCCAGGCCGACGGCCGCGCGCCAGCGTTCGTAGGAGGCGTCGTCCCGGGCGCCGGGCTCGAAGCGGCGTTCGAGGTGCCACGTATGGCGCAGCTCGGTCCGCGAGGCCCACACGCCCGCGCCCAGACCGGCCAGGAAGGCCGCTCCGAGCGCCGTGGTCTCCTGGATCGCCGGGCGCTCCACCGCCGCGCCGAGCTGGTCGGCCTGGAGCTGCATGAGCAGGTCGTTGGAGCTGGCCCCGCCGTCGGCCTTGAGCACCGGGACGGTGCCCCCGGTCATCACCTCCACCACGTCCCGCACCTCGAACGCGATCGCCTCCAGCGTGGCCCTGACCAGGTGCGCCCGCGTCGTGCCGCGCGTGATGCCGGTGATCAGCCCGCGCGCGCCCGGCTCCCAGTGCGGCGCCCCGAGCCCCGTCAGGGCCGGTACGAACACCACGCCCCCGCTGTCGGGCACCGTGCGCGCCACGGCCTCCGACTCCGGCGCCGTGCCGATCAGCCCCAGCCCGTCGCGCAGCCACTGCACGGCGGCCCCGGTCACGAAGATCGACCCCTCCAGCGCGAACGTGCGCTCGCCCGACGGCCTCTGCCAGGCCACCGTGGTCAGCAGCCCGGTGTCCGAACGGACGATCTCCCCGCCGAGGTTGGCCAGCACGAACGACCCCGTGCCGTACGTGCATTTGACGTCCCCCACGTCGAAGCACGTCTGCCCGAACAGCGCCGCCTGCTGGTCGCCGGCCACCCCGCTGATCGGCAGCTCCAGCCCGAGGAACGCGGACGGCTCCGTGTGCCCCAGCGGCCCGTAGTTGGGCACGATCTCGGGCAGGGCCTCCATGGGCACCCCGAACAGCTCGCACAGCTCCGGCTCCCAGCCGCCGGACGCGAGGCCGTACAGGAGGGTGCGCGAGGCGTTGGACGGGTCGGTCACGTGCCGCGCGCCCGCCGTGAGCCTGGCGATGAGGTAGGAGTCCACCGTCCCCAGGGCGACGTTTCCGGACCGGACGCCCGCCCACGTGCTCTCGTCGTGCTCGGCGAGCCAGGTGAGCTTCGTCGCGGTGAAGTACGGGTCGAGCCGCAGCCCGGTCAGCTCCGACACGCGCGGCTCGTGTCCGGCGTCGCGCAGCCGGTCGCAGATCCCGGCCGTGCGACGGTCCTGCCACACGATGGCCCGGCACGGCGCGGCCAGCGTGTGCCGGTCCCAGAGCACGGCGGTCTCGCGCTGGTTCGTGATGCCGACGCAGGACGGGGAGCCGGAGGCCCCGCTCAGCGCGGTGCCGCACGCGGCGAGTGTGGCTTGCCAGATTTCTTCGGGATTGTGCTCCACCCATCCGGGGGAAGGAAAGTGCTGTGCGAACTCCTCGTAGCCTTTGGACTCGATTTGCCCGTTTTCAGTGACTACGAGGGCGGTCACGCCTGTCGTCCCGGCGTCAATGGCCAAAACACTCACGAAATATCCCCGCAATCTGGGCAGCCTGGCGTTTGGTCTAGACCACTGCCCGTGACGACGGGCACAATGCGAGTCTGACATCAAGGTGACCCCCATCGGGAGGAACCCGCCATGCGTATTGGAGTGCTGACCGGGGGCGGCGACTGCCCCGGTCTCAACGCCGTGATCAGGGCAGTGGTGCGAAAGGGGGTGAGCGTCTACGGCCACGAGTTCGTCGGATTCCGTGACGGCTGGCGCGGCCCCCTTGAAGGCGACACGATGCCGCTCGACATCCAGGCCGTGCGGGGCATCCTGCCGCGCGGCGGAACCATACTGGGCTCTTCCCGCACCAACCCCATCAAGATCCAGGGCGGCGTGGACCGGATCAAGGAGAACCTCGCCGCCACCGGCGTCGACGCCTTGATCGCCATCGGCGGCGAGGACACGCTCGGCGTCGCCAAGCAGCTCTACGACCGCCACGTCAACGTGGTGGGCGTCCCCAAGACCATTGACAACGACCTGTCGGGCACCGACTACACCTTCGGCTTCGACACCGCCGTCAACATCGCGACCGAGGCCATCGACCGCCTCCACACCACCGCCGAGTCCCACCACCGGGCGCTCATCTGCGAGGTCATGGGCCGCCACGCGGGCTGGATCGCGCTCCACGCGGGCATGGCGGGCGGCGCGAACGTCATCCTCATCCCGGAGCGGCCGTTCGACATCGACCGGGTCTGCGAGTACGTCGAGTCCCGCTTCCGCACCCGCTACTCGCCGATCATCGTGGTCGCCGAGGGCGCCCACCCGGTCGAGGGCCAGATGGAGCTGCAGACGGGCGAGCTCGACGCGTTCGGGCACGTACGGCTGGGCGGCATCGGCGAGAGGCTGGCCAAGGAGATCGAGAAGCGCACCGGCAAGGAGGCCCGCACCACGGTGCTCGGCCACATCCAGCGCGGCGGCACCCCGACGGCCTACGACCGGGTGCTGGCCACCAGGTTCGGGCTGCAGGCCATCGACGCCGCCCACGAGGGCGACTACGGCAAGATGGTCGCGCTGCGCGGCACCGACATCGTCCGCGTCGGGCTCGACGAGGCCACGGCCGAGCTGAAGACCGTGCCCGTCTCGCGCTACTCCGAGGCGGAGGTGTTCTTCGGCTGAGTGAAAGCCGCCTGCAAGCGCGCGGCCGTACCTTCTGAACCAGCGGGGTCCTGGAGCTCCGCCTCAGGGTACGGCTTGCGCCGCGGCGAGTCGGCGGCCCACCACGCGTCGCAAGCCGTACCTGTCAGATAGCTCAACCGCGGGGCGTGCCGAAGAGATCCACTTCCGGCGCGCCCTCGTCGTGTTCCCCGCGCAGCCGCGCGCGGTACTCCGCCTCGCTGCGCAGCTCCTTCTCCGAGGGGGAGAGGATGACGGCGAGCAGCAGCCCGACGGTGATCACGCTGATGCCGACGATCAGCGGCAGCAGCAGGTCGACGGCCTTGACGCCGGCCACGGGCGCCATGTCGGGGTGCACGGCCACCGACATCGAGTACATCCCCGTGTAGTGCATGCCCGAGACCGCCACGCCCATGACGAGGGCCGCGCCGCCGATCTTGAGGGCGCCGCGGACCCGCACCGTGAACCAGAGCGCCACCGTCGCCGCCGCCACCGCGATCAGCACGGACACGGAGACGACCGCGGGGTCGTAGGAGACGAGGGCGGACATGTTCATCGCGTACATGCCCAGGTAGTGCATGGCGGCCACACCGAGGCCGGTCAGGACGCCGCCGCCGAGCAGGGAGGCCGGCCGCTCGCCGCCGTAGGAGACCAGGAACAGGCCCATCCCCACGACGACGACCGCGATGAACGCGGACAGGGCGGTGAGCGGCACGTCGTAGCGGATCGGCGAGCCGGTCACGGAGAAGCCGAGCATGGCGATGAAGTGCATCGTCCAGATGCCGGTGCCGCCGATCGCGAAGGCGGCCCCCACCAGCCATAACCTGCCCTCGCGCCGACCGGCGAGGCGGGCTCTCGAGGTCAGCAGCAGGCCCAGCATGGAGCCCACGCTGGACATGACGTAAGCAAGTACGGGCGTTAAGAGCCCATAGGAAAAATGATCGATCGGCGACACAACCCCCACCCCAACCCCTTACGCACCGATAAGGGAGTATGAACAGGCAGTCGCCGATCGCGCAACTATCTTCTTCTGCTCTGCATGGCCTGGCGGCGCGGCTGCGGCACCGGCATCGCCGGAGCGGGGTAGACGAGCTGCTGCTGCTGGGTGGTACGCCGGCGCAGCTCCAGCTTGGCGACCAGTTCGGCGTCCTCGTGCAGCTCCTCCTCCGAGGGCGAGAGGATCACCATGAGGAGCATGGTCAGCGTGATCAGGCTGATCACGGTCATGAGGGGCACGAGGAAGTCGAGCGCGTCGGCGCCCCCGACCATGCCGGGCTCGGCGTCGATCGTGACGTGCATCGCGTACATGCCGGTGTAGTGCATGCCCGAGACCGCCACGCCCATGACCAGGGCGGCGAGGGTGATCCAGACGGGCTTCTTGACCCGCAGCGTGAACCACAGCGCCACGGTCGCGGCCACGACGGCGATGGCCACGGAGACGGCCACGGTGATGCGGTCATAGGAGACGTGGGCGGACATGTTCATCGCGTACATGCCCAGGTAGTGCATGGAGGCCACGCCGAGGCCCGTGAGCAGGCCGCCGCCGAGGAGCGCCGGGACCCGGCCGCCACCGTACGAGACCAGCAGCAGGCCGGTGCCCACCACCACGATGGCCACCACCGCGGAGGCGACGGTGAGCCACACGTCGTACTTGATCTGGGTGCCTTCGACCTCGAAGCCCATCATGGCGATGAAGTGCATGACCCAGATGCCGGTGCCGCCGATCGAGATGGCCGCGCCCAGCAGCCAGCGCACCCGGGAACCGCCACGCGAGGCGTGCGCCTGGGCGGTGAGCCGCAGACCGAGCATGGACCCGATGCAGGACATCACGTAGGCGAGCAGGGGGGTCAGCAGGCCGTAGGTGAAATGATTCACAGCGGAGGTCATCTATCGGTTCCTTGGTATTTAGGGGTTCCCGGATTGTGCCATCCGGCATGTCCCATTCGCATAGATATCACCACTATCTGTCAACCTCCCAGTCGGAACATGAGAAGGGCTCATGAGTATCGAGGGGCCGTTCTGGCGCGCGATCGCGGTCTTCCGGGTGGCGTCGCTGGTGTACGCGGCCGCGCTGATGGCCCAGCACCGCGGCTACGAGCAGCCGGTGCTCGGCTGGCTGGTGATCGGGGTGATGGCGCTGTGGACGGCGGGGGCGACGTCCGCCTACTCGGCCCGGTCGCTGCGCCGGTGGCCGCTGCTGGCGATCGACCTGCTGGTCACGATGGCCTGCCTGCTGGCCTCTCCATACGTCGAGGGCGCCGGTCAAGGCGCGGCGGGCACCATGCCCGTGCCCGCCACGTGGGTGGCCGGTCCCGTGCTGGCCTGGGCCGTGCATGGGGGCAGGCGGCTGGGCGCGGTCGCGGCGGCCGTCGTCGCGGCGGGCGATCTGTGGCTGCGCGTCCGCACCGAGGACGCGCCCATCCTGATCAACGGCGCGGTCCTGCTCTTCCTGGCGGGTGTCGTGGTCGGCCACGTGGCCCAGCTGGCCAGGCAGGCCGAGGAGCGCATGCAGCGCGCCATCGAGATGGAGGCCGCCCAGCGCGAACGCGAGCGGCTGGCCCGCGACATCCACGACTCGGTGCTCCAAGTTCTGGCCCTGGTCCAGCGGCGCGGCCGGCAGATCGGCGGCGAGGCGGCGGAGCTGGGACGGCTGGCCGGCGAGCAGGAGGCCGTGCTCCGCCAGCTCGTCGCCCCCGGCTCCGCCCCCGTCCCCGTGGGCTCGGCCGACCTGCGCGCGCTCCTCCTGCCGCTCTCCTCGCCCGGGGTGACGGTCTCCACGCCCGCCACGCCGATGATCCTGCCCGCGCCGGTGGCCGCGGGGACGGCCGCCGCCGTCCGCGCGGCGCTGGACAACGTACGGGACCACTGCGGGCCCGGCGCCCGCGCGTGGGTCTTCGCCGAGTCGTCGGACGGCGTCATCACGGTGACGGTGCGGGACGAGGGCCCGGGTATCGCCGAGGGCCGCCTGGCCCAGGCCGCCGCGGCCGGCCGCCTGGGGGTCGCCCAGTCCATCCGCGGCCGGATCGCCGACCTGGGCGGCACGGTCGCCTTCACCTCCGGCGCGGGGGAGGGCACGGAGGTCGAGATCGCGGTGCCTGTTTCCGGGCCTGTTTCCGGGCCTGATTCCGGGCCCGCCCCGGCGTCGCCGCAGGCGGAGGGCGGGGCCGGGCGGCGCGGTTAGAGTTGCGACATGGTGCGGGTGATGGTGGTGGACGACCATCCGATGTGGCGTGACGGCGTCGCCAGGGATCTCGCCGAAGCCGGGTACGAGGTCGTCGCCACCGTGGGGGAGGGGCGGCAGGCGGTGCGGGTGGCCGGGGCGGTGCGGCCGGACGTCGTGGTGCTCGACCTGCGGTTACCGGATATGTCGGGCGCGGAGGTGGCCGTCAGGCTGGCCGCGGTGGAGCCGCCGCCCAGGGTGCTGGTGCTGTCGGCCAGCGCCGAGCAGGACGACGTGCTGGAAGCAGTCAAGGCAGGCGCGTCAGGATATTTGGTGAAATCGGCCAGCCGGGAGGAGTTCCTCGACGCGGTACGCCGTACCGCCGACGGCGACGCCGTGTTCACCCCGGGCCTGGCCGGGCTCGTGCTGGGCGAATACCGGCGGCTGGCCGCGCAGCCGGCGCCCGCCGAGGGGCCGCGGCTGACCGAGCGCGAGACCGAGGTGCTCAGGCTGGTCGCCAAGGGCCTGTCCTACAGGCAGATCGCCGAGCGGCTCGTGCTCTCCCACCGCACGGTGCAGAACCACGTCCAGAACGCGCTGCGCAAGCTCCAGCTCCACAGCCGGGTGGAGCTGGTGCGATATGCGATCGAGCACGGGCTGGACGCGGACTAAACTCGATGGGGCGCGAAGTTCCCTTCGACGCGTGCCGTTCCCCGTCTTCCCGGAGGTTCCACCATGACGATGTCCGCCCTGGGCGAGCCGTGCGTTCTGCTCAAGCTGGGCGAGATCGTCCTCAAGGGCAAGAACCGCGAGCTGTTCGAACGCCGCCTGATCAGCAACATCCGTGAGGCGCTCAAGTCGCTCGACCTCAAGCTCGACGTGCGCAAGCGGCACGGCGTGATCGCGATCTTCCTGCCCGAGGGCGCCACGGCCGAGCAGGCGGAGGCGGTGGCCCAGCGGGTCGCCGACGTCCCCGGGCTGGTCTGGATCCACCGGGCCTGGCGGGTCGCCAAGGACCCCGACGCCGTGCTGAAGGCCGGTCTCGAGCTGGTCGGCGAGACCGAGGAGGCCAAGCGGGGCGCCCGCTTCGCCGTCCGCTCCCGCCGCCGCGACAAGCGCTTCCCCCTGCGCTCCAACGAGCTCGACCGCCTCGTGGGCGGCGCGATCAACGACGAGTACGGCCTGCCGGTCGATCTGAAGAACCCCGAGCTGACGGTGTCCATCGAGGTCGACAGGGACGAGGTGTTCGTCTTCACCGGCGGCATCCCGGGCCAGGGCGGCCTGCCGGTCGGCAGCAGCGGCCGGGCTCTGGCGCTCATGTCGGGCGGCATCGACTCGCCGGTGGCGGCCTACCGGATGATGCGGCGCGGCCTGCACGTCGACTTCCTGCACTTCTCCGGCATCCCGTTCACCACCTCCGAGTCGATCTACAAGGCGTACGCGCTGGTCAAGAAGCTCGACCGGTTCCAGGGCAGGTCGCGGCTGTGGGTGGTGCCGTTCGGCAAGGCGCAGCAGTCGATCCGCACCTCCGGCCAGGACCGCCTGGCCGTGATCGCGCAGCGGCGGCTCATGCTCAAGACGGCCGAGGAGGTCGCCCACCGCATCCACGCCGCCGCGCTGGTCACCGGCGACGCGCTCGGCCAGGTCTCCTCCCAGACCCTGACCAACATCACCGCCCAGGACAACGCGGTGGAGCTGCCGATCCTGCGGCCGCTGGTGGGCTGGGACAAGACCGAGATCATGGCCGAGGCGCGGCGCATCGGCACGCTGGAGATCTCCGAGCTGCCCGACGAAGACTGCTGCTCGCTGCTGGCGCCCAAGCGGGCCGAGACGCGGGCCAAGATCGAGGACCTGAAGCAGATCGAGAAGCGGCTCGACGCCGAGGAGCTCTGCGTCCAGCTCGCCGACTCGATCCAGGAGTACACCCTCGACTAGCGCTCCCGCGCGGGGGCGCACCCGGATCGTCGCTCAGGTGGCGACCTTGAACGGGTCGTGCTCGGTCAGCAGCTTGTCCAGCCGCGCCTGGTCGACGCGCTTGGTGACCTCCGACTGCTCCTGCCGGTCCCGTACGACCTTGCACAGCGTGACCGTCGAGGTGACGACGTACAGCAGGCCGAGCCCGAGGAACGCCCTGACCCACCCCTCGACGGGCAGGTAGACCAGGGCGATCACCACGGAGGACAGCGAGACGGCGAACGACAGGATCGCCTGGGCGTAGAACGCGGTGGTCTGCGTGGGCTGGATGGGCTTTGTCATGCGGCCATCGTCACGCCGCGCGGCAGGCCGCCGCATGGGGGCACGTACTCAAGTTACTCCTGAGTACGGCCGGCCGCCCGGCTCGTGGCGGCGGCCGGCCGTACGCGCGGGATCGCTCGTGGCAGGTAGTGATACGGCATCGGATCAGCAGGTCAGACGGTGGCCGCGACCGCGGCGGACTTGCCGAGCAGCGCCGGGAAGTCGTTCATGACCTGGGCCAGCTCGCCCAGGTCGGTGTCGAGGAGGGCCTGCGGGCCGTCGCAGAGCGCCTGCTCGGGCTGCGGGTGCACGTCGATGATCACGCCGTCCGCGCCCACCGCGACGGCCGCGCGGGTCAGCGGCAGCACCAGGTCGCGCCGGCCGCCCGAGTGGGACGGGTCGATGATCACCGGCAGGTGCGACAGGCGCTGCGCCACCGGCACGGCCGAGACGTCGAGCGTGTTGCGGGTCGCCGTCTCGAACGTCCTGATGCCCCGCTCGCACAGCACGATGTCCAGGTTGCCGCGCTGGGCGATGTACTCGGCGGCCATGAGCCACTCCTCGATCGTGGCGTTCATGCCGCGCTTGAGCATCACCGGCCGGCCCGCCGCCCCGACCGCCTGCAGCAGCGCGAAGTTCTGCATGTTGCGGGTGCCGACCTGCAGCATGTCGGCGTACGAGGCCACCAGTTCCACGTCCTGGGCGTTCACGACCTCGGTCACGATCGGCAGCCCGGTCTCCTCGCGCACGTCGGCCAGGATGCGCAGGCCCTGCTCGCCCAGCCCCTGGAAGGCGTACGGCGAGGTGCGCGGCTTGAAGGCCCCGCCCCGCAGCAGCACCGCCCCGGCCGTCTGCGCCATCCTGGCCGCGTCCAGCGTCTGCTGGTGCGTCTCCACCGCGCACGGCCCCGCGATCAGCGTCACGGTGTCGGGGCCGATCGGCACGCCGCCCACGTGGACCGTGGAGCGTTCCGGATGGTTCTCCCTGCTGACCAGCTTGTACGGGGTCGACACGCGCATGACGTCGCGCACCCCGCCCATGCCGCGCAGCGCGACCGGGTCGAGCTGGGTCACGTCGCCGACCAGGCCGACGATCGTCCGTTTCACGCCCTTGCTGACGAAAGCCTCGACCCCGGCCGACTGGACGACCGACACGATCGCCGAGAGATCGTCCGCGGTGGCCTCGGGGCCCATCACGATCACCATCTGTGCTTCTCCTCTGTCCGAAAAAGATGCCCGAAACGACAGAAGGCCCCGGGTCCTGGTGGACCCGGGGCCTTCGTTCGCCTGTCTGCTAGCGCAGCGTCAGATGGCGAACGGACTCGGGTCCGTCGCCATACCAAAACAGGAACGCGTTGCGCATAGGCCCAAAGGATAGCGCACCGAACCCGCTCGCGAAGCCGCATCGATCCGATGGCAGGATGGCCCCAGACGGCGAGTCAGGTGAGGAGAGTGATCGTGGAGGAGTCGCGCCTGCCTCCAGGCCAGTACGTGCCGCGCGGCCGACCCGTGATCCACTACGGCAGGGTGCCCACGTTCAAACCGGAGAGCTGGGACTTCCGCGTCTTCGGCGCCACCGCCTCCGGGGAGCAGCACCAGTTCTCCTGGGGCGACTTCGAGGAGCTGCCGCGGGCCACCCGCATCGCGGACTTCCACTGCGTCACCAAGTTCTCGCTCATGGCCAACGAGTGGTCCGGCGTCACCCCGGCCACGATCCTGGAGGCCGCCCCGCCCGGGCCCGGCGTGCGCCACGTGATGATCTGGGCCGAGTACGGCTACAGCGCCAACCTGCGCATGTCCGACTTCACGGCCCCCGACACGCTGTTCGCCATGGAGCTCGACGAGAAGCCGCTCAGCCCCGACCGGGGCTTCCCGCTGCGGATCGTCGTTCCCCACCTGTACGCGTGGAAGAGCGTCAAATGGGTGCGCGGCATCGAATACCTGGCCGAAGATCGCCGGGGCTTCTGGGAGGAGCGCGGCTACCACAACCTCGCCGACCCCTGGCACGAGCAGCGCTACTCCTACCAGGAAGAACCCGGCGAGGGACCCCCCTAGACTTCACTCCTGGTTTTCCCCCGGACACGCTCTGTTTTGGCTACGGTTTTCCCCGTGCTGACCACCGCGTGCGTGGCGCTGTCCTCCTCCCTGGCCTCCTTGGCCTTCGTCGCCGGCTACGGGCTCGCCCGCGCCCGGTGGCGTCGTCAGGCGCTGCCGGAGGGTCATAGATCGGACGAGGCGACGTTCACCACGCTGCACATCGCCGCGATGGCCGCCCCCGCCCTGCGGAGCGGGCTCGACCGCGACTCGGCCCGCAAGGCCGTACGGCACCTGCGCACGCTGCTCGGCACGCAGGCCGTCGCCATCACCTCCACCGAGGCCGCGCTGGCCTGGGAGGGGCCGTGCACCGACGACGTGCTCACCCACGCCCGCGCCGCCCTGGCCGCGGGCCGGGCCCAGGTGTTCGCGGGCGAGCCGCACGGCGCGGTCGTGGTGCCGCTGACGGTGGACGGCACGGTCGTGGGCACGCTGGCGGCCTTCGACGGCGAGGTGAGCGCCGCGCTCGTGCGCACCGTCACGGAGGTCGCCCGCTGGGTGTCCGGCCAGTTGGAGCTCGCCGACCTGGACGCCTCGCGGCGCCGCGCGCTGGAGGCGGAGATGCGCGCGCTGCGGGCGCAGATCTCACCGCACTTCGTCTACAACGCGCTCACGACGATCGCCTCGTTCGTCCGCACGAACCCCAAACGCGCCCGCGAGCTGCTGCTCGACTTCGCCGACTTCTCCCGGTACGCGCTGCGCCGGGCGCACGACTTCACGACCCTGGCCGACGAGCTGACCTGCGTCGACCGCTACCTGCTGCTCGAACGCGCCCGCTTCGGCGACAAGCTGCGCTTCAGCATGCAGGTGGCGCCCGAGGTGCTGCCCGTGCCCGTGCCGTTCCTGTGCCTGCAGCCGCTCGTCGAGAACGCCATCAAGCACGGCATGCGCGGTCGCGGCGGCATGGGCGAGGTGCGGGTCGTGGTGCGCGACGCGGGCCCGGAGGCGCACATCACGGTCGAGGACGACGGCGCGGGCATGGACCCCGAGTGCGCGCGGCGGATGCTCGACGAGGACCCGGCCCGCGAGGGCAGCGGCATCGGGCTGGCCAACGTCGACCTGCGGATGCGCCAGATCTACGGCGACGGCTACGGGCTCGTCGTGGAGACCGCGCTGGGCGCCGGCACCAAGGTGCGGCTGCGGGTGCCCAAGAGATCGGCTTGCTCATTGTAGCCAATTCATTACACTACGCTGGCGTGTCGCTTGTGACCTTTGCTTTCATACGGAAGCGTGGAGGACATGCTGAGAGTCCTGGCCGTCGACGACGAGGTGCCCGCTCTGGAGGAGCTCGCCTACCTGCTGCGCCAGGACGACAGGATCGAACACGTCGCGACCGCCGCCGACGGCGTCACGGCGCTGCAGGACATGGTCCAGATGATCGGCGGGGGCGAGCGGCTCGACGGGGTGTTCCTCGACATCCGGATGCCCGGGCTCGACGGGCTCGACCTGGCCCGGCTGGTCGGCGGGTTCCCCAGCCCGCCCCGGCTGGTGTTCGTGACGGCGCACGAGGAGTGCGCGGTGCAGGCGTTCGAGCTGGAGGCCGTCGACTACCTGCTCAAGCCGGTCAGGGCCGAGCGCCTGGCCGAGGCCGTGCGCCGGCTGGAGGCCACCTCCCTGCCCGTGCCCGAGCCGGGGCAGGACGAGGTGATCCCGGTCGAGCTGGGCGGGCGCACCCGGTTCGTGCCGCAGCAGGCCGTCTGGTTCGCCGAGGCCAAGGGCGACTACGTGCGGCTGCACACCGTGGACGGCAGCTACCTCGTGCGCATGTCGCTGGCCGCGCTGGAGCGGCGCTGGGCGGATGCCGGGTTCATCCGCATCCACCGCAGCACGCTGGTCTCCGGGCGGCACGTCAGCGAGCTGCGCTTCGAGGGCGGGCGGGTGACGCTCACCGTCGGCACCGAGACGCTGCAGGTCAGCAGGCGGCACAGCCGGCAGGTGCGCGAGCAGCTCGTACGCCACCACAGGGGCGTGATCTCGTGACCGCGGAGCGGCGGGTGACCGTCTCCCGCAGTCCGGTCGCGCTCGGGCGCTCCCGCGACCGGTTCGACCCCGAGGAGGGCGGGCCCGGCGTGCCGGAGATCGTGGGCCGGCAGTTACGGCAGGCGCTGCTGACCGTGGGCGCCGTCGCGGCGCTGCTGGCGGGCGTCCCGGTGATCGCCGCGTGGGTGCCCGCGCCCTGGGCCTGGCTCGCGTTCTCGCTGGCCGTGCAGGGGCTCTGGGTCGTGCTGGCCGTGCTGCAGCTGAGACGCGCGGAGCGGCTGGAGAGGTGAGCGGGCTGCGGTGCGCGCGGCGGCTCGGACGGGCGGAGAGATGACCGTCGCGGTGCTGACCGGGATCGCCTTCGTGCTGGTTCTGGGCGTCATGGTGGGCGCCGCGCGACCACGCCGCTCCAGCGGCGTCTCCGACTTCTCCGCGGCGGCCAGGGCCGTCCCGCCCTGGTGGAACGGCGCCGCGATCGCCTCCGAGGCCACCTCGGCCGCGGCCTGCCTGGGCCTGGCCGGGCTCATCGCCACCCGGGGCGGGCCGATGTTGTGGTATCCGCTGGGGGCGACGGCCGGGTTCGTCGTCATCCTCGCCCTGGTCGTCGCCCCCCTGCGGCGCTCGGGGACGTACACGCTGCCCGACTTCGCCGAATGGCGGCTGAGATCGGTCAGGCTGCGGCGCTTCGCCACGTTCATCGTGCTCGTGATCGGGCTGGCGTTCATGGTCGCGCAGTTCCATGCGGCCGGGATGGTGGTGCGGCTGCTGACCGGGCTCCCGCCGTGGCTCGGGTGGGCGGCCATCGCCTTGGCGGCGCTGGTCGTGGCCTGCGCGGGCGGGCTGGGGAGCGTGACGAGCGTGCTGGCCGCGCAGTTCTGGCTGAAGCTGGTCGTGTTCGTCGGGGTGGGGGCGGTGTGCTGGTGGGCGGCGGGCGCGCGGCCGGTCACCTGGCTGGAGGGGGCGTACCGGGCCGGTGAGCCGGGGCTGGCGGGGACGGGCGACCCGTCGCTGCCCGGCGTGCTGACCGTGCTGGCGGCCTGCGCGCTGGGCACGATGGGGCTGCCGCACGTGATCGTCCGGGTCTACACCAACAGCGACGGGCGCGGGGCCAGGCGGTCGATCGTGGCGGCGCAGGCCATGCTGGCGGTGTTCTGCGTCGTGCCGCCGCTGTACGGGATTCTGGGGCACGCGCACGTGCGCGAGGGCGCGGCGGACGAGATCGTGCTGCTGCTGCCCGCCAGGCTGCTTCCAGGGGTCGTGGGGGACGTGCTCACCGGGGCGCTGGCCGCCGGGGCGTTCGCCGCCTTCCTGGCCACCACGGCGGGCGTGCTGGTGTCGGTCGGCGGAGCGGTGTCGGCGTGCCTGACCCGGGCCGGGGTCCGCGCCTTCCGCGCGGCCGTGTGCCTGGTGCTGCTGGCCGCGCTCGCCCTGACGGCGGTCACCGGGCCGCAGGCCTCGGTGGCGCTCGTCCTGCTCGGCTTCAGCCTCTCGGCGGCCACGCTCTGCCCGCTGCTGGTGCTCGGGATCTGGTGGCGGCGGCTGACGGACGCGGGGGTGGCGGCCGGGTTCGCGCTCGGCGGGGGCGTGACGGCGGTCCTGGTGATCGAGGAGCAGGCGGGCGTGAAGATGGGCGTGCTCACGTCCAGCCCCGTGCCGGTGGCCGTGCCGGTCGCCTTTGCCGCGATGGTGATGATTTCCCTGGTCACGCCGGGTCGGATGCCGCGCGGGGTGGGGCGGATGATGGCCAGGATGCACGTGCCCGAGCACCTCGCGGGCCCGCGGGGCTACCGCTCGTCGCAGCATGGTGACCGCTCATCGTAACAGCACTCTCCGTATGTCGATGACTACGGACCGTTCAGCGAGCTGTCCGAAAACAGGGTATCGCCCGCAAGATCGCGACCGTAGTGTTTCGGCAACGGAAAGCCAACCCGGCGCATCGGGGGGGACGAGCCGGGGGGCTCACGACAGGCCTGATGCGCCGACTTCACCGGTGACCGTGCAGGTCACCACGGCTGCCGGGCCCCCATCCGGGGGTGGGGCCCGCCACGCCGGTCACGTGAAGGGGCGCCTGCTGAGGCCCTCAGCCGGCCCCGTGATTCGGCCCTTCGGGGGCGGCCGGATCGCGCGAGCAGGCGCCCTTTTCACGATGCCCGAGTCACGATGCCCCGAGTCACGATGCCCGGGGCGGCGGGTCAGGAGTCGCGGAGCTTCTTCAGCAGGGCGATGTCCTCGGCGTGCTTGGGCGCCTTGCCCGGCGTCTCGATGCAGATCGGCACCCCCGCCATGGCGGGGTGGCGCATGAGGTCGGCGAACGGCTGGGCACCGATGTGGCCGGCCCCGATGTTCTCGTGCCGGTCCTTCTTGGCCCCGCACACGTCCTTGGAGTCGTTGGCGTGGATCAGCTTGAGCCGCCCGGGGGCGATCTCGTGCAGGGCGTCGAACGTCTCCTGCACCCCGCCCGCCGCCGCGAGGTCGTGGCCGGCGGCGTAGGCGTGGCACGTGTCGAGGCAGATGCCGGCGCGCGGGTGCCAGTCGAGCGCGGCCAGGTAGGGCTCGATGTCCTGGACGGTGGCGCAGAGCATGGCGCCCTGCCCGGCCATCGGCTCCAGCAGCAGGTCGGGCCCGCCGTCGGGGATCTCCTCCAGCAGCGGCAGCAGGTTTTCGCGCACCTGGCGCAGCGCGTCGTCGCGCGACTGCGTGACCGCCGAGCCCGTGTGCACCACGACCCCCTTGGCGCCGATCTCCGCGCCGCGCCGCAGCGTGTGGCGCACCAGCGCGATGGAGTTGGCCAGCGTCTCCGGGCTGGGCGAGCCGAAGTTGGCGAGATAGGGCACGTGGACGAACGTGTCGACGCCCGACTCGGCCAGCTTGGCGTCCTCGGCGGGTTTGCCCTCGGCCAGGGCCCAGCCGCGTGGGTTGGTCACGAAGACCTGGATCATCTCGGCGCCGATCTCGGCCATGTATTTCAGGCCGCCGGTCGCCAGGCCGCCCGTGACGAGCACGTGCCCGCCGATCAGGGATGTTGGGGTCATGATGGGTCTCAGTGTAGGCGCACGCCACGACAACCCGGCGGCCCGTACTGACCGGGCGCGTCGCCGCGCTGGTTGGATGATGACACGAAAAGTCCTGGCCGCGAAGGCGGCCGGTTGGGAGTTCTCGTGGATGGACCGGGCACGAGGCGGGTGTGTGTACTTCTGACATGCCCGAGACGCTGAGCGATTTCAACGCCAGGCCCGCGGCCGGCGCCGAGGAGGAGTTGCTGGCCTGCTGCGCCTCGCGCGCCTTCGCCGCGAAGGTGGCGGCGCTGCGGCCGTACGACGATCTCGACGAGCTCGCCGTGACCGCCGAGGCGGCCGTCCGCGACCTGGGGTGGGACGACGTGCTGGAGGCGCTCCGGGCGCACCCGAGGATCGGGGAGCGGGCGGCGGGCGGCGGCAGGGAGGCGTCGTGGTCGCGCCAGGAGCAGTCGGGAGTCGAGGACGAGGTGCGCGCGGCGCTCGCGGCGGGCAACCAGGCGTACGAGGACCGGTTCGGGCACGTCTACCTGGTCTGCGCCACCGGGCTCACCGGGGCCCAGATGCTGGCCAGGCTGCGCGAGCGGCTGGGCAACGACGAGGAGAGCGAGCGGGCGGCCGTGCGGGGCGAGCTGGCCGCGATCACCGCGCTGCGGCTGCGCAAGCTCGTGAAGGAGGGGACATGAGCTTCTCGACCCACGTGCTGAACGCGGTCACCGGCCTGCCCGCCCGGGGCGTCCACGTCCGGCTGGAGCACGAGGGCCGGCTGGTGGCCGAGGGGCGCACCGACGACGACGGGCGCATCAAGGGCTGGAACCCGGGAGCCGGCGTCCACCGGGTCGTCTTCGACACCGGGGCCTATCTGGAGGAGACGTTCTATCCCGAGGTCGTCGTCACCTTCATCGTCGCCGACCCCGGACGGCACTACCACGTGCCCCTGCTGCTCAGCCCGTACGCCTACTCCACCTACCGAGGGAGCTAGATGTCCATCAGGCTCGGACCCAACCGCTACGGCAAGGCGGAGACCAGGCTCGTCCGCGTGGTCAGGGACGGCCCCGTGCACCACGTGAAGGACCTCAACGTCAGCACCTCGCTCTCCGGCGCCATGGAGGCCGTCCACCTGACCGGCGACAACGCCGCCGTGCTGCCCACCGACACGCAGAAGAACACCGCGTACGCGCTGGCGAAGAAGCACGGCGTCGGCCAGATCGAGGAGTTCGCCCTCCTGCTGGCCAGGCACTTCGTGCGGACGCAGCCGACGGTCCACCACGCCAGGGTCGAGATCGACGAGTACGCCTGGACCCGCCGCGGGCCGCACTCGTTCGCCCGCGAGGGCGGCGAGGTGCGCACGTGCGTCGTCCACCACGACCGGGACGGCCGCTCCACCGTGGTGTCCGGGCTCAAGGACCTGGTGCTGATGAACACGACCGGCTCGGAGTTCCACGGCTACATCGTGGACGAGTACACCACGCTGCGGCCCACCACCGACCGCGTCCTGGCCACCGCCGTGGCCGCGCGCTGGCGGCACGCGGGGGAGACGCCCGAGTACGGCAAGTCGTACGAGCAGGTGCGCCAGTGCCTGCTGGACGCGTTCGCGGACACCCACAGCCTGTCGCTCCAGCAGACCCTCTACGCCATGGGCGAGCGCGCCCTGACCGCCTGCCCCGAGATCTGCGAGGTCAGGCTCGCCATGCCGAACAAGCACCACTTCGCCGTGGACCTGTCGCCGTTCGGCCTCGACAACGACAACGAGGTCTTCCACGCCGCCGACCGTCCTTACGGCCTGATCGAGGGCAGCGTGCTGCGGGACGACGCGCCCGACGCCGGATTCGCCTGGGAGTAGGGGATATGGACTTCTTGCGCCCCACGACGTGGGAGGAGGCGCTGGCCGCCAAGGCGGACCGGCCCGACGCGGTGCCCATCCAGGGCGGCACCGACGTCATGGTCGAGATCAACATGGACGTGCGCAGGCCCGCGGCGCTGCTCGACCTCAACCAGGTGGCCGAGCTGCGGGAGTGGGCCATGGTGAGCGGCCTGTGCCGGGTCGGGGCCGCGGTGCCGTACGCGCGGATCATCGAGGAGCTGGGCGGGCCGCTGCCGGGGCTCGCGCAGGCCGCGCGCACGGTCGGCTCGCCGCAGATCCGCAACCGCGGATCCGTCGGCGGGAACCTCGGCGCGGCCTCGCCCGCCGGCGACAGCCATCCGCCGCTGCTGGCGGCGGGCGCGGTGGTCGAGGCGGAGTCACGCGAGCGCGGCGTCAGGATGATCCCGGCCGACGAGTTCTACCTGGGGGTCAAGCGCAGCGCGCTGGAGCCGGACGAGCTGATCAGGGCCGTCCACGTCCGGCCCGCGACCGGGCCTCAGTACTTCTCCAAGGTCGGGACGCGCAACGCCATGGTGATCGCCGTGTGCTCGTTCGCGATCGCGCTGCACCCGGAGGAGCGGCGGGTCGGCACGGGGATCGGCTCCGCGGCGCCCACGCCGCGCCGGGCGCTGGAGGCGGAGGAGTTGCTGGCCCGCGAACTAGACTGGAGCGCGCCGCTCGATCCGGCGCTGACCAGGCGATTCGGGGAGCTGTGCGCGAGGGCCGCCGCGCCGATCGACGACGTGCGGGGCACGGCCGCCTACCGGGTGCACGCCATCGGCGTGCTGGCCCGCCGCACGCTGACCTGGGCCTGGAACGACCATCTGGGAAGGAGGGCCGCCTGATGCGCGTCACCTTCACCGTCAACGGCCGCGAGGAGATCGCCGACGACGTCTGGGAAGGCGAGAGCCTGCTCTACGTGCTGCGCGAGCGGGTCGGGCTCCCCGGCTCCAAGAACGCCTGCGAGCAGGGCGAATGCGGCTCCTGCACGGTCTATCTCGACGGCGTGCCGGTCTGCTCCTGCCTGGTCGCCGCCGGGCAGGCCGAGGGGCGGCAGGTGCGCACCGTCGAAGGGCTCGCCGAGGGGGACCGGCTCGACGCGGTCCAGGAGGCGTTCGTGGAGTGCGGGGCCGTGCAGTGCGGGTTCTGCACGCCGGGGCTGGTGGTGCAGGCGCACGACCTGATCGCGCGGGTGGGGCGGCCGTCCGACGCGGAGATCAGGGAGGCCCTGGCCGGGAACCTCTGCCGGTGCACGGGCTACGAGAAGATCATCGAAGCGGTGCGGCTGGCCGCGTCGCGGAAGGCGGACGCCGAGTGAGCCTGCTCATCGAGAACGTCCACATCGCCCCCGTCGCCGGCCCGGAGATCGAATCCGGATATATCAGGATCGAGGGGGACCGGATCGCGGAGCTGGGCCCCGGGCCCGCCCCAGGCGCGACCAGCCACCCGAACAGGATCGACGGCACCGGCTGCCTGGCCACCCCCGGCCTGGTCAACACCCACCACCACCTGTACCAGTGGGCCTCGCAGGGCCTGGCGCAGGACGCGACCCTCTTCGAGTGGCTGGTCGCCCTCTATCAGGTGTGGGCCGCCATGGACGCCGAAGTGGTCAACGGGGCGGCCACGGCGGGGCTCGGCTGGCTCGCGCTGTCCGGCTGCACCACCTCCAGCGACCACCACTACATCTTCCCCAAGGGCAGGGGCGACCTGTTCGCGGCCGAGATCGAGGCCGCCCGCGCGGTGGGCATCCGCTTCCACCCCGCCCGCGGCTCGATGGACCGGGGCGAGTCGCACGGCGGGCTGCCGCCGGACGTCGTGGTCGAGGAGCTGGACGAGATCCTGGCCGCCACGTCGGAGGCCGTGGACGCCTACCACGACCCGTCCTTCTCCTCGATGCTGCGGATCGCGGTCGCGCCGTGCTCGCCGTTCTCCTCCAGCGCCGAGCTGATGACCGAGTCCGCCGCCCTGGCCAGGGCCAAGGGCGTGCGCCTGCACACGCACGTCGCCGAGACCTCGGACGAGGACGAGCACTGCCTGGCCCAGTTCGGGCTGCGCCCGGTGGACTACATGGAGAAGCTGGGCTGGCTGGGGCCCGACGTGTGGTTCGCGCACTCGGTGCACCTGAGCGACGACGACATCGGCAAGCTCGCCGCCACCGGCACGGGCTCCGCGCACTGCCCCTCGTCGAACGGCCGGCTCGGCGCCGGCATCGCCCGCGTCTCCGAGATGCTGCGCCGCGGCGCGAACGTGGGCCTCGGCGTGGACGGCAGCGCCTCCTCCGAGCTGACGCCGCTCGTGGGGGAGCTGCGGCAGGCCCTGCTGTTCCAGCGTGCCGCGTACGGCCCCCAGGCGCTCACGGCCCGGCAGGCCCTGGAGATCGCCACGCTCGGCGGGGCCCGCAACCTCGGCCGCCAGGACGAGCTCGGCACCCTCGAACCCGGCAAGCTGGCCGACCTCGCCCTGTGGCGGGTCGACGGCGCCTTCACCTCGGCGGTGACCGACCCGGTCTGCGCGCTCGTCTTCGGGCCCCCGCCGCCCCTGGCCCGGGTGCTGGTCGGCGGCCGGGTCGTGGTCGAGGACGGCGAGCTGAGGACCGTCCCCCAGGACGCCGCCGGCCGCGCGGGCGCCCAGGCGCACCGCCGGCTGATGGGGCTGGCGCGGGAGCGCGGCCTCACCGCCGCCAAGGAGCTCCACTGACCAGGCGACTAAGGTGGGAATGTCTGAAACGAGCAGGAAGGCGATCCCGTGCCCGAGGAACTCCCCGCCGAGCGGCTGGCGCAGCTCAAGAACACTTTCGCGTCGATCGACACCGACGGCGACGGCTACATCAGCGAGGCCGAGCTGACGCGGCACTTCCCTGGTCTCCCGGCGGAGGCGCTGGGGGCGATGAGCCAGGCGGCCGACTCCGACCAGGACGGCCGCTACTCGCTGGAGGAGTTCATCCGCACCGTCTCCTGACGACCCCTCCGGGCGTGCCCCGTCAGCCGTGCGTGATGATGAGTCACGCCTTCCTGCCCGCTCGCACCGGGCAGGAAGGCGTGTCAGGACATTGTTCACCATCCTGTAGGGGTTCGTAGTGGTTCAGCAGGTTCTGATAGCCCCCGACAAGTTCAAGGGCTCTCTGACGGCGGCCGAGGTGGCCGCCCGGGTCTCCGCCGGGCTCGGCGTGCCCACCGTGGAGCTGCCGGTGGCCGACGGAGGCGACGGCACCGTGGACGCGGCCGTGGCCGGCGGGTTCGGCCGGGTCACGATCGAGGTCACCGGGCCCACCGGCGAGCGGATCCCCGCCTCGTACGCCTGGCAGGACGCCGACGCGACGGCGGTGGTGGAGCTGGCGGAGGCGTCGGGGCTGCGCCGCCTGCCCGGCGGGCACGAGCCGCTGACCGCCACCAGCCACGGCACGGGCGAGCTGATCGCGGACGCCGTGCGCCGGGGCGCCAAGCGCGTGGTCCTGGGGCTGGGCGGCAGCGCCTGCACCGACGGGGGAGCGGGCATGGCGCAGGCGCTCGGCGCGCGCCTGCTGGACGCCGACGGCGACGACCTCCCCCGGGGCGGGGCCGCGCTGAGGGGGCTCGCCCGGATCGACCTGTCGGGGTTCGCGGACGTCTCCGGCGTGGAGTTCGTGGTGGCCAGCGATGTCGACAACCCGCTCCTCGGGCCCCACGGAGCCGCCGCCGTCTACGGGCCCCAGAAGGGCGCCACCCCGGACGACGTCAAGACGCTGGAGGCGGGTCTGAGCCGGCTGGCCGCCGTCGCGACCGCGACACATGGGCTGATGGGGGCGGTCGAGCACGACAACACGCCTCGGGCCATGGGCGTGGCGGGGGCGCCGGGGGCCGGGGCGGCCGGTGGGGTGGGGTTCGCCGCGCTGGCGTTCCTGCACGCCGAGATCCGGCCCGGCATCGGCTACCTGCTCGACCTGCTCGGGTTCGGCGAGCTGGTCAAGGACGCGCGGCTGGTGATCACCGGTGAGGGGTCGCTGGACGAGCAGTCCCTGCGCGGCAAGGCGCCGGTCGGCGTGGCGCAGGCCGCGGCCAGGGCGGGCGTCCCCGTGGTGGCCGTCTGCGGGCGCCGTACGCTCACCGACGACGAGCTGCGGGCCGCGGGCATCGAGGCCGCCTACGCCCTCACCGATCTCGAACCCGACCCCGAACGCTGCATGGCCGAGGCCGGGCCCCTGCTCGAACGCCTGGCCGCGCGGCTGGCCGCGAACCATCTCGAAGGTGACTAGATGATCGACTTGGTGATCCGTTCCCGCCGCACCGTCACCCCCGAGGGGGAGCGGGCGGCGGCGGTGGCCGTGCGGGGCGAGAAGATCGCGGGCCTGTACGACTACGCCGCGCCGCTCGACGCCGCCGAGGACATCGACCTGCGCGACCTGGCCCTGCTCCCCGGCCTGGTCGACACCCACGTGCACGTCAACGAGCCGGGGCGGACGCACTGGGAGGGGTTCGACTCGGCGACCAGGGCGGCCGCCGCCGGAGGCGTCACCACGATCCTCGACATGCCGCTCAACTCCCTCCCGCCCACCGTGAACGTGGCCGCCTTCGAGGCCAAGCTGGCGGCCGCGGAGGGCAAGTGCCACGTGGACGTGGGCTTCTGGGGCGGGGCCGTGCCGGGGAACGTCAAGGACCTCGCTCCCTTGCGCGAACGCGGGGTCTACGGGTTCAAGTGCTTCATGTCGCCGTCGGGGGTGGAGGAGTTCCCGCCGCTCGGCGACTCCGAGCTGCGGGAGGCGCTGTCCGAGGTGGCGGCGGTCGGCGGGGTGATGGTGGTGCACGCCGAGGACCCGGCGCTGCTCACGGAGCCGGGCGGGCCGACATACCGGGAGTTCCTGGAGTCGCGGCCGGGGGAGTCCGAGCGCAGCGCGGTCGCGCGGGTGGTGCGGCTGGCGGCCGAGACCGGCGCCCGGGTGCACATCCTGCACGTCTCCAGCGCCTCCTGCCTGGACGTGCTGGGGTCGGCACAGGCCGAGGGCGTCGCGGTCACGGCGGAGACGTGCCCCCACTACCTGACGCTGGTGGCCGAGCAGGTGCCCGAGGGGGCGACCGCGTTCAAGTGCTGCCCGCCCATCCGCTCCGAGGCCAACCGCGACCTGCTGTGGGACGGGCTGGCCAGGGGCGTGCTGAGCTGCGTCGTGTCCGACCACTCACCCTCGCCCGCCGACCTCAAGGTGCCCGACTTCGCCGCCGCCTGGGGCGGCATCGCCTCGCTCCAGCTCGGCCTGCCGGCGATCTGGACGGAGGCGTCGCGGAGGGGGTACGGGCTGGAGGACGTGGTGCGCTGGATGTCCGCCAATCCGGCCTCGATGGCCGAGATTTCCGGAAAAGGCGGGATAAAGGCCGGTAATGATGCCGATTTGGTGGCATTTGATCCGCTGGCCGACCACCCCGTGGACGCCGCGCGGCTCCACCACAAGAACCCGGTCACCCCGTACCACGGCCGCGTGCTCAAGGGCGCCGTACTGACCACCTGGCTGCGCGGGCGGCCCGTGGACGGCGCGCCGCACGGGCGATTCCTGTTGGGAGAGCAGTAGATTTGCCGAGCTTCATCACCCTGCCGGACCTCGCCCTGCGCACGCTGGGCGGCTCCGTCGTGGCGGCCAGCGACGAGTCGTTCGCGGAGAAGGAGAGCCTGATCCGGCCGGGGCGGCCCGGCTTCCGGGCCGAGACGTTCGGGAGCAAGGGGCAGGTCTACGACGGGTGGGAGACCCGCCGCCGCCGCTCACCCGGCCACGACTGGGCCCTGGTACGCCTCGGCCTCCCCGGCGTGATCCGCGGCGTGGTGATCGACACGGCGTGGTTCAAGGGCAACTACCCGCCCCACGCCTCCGTGGAGGCGGCCGCGATCGAGGGCCACCCCTCCCCGGCCGAGCTCGAGGCCGCGCCGTGGGCGGAGATCGTCCCCCGGTCCGAGCTCACCGGCGACAGCGAGCACCGTTTCGCCGTCACCGACGAGCGCCGCTTCACCCACGTACGGCTGAACATCTTCCCCGACGGCGGCGTCGCCCGCCTCCGGGTGCACGGGGAGGCCCGGCCCGACCTGTCCGTGTACGACGGCCTCGGCCTCGACCTGGCCGCGCTCGCGAACGGCGCCCTGGTCACCGCCTGCTCGAACGAGTTCTACTCGGCCCCTAACAACGCCATCGCCCCGGGCCTGGCCCGCCACCAGGCCGAGGGCTGGGAGACCGCCCGCCGCCGCGGCGACGGGAACGACTGGCTGCTCATCCGGCTGGCCGAGCGCGGCGTGATCGGGCTGGCCGAGATCGACACCACGAACCTGCTGTTCAACGCGCCGGGCTCGGTCTCGCTGACGGGCCTGGACGGCGACCGGGAGGTGGAGCTCCTCCCGCGGACTCGCCTCCAGCCCGACACCCCGCACCGCTTCCGCCTCCACCACCCGGACCCGGTCACCCACGTGCGGGTGGACATCTACCCGGACGGCGGCCTGGCCCGCGTGCGTCTCCACGGCCACCTCGCCACCCCCTGACCAGGCGGCGTTCCGGCCTTCGGCCGGAGGCGCCTCACTGCCAGAGGACGACCGTGCTCCCCTGCGGCCGCTCGCTGTTGGGCAGCGGCCGCTGGAACTGGACGACCCCGCGGTTGCCCAGCCGCTGCACCCGCACCTTGAACCCCAGCGCCTCCAGCTCCGACTTGGCGTCCCTGACCTCCTTGCCGATCACCGCCGGCACCAGGGCGAACTGTGAATCGTCGCGGGCCTCGTCGTCCCTGTCGCCGTTGAACCAGTCCCAGAAGTCCGTCTGGCACCGCGCCACCGTGACCATGACCTGCGCGCCCTTGTCCACCTCGGACTTCGCCTTCGGCGCCTGCGCGATGACCGTGCACGGCTCGGCGTCGTCGTCCACCTCGTTGACCTGCACCTGGAAGCCCAGCCCGCCGAGATATTGGGCGGCCTCGTCCTTGGGCATGCTGCTGACGTCGGGCATCACCAGGCCGGCGCTGACGTAGATGTCGATCTTGGCGCCCACCCGCACCTTCTCGCCGACCTGCGGCGAGGTGCGGATGACCTTGTCGCGCTCGACCTCCTGGTCGGCCAGCCGCTTGACGACGCCCACGGTCAGCCCGGCACTGGCGATCTTGTCGCGGGCCTGGTCGCCGGTCATGCCCTCGGTGTTGGGCACGGCGACGCGCTTGGGCCCGAGCGAGGGGACCAGCGTGATCGTGGTGCCCTTCTCGACCTCGGTGTCGGCCGCCGGGTCGGTGCGGAGGATCAGGCCCGCGGCCAGCTTCTCGTCGTTGACGCCGTCGGCCTCCTGCACCTTGAGGCCGGCCGCGGCGGCGCTCTGCTTGGCCAGCGCCATGTTCTTGCCGACCAGGCTGGGCACGGAGACCATCTCGGGCTGCGCGAAGTACCAGCCCGTCAGCCCGACCGCGACCACCATCACCCCGGCGAGCGCCACCAGGAACCAGTTCGGCCTGAACCCCGGCCGCCGCCGCGACGCCGGCGCCTCCGCCCGCGGCTGGATCAAGGTGTGGGCGGGGGCGGGCTGGGGCGCCGAGGCGGCGCCGGAGGCGTTGAAGACCTGCGTCCGGGCGTGCGGGGCCGCAGGGCCCTGCGGGTGGGAGCCCGGCGGGTTGGTCAGGCGCGGAAGCATCCGGTGCGCGTCGACGGCGGCCACGAGCATCGCGGTGGCGTCGGCCGGGCGCTGGTCCGGCTCGCGGGCCGTCGCCTGGGCCACCAGCGTGTCGATCAGCGGCGGCACGTCGGGGACGACCGAGGACGGCGCGGGCACGGTGTCGTGGACGTGCCGGTAGGCCACCGACATAGGCGTCGCGCCGTCGTAGGGCTGCTGGCCGGTGACCAGCTCGAACAGCATGATGCCCGCGGCGTAGACGTCGCTGCGCACGTCGGCGGCGCCGGTGGTGACCTGCTCGGGCGCCATGTAGCCGATGGTGCCGATCATCACGCCGGTGCGGGTCTGGTTGGTGGCCTCGATGGCCCGGGCCAGGCCGAAGTCGACGACCTTGACCCGGCCGTCGTCGGTCATCAGGACGTTCTCCGGCTTCACGTCGCGGTGGACCATGCCCGCCTGGTGGGCCGCGCCGAGGGCGGCGAGCACCGGGATCATGATCTCGAGCGCCTCGCGGGCGGGCAGCCTGCCGCGCTCGCGCAGGATGTCGCGCAGCGTCTTGCCGGGCACGTACTCCATCGACAGGTAGACGACGTCATTGTCGGTGCCCTGGTCGAAGACGTGCACCACGTTGGGGTGTGAGAGGCGGGCGACCGACTTGGCCTCGCCGATGAACCTGCGCACGAACGACGGGTCCTCGGCCAGCGAGGAGTGCATGACCTTCAGCGCCACCGTCCGGTCCAGGCGGACGTCCAGCGCGAGGTAGACGGTCGCCATACCGCCCCGGGCGATCCGGCTCTCGATGCGGTAGCGCCCATCGAGGAGCCGCCCGACCAGGGGGTCCGCAGTCGTCGTATCCACCCCGCCGAGTTTACGGGCGTTTTGCCACTGGGAGGGCCCCACCGCCCGAAACCGATACTGAGACGTTCCCGTTGGAACGTCCCAGCTCCTCGCGCACCACTCAGGTCACGGCGTCATCGGCGAGGAGGCCTCGGCGTAGCGCCTGCGCGGGATGCGGCCCGCCAGCCGCGCCAGCCGTCCCGCCGCCACGGCCCCCTTCATCGCGGCCGCCATGAGATCGGGCCGCTGCGCCCTGGTGACCGCGGTGGCCAGCAGCACGGCGTCGCAGCCCAGCTCCATCGCCAGCGCGGCGTCGCTGGCCGTGCCGATGCCCGCGTCGAGCACCACCGGCACGGACGCGGCCTCCACGATCAGCTCGATGTTGTGCGGGTTGCGGATGCCGAGGCCCGAGCCGATCGGCGCGCCCAGCGGCATGACGGCCGCGCAGCCCACCTGCTCCAGCCGCCGCGCCAGCGCGGGGTCGTCCCCGATGTACGGCAGCACCACGAACCCGTCGGCCACCAGCCGCTCCGCGGCGTCGAACGTCTCGATCGGGTCGGGCAGCAGCGTCCGCTCGTCGGCGATGACCTCCAGCTTGACCCAGTTCGTGCCGAGCGCCTCCCTGGCCAGCCGCGCCGTCAGCACGGCCTCGCCCGCGGTGAAGCAGCCCGCCGTGTTGGGGAGCACCTTGATGTCCCGCTCGCGCAGCACGTCCAGGACGGACCCGGGGGCGCTCGGGTCGAGCCGCCGCATGGCCACCGTGGTCAGCTCGGTGCCGGACGCGGCCAGCGCCTGGTCGAGCACGTCGAGCGAGGGCGCGCCGCCGGTCCCCATGATGAGCCGGGAGGAGAACTTCTCCCCGGCGATGATCAGTTCATCCACCTTGCACCGCCGTCAGAACCTCCACCCGGTCACGGTCGCTGAGCGCCGTCGTCTCCCACGAGCTCCGCGTGACCACCTCGTCGTTGACGGCCACGGCCACCCCGGTGGTGGCCGTGGTCAATGTGCGTACGGCCTGCGCCACGGTCATGCCGTCGGTCACCTCGTGCGAGGCCCCGTTGATCGTCACAATCATGAAATTTCCCGAAATCTCCCAGGCGTGCACAACGCCGCCAGCTCGCCCTCTTCGCCCAGCAGGATGTCCGCCGTGAGCGGCGCCAGGAGCACGCCGCCCCGGTGGTGACCGGTGGCCAGCGTCAGCCCCGGGGTGCGGCTCGGGCCGATGAGCGGCAGGTTGTCCGGCGTACCCGGACGCAGCCCGGCCACCACGTCGGCGACCTCCAGCTCGGTGACGCCCGGCACCAGCTCCCTGGCGTCCCGCAGCAGCTCGTAGAGCCCGCCCGCGGTCACCCTGGTGTCGAAGCCCATCTCCTCCTGCGTCGCCCCGACCACCAGCTCGCCGTCACCCCGGGGGACGAGATAGACCGGCGTGCCGTGGACGGTGCCGCGCACGCACCGCGTGAGCAGTGGCTGCGGCGAGCGCAACCGCATGATCTGCCCCTTCACCGGCCGCACCGGCACCTCGGCCAGCCCGGCGCTCCACGCCCCGGCCGCCAGGATCACCCGCTCCGCCGGCAGCTCGGATCGCCGGCCGTCGCCGCCGGGCGGCTCCAGGCGTACCCCCGTGACCCGGGCGCCGTCGCGCAGCAGCTCGCCCACCCGGGCCCGTACCAGCGGGACTCCCTGCCGGTCGAGCGCGGCCAGCAGCGCCGCCGTCACGCGGCGCGGGTCCACCCAGGAGTCGCCGGGGGCCAGCAGCCCGCCCCGCGCCGAGGGGGCCAGCATGGGCTCCAGGCGGCGGCACTCGCGGCCGGTCAGCCGCTCGACGGGCAGCTCCAGCTTCTCCAGGTACGCGGCCAGCTCGTCCAGCGCGGCCAGGTCGTCCGCCCCGAACGCCACGTCGAGCGTCCCCTCGGAGCGCAGGTCCAGGGCCTCGGGGCCGGCCAGCCCCGCGTCGGCGGCCAGCTCGGCGGCGAAGGCCGGCCAGCGGCGCAGCGACGCCACCCCGAGCCGCAGCAGCGGCGCCTCGGTGTAGGTGACCTCGCTGATCGGCGCCAGCATCCCCGCCGCCGCGTGCGAGGCCCCCGAGGCGGGGGCCGGGTCCACCAGGGTGACGGGCCGCCCCGCGCGGGCCAGCCGCCAGGCCGCGGAGAGCCCGACGACCCCGCCGCCCACGATCACATCCATCCGCGCTCCCTTCGCCGGCATGATCCGGATCAGGTGTCTTGCGGTCGAAGGCCCGATGGCAGCCTTCCTCTCAGCCCGGTCACGGCCGGACTCCCGCGCGTCTTACGTCCTCCAGCCTACGGCCTCGCTGCGACGCCCCGACACCGCCCCACGTTAGGGTCATGAACGTGAACCGAGTCGTGGTGGTGGGAGCTGGGCTGGCCGGAGTGCGCACCGTGGAGGCGCTGCGCACGCGGGGGTTCGAGGGGAGGGTCACGCTGATCGGGGAGGAGCGGCATCGCCCCTACGACCGTCCGCCCCTGTCCAAGGCCGTGCTGTTCGGCGACGCCGACACCAGCTTCGTCGACACCGACCTGGCCGCGATCGACGTGGAGTTCCAGCCCGGGGTCAGCGCCAAGGCGCTGCGGGAGGGGGTCGTCGAGACGACCGAGGGCGAGATCGGCTACGACGGGCTGGTCATCGCCACCGGCGCCGAGCCGATCAGGCTGCCCGGCGACGGCCCGCAGCACGTGCTGCGCACGCTCGACGACGCCCACGAGCTCAGGGCCATGCTCGTCCCCGGCGCCCGCGTCGCGGTCATCGGCGCCGGCTGGATCGGCGCGGAGGTGGCCACGGCCGCCCGCCGCGCCGGGTGCGCGGTGACCGTGATCGAGGCCGGCCCGGCGCCGCTCGCCGCGGCGGTCGGCGCCGGGATCGGGGCTCGCACCGAGCGCTGGTACGACGGCATCGACCTGCGGCTCGACACCATGGTCGACTCCGTGGACGAGGGCGGCGTGCGGCTGGTGGGCGGCGAGTTCGTGGACGCCCACGTGGTGGTCACGGGCATCGGCGTGCGCCCGGCCGTCGAATGGCTCACCGGCGCCGACATCGACCTGCACAACGGCGTCGTCGTGGACGAGCACCTGCGCGCCTCCCTCCCGAACACGGTGGCCGTCGGCGACTGCGCCGCCTGGTGGTCGCGTCGCTGGCAGACCAGGCTCAGGGTCGAGCACTGGGACACCGCGCTCAACGCCCCGGAAGTGGCCGCCGCGAGCCTGCTGGGCGAGGACGTCGCGTACGATCCCGTTCCGTACTTCTGGTCGGAGCAGTTCGGACATATGGTGCAATACGCCGGTCATCATTTGGCAGGGGAACGGCTGATCTATCGCGGCGAGCCCGAGGGCAAGTGGTCGGCCGTCTGGCTCACGGCCGACGACGTTCCCGCAGCGGTGCTCGCCGTGGACCGGCCGCGGGACCTCGTACAGGGGCGTAGAATCATCGGCGCCGGACACCGTCTCGACGTGGAACGCCTGGTAGATCCAGAAGTCTCCCTACGGGATTGTGTTGTTTGAGCAAGCACGGCATGTGGTAGTTGTGGTTTCGTGACGCTTTCTGTTGCACAGATCGACCGGGAGACCGACCAGCTCGTCGACGAGTGGCTCACTCTCCCCGAAGTGGCCTCGCGCCTCGACCTTTCGATCGGGCGGGCCAAGCAACTCCTCAAGGACCACAAGCTGCTCGGCGTTCGCCGGGGGAGCGGCGGGCCGCAGGTGCCCGCGGTGTTCCTCGATGGAAAGGATGTGAGGAAGGGCCTGCCCGGCACGCTGACCGTGTTGCTGGACGCCGGCTACGACGACGTCGAGTCGCTGCGCTGGCTCTTCACCCCCGACGAGTCCCTGCCCGGATCGCCCATCGAGGCGATCAAGGCCGGCCGTCACACTGAGGTCAAGCGGCGTGCCCAAGCCCTCGGTTTCTGAGGCCCGCCTCTATCTCTGCACCGACGGCCGCCGCGACCGCGGCGACCTCGCGGAGTTCCTCGACTCGGTGCTGGCCGGCGGCGTGGACATCATCCAGCTGCGGGAGAAGGGTCTGGAGGCTCGCGACGAACTCGCGCTCCTCGAAATCTTCCGCGACGCCTGCGACCGGCACGGCAAACTCCTGGCCGTCAACGACCGGGCGGACATCGCCTACGCCGCCCGCCCCGACGTGCTCCACCTGGGGCAGGACGACCTTCCTGTGACGGTCGCGCGAGAGATACTCGGCGACCACATCGTCATCGGACGGTCCACCCACTCCGTGGCCGAGGCTTCCGCCGCGGCAGCGGAGCCGGGCGTCGACTACTTCTGCTGCGGCCCCATCTGGCCCACGCCCACCAAGCCCGGCCGCCCGGCCCCCGGCCCGCCGCTGCTCCGGCACGCGGCCGCGCTGGAGACCTCGCGGCCGTGGTTCGGGATCGGCGGCATCGACCTCGCGAACCTGGACGAGGTGATGTCGTACGGCGTGCGCCGCGTGGTGGTCGTACGGGCGATCACGGACGCGGAGGATCCGGGCGCGGCGGCGGCGGAGTTCGCCAAACGCCTGTCCACCCTCTGACCGCACAAGGCCCTCTGACCACACGAAGCCCCATGATCACAGGAGGCCTGGCCACACCAGGCCTCCTGGTCACAGGGGTTCCCCGACCGCAGGGTCCCCTGGTCGCAGGGGCTTCCCGCCTGCCGGGGGCGCTCGCCACCACGCGGGCGCCTCCGGGGCGCGGGCCTGTTCACCCGGTCAGGCCGCGCTGCGCGCCCAGATTGTGGCGCGCCCCAGTCGTGCGGTCAGGTCGTGCGGTCAGGTCGTGTGTTCAGATCGTGCCGTCAGGTCTTGCGGGAGGTGGCGGCGATGGCCAGCTCCGTCAGCGCCGTGCGCGCCTCGGGCATGATCGGCGCCCCGTCGAGCGCGGACAGCGCGTCCGCCAGATACTCGCCGATCAGGTCCTCGCACTCCTGCAGCGCGCCCGTGTCGTCGATGATCTGCCGCAGCGTCTCCACCCCGCGCTCGTCCAGCCCGGGATCCCCCAGCAGCCGCCGGACGGTCTCCGCCGCACCCGGGGACGCGGCCGCGAGCGTGCGCGCCACGAGCATCGTCCGCTTGCCCTCCCGCAGGTCGTCGCCGGCCGGCTTGCCCGTCTGCGCCGGATCGCCGAACACCCCCAGGATGTCGTCACGGAGCTGGAACGCGATCCCGACCTTTGTGCCGTAGCCCGTGCACAGCTCGTCCATCCAGGGCGCGAGCTTGCCGCCGGCGAGCGCCAGCCCGAGCCTGAGCGGCTGCTCCACCGAGTATTTCCCGCTCTTGAACAGCGCCACCCGCAGCGCCGACTCGAACGTGTTCTCGCCGTGCGCCTGCTCCAGCAGGTCGAGGTACTGGCCGCACATCAGCTCCGTACGCATGTGGTCGTGCACGGGCTGGGCCGCCGCCAGGGACTCGGGCGGCAGGCCGCTGGTGCGCCACATCTCGCCCGACCAGATCAGGAGCAGATTGCCCAGCAGGATCGCCGCGCCCTCGCCGAACTGCGCGGCGGAGCCGTGCCAGGAGGACTTCTCGTGCAGCGCCTGGAACCGGCGGTGCGCGGACGGCATGCCCCTGCGCAGGTCGCTCTTGTCCATCACGTCGTCGTGCACCAGCGCGCTGGCCTGCAGCAGCTCCAGCGAGGCCGCCGCGGTGAAGATCTCGGGCACGTCCGTGCCGCCCGCGCCGCGCCAGCCCCAGTAGCAGAATGCCGGACGCAGCCGCTTGCCGCCGGACAGCAGCTCGTCGGCCGCCGTGCGCAGCGGCTCGAGCTCGGGGTCACCGGGGGAGGGCAGCTGCCGTTCGACGAACTCTCCGAGGGCACGCTCCACCTGTGTGCGCAGGGTGTCCATGCCAACGGCGTCAGTGGTCATGCCTTGAGACTAGTGGCCGCGTGCCGGGGCTCGGATGCGCAGGTGTCTCTATAACGGGATCTGGGGTGGCGCGGGGTGGGATGCCCGGTTCGTACGGGTGACATGGCTGTGGCCACGGGGGTGACGCGGCCGTGACCTTGGGTGGGCGAGGTCCCTGTAACCTTGGGGCATGGCGCTTGGTCGACCCTCCATCCTGCCCGATCGTGTTCCCACCGTCCGCGACATGCTCGCCGCCGGTGGCCGGTCGTTCTCCTTCGAGTTCTTCCCGCCGAAGACCGACGAGGGGGAGCGGCAGCTCTGGAAGGCGATCAGGGAGCTGGAGTCGCTGCGGCCGACGTTCGTGTCGGTGACCTACGGCGCGGGCGGCTCCACGCGCGACCGCACGGTCGACATCGTCGAGCGGATCGCCCACGACACGACGCTCACGCCCGTGGCGCACTTCACGGCGGTCGACCACTCGATCCGCGAGCTGCGCCACCTGGTGGGCCGCTTCGCCGACGCCGGGGTGCGCAACATCCTGGCCGTCCGCGGCGACCCCCCTGGCGACCCGGCGGGCGAGTGGATGCGGCATCCCGAAGGCGTTCTCTACGCCGAGGAGCTGGTGCGGCTGATCAGGCAGGCGGGCGACTTCTGCGTCGGAGTGGCCGCCTTCCCCTACAAGCATCCGCGCTCGCCGTCCATCGAGAGCGACACCGAGTTCTTCGTACGCAAGTGCGAGGCGGGCGCCGACTACGCGATCACGCAGATGTTCTTCCGGGCGGAGGACTACCTGCGGCTGCGCGACCGGGTGGCGGCCCAGGGGTGCGACACGCCGATCATCCCGTGCATCATGCCGGTGACGCAGATGAGCACGATCGCGCGCTCGGAGCAGCTGTCGGGAGCGCCGTTCCCGCCTGAGGTGGCGGCCCGCTTCGAGGAGGTCGCGGACGACCCGGCCGCGGTCCGGCGGCTGGGCATCGATCACGGGGCCGAGCTGTGCCAGCGGCTCCTGGACGAGGGCGCGCCGGGCATCCACTTCATCACCTTCAACCGCTCCAGCGCCTCGCGCGAGGTCTTCCAACGCCTCGACACGGTCCCCGTCTCCGCCTGAAAGCGCTGCCCCTGAGCGGCCGGCCCGATCGCCCGCCAGAGGCCGCCGACCACCCACCACCCGCATCGCACCGCCCTCCTCGCCGCACTGGCGTTCGAGGGTGCCCGGTCGGGCCCAGGTCGTGAGGAGAGCCGGGCGGCACGGGAGGGTGGCGGGAGCGTCCGGTGCCGGATGGTAGGGCCCGTCACCCGCCCGCAGGGGGACCGGGCGGGTGACGGGCAGGGGACAGTGGACGGTGAGTAAAAGGGCGGCTACTTTACGTAATGGATGGTGCCCCAAGTAATCCGCGGACAAACCCAGCGGTCACGGGTTCGTCAGGGACGCGTGATCCTCACGTCAAGGGCAGGGGGCGGCCCATGATGGCGTAGTCCTCGTAGCCGCCCGGGAAGATGAACCTCGTGAGCAGGTCCGTGAAGCCCATGCTGGCGTAGAGGTGGCGGGCGGCCGTGGGCTGGTCGTGGGTGGACAGGACGGCCGAGCGTTCGGGGCGGCCCGCGCAGAGTGTGCGGATCATGGCGCGGCCGATGCCCTTGCCCTGGAAGTCCGGGTGGACGTGGATCTCGGCCAGCTCCAGCGTGTAGCCGAGCCAGGCGTTGGCGGCCTGCCGGCCGAGGCGGTCGGTCAGGGCGCGGTAGACCACGTCGTGCCACCACTGCCCGGGCGTGCCGCGGAAGCCGTACGCGAAGCCGACCGTGAGGGGGGTGGAAAGGGACGGATCGCGCAGTTCTGCGAAATAACACTGAAAATGGGGATAAGTCGCGTGGTTTCGCATGATGCTTTTGCGGCCGTTGATCTGGTCCGCGGGCGGGTTCATGGCAGCCGCGTAGACGTCTATCACCGTCTCCAGCCGCTCGACGAACTCGGCCGGACCCGCCCCGCGAAACTCGATCACGCGTCGCACATTACTCGACGTCCACCGCGGTGCCCCCGGTGATCCGCACGAGCTCGTCGAACGTCGTCGGGAACACGGTCAGCGGATGCCCCCCGGCCGCCCACACCACCTCGTGCTTGCTCAGCCAGTTGTCCACCAGGGTCCGCACGGGCGCCGGATGCCCGACCGGGGCCACGCCGCCGATGGGCTGGCCGGTCGCCGCCCTGACGAACTCCGGCGTCGCCCGGCGTACCTTCCCCACCCCCGCCGTGCGGGCGATCAGCTCCACGTCCACGCGATGCGCCCCGCTCGTCAGCACCAGCAGCGGCGCGCCGTCCGCGTCGAAGATCAGGCTGTTGGCGATGGCCCCGACCTCGCACCCGACCTGGGCCGCGGCGGTCGCGGCCGTGGGCGCCTTCTCGGGCAGGACGACGATCTCACCGTCCGCCCCCAGTTCGCGCAGAGCGGATTGAACCACGACGGCATTGGACGGCAACTTCTCAGACATAGAAACACTCTAAACAGGTTGACCGCGTCATTACCGATTGATGGTGACTGGTATAAGGTCAGCTGATCCGTTTGTTGATGGTATGAGAGGTGGTACTGGTGGGGGCTCGACGGCTGCCCGGGGTGGCTGCTCTCGTGACGGCCGGCGCCGTCGCACTGTCGGGGTGCGGCACGCTCGCGTCGCATCGTTCGACGGCGTCCTTGAGGACGGATTCATCGGCCGCCGCGCATACCTCCGCGGGAGCCCGTTCCGGTCCCGCCGCCGCGGTCGTCGCGCCGGACAAGACGCTCAAGCTCGGCGCCAAGGGCAAGGCCGTCCAGTGGCTGCAGAAACGCCTGGCCCAGCTCGGCTACCGCCCGGGCAAGGCCGACGGCCGCTACGGAGGCGCGACGCTGGCGGCCGTGTGGGCGTTCCAGAAGGTGAACGGCATCAGGCCGACCAGCACCGTCGCCAGGCGCACGTGGGAGGCCCTGGAGACCCCGAAGGCGCCGAAGGTCCTGGTCAAGGACGGCAGGCCGACCCGCGCCGAGGTCAACCTCACCAAGCAGATCATGGTCCTGTACGTGGACGGCGAGGTGAAGCTGATCACCCACGTGTCCTCCGGCAGCGGCGTCCCCTACTGCGAGACCGCCTCGTGGCAGGGCAAGCAGCAGCGGTTCTGCGGCTCGGCCAGCACGCCGACGGGCGACTACAAGACGACGTGGCGCGCCCGCGGCTGGCACCGGTCCTACCTGGGGCAGCTCTACAACCCGATCTTCTTCAACGGCGGCATCGCCTTCCACGGCGCGCTGTCGGTGCCGCTGTATCCGGCCTCGCACGGGTGCGTGCGCATGCCGATGAACGTGGCCGAGGTCCTGCCCGGGATGCTGGGCAAGGGCGTGCCGGTGCACGTCCGGGGCAGGTTCAAGCGCCTCTGAGGCATCCGTCCCGCGTCGCCGCCGGCGGTGTAACGCCCGCATAACCAAAAGCGGTGACGGGCCGGTTATGGAGCTTTTGCTGGACTCCCTCCTGACTTTCTTGGGGGGAGTGCATGACGACTGCGTTCATGACGCCCGCGCCCGTCCACACGGCGGCGCGGCATACGGGGCGGGCCCGCCTGTGGTGGGTGCTGGCGGCCGGGTGGGCCGCCCACGTGGCCTTACGGCTGTGGCTGTATCGGTATCACACCGGACCGGTGGCGAACCCGGACGAGACCGGATATCTCCTCGCCGCCCGCTGGCTGGCCGGCGGGCCGGGCGCGGACCTCACCGGCTCGACCTTCTACCAGGGCGGCTATCCGCTGCTGCTGGTCCCGATCTTCTGGCTCACCTCCGACCCCGTCCTGGCGTACCGGCTGGTGGCCGGGGTGGGGTCGATGGTGGCGGCGGGGGCCTTCCCGCTGGCGTACCTGCTGCTGCGGCGGATGGGCCTGGGCCGGCGGGCGGCGCTGATCACGGCGTTCGTCGCGGGGCTGTCGCCGGCGCTGCTGCTGTTCTCCGGGCTGGCGCTGACCGACGCGATCCTGCCCGTGCTCGTCCTCGCCTGGCTGCTCGCGCTGCACGACCTGGTCGCGTACGGGTCGGCGCGGGCGGGAGCGGCGGCGGGCGCGCTGTCGGCGTTCGCGATGGCGGCGCATCTGCGGGGGACGGTGGTCCTGCTGGTCTGCGCGCTGGTCGTGGCGGTGGTGTGGGTCCGCGGGAGGACGGCGGCGCCGGCGGTCGCGGCGCTGGCGAGCGCGGCCGTGGTCGCGGTGGCGGGCAAGGCGCTCAACGGGGCGCTGAGCGCCGCGCTGTATCCGGGCGGGCCCCGGGACCTGTCGGCGCTGCTCGTGTCCAGGCTCACGAGCCTCGAAGGCCAGGCGTGGGCGCTGTCGGGGGCGGCCGGGCAACTCTGGTACCTCGCCGTCGGCACCTGGGGGCTCGCGGGCGTCGGCCTGGCGGGCGCGGCGGCCATGCTGGTTCGGCGGTCCGCGCCGTACCTGCACCGCGTCCTGGCGGGCGCGCTGCTGCTGACGACCCTGGGCATCGCGTACGCCTCCTCGGCCGCCCTCCCGGACGAGCACCGCGTCGGCAACTACGTCTACGGGCGCTACCTGGCCTGTGTCGCCGTGGCCTGGACCCTGGCCGGCCTGATCGTCCTGGTGAAGGGCGGGCGCCTGGCCGTGGTGCGGCACGCGCTGGCCGCCGCCGGGCTGATGGCGGTGACCGGCGGGGTGGCCGCCTGGTACGCGGGGGACCGGCTCCAGCGTTACGCGTTCATCGCGTTCGACTTCCCCGAAGTGATCTTTCTCACGGGCGAGAACGACGCGCTGGACCTGGTCGAGGCGTCCCTGCCCGCCCTGGTCCTGCTGGCCTGCCTGACCGGGGCGGCCTTCCTCTCCGGCCGCCGGACCGGGCTGCTGGTCGTGGGCGTGCTGGCGCTGATCGACATCGCGTTCACCGCAGGGCAGGCCCCCGCACGCCCGTCGGGCGCGGACTGGCTGCCCACGCCGCCTCCCGGCCGCGTGGCGGTGGACCGGCGGGTGCGGTGGAACCTCTGGGTGCCGCTGGCGTACCGGGTGTCGTGGACCGAGATCGAGTTCTACGACGGGCGGCCTCCGTCGGGCGCGTGCACCGCCGTGGTGCCGTACGGGACGGCCCCGCCGCCGGGCTGGGCCGACACGGGCCGGGGCGGCGCCCAGATGGGCTGGGCGACCTGGTCGAACGACCGCTGCCGGTGAGTCTCACGACCGGGCGGCGGCGGCCCGCCTGCCCTCCACGGCCGCCAGCACCATCCCCACGGCCTGCGCCAGCCCGGCCGCCACCAGGACGAGGACGGTGGCCGGCTGCCATGCGGGGATGCCGTCGGCGAAGTCAGGGGAGTCGTAGAGTCCCGCCGCCGCCTTCGCGGGGACGGTCAGCATGAACAGGACCGCGAGGGCGTAGGGGACGATCAGGACGCCCGACACCACGAGCAGGGGCGTGCGGCCCCGGCCGCCCCGCCGCAGGAGCGCGCCCATGACGGCGTACATCACCCCCAGGACGCCCACGACCACGGCGACGATCAGGACCAGACTCCAGTAGTCCCTGCCCAGCGCCGTCATCCCGTCGGCGGCGAGCCGGCCGCCTCCCCACTCCGGGCCCGTGATCTGCGCCTTGACGGCCGTCCTGATGGCCACGAGGTTGACGACCGCGTACGCCGCCGCCAGGACCGGCCCCAGCGCCAGCAGGACGACAGCGATCAGCCACCTTTTACCCGCCACCCGGCCCCCTTTTCGTTCCGGACAGCTTCTCAGAAATCCGGCATCCGGAGCTATCCGAGGGAACGCAGGCCGGTGAGCGTGAGCTCGGCCGCCCGGCGCGCCGTGCTCGACAGCTGCTCCGCGGACAGGTCGTGGCCGAGGACGGCGACGACCGCCAGCTTCACCGCGCCGAACATCGCGCCCACCGCGGCGGCCGCCTCCACCGGGTCCAGCTCGGGGTAGGCCTCCCGCAGCGCCCGCGCCAGCCCGGTCTGGCTCTCCAGCAGCATCACCAGGGCCCGCGCCTGCAGCGTGGGCTCCTTGAGCACGAGCCGCATCCGCAGCTCCGCGTCCTCGAACGCGAGCTCCTCGTACGTGGTCAGCCAGGTCAGGCTGTCCTCCACGATCCGCAGGAGGACGTCGCCCGGCGCCTCGCCGGGAGCCCTGTCGGCCAGCGACGCGATGGCCAGCTCCATCTTGCGGGCGGAGTCGTAGAAGACCACGTCCTCCTTGCTCGCGAAGTAGCTGAAGAACGTGCGCGTCGACACCTCGGCCTCCGCCGCGATCTCCGCCAGCGTGGTCTCGTCGAAGCCCTTCTCGTCGAACAGCCGGAGCGCGGCCTCGATCAGTGCCCGGCGCGTGCGCTGCTTCTTGCGCTCCCGCAGTCCCACGCCGCCGTTATCCACCATGACGGAACTATACTGCATGCGTATATGTTTTTCATGCATTGAAGTTTTGCAATGAATGAGGTTTTCTGGAGGTGAAGCTCGGAAAGGAGCCGAAACATGTCTGACGTGACGTTCCCCATCGATCGGCGACGCCCGTTCGACCCGCCCGACGAAGCCACTGAGCTGCGACAACGGGCGGACATGCACCGCATGACCTTCGCCGACGGCCATCGGGGCTGGCTGGTGACCGGCTACTCGGCCGCCCGCGCGGTGCTGGCGCACCCGCGCTTCAGCAACCGTCCTGAGCTCGCGCACCCGCCGATCCCGGGCATGCTGATCCGGGCGAGGCTGGGGAAGGACGCGAAGGCCCCGCGCGGGTTCTTCCTGCGCATGGACGAGCCCGAGCACGCGCGCTTCCGCAGGCTGCTGACCGGCCAGTTCACCGTGCGCAGGATGAAGATGCTCGAACCCAGGGTCGAGGAGATCACGAACGCCTGCCTGGACGACATGGCCGCCGCCGGCGGGCCCGTGGACCTCGTGGAGAAGTTCGCGCTGCCGATCCCGTCACTGGTGATCTGCGAGCTGCTCGGGGTGCCGTACGAGGACCGCGCGCAGTTCCAGGAGGACACCAAGCTCCTGGTCAACCTGGAGACCAAGGCCGAGGACGCGATGGCCGGGCTCGGCCGGATCACGGCGTACATGTACGGGCTCGTCCAGCGCAAGCGCAAGGAGCCGGCCGACGACCTGATCAGCGGGCTCGTCGAGGGCGGGGAGTTGGACGACGAGGAGCTCACCGGGGTGGCGCTCCTGCTGCTGGTGGCCGGGCACGAGACGACCGCCAACATGCTGGGGCTCGGCACGTACGCGCTGCTCACGAACCCCGCGCAGCTCGCCGCCATGCGCGACGACCCGTCCGTGGTGGACAACGGCGTCGAGGAGCTGCTGCGCTACCTCACGATCATCCACCTCGGCCCGCTCCGCAGCGCGCTGGAGGACGTCGAGATCGAGGGCAACCTCATCAAGGCGGGCGAGTGCGTGGCGCTCCACCTGCCCACCGTCAACCGCGACCCGTCCCGTTTCCCGGACGGCGACCGGCTCGACGTCGCCAGGCCTGTCACCGGGCACCTGACCTTCGGCCACGGCATCCACCAGTGCCTGGGACAGCAGCTCGCGCGCACGGAAATGCGCATCGGATACCCTGCGCTGCTGCGCCGCTTCCCGGGTCTACGCTTGGCCGTAACACCCGAGGAGGTGCCGATGCGCTCGGACATGAGCATCTATGGAGTGCACCGCCTCCCAGTCACTTGGTAGGTCACCATGGAAATCAAGGCAGATACGACGGTGTGCATCGGGGCGGGCATGTGCGCTCTGACGGTGCCGGAGGTGTTCGACCAGAGCGAGGACGAGGGCACGGTGGTGCTCTTGCAGCAGGTGCCGCCGGTGGAGTTGGAGGACGGCGTCCGCCGTGCTGTGACCCTCTGTCCGTCGGGGGCCATCTCCGTCGTCCCCTGACGACCGCCTTGCCGTCATCCTGAACCACCCGGCCGTCGCCGCAGGCTCTCCGCGGCGACGGCTTTTTCGCGCCGTTCATGTGATGTTCGTCGAACCTGTGTTCGTGGAATCGGTTGACACCGAGCGTGATCGAAATTATGTTCGACGTAGTGACGGTTGGGGCTCGCGGCTCAACGTCACCAGGACCTGGTCGCGGGCCGTTCGCTTCCCCAAGCGTTCCCCCGCGGCCAGGCTCCATGGGCGAAGGGCACGTCCTCGTCGTCGGCGAAGACGAGTGGGCGTGTCCTGGCCGGACGGGGAGTGGGGAAGCTCCTCGTCCGGCCAGCCCGGCGGAAATGTCGGTGGGGTCTGCAAGTGTTGGCCCTACCGGCGCAGACGCCGGCGGCCGCCCACGACTCCAAGGAGGCGCGCAAGATGGCACCACGGCCTAGAGAAACGCCCGGGCCCCGGCTGTCGCCTGCGGTTCGGGCACATCTGACCGACTCACGTTCCTGCCTGGCGGAGGCGACCGGCGCTCGCTCCCCGGCATCCCGATATGTGGCCGCCCACCTGGCGGCCCTTCGAGCGGCGGCGGCGGTGCTGGCCGCCCGTCCCCGCCCCATGGAAGGCCGCAGGCGCCGCCTGCGCAGTGCCTGGGAGCTGCTGCCCGAGGCCGAGCCGAGCCTGGCCGAGTGGGCCGCCTACTTCTCGGTGAGCGCCGCCAAGCGCGCCGCCGCGGAGGCGGGCCTGGTCAGCCGGGTCAGCGCGGCCGACGCCGACGAGCTCCTGGCCGAGGCGGAGACGTTCGTCTCCACCGTGGAGGCCCTGCTGGGCGTGCCGACCCAGCCCCAGCTTCCGGTCAACGTCCCCTTGGCAGGCTGACCCCCAGCCTCCCGCCTTGGCGGACGTTCCTTCCCGGCCCTTGGCGCACCGGGCTCCTGGGCCGCGGCACCGTGTCGTAACGCGGCTGAGCGCCGATGTCCCGGCCCTCCGGTGGATGTCCCTTGGCGGCCCACCGGCCTTCGCCGCGCCCGAACGCGGTTTCTCTGCGGTCGAGACCTTTGTCTCCTCGGCCTGACCGGCCTCAGGTCGCCCGCCGGCCCCTTGACGCTCGCCGGCCCTTGACCGTTGCGTGGAGCGCGGCTTCCGCGCGGCCGAGAGCCGGTGCGGCGGCTCTCGGCGCGGCGGGCCCGAAGGTCGTCGCCGGCCCCTGATCGTGGCTTCCCGCGGCCGAGCGCCGATGCGGCGGCCCTCAGAGCGGGGGAGCGCCCCTTTCCGGGAGCGGGCGGCGAGAAGGACGGACGCACGCCGATGAGCCGCTCACGCGGTCATGATGCGAGCGCGCCGCCGTACGTGCGCGCGATCCTGCCCATGCCACTCGAAACGTGGCCGGCCAGGGGGCCTCGCAGCAGGGTGGCTCGCCGACCGCGTGGCGGTAGCGAGCCCTCAAGCGGGCCCACAAGCGGACCCACAAGCGGACAGGGCGGTCTCAAGGCGGGGTGAGACGGCCCAGGAGGGAGGGGCGACCTCAGGGGAGAGGGACGGCCTCAGAACGACTCGACGGCGCGGCGGGCCTCGGCGTCGAGGACGCCCCAGCTGATCAGCTCCTCCGTCAGCTCGCTCGGCGACTTGTCGTAGATCACGGCAAGCGAGCGCAGGTCCTCCTGGCGGATCGACAGCACCTTGCCGTTGTAGTCACCGCGCTGGCTCTGGATCGTGGCGGCGTAGCGGGCGAGTGCCCCCGCCTTCTCCTTCGGCAGCGTGGCCAGGCGCTCCAGGTCGATCACAAGCTTGGGCGTCGGTCCGAGCGGGCTGGGCGCGGCTCCGCCCGGCAGCAGCTCGGATACGGGCACCCCGTAGAAGTCGGCAAGCTCGGCAAGCTTCTGCACGGTCACCGCTCGGTCGCCACGCTCGTACGAGCCCACGACCACGGCTTTCCACCTGCCGCGCGACTTTTCCTCGACTCCATGCAGGGACAGGCCCTGCTGGGTGCGTATGGCGCGGAGTCGTGCACCCAGCGACTTTGCGTACTCAGACGGCATGTGTGGCCCCCGGTCTTGTATGTATCGCTCTCAGTAGATTGTGCTCCCTTGCGGCGTATGCCCTAGCCACCGGGGGGTCTGGTGCCAGGCTCGGCACCATCGGTAGCCATGGCCCCAGGTTTACCCCAGAACGCCGCGAGGTGTGGTTACGCACAGTGACGGTAAAGGGGCGGACGCCTGAGGTCAAGCTGATTGGAAAAAAGATGCCGAATCCGATCCGGTAGGGATCGCCGCAATCGCCCCTCATGTCCCACTGGTAACACTACTTCGTCACAGTTTGACGATAAATTTCCTTGCCCTAGGTCCGGCGCGTGAGAATCATGACAGGGCAGGTCGCAGCCCGTACGATCTTGATCGAGGTGTCTCCGAGGAAGACCCGCCTGAGTGGCCCGGTGGCGCTCGAAGCGCATATGATCATCTCGCCGGGGAGCCACGAGGTCGTGCCGAGTGCCTGGGCGACGTTGCGGCCCTCCAGCACCTCCACCTCCGCGCGTGGCCGTCCGCGGGCCGCCGCCCGCAGGTCGGAGCCCGCCTCGTCGCGCAGGCGGACGAGCATCTCCTCCTCGATCCTGGCGCGTCTGCCCGTGCTGATCACCAGCGTGACCAGCCGCAGGGGGACGTTCAGCGACGCGGCCACCGCCGCCGCGTCCCTGACCGCCGCGTCGCAGTGCGGGCCGCGGCGATAGGCGACGGTGAGGCGTTCGAAGGCGGCGGGGGGCTTGTCGCCGTAGCCGCGCGGGGCGAGCAGCACGGGAACGGAGGACGAGTGCAGGAGCTGGTCGGCGGTGCTGCCGACGGTGACGCGGCCCTTGCCGCCGCCGGGGGCCGAGCCGATCACCACGACGTCGGCGCCGCGCTTGCGCGCCAGCTCCACCAGCCCGCGCCCGCTGCCCTTGTGGGTGTGGACCACGTAGTCGGCGTCCTGGCCGGCCTGCTCGCGCGCCTGCCAGAGCGTCGCGTCGGCCTGCTCCATCAGGTAAGCGCGCCACGCGCTCTCCTCGGCCCTGGCGGGTCCGGGCGTGGACCGCGCGGGCGGCTGCACGAAAGCCACGGTCAGCTGCCCGCGGACCTGTTCCCTGACCAGTACGGCCAGCGCCAGCCCGTCCTTGCCCCTGGGCCCCGGGACGTAGCCGGCCAGCACGTTGTCGAGCTTCATCTAGCGCACCTCGGCATTCAGCCGCGAATGGCCGTAGCCGTACAGGAAGTAGCAGAGCAGCCCCACCAGCATCCACAGGCCGAAGGCCAGCCAGGTGACCCCGGCCAGGCCCGCCATCACGATGACGCAGAAGACGGCGCCGAGCACCGGCGTCGCGGGGAACAGCGGCGTGCGGAAGCTGCGCGGCAGCTCGGGGCTGCGGTAGCGCAGGACGAGCACGCCGATGTTCACGATGGCGAAGGCGAACAGGGTGCCGATGCTGGTGGCCTCCGCGAGCTGGCCGAGCGGCACCAGGCCGGCCAGCACGGAGATGAAGGCGGCCACGATGAGGGTGTTGGCGACGGGGACCTGGTGGCGCATGTTCACCCGCTGGAAGACGCGCGGGATCAGCCCGTCGCGGGACATGGCGAACAGGATGCGGGTCTGGCCGAAGATGACGGTGAGCACGACGCTGGCGATGGCGATGACCGCCCCGAAGGAGACGATGAGGCCCGGCCAGGTGGCGCCGACGGCCAGGTCGGCGATGTAGGACAGGCTCGCCTCGGTGTGCTTCGGGTCGAACTCCGTCCACGGCATCGCGCCCACGGCGGCCACGGCGACCAGCACGTAGACGGCCGTCACGATGGCCAGCGACAGGATGATCGCCAGGGGCAGGTCGCGCCTGGGGTTCTTGGCCTCCTCGCCCGCGGTGGAGGCGGCGTCGAAGCCGATGTAGGAGAAGAACACCTGCGAGGCCGCCGCCGTGATGCCGGCCACCCCCAAGGGGGCGAAGGGCGTGAAGTTCTTGGCCTGGAAGGCGGTGAAGGCCACCACGCAGAAGAAGAGCAGCACCACGACCTTGATCATCACGAAGATCGCGTTCGCGGTGGCGCTCTCGGAGGTCCCGTACAGCAGCAGCCACGTGGCGAGCAGGACGATGACGATCGCGGTCACGTTGATCACGCCGCCGTCCTGGCCGGGGGAGCGGGTGATCGCGTCGGGCAGCGTGAAGCCGAACAGGGACCGCAGGAACGAGTTGAGGTATTCGCCCCAGCCCACGGCCACGGCCGCGACGGAGACGGCGTACTCCAGCATGAGGCACCAGCCGCAGATCCACGCCACGAGCTCGCCCAGCGTCGCGTACGCGTAGGAGTAGGACGAGCCGGACACCGGGATCGTCCCGGCCAGCTCGGCGTACGACAGGGCCGAGAACAGCGCCGTGATCGCCGCCAGCACGAACGACACCACCACCGCCGGCCCCGCCTTGGGCACCGCCTGCCCCAGGATGACGAAGATGCCGGTGCCGAGCGTGGCACCCACGCTGAACAGCGTCAGCTGCCAGAGCGACATGGTGCGCCGCAGCTCGCCCCCCTCGCCGTGACCGCCCTCCGCGATGATGCGCTCCGTGGGCTTGGTGCGGAATAGCCGTCGGGCCAGTGTCACGGACACCCCCTACAGCGTGCTCGTCAGCGGCCACCTGCCATTGGGTGTCACGATCGTTCCCGCTGAGCCGTCGAGTATGCGCTCGGCGTCGTCGAGTTTTCCGATGGCGGCCATGTCGCCGGTCGTCTCCACGAACCGGCATACCGCCTCCACCTTCGGCCCCATCGACCCCGCGGGGAACTCCAGGGCGCGCAGCTCGTGCGGCGTGGTGTGGGCGATCTCCGTCTGGTGCGGCGTGCCGAAGCCCCGGACGACGCGCGGCACGTCGGTGAGGATGAGGAACGCGTCGCAGTCCAGGGCCTCGGCCAGCATCGAGGCGGTGAGGTCCTTGTCGACCACCGCCTCCACGCCGGTCAGCCGGCCGCGCTCGTCGCGGACGACCGGGATGCCGCCCCCGCCCGCGCACACCACGATGACGCCCTCGCGGATCATCTGGCGGATCAGCCGGGTCTCGACGATGCGGCGCGGGGTCGGCGACGGGACGACGCGCCGCCAGTGGTCGCCGTCCCGGCGGACCGTCCAGCCGTACTCGGCGGCCAGCTTCTCGGCCTCCTCCCACTCGTAGACCTGGCCGACGAACTTGGTCGGGTGCTCGAACGCGGGGTCGACGGCCGTCACCAGCGTCTGCGTGACCATGGCCAGGACCTGCCTGCCGGGCAGCGCGTTCTGCAGGGCCTGCTGCATCCAGTAGCCGATCATGCCCTGCGTCTGCGCGCCGAGCGTGTCGAACGGGTACGGCCTGGTCAGGCTCGGGTCGGCGGCGCTCTCCAGGGCCAGCAGGCCGACCTGCGGGCCGTTCCCGTGGGTGATGACCAGCTCGTGCTCGGCGGCGAGCCGGGCGAGCGTCTTGACGGCCGCGCGCACGTTGGCCCGCTGGACGTCCGCGTCCGGCGGCTGGCCGCGCCTGAGCACCGCGTTGCCGCCCAGTGCGACGATGACCCGCATCCGGCCCCTCCTCAGACTCCGTCGCGTTCGAGCGGGCAGCTCATGCAGCGCGGGCCGCCGCGCCCCCGGCCGAGCTCGCTGCCCCTGATCGTGATGACCTCGATGCCGTTGTCGCGCAGGTAGGCGTTCGTGGTGGTGTTGCGCTCGTAGGCGACGACCACGCCGGGCTCCAGCGCCAGCCCGTTGCAGCCGTCGTCCCACTGCTCGCGCTCGGCGGCGTGGACGTCCTGCGCGGGCGTCAGGACCGTGATCCCGGGCAGGTCGACGGCGTGGGCGATGGCCTTGTGCATGTCCTGCGGCGGGTGGTCGGTGACCTTGAGCTCCTTGCGCGTGCCGCCGGGCTCGATGGTGTAGGCGGGCAGCATCCCGAGGCCCGCGTACTGGGTGAACACGCCCACGTCCAGCATCGTCATCACGGTGTCGAGGTGCATGAACGCCCGCGCCTTCGGCATGTCGAGCGCCACGATCCTGCGCGCGGAGCCCGCCGCGAACAGCCGCTGCGCCAGCATCTCCACCGCCTGCGGCTGGGTGCGCTCGCTCATGCCGACCAGCACCGCGCCCCTGCCGATGACCAGCACGTCGCCGCCCTCGATGGTCGCCGGCGCGACCGGCTGGCCCGGCATCCAGCAGTGGAAGCCGCCCTGCTCGGGCCGGTTGAAGCCGCCGGCGAACGTCGGGTGGTACATGTAGACGGCCTCCATGTTGACCGTCTCGCGCATGCGGGCCTTCTTCTTCATCGCGTTGATCGACACGCCGTCGTAGATCCAGCAGGACGTGTCGCGGGTGAAGAGGTGGTTGGGCAGCGGCGGCAGGATGAAGTCGTCGTCGCCCATGGTGTGGAAGGTCACGGAGTCGAAATCGCAGCCCGTCTCGACCAGCTCGCGCTTGGTGATGCCGCCGGTCAGGTAGACCTGCAGCGTCGCGGAGTCCATCCCGTCGAGGGCGTTGCGGACGTCGTCGATGGCCCCCGGGCCGAGCCAGCGCTCGTCGATGACGGCGTCGAGGATGTGCTTGCGCGCCTCGGGGATGTCGACGGTCTCCCTGAGCAGGTCGGCCAGCAGGTGGACCTTGACGCCGCGGCCGGTCAGCACCCGCCGGAACTCCTCGTGCTCCTCCATCGCGCGCTGGACCCACAGCACGTCGTCGAAGAGGAAGGCGTCCTTGTTGGACGGGGTCAGCCGCCTGAGCGCCCGGTCCGGTCCGTGCAGGAGCACCTGGCGCAGGTGTCCGACCTCGGAATCGACGTGAAAGGCCATGTTCGCAGCATCCCCTCCTGGCGGCTTCCTCGGGCAGTATCAGCGTCTCCCCGAGGAAGCCGGTACGCCATCCGTACCCCGCCGCGGCTTGGTGACGCCATGGGAGGCCACTCGCGTTGTTCCTGGTAGCCCCTGGTACTGTGTGTGCCGACCAACACCCTTTTAAGACCCGTCCCGTGAGGCGGGAAAGGTGGTGAGATTCGCCATGTCCGATTCCCGGGCCGTCCTGGAGGCCCCGGACATCCACCGAGCGCTGACCCGGATAGCGCACGAGATCCTCGAGCGCACCAAGGGCGCCGACGACGTCGTGCTCCTCGGCATCCCGACCCGCGGCGCCACGCTGGCCCGCAGGCTCGGCGACCGCATCGAGCAGTTCGAAGGCGTCAAGATCCCGGTCGGTTCGATCGACATCACGATGTACCGCGACGACCTGCGGCTCAAGCCCGCCAGGCCGCTCGGCCGCACCGAGCTGCCGCCGGACGGCATCGACGGCAGGGTCGTCGTGCTGGTGGACGACGTCCTCTACTCCGGGCGCACCGTGCGCGCCGCGCTCGACGCCCTCAACGACCTCGGCCGGCCCACCGCGGTGCAGCTGGCCACGCTGGTCGACCGCGGCCACCGCGAGCTGCCCATCCGCGCCGACTACGTCGGCAAGAACCTCCCGACGGCCAAGAGCGAGAAGGTCAAGGTCTACCTGCAGGAGATCGACGGCCGCGACGCCGTGCTCCTCATGAAGGGGGACGCCAAGTGAACCGCCACCTGATCTCCGCGGGCGACCTCACCAAGGACGACGCGCTCCTCATCCTCGACACCGCCGAGGAGCTGGCGAGGGTCTCGGAACGTTCCATCAAGAAGCTGCCCACGCTGCGCGGGCGCACCGTGGTCAACCTGTTCTTCGAGGACTCCACCCGCACGCGCATCTCGTTCGAGGCGGCGGCCAAGCGGCTGTCCGCCGACGTGATCAACTTCTCGGCCAAGGGGTCGAGCGTGTCCAAGGGCGAGTCGCTCAAGGACACCGCGCTCACCCTCGAGGCCATGGGCGCCGACGCGGTCGTCATCCGCCACGGCTCCTCCGGCGCGCCGCACCGCCTGGCCAACTGGGTGCGCGGCAGCGTCGTCAACGCCGGCGACGGCACCCACGAGCACCCCACGCAGGCGCTGCTGGACGCCTTCTCGATGCGCCGCCGCCTGGGCAGCCTCGAAGGGCGCAAGGTCACGATCGTCGGCGACGTGCTGCACAGCCGGGTCGCCCGCTCCAACGTGCTGCTGCTCGACACGCTCGGCGCCGACGTCACGCTGGTGGCGCCGCCGACCCTGCTGCCCGTCTCCGTCGGCTCCTGGCCGTGCGAGGTCTCCTACGACCTCGACGCCGTGCTGCCGAAGTCGGATGTGGTGATGATGCTGCGGGTGCAGAAGGAGCGGATGAACGCCGCCTACTTCCCCAGCGAGCGGGAGTACTCCCGCCGATACGGCCTGGACAGGGACCGGTTCGCCAAGATGCCCGAGGACGCCATCGTGATGCACCCCGGGCCGATGAACCGGGGCATGGAGATCGCCGCCGAGGTGGCCGACTCGGCGCGCTCCACGATCGTCGAGCAGGTCGCCAACGGCGTGACCATTCGCATGGCGGTGCTGTACCTGCTGCTGGGGGGAGAGAGCTCGTGAGTGAGCGAAGCGAACGAACCAATGGGCACAGCATCTTGATCAGTGTGCCGACGAAGGAGGCACAATGATCATTAAGAATGTCAGGATCCTGGGCGGGGAGCCCGTCGACATCCGGGTCGCCGACGGGCTGATCGCCGAGATCGGGCCGGGCCTGGAGGGGCCCGAGACCGTCGACGGCGGCGGCGCGATCGCGCTGCCCGGCCTCGTGGACCTGCACACGCACCTGCGCGAGCCCGGCCGCGAGGACGCCGAGACCGTGCAGACCGGCACGCAGTCGGCCGCCCGGGGCGGATACACCGCCGTGCACGCCATGGCCAACACCTCGCCGGTCGCCGACACCGCGGGGGTCGTCGAGCAGGTGTGGCGGCTCGGGCGGGAGTTCGCGCACTGCGACGTCCACCCCGTCGGCGCCGTCACCGTCGGCCTGGAGGGCAAGCAGCTCGCCGAGCTGGGCGCGATGGCCGACTCGGCCGCCCGCGTGCGGGTCTTCTCCGACGACGGCAAGTGCGTCGACGACGCCGTGCTGATGCGCCGCGCCCTGGAGTACGTCAAGGCGTTCGACGGCGTCATCGCCCAGCACGCCCAGGAGCCCAGGCTCACCGCCGAGGCCCAGATGAACGAGGGCGTGGTCTCCGGCAGGCTCGGCCTGACCGGCTGGCCCGCGGTCGCCGAGGAGGCGATCATCGCCCGCGACTGCCTGCTGGCCGCCCACGTCGGCTCCAGGCTGCACATCTGCCACGTCTCCACGGCCGGCTCGGTCGAGATCATCCGCTGGGCCAAGTCCAAGGGCTGGAACGTCACCTGCGAGGTCACCCCGCACCACCTCCTGCTCACCGACGACCTCGTCGAGGAGTCCCCGGTGGGCGCGTACAACCCGATCTACAAGGTCAACCCGCCGCTGCGCACCCGCGCCGACGTCGAGGCGCTGCGGGCCGCGCTGGCCGACGGCACGATCGACATCGTCGCCACCGACCACGCCCCCCACCCGGTCGAGGACAAGGAGACCGAGTGGTCGGCCGCGGCCATGGGCATGGTGGGCCTGGAGACGGCGCTCAGCGTGGTCCAGGAGGCCATGGTCGAGACCGGGCTGCTCGGCTGGGCGGGCGTCGCCCAGCGCATGTCCGTCGTCCCGGCCCGCATCGGCCGTCTCGGCGGCCAGGGCCAGCCGCTCGAAGTGGGCGCCCCGGCCAACATCACGCTGTACGACCCGTCCGTGCGCACCGAGGTGGATCCGTCCGCATTCGCGTCGAAGAGCAGGAACACCCCCTACGAGGGGATGACGCTGCCCGGCCGGGTGGTGGCCACGTTCCTGCGCGGCAGGGCGACCGTTCTCGAAGGGAAGCTGGTTTGAACACATCGGTGCTCGTCCTGGAAGACGGCCGCGTCTTCCAGGGACGTCCGTACGGCGCCGAGGGCGAGACGTTCGGCGAGATGGTCTTCAACACCGGCATGACCGGCTACCAGGAGACCCTCACGGACCCGTCCTACCATCGGCAGATCGTCGCCATGACGGCGCCCCACATCGGCAACACCGGCGTCAACGACGAGGACCCGGAGTCCGGGCGCGTCTGGGTCGCCGGCTACGTCGTGCGCGAGCCGTCCAGGGTCGTCTCCAGCTGGCGGGCCAACCGCTCGCTCGACGACTACCTCAAGGAGCAGGGCGTCGTCGGGATCGCCATCTCCGGCACCCGCGCGCTCACCCGCCACCTGCGCGAGCGCGGCGCCATGCGCGCCGGCATCTTCACCGCGCCCACCGCGCCGGTCGAGGAGCTGGTCGAGCGCGTGCGGCAGTCGCCCCGTATGGAGGGCGCCGACCTGGCCGCCGAGGTGGCCACCACCGAGCCGTACGTGGTGCCGGCGATCGGGGCCAAGCGCTTCACCGTGGCCGCCGTGGACCTCGGCATCAAGGGCATGACCCCGCACCGGATGGCCGAGCGCGGCTGCGAGGTGCACGTGCTGCCCGCGACGGCCACCTACGAGCAGATCATGGCCGTCGGCCCGGACGGGGTGTTCTTCTCCAACGGGCCCGGCGACCCCGCCACGGCCGACGTGAGCGCGCTGCGGGGCGTCCTGGAGGCCGGGGTCCCGTTCTTCGGGATCTGCTTCGGCAACCAGCTCTTCGGGCGGGCCCTGGGCCTGTCCACCTACAAGCTGCGCTACGGGCACCGGGGCGTCAACCAGCCCGTCCAGGACATGCGCACCGGCAAGGTCGAGATCTCGGCGCACAACCACGGGTTCGCCGTGGAGGCGCCGCTCGACGGGCCGTTCGACACCCCGTACGGTCGGGCCGAGGTCAGCCACGTCAACCTCAACGACCGCTGCGTGGAGGGGCTGCGCCTGCTCGACGGGCGGGCCTTCAGCGTCCAGTACCATCCCGAGGCCGCCGCGGGGCCCCACGACGCGGCCTACCTGTTCGACGAGTTCTGTGAGGTCATGAGCCGTGCCCAAGCGTGAGGACATCAGGTCCGTGCTGGTGATCGGCTCGGGGCCGATCGTGATCGGACAGGCGTGCGAGTTCGACTACTCGGGCACCCAGGCGTGCCGCGTGCTGCGGGCCGAGGGTTTCCGTGTCGTCCTGGTCAACAGCAACCCTGCGACGATCATGACGGACCCCGAGTTCGCCGACGCCACGTACGTCGAGCCGATCACCCCCGAGTTCGTCGAGAAGATCATCGCCAAGGAGCGGCCCGACGCGCTGCTGCCGACCCTGGGCGGGCAGACCGCGCTCAACACCGCGGTCGCGCTGCACGAGTCGGGCGTGCTGGAGAAGTACGGCGTCGAGCTGATCGGCGCGGACTTCGACGCGATCCAGGCGGGGGAGAACCGCGAGCGGTTCAAGGAGATCGTCGCCAAGGTCGCCCGCGAGCGCGGGCTCAACGCGGAGTCGGCCAGGTCGGCCATCTGCCACACGATGGAGGAGTGCCTGGCCGCCGCGGGCGAGCTGGGCTACCCGGTCGTGGTCCGGCCGTCGTTCACCATGGGCGGGGCCGGGTCCGGGTTCGCCTACGACGAGGCCGACCTGCGGCGCATCGCCGGGTCCGGGCTCGACGCCTCTCCGACCACCGAGGTGCTCCTGGAGGAGTCGATCCTCGGCTGGAAGGAGTACGAGCTGGAGGTCATGCGCGACAAGCACGACAACGTCGTCATCGTCTGCTCCATCGAGAACATCGACCCGATGGGCGTCCACACCGGCGACAGCGTCACCGTCGCGCCCGCGCTGACCCTGACCGACCGCGAATACCAGAACATGCGCGACGTCGCCATCGCGGTCATCCGCGAGGTCGGCGTCGACACCGGGGGCTGCAACATCCAGTTCGCGGTCGACCCGCGCACCGGCCGCATGATCGTCATCGAGATGAACCCGCGCGTGTCGCGCTCCTCGGCGCTGGCCTCCAAGGCCACCGGGTTCCCGATCGCGAAGATCGCGGCCAAGCTGGCCATCGGCTACACGCTCGACGAGATCCCCAACGACATCACCAAGGAGACCCCGGCCTCCTTCGAGCCGACGCTCGACTACATCGTGGTGAAGGTGCCGAGGTTCGCGTTCGAGAAGTTCCGGGGCGCCGACCAGACGCTCACCACGCACATGAAGTCCGTGGGCGAGGCCATGGCCATCGGCCGCTCCTTCCCCGAGGCGCTGCAGAAGGCGCTGCGGTCGCTGGAGAAGAAGGAGTCGTCCTTCACCTGGGCGGGCTCGCCCGGCGACAAGGCCGAGCTGCTCGACCGCTGCCGCACGCCGCACGACGGGCGGCTGCGCACGATGCAGCAGGCCATCAGGGCCGGCGCCACGCCCGAGGAGGTGTTCGAGGCGACCAGCGTCGACCCGTGGTTCGTCGACCAGCTCTTCCTGCTCCACGAGGAGGCCGGGGAGGTCGCCGCGGCCGTCGAGCTGACCGCCGAGGTGCTCGAGCGGGCCAAGCGGCACGGGTTCAGCGACGCGCAGATCGGCGAGATCCGCGGCATCGACGAGGCCCGGGTCCGCGACCTGCGCCACGCGCTGGGGCTGCGCCCGGTCTACAACACCGTCGACACCTGCGCCGCCGAGTTCGCCGCGAGGACGCCGTACCTCTACTCGACCTACGACGAGGAGAACGAGGTCCCCGAGGGCGAGCGCGAGAAGGTCATCATCCTCGGCTCCGGGCCCAACCGCATCGGGCAGGGCATCGAGTTCGACTACGCGTGCGTGCACGCCTCGTTCGAGCTGTCCAGGGCCGGGTTCGAGACCGTCATGGTCAACTGCAACCCGGAGACCGTCTCGACCGACTACGACACCTCCGACCGGCTCTACTTCGAGCCGCTCACGCTGGAGGACGTCCTGGAGGTCGTCTACGCCGAGCAGCAGACGGGCCCGGTCGCGGGCGTGATCGTGCAGCTCGGCGGCCAGACGCCGCTGGGGCTGGCGCAGGCGCTCAAGGACGCGGGCGTGCCCGTGGTGGGCACCTCGCCGGAGTCGATCCACCTGGCCGAGGAGCGTGGCGCGTTCGGGCGGGTGCTGGCCGAGGCTGGCCTGCCCGCGCCCAAGCACGGCACCGCCCTCACCGTCGCCGAGGCCCGGGAGATCGCCGAGGAGATCGGCTACCCTGTGCTCGTCCGGCCGTCCTACGTGCTCGGCGGCGCCGGCATGGCCATCGTGTACGACGACGACACGCTGACGACGTACATGGCGGCCCAGGAGGGCGGCCACCCGGTGCTGGTGGACAAGTTCCTGGACGAGGCCATCGAGATCGACGTCGACGCCCTGTACGACGGGTCGGAGCTCTACCTGGGCGGCGTCATGGAGCACATCGAGGAGGCCGGCATCCACTCCGGCGACTCGGCGTGCGCGCTGCCGCCCATCACGCTCGGCAGCCACGACATCAAGCGCATCCGCGCCGCCACCGAGGCCATCGCCGCGGGGGTGGGCGTGCGCGGGCTGCTGAACGTCCAGTACGCGATGTCGGCCGGCGTCCTGTACGTCCTGGAGGCCAACCCGCGGGCCAGCCGCACCGTCCCGTTCGTGTCCAAGGCGACGGGGGCGCCGCTGGCCAAGGCGGCGGCCCGGGTGATGCTCGGCGCGTCGATCGCCTCGCTCCGCGAGGAGGGCATGCTGCCCGCGACCGGCGACGGCGGGACGCTGCCGATGGACGCCTCCATCGCGGTCAAGGAGGCGGTGCTGCCGTTCAACCGCTTCCGGGGCGTGGACATCGTGCTGGGGCCGGAGATGCGCTCCACGGGCGAGGTCATGGGCATCGACAAGTTCTTCGGGATCGCGTACGCCAAGTCCCAGGCGGGCGCCTACGGCGAGCTGCCGACCAAGGGACGCGCGTTCGTGTCCGTGGCCAACCGGGACAAGCGTGCCATGATCTTCCCTGTGAAGGCCCTGGCGGATCTCGGATTCGAGATCCTGGCCACCGAGGGGACCGCCGAGGTGCTGCGCCGCAACGGCGTCCATGCCAAGATCGTGCGAAAGCAGAGCGAGGGGACGGGTCCCGGAGGTGAGCCCACGAGCGTGCAGGCCATTCTGGACGGCGAGGTCGACCTGATCGTCAACACGCCCTTCGGCAGCCCTGGGCAGTCCGGGCCGCGGCTCGACGGCTACGAGATCCGCACCGCCGCGGTGCTGCGCGGCATCCCGTGCATCACCACGGTCTCAGGGCTCGCCGCGGCGGCGGCGGGCATCCAGGCGATCGTCCGCGGCGACGTCGGCGTACGGTCGCTCCAGGAGCACGCACAGGCACTCCGGGGCTGACCCCGCACAGGAGGTGAAGACGTCTGGCCGGCACTCCGGTGCAGGTGACGGGCACGGTGCTGACCACGCGCCGGGTCGACGCCTACCATGCGCTGACGGTGGTGGCGCCCGGCATCGCCGAGCGCTACCGCCCCGGTCACTTCGTCTCCGTGGCGGTCGGCGGGGCCCACACGTCGATGGTGACCCGCCGCGCGCTGTCCATCCATGACGTCAAGGCCGACTACGGCGGCACGGTCGAGCTGGTCTTCACCGCCCAGGGCCCCGGCACGGCCTGGCTGGCCGAGCGGCGCGCCCGCGACACGCTCGACCTGGTCGGGCCGCTCGGCCGGCCCTTTCCGCTGCCGCGCGACCCGGCGCACTGCGTGCTCGTCGGCTCCGAGTACGGCTCCGCGGTGCTGTTCCCGCTGGCCGACGCGCTGCTGGCGCGGGGCTGCCGGGTCGACTTCGTGCTGGGCGGCACCGGGGCCGAGCGGGTGTTCGGCGCCATGCGGGCCCGCCGGATCGCCGAGACCACCACGCTGACCACCGAGGACGGCTCGCTCGGGCTTCGCGGCAAGGTCACCGACGCGCTACCCTCGGTGATCGCCGACGCGCGGGCCGACGCGGTCTACGCCTGCGCGCCGATGGAGACGCTGCGGGCGGTGACGGCGGTGGCGATGGAGTTCGACATCCCGGTGCAGGTGGCCGTCGAGGAGTCGATGGCCTGCGGCATCGGGGTGTGCATGACGTGCGTGCTGCCCGTCATCGGGGACGACGGGGTGACCAGGATGGTGCGGGCGTGCGCTGAAGGGCCGGTGTTCCGGGGGGAGCGAGTGCGTTTCGAGGACGTGGGAACGATCCCGTTCGACGCGCTCGGCGCCCCCGGAGGCGGTGCACGACATGTCAGTTGATATGCGGACATTTCTGGCGCATATGGAGCTCGCGAACCCGATCACCACGGCCGCCGGATGCGCCGCTTCGGGGCGGGAGCTGGCCCAGTTCTTCGACCTGCACCGGCTCGGGGCGCTGACCACCCGCTCGATCACCATGGCGCCGCGCGCCGGGCGGCCCACGCCGCGCATGGCCGAGACGCCCTCGGGCATGCTCAACGCCGTCGGCCTGCAGGGGCCCGGCATCGACGCGTTCCTGGAGCGCGAGCTGCCCTGGCTCGCGCAGCGGGGCATCAAGACCATCGTCTCGATCGGCGGCGGCACCGTCGCCGAATACTCCGAGCTGGCCCGCCGGCTCGCCGACGCGCCCGGGGTCACCGCGCTGGAGGTCAACCTCTCCTGCCCGAACATCGAGGACCGCGGCCGCGTCTTCGCCCGCGAGGGCAGCGCCGCGGCCGAGGTGATCGCCTCGGTGCGCTCCATCATGCGTTACGACGTGCCGGTCGTGGCCAAGCTGGCCCCCGACGTGGCCGACATCGTGTCGGTGGCGCGCGCCTGCGTGGACGCCGGGGCCGACGCGCTGTCCATGATCAACAATCCGCTGGGCATGGCCATCGACACCGAGGCGCTGCGGCCCTCGCTCGCCGCCGTGACCGGAGGGCTGTCGGGGCCCGCGATCCTGCCGCTCGCCGTACGGTGCGTGTGGCAGGTCCACGCCGCCCTGCCCGGGGTGCCCCTCATCGGCATCGGCGGCGTGATGAGCGGCAGGGACGCCTTCCAGCTGGTCCTGGCGGGCGCCTGCGTGGTCGGAGTGGGCACGGCGCTGTTCCACGACCCCTATGCCTGCCTGCGCATCGAACGCGAGCTTGAGGACCTTCTGAGGGCCCGCGGCTTCCAGCGCCTGGCCGACGCCGTCGGCCTCGCCCACCGCCCGCCGGGGAGCGCCCCGCGCCACCTGCTCGTCGACTCCGAAGAGAGCACCCCGTGACCACTGCCCGTCTTAACGAGGAGAGCAAGTCTTGACTCCCGCGCCCCTGTTGACCCCCGCGCCCATCGCCGTCGCCCTCGACGCCCCCGACCTGGAGACCGCCGCCCAGTGGGCGGCCCTGGTGACGCCGCACGTCAGCACGGTCAAAGTGGGCCTGGAGCTCTACCTCCGCTACGGCCCCGACGTGATCGCCTCGGTGCGGGGCGCCAGCGGCGTCCAGGTGTTCCTCGACCTCAAGCTCCACGACATCCCGAACACCGTCGCCGGCGCCTCCCGCGCCGTCTCCCGCCTGCGCCCGGCCATCCTCACCGTTCACGCCGCCGGGGGCCCCGCCATGATCCGCGCCGCCGTCGAGGCCGCGGACCCGCAGACCAAGATCGCCGCAGTGACGATCCTGACCTCGCTGTCGGAGGCCGACCTGGCGCGGATCGGGCTCGTGGGGCCCGCCGACGACGCCGTACGCCGCCTGGCCGCCCTGTCGGTGGAGTCGGGGGCCACGGGGCTGGTGTGCTCGCCCCACGAGGTGTCCGCGGTGCGGGCGGAGGTGGGGGAGGGGATCACGCTCATCACGCCGGGCGTGCGGCCCACGGGGGCCGACACGCAGGACCAGGCGCGGGTCGCCACGCCCGAACAGGCCCTCGCCGACGGCGCCGACCTCCTGGTCATCGGCCGCCCCATCACTGCGTCCCCCGACCCGGGCGCCGCCGCGGCCGCCATCGCCGCGTCTCTCCGCCGCGCGTCATGACCCCCCTCTGACCCGCCGATCAACTCCCGTCCTCTACGACTACGCACGGTGGGGCGGGTGCCGTTCATCTCACGGCCCCGCGCCGCTCAAGCCGTTCATTCTTTACGGCTGCGCACGGTGGGCCGCACGCGCCGACGCTCGTTGCCGTCTGTCATGGCCGGTCGTGAAGGCTCACGGGCTGGTCGCCGTGACGACGCGCACTCTTGACCGGCTCCGTGGCCCATCGCCGGCCCATCGCGCCCGCGACCTCAGCCCGCCCCCGGCTGCGCTGCCACAGCGCCCTGCGCGGCGGTCGATCCCATGGCGCGGTTGACCCTGCGGCGCGGCCGGCTCCGTGGCGCGGTCGGCGTCGTGCCGCCGCCGTCTCCGGTGCGGGCCCATGGCGCGGTCAAGTGCCGGGTGTGAGGCTCGCGTTGCCCGTGGGGTGGCCGTTGCCCTGGCGGCCGGATGTCCGGTCGTTCGGGTGGGGCCGGTTTTCCGGGCGCGGTGGGTGGGCGTCCGGGGTGTGATCCGCGGGCTCGGATCGGTGGCGGGGTCCCTTGGCGCGGGGGTGCCGTCCGGAGGGGTGGGCGGCAGGGTTTTGATCATGGTGCGCCAGGGGTGCCTTGCAAGATCATAATGCATCCGCGGTGGCCTGCGCACGCGATCTTCGGAATGGGTTTCGGCCCTGGTCTGGGCAGCATTACGGACATCGGCGGGTGGCTGGAATGCGATCATCGTTGCGTTTCGCGACACCGTCGCGCCCTGACGGGCGAACCGGGAAGTGAGGGCGATTTGATCAGCACAATGTGATTTTACAATCACGCAGAGTGATGAAGTGGATTTTGTGAGGAGAGAAACGGCGCTTGACGTTGCTTAGGGGGCGATGACCAGCTAGTTTCCCTTCCCGTCCGAGTACATCGACAGAAATTCGAGGTGACCCGGCGTGGCTCTTCCTCCACTGACCCCTGAGCAGCGCGCCGCAGCCCTGGAGAAGGCTGCCAAGGCCCGTAAAGAGCGTGCCGAGGTCAAGAACCGGCTCAAGCATGGCGCGGTTTCTCTGGCTGAGGTGCTCAAGGATGGGCAGACCGACGACGTCATCGGCAAGATGAAGGTGTCGGCTCTGTTGGAATCGCTCCCCGGCGTCGGCAAGGTCCGCGCCAAGCAGCTCATGGAGCGGCTTGCCATCGCCGAGTCCCGCCGCGTGCGGGGTCTCGGCGCGAACCAGAGGGCCTCCCTCGAGCGCGAGTTCGGTGGCAACGAGAGCTAATCTCTGTTCCACAAGAAAGCGCAGGTTCAACGGGGGGTAGGAAAGTGACCGACGGGTCCTGGTCCGGAGAAGTCAGTGCCTATCAGGCATTCGGACCCGGAGCGGAGGTCGGATTCTTGCCCTTGAGCGAACGGCGGCTGACGGTCCTTTCGGGGCCGTCGGGCGTCGGCAAGTCCACGGTCGTCGCCGAGCTCCGGCGGGCACACCCCGCGGTGTGGCTGTCGGTCTCGGTGACCACCAGGAGGCCCCGTCCCGGTGAGGTGAACGGGGTCCACTACTACTTCGCCGACGGCGAGGAGTTCGACCGGCTCGTGACGGCCGGTGAGCTGCTCGAATGGGCGGAGTTCGCGGGAAACCGCTACGGCACGCCGCGCGAGCCGGTGCTGAAGAAGCTCGCCGAGGGCGTGCCCACCCTGCTCGAGATCGACCTCGAAGGCGCCAGGCAGGTGCGCAGGAGCATGCCGGAGGCCCTGCTGGTGTTCCTGGCCCCGCCCACCTGGGAGGAGCTGGAGAAGCGGCTGCGCGGCCGCGGCACCGAGCCTGAGGACGTCATCGCGCGCCGCCTGGAGGCGGGGCGGGTCGAGATGGCCGCGGAGCAGGAGTTCGACCTGACACTCGTGAACACGAGCGTCCAAGAAGTGTGCCGCCGGCTGATAGCCTTGATGACTGACCCTCAGGGGGTCACGACAACCATCAACCGAGAGGTCTGACAATCGTGGCAGGCACCACCCCGGCCGCGGAGGGCATCACCAACCCGCCGATCGACGCGCTGCTCGACATCGTCGACAGCAAATACTCCCTGGTGATCATGGGCGCCAAGCGCGCTCGCCAGATCAACGCTTACTACTCCCAGCTCGGCGAGGGCCTGCTGGAGTACGTCGGCCCGCTGGTCGAGACGCACGCGCAGGAGAAGCCGCTGTCCATCGCGCTGCGCGAGGTCTCCGAGGGCCTGCTCAACGCCGAGCCCATCGAAGGCGCGGTCTGACGCCTTCGATGAAGGTCGTCCTGGGCGTCAGCGGCGGCATCGCCGCGTACAAGGCTTGCGAGCTGCTGCGCCTGTTCACCGAGTCGGGCCACGAGGTGCGGGTCGTGCCGACTCGCGAGGCGCTGAAGTTCGTGGGCGCGCCCACCTGGGCCGCCCTGTCCGGCAACCCCGTGTCGGCCGAGGTGTGGGACGACGTCCACGAGGTGCCCCACGTACGGATCGGCAAGCGGGCCGACCTCGTCGTGGTGGCGCCCGCGACCGCCGACGTGCTCGCCAGGGCGGCCCACGGGCTGGCCGGCGACCTGCTCACCAACACGCTGCTGACGGCCACCTGCCCGGTCGTGTTCGCGCCCGCGATGCACACCGAGATGTGGCAGCACCCCGCCACCCGCGCCAACGTCGCGACGCTGCGCGAGCGGGGCGCCGTCGTGATCGACCCCGCCGTCGGCCGCCTCACCGGCGCCGACACCGGCCCGGGGCGCCTGCCCGACCCCGCGGAGATCTTCGAGGTCTGCCTGCGCGTGCTGCGCGGCCGGCCCCGCGACCTGGCCGGGCGCAAGGTCGTCGTCTCCGCCGGGGGCACCCGGGAGCCCATCGACCCGGTCCGCTACCTCGGCAACCGCTCGTCGGGACGGCAGGGTTACGCGCTGGCCCGCACGGCGGTCGCCCGGGGGGCCGAGGTGACGCTGGTGGCGGCGAACGTCACGCTGCCCGACCCCGCCGGGGCCAAGGTCGTACGGGTGGAGTCGGCGACCGAGCTCCGTGAGGCGGTGCTGGCCGCCGCGGCCGACGCCGACGCGGTGGTCATGGCCGCCGCGGTGGCCGACTTCCGGCCCGCCGCGCGGCACGAGGCGAAGATCAAGAAGACGGACGGCGAGCCGGAGCCGATCTTCCTGGCCAAGAACCCCGACATCCTCGCCGAGCTCGGCACCATCCGCCGCGAGGCCCGCGAGGCCCGCGAGGCCCGCGAGGCCCGCGAGGCCCGCGAGGCCCGCGAGGCCCGCGAGGCCCGTGCCGCCGAGACGCGCGCGGCACGGCCCCTCCCGGCCGCCGCGAGCGCGAGCGGTGAGAGCACGGCCACGACGGCGACCGGCGAGGACGCTTCGGCGCCGCCGGCCGACGTAGCCGCCGGGCCGGAGCAGGATGACGGCGTGCCGCAGGCGTACCCGGAGGTGATCGTCGGGTTCGCGGCCGAGACGCACGACGTGCTCGCCAACGGCCAGGCCAAGCTCGCCCGCAAGGGGTGCGACCTGCTGGTCGTCAACCAGGTGGGGGAGGGGCTGGCGTTCGGCACGCCCGACAACGCGGCCACCGTGCTCGTGGCGGGCGGCGACCCGGTCGAGGTGCCGTTCGGGCCGAAGGAGGCCCTCGCCGACGTCGTGTGGGACCTCGTGGCGGCCCGCCTCGCCTAGCGCGCGGCCGCACGTGTCAGGAGTCCTGCCGGCGGGATCAGCACCCTGAGGACCTGGGCCTCACCTCGCCTATTGGACCGTTCAAATCGTGCAAGACCGATTACCCGATCACCTATTGCGACATCCCTATACGCCTGCGGATACTTGGGGCAAAGGGGGATGGAATGCCGGTGGGGTCTGCTGTCAGAGACCGTTGTAGAACATTGCTCGGCGACCAGGGGGAGATCCGCTACGTCTTCCCCGCGGCGTCCGTGGGACCGACGGGGACGGGGAATTTCCTGATCGTCGTCACCGCTTCCTCTATATCGGTGCTGGCCACCAGGACGCTCCGGAGCGATCGGCCGGTCGCGGTGTTCGCGGAGTTCCCGCGCTACACCAGGCTCGGCCCCATCCTGCCTGGACCGGTGATCGAGCTGGACTCGATGGTGTTCGAGTTCGATGAGGAGTACGCCGCGGTGGTGGCGGCCGCCGACGCGGAGATCTTCGCGCCGGAGACCCTGCCGCCCGATCCCTTGCCCGAGCTGTGATCCGAGCCGCAGGACGGATGGTTTCGCACCCTGGCGCCGGGTGGGGCTAGACTTCGGCGAGGCTCGGGCATGCCCATGCGTCCCGGGCCTTACATCCGTCAGCAGCCGCTGCATGAGGAGCCACTGAGTTGTCACGTCGCCTGTTCACCTCCGAGTCGGTCACCGAGGGCCACCCGGACAAGATCGCTGACCAGATCAGTGACGCGATTCTCGACGCCATGCTCAAGGACGACCCCAAGAGCCGGGTCGCCGTCGAGACGCTGATCACTACCGGCCAGGTCCATGTCGCAGGCGAGGTCACCACCGAGACCTACGTCGACATTCCGGCCCTCATCCGGGAGAAGATCCTCGAGATCGGCTACGACGCCTCCCACAAGGGCTTCGACGGAGCTTCGTGCGGCGTGTCGGTGTCCATCGGCGCCCAGTCCCCCGACATCGCCCAGGGCGTCAACGACGCCTACGAGAGCCGGGTCGACCAGGCCGAGGACGAGCTGGACCGCCAGGGCGCGGGCGACCAGGGGCTCATGTTCGGCTTCGCCTGCCGCGAGACCCCTGAGCTGATGCCGCTGCCGATCACCCTCGCCCACCGGCTGGCGCAGCGGCTGTCGGAGGTGCGCAAGAGCGGCACGGTGCCCTACCTCCGCCCCGACGGCAAGACCCAGGTGACGATCGAGTACGACGGCGACACGCCCGTCCGCCTCGACACCGTGGTGGTCTCCACGCAGCACGCGGCGGAGATCGACCTGCGCGAGATGCTGACGCCGGACATCAAGGAGCACGTGGTCGACCCCGTGCTGGCCGGCCTCGAGATCGACACCGAGGGCTACCGCCTGCTGGTCAACCCGACCGGCCGTTTCGAGATCGGCGGCCCCATGGGCGACGCCGGCCTGACCGGCCGCAAGATCATCATCGACACCTACGGCGGCATGGCCCGCCACGGTGGCGGCGCCTTCTCCGGAAAGGACCCGTCCAAGGTCGACCGCTCGGCCGCGTACGCGATGCGCTGGGTCGCCAAGAACGTCGTGGCCGCCGGTCTGGCCGACCGGTGCGAGGTCCAGGTCGCGTACGCGATCGGCAAGGCGCAGCCGGTGGGTCTGTTCGTGGAGTGCTTCGGCACCGAGAAGCTGCCGGTGGAGAAGATCCAGGACGCCGTCCTCCAGGTCTTCGACCTGCGCCCGGCCGCCATCATCCGCGACCTCGACCTGCTGCGCCCGATCTACTCGGAGACCGCCGCCTACGGTCACTTCGGCCGCGAGGGCTTCTCCTGGGAGTCCACGGACCGCGCCGAGGCGCTGCGGACCGCCGCCGGCCTCTGATCGGCCTCTGATCCACGCCGCCGTCTGAGCTCAAGGGGCGCCGCCTCGGTGCGCGGCGCCTCTGGGCGTGCCGGGGGACACGTCCGGAGCCGGTGAGCCGCCGTCCGGCCATCGGGGCGTGAGGTCGCACGGCGGGCTCGACGACGACCCGCCCGCCGCGCCACCGGAGTCCCGGACGGCTGGAGATCACGACCGCGGACACCCGCCCACCTGGGTGAACGCGGGCCTTCCGCGTGCCCGGGAAGCGTCGTCCCGGCAACAACTCCGCTCCCACTCGGTCACGGGGAACGGTCTGGTAGACGTTAAGCGTGACCGACTCCGACGACGCCCTTCTGCCGCTCGACGCCGTGCGGCCCCCAGCGTCGTCGAAGGACACCAAAGGGGCCCCCGCGCCCGCCCCCGAGCGCCCCGTGGCCAGGGTCGTGGTGGACAGCCCGCTGCCGCACCTCGACCGCCCCTTCGACTACCTGGTGCCCGACTCCATGCACGAGACGGCCGAGCCGGGCGTGCGGGTGCGGGTGCGGTTCGCGGGCAAGCTGGTCGACGCGTTCCTGCTGGAGCGGGCGGACGAGAGCGACCACGACGGCAGGCTCATGCCGCTCGAACGCGTGGTGTCCCCCGAGCGCGTCCTCACCCCCGAGATCGCCGGGCTGGCCAGGGCGGTCGCCGACCGGTACGCGGGCACCCTGACCGACGTGCTGCGCCTGGCCGTCCCGCCGCGCCACGCCAAGGCCGAGTCGGAGGAGCCCGCCAAGCAGGACCCGCCGCCCGCGGAGCCGTCCCAGACCGAAAGCGCATGGAACGCGTACCCGACCGGCCCCTCCTTCCTCGACGCGCTGCGCGACGGGCGCGCGCCCCGGGCCGTGTGGTCCGCCCTGCCGGGCGCCAGGGGATGGGCGGGGGCGACCGCCGAGGCGGTGCGGGCGACGCTGGACGGCGGCAGGGGAGCGGTCGTCGTGGTGCCCGACGGGAAGGACGTGGCGCTGGCCGACGGCGAGTTCGCCCGGGCGCTGGGGCCGGGCAGGCACGTGGCGCTCACCGCCGACCTCGGCCCGGCCGAGCGCTACCGCCGGTGGCTGAAGGTGCTGAGAGGCCAGGTGCGGGCCGTGGTCGGCACCCGGGCCGCGATGTTCGCCCCCGTCGCCGATCTCGGCCTGGTGGCCATCTGGGACGACGGCGACGACCTCCACGCCGAGCGCCTGGCCCCGTATCCGCACGCCCGCGAGGTCCTCGGCCTGCGCGCCCACCGGACCGGCGCCGCGATGCTCATCGGGGGATACGCGCGCACCGCCGAGGCCACCCAGCTCGTCGCCTCCGGCTGGGCCAGGCCGATCGCGGCGGCCCGCACGACGATCAGGGCCCTGGCCCCCCGGGTCCGCCCCGCGGGCGAGGACGCCGAGCTGGCCAAGGACCAGGCGGCCCGCCTGGCCAGGCTGCCCAGCCTCGCCTGGCGGGCCCTGCGCCACGGCCTGGAGAACGGGCCCGTGCTGGTGCAGGTGCCCAGACGCGGCTACCTGCCCGCCCTGGCCTGCCGGCACTGCCGCACTCCCGCCCGCTGCGTCCTGCCGCCCACCCGGAGGGTGGCGCTGCCGCCGGACCCGCGCACCGACTCGGCCATTCCGATTCAGGGCCCGATTCCGGGTCCGATTCAGGGCCCGACTCCGGGGGCGGCGGGGCCCGGTCACCTGTGCCACGGGCCGCTCGCCCTCCGGGGCGGTCACGCGGCCCCCTACTGCCGCTGGTGCGGCCGGGTGGACGCCGACTGGCGCTGCTCGTCCTGCGGCAGCCCGAGGCTCCGCGCCGTCGTCACCGGCGCCAGGCGCACGGCGGAGGAGCTCGGCAGGGCCTTCCCGTCCGTGCAGGTGCGCACCTCGGGCCGCGACGGCGTGCTGGCCACGGTCCCCGCCGCTCGCGCGCTGGTCGTCGCCACGCCGGGCGCCGAGCCCGTGGCGGAGGGCGGCTACGCGGCGGCGGTGCTGCTCGACGGCTGGGCGCTCCTCGGCCGGGCCGACCTGCGGGCCGCCGAGGAGGCGGTCCGCAGGTGGATGAACGCCGCCGCCCTGCTCCGCCCCGTCGCCGAGCTGGTGGTGCTCGGCGACGCCGCGCTGCCCGCCGTACAGGCCCTGCTGCGGTGGGACCCCGTCACCCACGCCGAGCGCGAGCTGGGCGACCGCGCCGAGCTGGGATTCCCGCCGGCGGTGCGGATGGCCACGCTGACCGGCGCGGCAAGCGCGGTCAGGCAGATGCTCGACGAGGTGCGCCTCCCGTCCGACGCCGAGGTGCTCGGCCCCGTCCCGGTGGACGAGTCCGGCCAGGAACGCGCCATGATCCGGGTACGGAGGTCCGGCGGGGCAGCCCTGGCGGCCGCGCTCAAAGGGGCCAGTGGGGTGCGCGCGGCGCGTAAGACGCCGGATGTCGTGAAGGTGAGTGTCGACCCACTCGACCTGATTTAGCCCGTTTCCCCGATTCGCTCATCTGAGGACCAGCCGTTAGCGTGCCCATGTGTCGATCGAATGGGTGAACCAGGCCATCGACGACCTGCGCGCTTGGGGGCACGCGCGGGAAGTCGAGGTGGACGCGGACGAGGTCCGCCTGCTCTGCGACTACGCCAGCGACTACCTCAACGTCAACGAACTGGGTGACTTCACCCCGGAGACCTTCGACGAGCTGCTGCTGTCCATCTACCCGCGCAAGGTCATCGCCCCGCCGGAGAGCGCTCCGGAGACCGTCGCCGCCGCGCGCACCCTCGTCGACTACCTCAGCGAGGCGGGCGCGGTGCCGGAGCCGACGGCGGTGCTCATGCGCGACAGGCTCGACGACATCGCGCCGCGCATGCCCGAGGCCCTCGCCGACCCCGCGAACTTCGGCATGGCCAAGAGCCTGTTCAGCTCCATCGGCCCCGAGTCGCTGGAGCAGGCGGTCGCCATCCCCTCCGGCGAGGTGCCCGACCTGGGCGAGGCGCCCTGCGACTGTCCCGGGTGCACGCCGCTGCCCGCCGCCCGGCTGGCCGCGCGGGAGGACCTCGTCGCGGCGCTGGAGAGCGTGCCGATGCTGGCCGAGGACCCGCTGCCCGACACCGGCGATCCGCTGGCGGGCTGGGCCGGGCGGGTCGCCCACCTGGCCGAGGCGGAGGACGGATACTACGACCTGTTCGACATGCTCTACCGGCTCCAGGTGCGGGTGCCCGTCACCGTGATCGGCGACTACCTCGACGAGATCGCCGAGGAGGGCGAGGCCGACCTGGGCGCCGCGCTCGACCGCCTGTCCTGGTGCGGCATGGTCCAGGTCACGGACGACACCGCGGAGCTCACCTCGCTGGCCGTCTGGGGGCTGCGCGAGCACTACCTGTCGCTCGGCCTCGACGCGCCCGAGGCCCCCGACCTGGCCGAGGCCGACGCGCTCGGGCTCATCGAGGGGCTGCTCGACGGTCTGCCCACCGAGCTCGCCGAGCAGGACATCAGCCGCTGGCTGAGCGGCAGGGAGCCCGGCGAGGCCGCCGCCGAGCTGCTGGCCGCCGCCTCCGGCGCGCCCGCCGTGGCCCGCGGCATCGCGATCACCATCGTCGACCGGCTGGGCGCCGAGGCCGAGCCCCACGTCCGCGACCAGCTCGACGACCAGGAGCTGCGCCCGCACGCCATCCACTGGCTGGCCGCCAGGGGGCTGCCCGCGCCGCAGCTCACCCAGGAGGAGCTGCTCTGGGTCAGCGTCGACATGCTGGCCCTCGCGATGCCCGCGGCCGAGGAGGATCCCGAGATCTTCGCCGAGAACATGGCCGCCTCGGGCCCGCCCGCCCATATGATCGAGGAGATGTGGCGGGTCGACCACCCCGACGTCGTGGAGGTCCTGGAGCTGCTGGGACGCTCCATCCCCGACGGCACGGTCGCGAAGGCGGCACGCAAGGCCGCTTTCAAAGCCCGGTCCCGCGCCATCCGTTGAGTACGCCCATGTGACTCCTGTGCAGTAAGTTTCGTGGGTGGCAAACAACGTCTTCGACCTCGCCGAGCTGCGCAAGCTGATCGATGAGCAGGCCGCCGTGCCCCCACGGCCTCCTGAGGAGACTCCCGTGGAGCACGAAGCGCTGACGTTCCCGCCGGTCCTGCCCGCGCCCGATGCCGAGCTGGCCGCGGCGGTGCCCGCGGTGCCGCTCGTCGCTGACGCCATCAGGCTCACCACGTGGACGGGCGACCGCGAGGTCACCCCGGAGGGGCACCTGACCGGGCCGGACGCCGAGGCCGCCGCCCGGGAGCTCGGCCTGCCCGCCGCCCGGCTGCGGCTGATCTGGATCGTCGCCGTCAACACCGGGCTGCTTCGGATCCTCGGTGGCCGCGCCTCGCGGGGCCCGCTGTCGATGCAGCTCACGGTGGAGGCCACGCTGGAGTTCTGGGACGGCGTGGTCATGGACGTGCTCGACCGCGCCGACGTGGGCCTGACCGGCTCGGCCGTGGTCGACGGGCACCTGGCCGAGATGCTCGCCACGATCTACTCCGTGCGCTCCGGCGTGGCCACCGCCAACCTCGCCAGGGGCATCCTCCAGTCCCACGAGGTCGCCTGCGCCCCCGGCCCCGTCGAGATGCGCCGGCTCGCCGCCGCGCTGCCCGCCGAGCTGCTGGAGGCGCTTTCGCTGCTGGCGTACTGCGGGCTCGTGGAGCAGACCGCGGCCGGCCGCACGGCGCTCACCCCGCTCGGCGTCTGGGCCATCCGGCGCGACCTGCTGCGCGAGGGCCACGACGCGCCGACGACGGCCGAGGTGGAGGTGTTCGCCGACCTGTCGGCGTCCGAGCTGGTGGAGGCGCTGGTCAAGGGTTCGGCGACGCAGAGCGCCGTCGCCGGGTGGCTGGAGCGCCGCGCGCCCGAGTCCGCGGCCCGCGACCTGATCGAGATCGCCGGGTCCGGCACGGCGGGCCAGCGCGGCGCGGTCGGGGCCATCCTCGAGGAGCTGGGCCCGGAGGCCGAGGGGCCCGTCAGGCGGGCGCTCGACCACCCGCTCATGCGCCGCTACGCCGCCTCCTGGCTGCACATCCGCGACCTGGAAGCCCCCACGCTCAGCCCCGAGGATCACACCTGGATCGCGGTCGACTCCCTGGCCGCCCTCATGCACCTGTCGGGCCCGGCCGCGGGCCGGCTCGACACGCCCGAGCCGGGGGAGGATCTGATCAAGCTGGTCGGCGAGATGCCCGCGGTCGACCACCCCGACACGATCGCCGTGCTCGACATGCTCGCCGCCGCCCACGACGACCAGGCCGTGGTCAAGGCGGCGCGCAAGGCGGCGATGAAGGCGCGGTCCCTGGAGAGCACTAAACTGGGGTGATCCACAGACGAGAAACGGAGTGACCCCTTGGCGATCCAGTCGATCCGACTGTTCGGAGACCCGGTGCTGCGCACCCCGGCGGCCCCGGTCGTCGACTTCGACAAGGAGCTCCGCAAGCTGGTCAAAGACCTCACCGACACGATGATGGACGCCCCGGGCGCCGGCCTGGCGGCCCCGCAGATCGGGGTCGGGCTGCGGGTGTTCACCTACTACGTGGACGAGCGGCTCGGCCACCTGATCAACCCCGACCTCGACCTGTCCCCGGAGCTGGACGAGGAGGGCGAGGAGGGCTGCCTGTCCTTCCCCGGCCTGTCCTACCCGACGCCGCGCGCCCTCCGCGCCGTGGCCAAGGGCTTCGACATGCACGGCGAGCCCGTCACGCTGGAGGGCACCGACCTGATGGCCCGCTGCTTCCAGCACGAGACCGACCACCTCGACGGCATCCTGTTCATCGACCGGATGGACCCCAAGCAGCGCAAGCTGGCCATGAAGGCCGTGCGCGAGGCCGAGTGGAGCGGCCTGTCCGCCCCTGTGATCAAGGTCTCGCCGCACGCCACCGGCGGAAGGGCGCTCTGAGAGCATGCGTCTCGTCTTCGCGGGCACGCCGGAGACGGCGCTGCCGTCGCTGCGGACCCTGATCGACTCGCCGCGCCACGAGGTCGTCGCGGTCGTCACCCGTCCCGACGCCCAGTCCGGCCGCGGGCGCAAGGTCCACCCCTCGCCGGTGGCCGAGCTCGCGGAGGAGGCGGGCATCGAGGTGCTCCGCCCGGCCAGGGCCGGCGACCCGGAGTTCCTCGACCGGTTGCGCGCCCTGGAGCCCGACTGCTGCCCGGTGGTCGCGTACGGGGCGCTGCTGCCGCAGTCGGCGCTGGACATCCCCCGGCACGGGTGGATCAACCTGCACTTCTCGATCCTGCCCGCCTGGCGCGGGGCCGCGCCCGTGCAGCACTCGATCCTGCACGGTGACGAGATCGGCGGGGCCTCGACGTTCCAGATCGTCAAGGAGCTGGACGCCGGGCCCGTCTATGGCGTGGTGACCGAGGCGATCCACCCGGACGACACGAGCGGGTCGCTGCTGGAGCGCCTGTCGGTGTCGGGGGCGGGGCTGCTGGCCGCCACCCTCGACGGTGTCGAGGACGGCACCCTGGAGGCCAGGCCGCAGCCCGCCGAAGGGGTGAGCCTCGCCCCCAAGATCACGGTGGTGGACGCCCGGGTCGACTGGGCCAGGCCCGCCATGGGCATCGACCGCCAGATCCGGGCCTGCACCCCGGCGCCCGGGGCGTGGAGCGAGTTCCGGGGGCAGCGGGTGAAGCTGGGGCCCGTGCGCGTCGTCCCCGGCGAGCGGCTGCCCGAGGGCGGGATCGCCGCCTCGAAGGCGAGAGTGCTGGTCGGCACGGCCACCGACGCGGTGGAGCTGGGTGAGGTGCAGCCGCAGGGCAAGCGGGTGATGGGGGCCGTGGAGTGGGCTCGCGGCGTTCGCCCCGAGGGCGACGAGGTCTTCAAGTGATGCGAGAGGCCGGTGCACGAGGCGTGAGGGAAGTCTGAGGGAATGAGGACGAGGGGGGACCAGGGCGCCGGCGGCAGGGGCGGCGGGAGCCGTACGCGCAGGCCGCCGAGACCGGCACGCGACCACGCCCGCAACGCCGCCTTCGACGTCGTGCGCGCGGTCGACGAGCGCGACGCGTACGCCAACCTGCTGCTGCCGCGGCTGCTTCGCGACCGCGGCATCAAGGGGCGCGACGCCGCGCTGGCGACCGAGCTGGCCTACGGGACGCTGCGCGGGCTCGGCACCTACGACGCCGTCATCGAGATGTGCAGCGACCGCGCGCCCGACCCCGACGTGCGCGACGCGCTGCGGCTGGGCGCGCACCAGCTCCTGCGCATGCGCGTCCCGCCGCACGCGGCCGTCGGCACCACCGTCGACCTCGTACGCCTGCGCATCGGCCAGGGGGCGGCCAAGTTCGCCAACGCGGTGCTGCGCAAGATCGGCTCCAGGACGCTGGAGGAATGGCTGCCCATCGTCGCGCCCGACCCGGCCGACGACCCGGTCGGCCACCTCGCGATCGCCTACGGCCATCCCCGCTGGATCGTCTCCGCCTTCCGCGACGCGCTCGGCAGGCCCGACGAGATGCCCGACCTGCTCGACGCCGACAACGCCCGCCCCCTGGTGACGCTGGTGGCGCGGCCGGGGCGCAGCTCGGTGGAGGAGCTGGAGGCCACGGGCGCCCTGCCCGCCCGCTACTCGCCGTACGCCGCCTACCTGCGCGAGGGCGACCCCGGCCAGATCGAGGCCGTGGCCGAGACGCGCGCCGCCGTCCAGGACGAGGCCAGCCAGCTGGTGGCGCTCGCCCTGACCCGCGTTCCCCTGGAGGGCGACGGGGACGAGGTGTGGCTCGACATGTGCGCGGGCCCCGGCGGCAAGGCGGGCCTGCTCGACGCCATCGCCACCCACGGGGACCTCGAGGGGCTGAGCCGGGAGGCCAGGGAGCGCGCCCACGGCCAGGCCCCCGGCGCCGGTCCGGCGGCCTTCCCCGGGGGCGCTCGGCTGGTGGCGGCCGACGTGCAGCAGCATCGGGCGCGGCTGGTCTGGCAGACGACCAGGGACGCGGTCGTGCTCACGGCGGACGGCACCGAGCCCGCGTGGCGGCCCGGGGCGTTCGACCGCGTGATGGTCGACGCCCCCTGCACGGGGCTGGGCGCGTTGCGGCGGCGGCCCGAGGCGCGCTGGCGCCGGGACCCGCACGGGATCGCGGACCTGGGCAAGCTGCAGCGGCGGCTGCTCGGCACCGCGCTCGACGCCGTGCGCCCAGGCGGCGTCGTCGCGTACGTCACGTGCTCGCCGCATCTGGCCGAGACCCGGGTCGTGGTCGGGGACATCCTGGCCCGCCGGGACGACGTCGAGCAGCTCGACGCCCGCGCCTACCTGCCCGAGGTCGACGACCTGGGCGACGGCCCGCACGTCCAGTTCTGGCCGCACCGGCACGGCACCGACGCCATGTTCCTGGCCCTGCTCCGCAAGCGCCGCTCGTGAGCGGTTCGCCGGGCCGGGTGGGCCGGGTGCGGGCCGTTCAATAGACTTGGGCAATCATGGCCGTACAGATCTCGCCCAGCATCCTCGCCGCCGACTTCGCCAGGCTCGCCGACGAGGCCGCCGCCGTGCCCAACGCCGACTGGCTGCACGTCGACGTCATGGACTACCACTTCGTGCCCAACCTCACCCTCGGGCTTCCCGTGGTCGAGGCGCTGCGCAAGGCGACCCCGACGCCGCTCGACTGCCACCTCATGATCGACGATCCCGACCGCTGGGCGCCGCAGTACGCCGAGGCGGGGGCGGGCAGCGTGACCATCCACGCCGAGGCGGCCAAGGGCCCGATCAGGACGCTGCGCGAGATCCGCTCGCTCGGCGCCAGGGCCGGTCTCGCGCTCAACCCGGCCACCCCCGTCGAGCCGTACGAAGACCTGCTGGCCGAGGTCGACATGCTCCTGCTGATGACGGTGGAGCCGGGCTTCGGCGGGCAGAAGTTCCTCGACGGGGTGCTGCCCAAGATCCGGCGGGCGCGGCAGATGATCGAGCGGCACGGCGGGCGCGTCTGGCTGCAGGTCGACGGGGGAGTCGACGCGGGCACGATCGAGCGGTGCGCGGACGCGGGCGCCGACGTGTTCGTGGCGGGCAGCGCCGTCTACGGGGCCTCCGACCCGAAGGCCGCCGTCGACGCGCTCCGGGCCGCTGCCGCGTTCAAAAGCGCATAAATCACCCATTGCCCGGGTAATTATTCACTTATGGGCGACCATGGGATCTTCGGGCCCCGATCGGTGACGTGGCGGGTGATGGGTGAGCCGATCCTGCTGGTGGGCGGCATCCGGGCGCTGCTGATGCAGGGTCTGCATCCGCGGGCGATGCGCGGGGTGCTGCAGAACTCCGCGCTCATGGACCCCCATGAGGCGTGGTCGAGGTTCGTGCGGACCACCGAGTTCGTACGCGTGCGCACGTACGGGTCCGACGCCGAGGTCGAACGGGCGGGACGGCGCGTCCGCAAGATCCACGCCCACCTGACCGCCTACGACCCCGACACCGGCACCACCTTCCGCCTGGACGAGCCCGCCGCCCTGCGCTGGGTCCACGTCGGCGAGGTCGACTCCTACCTGTCGGTCGCCCGGCGGGCCGGGGTGCGGCTGACGGACGCCGAGGCCGACGCGTTCGTCGCGGAGTGGCGGCGGGCGGCCGAGGTGGTGGGGCTGAAGGCGGAGGACGTCCCGGGGTCGGTGGCCGAACTGCGCGACTACATCGAGGCCGAGCGGCCGGGGCTGCGGTTCGTCCCCGAGGCGGCCCATCCGCTCCGCCTGTCGCTGAACGCCCCGCTCCCGCGCATGCTCACGCCGCTCAAGCCCGCGCTGCCCGCTTTGACGCTGCTGTCGTTCGCCACGCTGCCGCGCTGGGCGAGACGGCTGTACGGGCTGCCCGCCACACCGGTCGGCGACCTGTGGGCCACGGCGACCCTGCGCACCCTGCACACCGGGATCGGGCTGGTCCCGGGGGACGTCCTCTACAGCCCGGCCGCCCGGCGGGCGCGCCGTCTCATGGCCGCCTAACCTAGCGCTTGGTCAAATATGCCGGGGCGGTCGCGTGCGGCAATTCGGGCATGGCACACTGGTAGCGAACGAGAGCTAGCGTGCTCCGGGGTCGGTGAAATTCCGAACCGGCGGTTACAGTCCGCGACCCGGCCGATGCCATCGGCCGGTTGACCCGGTGAAATTCCGGGACCGACGGTTAAAGTCCGGATGGGAGGAAGCGCGCGAGGTGTCCGGTGTCCCAGCCGGGCGCCTGCCCTGATGCACAGCGGCATCAGGGCCGAAATCCCCCGGGGCCCGCCGTGGCTTGGAGCTACTGGCGAGTAGGAGACCCCCGGTGGAGATACCCGCGCAGGACGCCGCGCACATGGCCCGCGCCGTCGAACTGGCCGGGCGCGGACACGGCACCACCAGCCCCAACCCCGTCGTGGGCTGCGTCGTGCTCGACGCCGCCGGTCACGTCGTGGGCGAGGGCTTCCACGCGTACGCGGGCGGGCCGCACGCCGAGGTCGTGGCGCTGGCGCAGGCGGGGGAGCGGGCGCGTGGCGGCACCGCGTACGTGACGCTCGAACCCTGCGACCACACGGGCCGCACAGGGCCGTGCAGCCAGGCGCTGCTGGCGGCGGGGGTCGCGCGGGTGGTGATCGCGGTGCCGGACCCCAACCCCAAGGCGGCCGGGGGCGCGGCGCGGCTGCGGGCGCACGGGGTCGCGGTGACGTCCGGGGTGCGGGCCGCCGAGGCGGAGCGGGTCAACGAGGAGTGGCTGACGTACGCGCGGCTCGGGCGCTCGCACGTGACCTGGAAGTTCGCGGCCACGCTCGACGGGCGGTCGGCGGCCGAGGACGGGACCAGCCAGTGGATCACCTCGCCCGAGGCCAGGGCCGACGTGCACCGGCTGCGGGCCGCCGCCGACGCGATCGTCGCGGGCATCGGCACCGTCCTCGCCGACGACCCCCACCTCACGGCCCGCCCGGCGCCGGCGGCCACCCCGGGTGCGGGCGCCGGCGGGGCGGGGAGTCCCGGTGCGGATGGGCGGAAGCCGTTGCGGGTCGTGGTGGACGCGCGGGCCAGGACGCCGCAGGGCGCCCGGGTGCTCGACGACCGCGCCCCCACGCTCGTCGCCATCGCCGAGGACACCGGCACCGAACTCAAGGCCGACCTTCTCCGCCTCCCGAGCGACGGCCACGGCCTCGACCTCGAAGCACTCCTCAAGGAGCTGGCCACGCGCGAGGTCGTCAGCGTGTTCCTGGAGGGCGGCCCCACGCTGGCCGGCGAGTTCCTGCGGCGGGGCCTGGTGGATCGCGTGGTCGCGTACGTGGCCCCCGCGTTGCTCGGCTCCGGGCGGGCCGCGCTCGGCGCGGCCGGGGTGGGGACGATCGGCGCGATCCACCGCCTGACTTTTGACGAGATTTCCCTCATCGGGCCGGATGTACGGCTGATCGCCCGGCCCGCCACCCAACCAGGCAGGGAGCAGTGATGTTCACCGGAATCATTGAGGAAAAGGGCGACGTGGTGGCCATCGACCAGGCGGGCGGCGGGGCCGTGCTGTCGGTGCGCGGCCCGGTCGTCACCTCCGACGCCAAGCACGGCGACTCGATCGCGGTCAACGGCGTGTGCCTCACCGTCGTGGAGGTCGGGGACGAGGTGTTCACCGTGGACGTGATGAGGGAGTCGCTCGACCGCAGCTCCCTCGGCGGGCTCGTCCCCGGCTCCCCCGTGAACCTGGAACGCGCCGTACGCGCCGACCAGCGCCTCGGCGGCCACATCGTGCAGGGCCACGTGGACGGCACCGCCGTGCTGCTGTCCAGGCAGCCCGGCGAGAGCTGGGACGACCTGCGCTTCTCGCTTCCCGAGGCGCTGAGCCGGTACGTGGCGGAGAAGGGCTCGATCGCGATCGACGGAATCAGCCTGACGGTCACCACGGTTGACGACGACAGCTTCGGTGTGAGCCTCATCCCCACCACGCTCAAGCTCACGACCATGGGCGAGCGTCAGGTGGGCGACACCGTGAACATCGAGGTCGACGTGATCGCGAAGTATGTGGAAAGGCTGGTGGTCAGGCAGTGAACTGGGCCGACGCCGGATTCGACGTATTCGGCACTCATGTGCTCTGGACCGACCTGATCGGCAACATCGCCGCCCTGTCGACGGTCCTGCTCGCCATGCGCAAGTCGATGTGGACCTGGCCGGTGCAGTTCGCCGGCTCGGTGCTGTTGTTCGTCGCCTCGATCAACGCGCACATCACCGGGAACGCGCTCAAGCAGGCCCTGTTCGCGGGCTTGGCGATCTACGGCTGGTGGGCGTGGCGGCGCGGCACGCAGGACGGCAGGCAGCTGCGCGTCCGCCCCGCCGCGTGGTGGGAGCGGTCGCTGCTGATCGGCGGGATGCTGCTGGGCACGGCCCTGGTCGGGCTGCTGTTCTTCGTCACCGGCCTGTCGTGGGGCGCGCAGGTGCCGCTGCCGAAGGGCGCCTTCCTGGTGGCCGCCGACGCCTACATCTTCGTCGGCAGCGCGATGGCCACCTGGGCGCAGGGCCGGGCGCTGGTGGACTTCTGGATCGTGTGGGTGGCCGTCGACCTGGTCGGCGTGCCGCTGGCGTTCAGCTCGGGGCTGGTGGTCTCCGGGTGGGTTTATGGGATCTTCTTCGTTCTGGTGGTGATCGGGTTCGTGAAGTGGTTGCGTGAATACCGGACGGCCGAGGTCGGCGTGGCGGTGGCGCCGTGAGCGACGTCAAGCTGGACCCCATCGAGCGGGCCATCGACGACATCCGCAACGGCCGGCCCGTCGTCGTGGTCGACGACGAGAACAGGGAGAACGAGGGCGACCTCATCTTCGCCGCGGCCAAGGCCACGCCTGACCTGTGCACGTTCACGATCAGGCACACCAGCGGGATGATCTGCGTGGCCATGGAGGGCAAGGAGCTCGACCGGCTCGGGCTGCCCCTGATGGTCGCGCACAACAAGGAGCGCATGCGCACGGCGTACACGATCACCGTGGACGCCCGCGACGGCGTCACCACGGGCATCTCCGCGGCCGACCGGGCCCAGACCATCCGCACGCTCGCCGACTCCGCGACCGAGCCCAACGAGCTGGTGCGTCCCGGGCACATCTTCCCGCTGCGCTACCACGAGGGCGGCGTGCTGGGCAGGCGCGGCCACACCGAGGCGGCCGTGGACCTGGCCAGGCTCGCCGGGCTGTCGCCCGCGGGCGCGCTGGCCGAGGTGGTCAACGACGACGGCACCATGGCCCGGCTGCCCGAGCTGCGCCGCTTCGCCGACGAGCACGACCTGGCGCTGGTCTCCATCGAGCAGCTCGTCGACCACCGCCGCCGGGCCGAGAGCATGGTCACGCGGGTGGCCGAGACGCGGCTGCCGAACGCGTACGGGATGTGGCGGGTCTACGGCTACGGCAGCGCGCTCGACGGCGGCGAGCACGTCGCCCTCGTCTTCGGCGACCTGTCCGACGGCGAGAACATCCTGGTCAGGGCCCACTCCGAGTGCCTGACCGGCGACGTGTTCGGCTCGCTGCGCTGCGACTGCGGCGTGCAGCTCGGCAACGCCATGGCGGCCATCGCCGAGGAGGGCCGCGGCGTGATCGTCTACCTGCGCGGCCACGAGGGCCGGGGCATCGGCCTGCTGGCCAAGCTCAAGGCGTACAACCTGCAGGACAACGGCAGCGACACCGTCGACGCCAACGTGGAGCTGGGGCTGCCGGTGGACGCGCGGGAGTTCTCCAACGCGGGGCAGATCCTGGCCGACCTGGGCGTCAGGTCGGTGCGGCTGCTCACCAACAACCCGGCCAAGCTCAAGGGCATGGACGGCTACGGCATCAAGGTCCTCGGCCGCGAGCCCCTGCCCGTGGCCATGAACCCGCACAACGAGCGTTACCTCACGGCCAAGCGCGACCGCCTCGGCCATCACATCCCGGAGGCATCATGAGCGAGCGCAGCGAGCGATCAATCAGACGCAGCGGTATACCGCTCATGGGGCCGACGGAGGAGGACGCATGAGTGGACAAGGACGGCCGGATGTGGCGGCGCCCGACGCCTCGGGGCTGAGCGTGGGGGTGGTGGCGGCCAGCTGGCACGCCAAGATCACCGATCAGCTCGTGGCGCGGGCCCTGCAGGCCTGCGACGACAGCGGCGCCACGGCGACCGTGGTGCGGGTGCCGGGCTCGCTGGAGATCCCGGTGGTCGCCCAGGCGCTGGCCCGCCGCTGTGACGCCGTGGTGGCGCTGGGCGCGGTCATCAAGGGCGAGACCGCCCATTTCGACTACGTCTGCGACTCGGTGACCGCGGGCCTGACCCGGATCTCGCTGGATGAGGAGACGCCCGTCGGCAACGGCGTCCTCACCTGCGAGACCATGGACCAGGCCCTCGACCGCTCGGGCCTGCCGGGCAGCAAGGAGGACAAGGGGTACGAGTCGGCCATCGCCGCGCTCGAGACCGCCCTCCTCCTGCGGGACCTCCACTAGCCTGCGGTAGGTTTCCTTCGTGCCCGAGCCGATCACTCCACCGCCCCTGCCCATCACCTGGCGTCCCCGCAAACCGCGGATCGTCGCGTACGGCTCCGCCGCCGTGATCGTGCTCGGGTCGGTGGTCATGGCGCTCTTCATCGCCGAGCCGTTCAAGCTGCCCGACCGGCTGGCGATCGTGGCGTTCGGGTGCGCGGTGGCGTTCGTGCTGCACCTGCTGGGGCGGGTGCGGGTGGAGGCGGACGACGAGGGCGTCACGATCGTCAACGCCGCCCGCACCTACCGCTACACGTGGCCGGAGATCCTGGAGGTCACGCTGCTGGTGGGCGACCCCTGGCCGAAGATCGACACCTCTGACGGGCGCACCATCGGGGCCATGGGCATCCAGGGCTCGGAGAAGCCCCGCGCCCGCCGGGCCACGTTGGAGCTGGACGCCCTGATCCGGGAGCGCGGCGAGGCTCGCGAGAAGTAGCCGGCCGGTGGCAGGGTGTCATCGGCGGCGGGCGAATATCGCCGGCCCGGGTGTCGACGTAGCCTGAAGGGGTGCTGCGGCGGACAATCACGGCAATGGACATCGACTCGCCTGACAAGCTCATCGAGCTCCTCGACCGGCACGCCTACCTGGCCGACGAGGGGCTGGCCACGGCCGCCTTCCTGGCGCTGAGGATGGGCCGGCCCCTCTTCCTCGAAGGCGAGGCGGGGGTCGGCAAGACCGAGCTCGCCAAGACGCTGGCGAGCCTGCTCAAGGCGCCGCTCATCAGGCTCCAGTGCTACGAGGGCCTGGACGCGGCCCAGGCGCTGTACGACTGGGACTTCGCGCGCCAGCTGCTCCACCTGAAAGCCGCGGAGGCCGCGGGCGTCACCGACGTGAGCCGGTTGGAGGGGGAGATCTACGACCGCCGGTTCCTGATCGCGCGGCCCCTGCTCAAGGCCATCGAGACCCAGCCGAGCGTGCTGCTCGTGGACGAGATCGACCGGGCCGACGACGAGTTCGAGGCGTTCCTGCTCGAAGTGCTCTCCGACTTCACCATCTCCATCCCCGAGCTCGGCACCGTCAAGGCCAGGACGCCGCCGGTGGTCGTGGTGACCTCCAACAGGACACGCGAGGTGCACGACGCGCTCAAGCGGCGCTGCCTCTACCACTGGCTCGAACACCCCAGCTTCGACCGCGAGGTCGCCATCCTGCTGCGCCGGCTGCCCGGCTGCACCGAGACGCTGGCCGTGCAGGTGGCGCGGGCCGCCGAGCGGCTGCGCCAGGCGGACCTGGTCAAGCCGCCGGGCGTGGCCGAGACGCTCGACTGGACCGAGGCGCTGCTGACGCTGGGCGCCAAGGAGCTCGATCCCGCCCTGGCGGCGGCCACCCTGGGGGCGGCGCTGAAGTACCGGGAGGACGTCTCGAACGTGCTCGGCAACGGGCTGCTGCCCCATGGATGAGCTGGTCGCCACCGTCGCCGCGTTCGCCAGGACGCTGCGGGCGGCCGGGGTCGCCGCCGATCACGAGCGGACGCAGAACCTGCTCAGGGCGCTCGACCACCTCGACGTGGCCGACTCCGGCGAGGTCTACTGGGCCGGGCGGTTCACGCTCTGCGCCACGCCCGACGACCTGCCGCGCTACGACCGGTGCTTCGCCGCGTACTTCGGGGGGGTGCGGGCGGGCGTCGCCCGTACGAGCACGACCAGCGTCACCAGGCACCTGGCGGCGGAGACGCGCGGCGACACGGACGGTGACACGGATGGCGACACGGACGGCGACGACGAGACGGCGGCGCCGGCCACGGCGAGCCGCGCCGAGGTGCTGCGGCAGCGCGACGTGGCCAGGCTGACCGAGGCCGAGCGGGCCGAGGTGCACCGGATGCTGGCCATGCTGAGCTGCGGGCGCGAACGCCGGCGCTCGCGCCGCTTCGAGAGCGCCCACCGGGGCGTGCTCGACCCGCGCCGCACCATCCGCGACGCGCTCAGGAAGGGCGACATCGCCCGGCTCCGGCGCAAGCGGCACAGCACCCGGCCGCGCACGGTCGTCCTGTTCGTGGACGTCAGCGGCTCGATGGCCCCGTACGCCGAGACCTTGCTGCGCTTCGCCCACGCGCTGGTCAGGAGCGAACCCCGGGCCACCAAGGTCTACTCGGTCGGCACCAGGCTCACCCCGATCACCGCCGAACTGCGCCACCGCGACCCCGGCACCGCCCTGAACGAGGCTTCCAGGGCCATCCCCGACTGGAGCGGCGGGACCCGGCTGGGCGATGAGCTCAAGGAATATCTGTCCCGTTACAGTGCGCGGGGGACGATCGCCGTGATCGCCTCCGACGGATGGGAGCGCGGCGACCCCGCCCTGCTGGGGGCGCAGATGGCCAGGCTGGCCAGGCAGGCGCACCGGGTGATCTGGGTCAACCCGCACAAGGGGTATGAGGACTACCAGCCTCTCACGGGCGGCATGCGGGCCGCGCTCCCGTACGTGGACGACCTGGTGGCCGGGCACAGCCTGGCCGCCTATGAGCGACTGAGTGAAAGGCTGGCCCATGCGTGACGTGCTGCCGGAGATCGTCAGGTGGTGGAAGTCGGGGCTCGAGTTCGGGCTGGCGACGGTGGTGAGCACGTTCAGCAGCGCGCCCAGACCGCCGGGCGCGGCCATGGCGGTGCGCGGCGACGAGGTGGTCGGCAGCGTGTCCGGCGGGTGCGTCGAGGGCGCGGTGTTCGAGCTGGCCACCGAGGCCGACCGGCCCGTCCTGCAGCGGTACGGGGTGAGCGACGACGACGCGTTCGCCGTCGGGCTGACCTGCGGCGGCATCATCGACATATTCGTCGAGCCGATCTCGATCGAGACGTTCCCCGAGCTGGGGGAGATCTCGGTGTCCGTGGACGCGCGCGAGCCGGTGGCCGTCGCCACCATCATCTCGGGTCCCGGGCAGGTCGGCGCCCGCCGGGTCATCTGGCCGGACCGCTCGTCCGGCACACTCGGGCTCGACCGGCTCGACGAGGCCGTGGACGACGACGCGCGCGGCATGCTCGCCCAGGGCCTGACCGGCGTCAGGCGCTACGGCGGCCAGGGGGAGCGGCGGCTGGACGACCTGGCGGTGTTCGTGCAGTCGTTCGCGCCGCCGCCGCGCATGCTGGTGTTCGGGGCGATCGACTTCGCGGCGGCCGTGGCCAGGGTGGGCAAGTTCCTCGGCTACCACGTCACGGTCTGCGACGCCCGCCCGATCTTCGCCACCGCCAAGCGCTTCCCCGACGCCGACGAGGTCGTGGTCAAGTGGCCCCACGACTACCTGTCGTCGGTGCGGGTGGACGAGCGTACGGTGATCTGCGTGCTCACCCACGACCCCAAGTTCGACGTGCCGCTGCTGGAGGTGGCCCTGCGCACCGGCGCCGGGTACGTGGGCGCCATGGGCTCGCGCCGCACCCACGAGGACCGCCTCGCCCGGCTGCGCGAGTGCGGGCTCACCGACGCCGAGCTGGCCAGGCTGCGCTCGCCCATCGGGCTCGACCTCGGCGCGCGCACCCCCGAGGAAACGGCCGTGTCGATCGCCGCCGAGCTGATCCAGCTCCGCTGGGGCGGCTCGGGCCGCCCGCTGTCCAGCACCGAGGGCCGCATCCACGGCGACGCCCACCACGACGCCCACCACGACGCCCACCACGATGCCCACCACGACGGCCACCACGATGCCCACCACGACGGCCATGACGGGGTCTCATGAAGAGCGCGAAGGTGGCCGGGTTGCTGCTGGCCGCGGGTGAGGGCGCCCGGCTGGGCACGCCCAAGGCGCTGGTCGAGTACGCGGGCGAGCGGCTGGTCGACCGCGGCGTGCGGCTGCTGGAGGAGGGCGGCTGCCACCCCGTGGTGGTCGTGCTCGGCGCGGCCACCGTGCAGGTGCGCGGCGCGGTGACCGTGCGCAACCCCGGCTGGGCGTCCGGCATGGGCTCGTCCCTGCGCGTCGGGCTCGCCGCGCTGCCGCCGGAGGCGGAGGCCGTGGTGGTCGCGCTGGTGGACCAGCCGTTCATCCGCCCGGGCGCGGTACGGGCGCTGATCGCCTCGGGCGCCGGGCTGGCCGTCGCCACCTACGGGGGCAGGCGCAGGAACCCGGTGCTGATCGCCCGCGAGCACTTCGCCAGGGTGGCGGAGCTGGCCGAGGGGGACGTGGGGGCGCGGCCGTTCATGAAGGCCCACCCCGAGCTGGTCAGCGAGGTGCCGTGCGACGAGCACGGGGACCCGGCCGACATCGACACGCCCCAGGACCTGCGGCTGCTGGAGCCCCACCTAGAGTCGCAGTGAGGCGATGGCGGCGCGGTGGTCGCTGCCGGTCGCGGGGGCGACGCCCGCCTTGGTCGCCGTCATGCCCTTGAACAGGATGTGGTCGGGCCGGGTGATGGGGAACTCGGACGGCCAGGTGAACCCGAACCCGTCGCCCGCCACGATCTGCGCGTCGCTCAGCGGCGGGGTCAGCCCCCGCATGCCCCGGTCGGTGGTGGCGGTGTTGAGGTCGCCGAGGAGCAGGATGCGCCTGCTCGGGTCGGCGTCGATGAGCCGGCGCGCGTGCGCGAGGGAGGCGTCCCGAGAGGTGGTCGCCCCGGGGCGGGCCGAGGCCAGGTGCATGACGTAGACGGTCACCTTGCCCTTGGGGGTGGCGACCACCGCGCGCAGCGCCCGGGGCCAGCCCAGGCCGACGTCGAGCGGCTTGGTGTCGCTGATCGGGTAGCGGCTCCACAGGCCGACCGTGCTGACCGGATAGTGGTACTTGAACATCTTGTTGAGCTGCTTGGCCGCAGGGCCGCCGCTGGTCAGCTCCTGGGCGGCGAGCAGGTCGAGGTCCTTGGCGATCACGCGGACGGCCTCGCCCGAGGCGTCGTTGGTCACGCCCACGTTGACCGTGCCGACGGCCAGGTCGCTCGGGCCGCCCGGCGGCGAGCGGAACAGCGTGGAGCCGAACATCGCCGCCCACACCAGCCCGGGCACCAGCGCCGCGGCGACGGCCACCCTGGAGCGTGCCACCACCGCGGCCAGGAGCAGCACCGGCACGGACACGCCCAGCCAGGGCAGCAGGCTCTCCATCACGGGCGTGAACCCGCCGAGCGCGGGAATCAGCTGGTGTCCGGCCAAGGCCACGGCGACCACGGCGGACACGATGACGACGAGCCGACTCAGCACCTGATCCAGGCTAGTGGCTCCCTGCCTCCCGCGCCGACGCGATAGCCTGTTCGCGTCGCAACGGAATATCATTCGGTTTCAGTGGGAGCCCGGCATGCGCATCGGTATGGCACTCAACTACTCGGGCGGCTTCAAGGAGACGGTGGCCGAGCTGGCGGACTACGAGAAGGCCGGGCTCGACATCGTCTTCGTGGCCGAGGCCTACAGCTTCGACGCCGTCAGCCAGATGGGGTACATCGCGGCCAGGACCGAGCGGCTGGAGATCGCCTCCGGCATCCTGCCGATCTACTCCCGCACGCCGACGCTGCTGGCCATGACCGCCGCGGGCCTCGACTACGTCTCCGACGGGCGCTTCACGCTCGGCCTGGGCGCGTCGGGGCCGCAGGTGATCGAGGGCTTCCACGGGGTGCCGTACACGGCGCCGCTCGGGCGCACCAGGGAGGTCATCGAGATCTGCCGCCAGGTGTGGCGGCGCGAGCGCCTGGTGCACGAGGGCAAGCACTACACGCTGCCGCTCCCGCCCGACCAGGGCACGGGCCTGGGCAAGGCGCTGAAGCTCATCAACCACCCGGTACGGCCCCGCATCCCGATCGTGATCGCCGCCATCGGGCCCAAGAACGTCGAGCTCGCCGCCGAGCTGGCCGAGGGCTGGGAGCCGATCTTCTACGTGCCCGAGAAGGCCGCCGCCGTGTGGGGCCCGTCGCTGGCCGCCGGCAAGGCCGGGCGCGACCCCGAGCTGGGCGAGCTGGACGTGATCGCGCAGGCGTCGCTGGCGATCGGCGACGACGTGGCCGGGCTGCTGGAGTTCGGGCGGCCGATGGCGGCCCTGTACATCGGCGGCATGGGCGCCAAGGGCCGCAACTTCTACAACGACCTGGCCAGGCGCTACGGCTACGAGGAGGAGGCCGAGCGGATCCAGGACCTCTACCTTGAGGGCAAGAAGGACGAGGCGGCCGCGCTGGTGCCCGGCGAGCTGCTGGAGAGCATGTCGCTGATCGGCAGCGAGGGGTTCGTGCGCGACCGGGTCCAGGCGATGAAGGAGTCCGGGGTGACCACGCTCAACGTGGCGCCGTTCGGCAGGACCCACGAGGACCGGGTGCGGCTGATCGAGAAGATCAAGGACATTGTGGGGTGAGCCACACCCGTTAGTGGAATATGCCCGATTTCACGGGTGTTGTGGGAGCTTGTGAGGTTCTCCCTGGTGTTCGTGTGGCTCGTCGAGCGGCTGCACGTCGATCTGTGCCGGTTGCACGGATCGCTCTGTCGCTGACCGCGTTCAGCCTCGATCACCAATCCTCATCCGGCATGCCACCTCGCGGGTTCCGGCATGCCCTGAACCTCAGGAACTCCCCACCCATGAAGAGATTCTCCTTCTCCCTGCAACTCCTGCTCGGCCTCGCGGCCGGCATCGCGCTGGGCTTCGTCGCCAAGATCTGGGACGTGGCCTGGCTGGCCGAGACGCTGACCCGGATCGGGCAGATCTTCGTCCAGCTGCTCAAGCTCGCCGTGCCGCCCCTGGTCTTCACCGCCGTCCTGGTCAGCGTGGCCAACCTGCGCAACGTCAACGGCGCCGCCAGGCTCGCGTCCAAGACGCTGCTGTGGTTCCTCGTCACCGCGTTCGCCTCCGTGGCGCTGGCGATCGGGCTCGGCCTGCTCATCAACCCCGGCCAGGGCGTCACCCTCGACACGGCCGCAGCCAAGGCCGTCGACACCGACGGCGCGGGCACCTGGCTCGACTTCGTCACCGGCATCGTGCCCACCAACATCGTCACCGCCTTCACCGAGGTGAAGGTCCTCCAGATCGTCTTCCTGGGGGTCGTGCTCGGCGCGGCGGCCCTGGCGGCCGGCGAGAAGGCCGAGCCGTTCCTGAACCTGGCCCGCTCCGTCCTGGAACTGGTCCAGAAGGCGCTGTGGTGGGTCATCCGCCTGGCCCCCATCGGCACCGCGGGCCTGATCGGCAAGGCCGTGTCCACGTACGGGTGGGACCTGCTGGCGCCGCTGGCCAAGTTCAGCGCCGGGGTGTACATCGGCTGCCTCATCGTGCTGCTGGCCGTCTACCCGACGGTGCTGGCGGTGTGGGGCAAGGTCAACCCCGTCCAGTTCTTCCGCAACGCGTGGCCCGCGATCGAGCTGGCGTTCGTCTCCCGCTCGTCCGTCGGCACGCTGCCGCTGACGCAGCGGGTCACCGTCGAGCGCAACGGCGTGGACCGCGACTACGCCTCCTTCGCGGTGCCCTTCGGCGCCACCACCAAGATGGACGGATGCGCCTCGGTCTACCCGGCGCTGGCCGCGATCTTCGTGGCCCAGGTGTTCGGCGTGCCCCTCGGGTTCGGCGACTACCTGCTGATCGCGTTCGTGTCGGTGGTCGGCTCGGCCGCCACGGCGGGCCTGACCGGCGCGACCGTCATGCTGACGCTCACGCTCAGCACGCTGGGCCTGCCCCTTGAGGGCGTCGGCCTGCTGCTGGCCATCGACCCGATCCTGGACATGATCCGCACCGCCACCAACGTCGCGGGGCAGCTCGTCGTCCCCGTCCTGGTGGCGCGCTCGGAGGGCCGCCTGGACGAGGCCGTCTTCAACGCGGCGCCGCAGCCGCTCGACACCGCCGCGCCGGCGGGCCGCGTGCCGCGGCCCGTGGCGGCCTGACCTCGCCGCCGGGCGGCCTGCCGATACGCGAGCGGGCCGCCCGGCTCGGGCGTGCGCCCCCCGATGATGGGGCGGCAGGGGCCGTGGGGCCCTATGGTGGGTCGGAAATCCTGATGTTCGAGTAATTGGCGGGGATATGTCCGACTCGACGCCGTCCTTGGTCGCTGACCGGTACCGGCTTGACGAGCGCATCAGCAGCGGGCCGATGGGCGAGGTCTGGCGAGGGTACGACACGCGGGCCGACTGGGTCGTGGCCGTTAAGGTGCTCGGCGCCCGCGTGGCGGGGGCCACGACCCGGGAGGTGCTGCGGCAGCACGCCCAGGCCGTGGCCCGGGTGATCCACCCGAACGTGGCCATGGTGCTGGACGTCGGCGACCATGACGGCGCGCCGTTCCTCGTGATGGAGTTCCTCACCGGCCCCAGCCTGGGCGAGGAGCTGGGCGCGCGGGGTCCCCTGCCCGTCGTCGAGGTGTGCGACCTGATCGGGCAGGCCGCCGCCGGGCTCGACGCCGCGCACCGGGCCGGGGTCGTGCACGGGAACGTCGCCCCGCACGCCTTCCGGCTGGCCGGGAGCGGGGTGCTCAAGGTCGTCGGGTTCGGGATGGACGACCGGGTGCCGGACGGCTCGCGGTACCTGGCGCCCGAGCGGGCGGCGGGGCAGGAGGCCGCGGCCGCCGGGGATCTGTACGCGCTGGGGTGCGTCTGCTACGAGCTGCTGTGCGGCCGCCCGCCCTTCGGGGAGGCTTCCGACGGCGCCTCCGGCGCTGCCTCCAGCCGGGGCGCGGCCACGCCGCCGAGCGCGTCGCGGGCCGAGGTGCCCGCGGAGCTGGACCGGCTCGTCCTGGCCATGATCGCCGAGGATCCCGCGCAGCGGCCCGGCAGCGGTGAGGCGATCCGGCGGGCGCTGGCCGCCATCGCGCGGCCGCGCGCCAACCCCGCCGCACCGCCCGCGGCGGCTCCCCCCGGGCCGGGCATGCCCGTGACGGGCGTCTCGCTCAGGAACGCCGGGCCGGCGTCCGGCGCGTCAGGGGGCGGCGCGACCGAGGTCTTCCAGGTCGCGGGGCACGGCGGGGGGTCCAGGGCCGGTGACACCGCCGTCTACCAGGCGGGCGACATCGAGCCCGAACCGCCGTCGAACCGCCGGCTCATCCTCCAGCTCGGCGCCGCCGTGGTGGTCATCGCGGTGGTGACCGTGGTCATGGTGATGTGGGCGGGATCGAGGAAGGAGGAGCCGGTGACGGCGTCCACCCCGACCGCCGAGCCGACGACACAACCGACCACGCTGCCGACGACGCTGCCGACCGCTCTCCCGACTGTGACGACACTTCCCACCAAGGAGGCCACGCCCGGGCTGGTGAGCACCCTGGGGCCGGAGGAGCCGTCCTCGGTCCAGCCCAAGGCCACCCTGGGCGATGCGATCCCGCCGGGCGGCTACCGCAAGTGGCTGTCGGAGTTCGACAGCGCGCTGATGGCCCAGCAGGCCATGGGCGCGATCGATCCCAGGGTCGCGGGCAAGGCGCGCGACAAGATCAGGAAGGCGGCCAGGAGGTTCGAGGAGGGCCGCATCGACGACGGGATGAACCAGATCGCCGGCGTCTACCGCGACCTGGAGCGGGCGCAGGAGAAGGGCGAGATGGAAAGGTCCGGGCCGGCGGCGCAGGTCCTGAACGACTGGCGACTGCCCGGCGACTAGAAGGGCCGTAACACGTACATTGGCGCAATGACCGTCGATTACGCGGCGCGCCGGGCGCGCCTCGCCGATCTGCTGCCCGCCCGTGAGGTGCCCGCCCTGCTCGTCACCTCTGCCGTGAACGTCCGCTACCTCACCGGGCTGGCCAGCTCGAACGCCGCCGTCCTGGTCAGGGCCGACGGCACGGCGCTGCTGGCGACCGACAACCGCTACATCGAGGTGGCCCGCGCGCTGGACGTGCCGACGGTCGAGGCGTACGACGTGGAGAGCGCGCTGGTGGAGCCGGGCGCCGGGATCGAGGCGGCGTGGATGAGCGTGGCCACGTACCGGCGCCTGGGCGAGGGGCTGGTGCCGCTTGAGCCGGTGGTGGAGCTGCTGCGGGCGGTCAAGGACGACGGCGAGCTGGAGCTCCTGCGTACCGCCTGCGAGATCACCGATCAGGCTTTTGCCGATATTTCCGGGAAAATCGTCCCGGGGATCACCGAGCGCGACCTCGCCCGCCTCCTCGACAACCGCATGACCGAGCTGGGCGCCGACAAACCCGCGTTCGACACGATCGTGGCCGCCGGCGAGAACGGCGCGATCCCGCACCACGCCCCCTCCGGCAGGGAGCTGCGCGCCGGTGACCTGGTCACCATCGACTTCGGCGCCCGCTACGAGGGCTACCACGCCGACATGACCAGAACGGTCTGCCTGGGCCCGCCGGCGGACTGGCAGCGCGAGATCTACGACCTGGTCGCCGAGGCGCAGCGGGCCGGCAGGCACGCGCTCGCGCCGGGCGCGGGGGCCAGGGAGGTGGACGCGGCGGCCCGCACGGTCATCGAGGACGCGGGTTACGGCAGTCGCTTCCGGCACGGCCTGGGACACGGCGTCGGCCTGGAGATCCACGAGGAGCCGTTCCTGGGCCCCTCTCGGACCGGTAGACTAGAGGATCGAGTTCCGATCACCGTCGAGCCCGGGGTCTATCTCCCGGGCCGGGGCGGGGTTCGCATCGAGGACACCCTCGTGACACGTGTGGGCGGGCCGGAACTTTTCACGAAGACGACAAAGGAGCTGCTCGTTCTTTAGAGCGGCCGCACGCGGGAGAGAACGAGTGGCGACGACCAACGACCTCAAGAACGGCATGGTGCTGAAGCTCGAGGGCGGTGAGCTCTGGGCCGTGGTCGAGTTCCAGCACGTCAAGCCGGGCAAGGGCGGCGCATTCGTGCGCACCAAGCTCAAGAACGTCCTCTCCGGCAAGGTCGTCGACAAGACCTTCAACGCCGGCGTGAAGGTCGACGTGGCCAACGTCGACAAGCGCGAGATGCAGTACTCGTACAAGGACGGCGACGACTTCGTGTTCATGGACACCGAGACCTACGACATGGTCAACGTGCCCAGTGTCACCGTCGGCACCGCCGCCAACTACATGCTGGAGAACACTCTGGCCACGGTCGCGTTCAACGAGGGCTCGGCCCTCTACGTCGACCTGCCCGCCGCGGCCGAGCTGACCATCGCCGAAACCGAGCCCGGCCTGCAGGGCGACCGCTCCACCGGCGGCACCAAGCCCGCCACGCTGGAGACCGGCGCCGAGATCAAGGTGCCGCTGTTCATCACCACCGGCGAGAAGGTCAAGGTCGACACCCGCAGCGGCGAATACCTCGGCCGGGCCTGAGGTGTCGGCACGCGGCAAAGCACGCCGGCGGGCGCTTGACATCCTCTTCGAGGCCGAGTTGCGCGGCGAGGATCCGCTGAAGATCCTCGCCGAACGCGTGGAGCGGCAGGAGCCCCCGGTCAACGAATACACCTCGACGATCGTCGAGGGCGTCGCCAGGCACCACGCGCGCATCGACGAGCTGATCACCACGTACGCCGAGGGCTGGACCCTCGACCGGATGCCCGCCGTCGACCGCAACCTGCTGCGCGGGGGCACCTACGAGCTGCTCTGGATCCCCGACGTGCCCGAGGGCGTCGTGATCAGCGAGTGGGTGCACCTGGCGGCCGAGCTGTCCACCGACGAGTCGCCGCAGTTCGTGAACGGTCTGCTGGCCCGCTTCAAGCAGCTCAAGCCAAGCCTCACCCTTTAGACACCGTCAAAAGCCCGACTTCGGGGTACGTTCCAACCACGCCGGCCTGCACGGCTCGCGAAGGCGCGCCTTTGTGCGAGGCCTGGCCGTGAGGCCAGGGAGCGTGCGGACAAGTGGCGCGTCACCAGCCGCGACGCGCCCCTTTTCCGTTTTTCCGGCAATATCGTATGGCCATGGTGACCGAGGACGATGTGCGCCGGCTCGCGCTGGCGCTGCCCGAGACCGTCGAGAAGACCATGTACGGCACGCCCGCCTTCTACGTCCGCGGCAAGTGGTTCGCCCGGGTGCGGGAGGAGGGCCCGGCCGCCGCCGGGGTGCTGGTGCTGCCGGTCGGCTCCGAGGAGGAGAAGGCCGGGCTCATCGCGGCCGAGCCGGCCGCGTTCTTCACCACGCCGCACTATGACGGGTATGCCGCCGTGCTCGTGCGGTTCGGGGCCGTGGACGCCGAGGAGATGGGCGAGCTGCTGGCGGACGCGTGGCGGCTGCGGGCGCCGAAGCGGCTGGTCGCCCGGTTCGACGCCTGACCCGGCGGGCGGCGGCCGGCAGGATGCCGGTGACGGCGAGCGGGGGGTCGGCGCACGGCGTAGGCTGGGCCCATCCGCGGAGAAGCGCAGTTCATGAAGTGCGTGATCGCGAGGGGCCGGAGCTCGGGCCCGTCGCGGGGGGAGAGGGAGGCGAGCCGACGTTGCGTGCTGAAGGCGTCACGAGGACCCCGGCGGTGCGGACCGCCGTCGTCTGGGACGCGTTGCGGTCCGTGCTGGCCGAACGGACGGCGGCGACCAGGCGTGAGTCGCTCGACATCGTCGACGCCGGGGGCGGCACCGGCGGGTTCGCCGTGCCGCTGGCGGCGCTGGGTCACACCGTCACCGTCGTCGACCCGAGCCCCGACTCGCTGGCCGCGCTCGAACGCCGCACCAAGGAGAAGGGCGTGAGCGTGCGGGGCCTTCAGGGCGACGCCGCCGACCTGGGCGAGCTGCTCAGCCGCGACAGCGCCGACCTGGTGCTCTGCCACAGCGTGCTCGAATACGTCGAAGACCCGATCAGCGCGCTGACCGCCGTCGCGGGCGTGCTGCGCAGGGGCGGCGCGGTGAGCGTGCTGGCCGCCAACCCCGTCGGCAGCGCCATCCACCGGGCGCTCGCGGGCCAGTTCGAGGAGGCGCGGGCCGTGCTCGACGACCCCAGCGGCACGTGGGGCGACCGCGACCCCACCCCGAGGCGCTTCGCCGCCGAGACGCTGGCCGAGCTGCTGGCCGCGACCGGGTTCTCCGTCGGCGCCGTCCACGGCGTGCGGGTCTTCGCCGACCTGGTCCCGAGCAGGCTCGTCGACGGCGAGCCCGGCGCCGCCGAGGCGCTGGTCGCCCTTGAGCAGGTCGCCGCCACCCACCCGGTGCTGAGGGACATCGCGACGCAGCTGCACGTGCTCGGCCACAGGGCCTGAGGTGTCGGCACTGGGTATGGAACGCATGTTCGGATAGAATCGGCGGCGTGTCTCGCAAGCAGATCACCGGCATCGGCCCCGCTCCACGCACCGGGGCCGATGACAGCGGCTGCCCGATCCTGCACGTCGACATGGACGCCTTTTTCGCGAGCGTCGAGCTGCTGGAGCGCCCCGAGCTGCGCGGCCGCCCGGTGATCGTGGGCTCGCCCGCGGGGCGCGGCGTCGTGCTCAGCGCCACGTACGAGGCCAGGGCCCACGGCGTGCACTCCGCGATGCCGATGAGCAGGGCACGCAGGCTCTGCCCGCAGGCCACGATCATCCCGCCCAGCCACGGCAAATACTCCGAGGTCTCCAAGGGCGTCATGGAGATCTTCCACACGATCACCCCGCTGGTCGAGCCCATCGCGTCCGACGAGGCGTTCCTCGACGTCGGGGGCGCCAGGCGCCGGCTCGGCCCGCCGGCCGCTATCGCCGCCATGATCAGGGAGCAGGTCCTCGACCGCTACGGCATCACGTGCTCGGTCGGTGTGGCCGCCAGCAAGTTCGTGGCCAAGCTGGCCAGCAAGCAGTGCAAGCCCGACGGGCTGCTGGTGGTGCCCGCCGATCAGGTCGTCGCCTTCCTCCACCCGCTGCCGGTCTCGGCGCTGTGGGGCGTCGGCGAGCGCACCGAGCAGTCTCTCGTACGCCTCGGCATCCGCACGGTCGGCGACCTGGCCAGGGTGCCGACCGCCACCCTCCAGCGCGAGCTCGGCCAGGCCGCAGGCGGCCACCTGGCGGCACTGGCCTGGGGCCGCGACGAGCGGGCGGTCAGCTCCCACGTGCCCGACAAGAGCATCGGCAACGAGGAGACGTTCGCGTCCGACGTGGACGACCCCGAGGTGATCATGCGGGAGCTGCTGCGCCTGTCCGAGCGCGTGGCCGCCAGGATGCGTAAGGGCGGACACGTGGGAAGGACTGTAAGTGTGAAGCTCCGTCGCGCCGATTTCACCACGATCAACCGGTCGCGCACGCTGCGCGAGCCGACCGACGTGGCTCAGGTGATATACGCCACAGCCTGCGAGCTGTTCGAGGCGGCCGGCCTCCAGCGCGTGCGGCTGCGCCTGGTCGGGGTCCGGATGGAAAACCTGCGGCCCGCCGCCGAGGCCACCCACCAGCTCGGCCTCGGCGAGCGGGAGACCGGCTGGCGCGAGGCCGAACAGGCCATGGACAAGGCGATCCGGCGATTCGGGCCCGATGCGGTGGTCCCAGCATCGCTCGTACGTGGCAAGCTTGATGATGTAGAGACATGACGTCGATGTCTGGATTTTGTGGGGCGTCACTGTCGCGATTTTGGGGGAAGGGGGGCGAGATGGGCCACAATGGAGCCATGGCGACACCTCCGGTTTGGTCTGCGTTGGACGTTTGCTTTCGCCTACGTCTACAGCCTCGTATTCTGGGGATAACCGACCGCGAGGTTCGGACACCCCGTGTCGTCCGTTGCCGTCTTCCCCGTCCTGGGGCCGTCCTTGGGAGGCGCCGTGCCGCTCTCTGAGCACGAGCAGCGCTTGCTCGACCAGATCGAGCAGGCCCTCTACGCCGAGGACCCGAAGTGGGCCAACACCGTAAGGATCAGTGACCCGCGCAGCCATTACAAGCGTCGTCTGATCAAGGCCTCCATCGGCTTTGCTCTCGGCGTCGTCATCATGATGGTCGGCGTGGTGATGAGTGGCAGTGCCCTGATCCCTCTCGGCGTCGGCGGTTTCGTGGTCATGCTCGCCGCGTGTCTGTGGGGCCTGTCCAGTTGGAAACGTATGAATGGGTTCGGTGACTCCGCGCCCGCCTCGGGAACGGCCCCTCCTCCGGGCAAGCAGGCCCGACGGGGTCGCCGAGGGACCTTCATGGAGCGCATGGAAGAGCGCTGGCGCCGCCGTAACGACGAGCGCTGACCGCCTGACCTGCGGAGCCGCTCGGACTCGCGTCCGGGCGGCCCTCGTGTTGGAGGCGGCCCCACCGGCTCTCGCCATGCCCTCACCCGGCGGGCGCCGGCAACGGTCACCCGTCCCGGAGAGCCTGCCCGTGCTCGACGGCCCGGTCGTTCCGTTCCCTCAGACGGACTCCGGAAAGCGATCCGGACCCCGGAAAGCGAACCGGCCGTCCCCCTTGTTGAGGGGAACGGCCGGACGCGTCGGTCGGGTCAGGAGCCCTTCGGGGCGGCCGTCCGCCGGAGCCTGATGTTCTCCAGCAGGTCGAACCCGTCGAGCAGCCGTTCGCCCAGCCCCCGCAGCCGCCGCAGCGTGGAGGGCGGCAGCAGCACCGCCCGCACCCGGCGCCCGCGTGACACCGTGGCCGCCAGCGCCTGGCGCACCTTGCGCAGGTCCTTGCGCAGCGGCTCGATCCGGCCCGGATCCCTGGCGAACAGCACCCGCTCCACCGCGGACGCGATGGCCGTGATGGCCGCCGCCGAGTCCGCGTCGAACTCGTACTGCTGGGTCAGCCGCCGGGCCAGCGCCCGCGGCGTCTCGCTGAGCTGGCGGGCCATGCCGTAGTCGTACAGCACGTCGTCGAGCTCCGCCCAGGCGGCGGCCACCGACGGATGACCGGCCCCCGGCCTCGACGCGATCGAGGCCGTCAGCTCGTCGGACGGTTCCGAGACCTTCCACCCCAGGGTGCGCACGCGGCGGTTCCTGGTGATCAGCCGCAGGCCCGCGGGGATCAGCAGCACCAGGAGCAGCGCCGCCGCGCCGATGCCGATCTGGCCGATCAGCGGCATGGAGTCGTCCGGCGGCAGCCCGCCGGGGGTGACCACGCCTTCGCGGTCCAGCTCGCGAGGGTTGCGCCGGGTCTGCGGGTCGACCGGATCGTCAGCGGACGAACTGGTCGAACCCGGCGTCGGCGTCGCCGCCTCCCCGGTCGCCTCGGGCCTGGGCTGCGTGTACTCGGGCACCCGCGCGCTGCCCTGGCCGAGCGAGCCCGAGGGGGTGGGCTCGAACGGCAGCCAGCCCACGCCCTCGAAATACAGCTCGGGCCAGGAGTGGGAGTCGTTCGTGCCGACCTGCCAGCGGTCGCCGACCTTCGTGCCGCCGGTGTAGCCGATCGCCACCCGAGACGGGATGCCCGTCAGCCTGGCCAGCACCGCCATCGACGCGGCGAACTGCTCGCAGTAGCCCGCCCGGTCGCGCAGCAGGAAGTCCCGCAGCGCCGAGTTGCCGTGCCCCTGCGTGCGCAGGTTGTAGGTGAAGTTGCCGTTCGTGAAGAACTGCTGCAGCTTCACCGCCGCCTCGTAGTCCGTCTTGGCGTTCGCGGTCAGCTTGGTCGCCAGCTGGGCGATCTCGGGCGGCAGGTTGTCCGGCAGCCTCAGGAAACGGGGATCGACGTTCGGCTGGGTTCCGCTGAGCGAGTCCAGCAGGTCCGGCGTGGGCTCCGGCTCGCTCGTCGTCACGTCGTACTCGACGCCGGCGGCCTCGTCGCGGGTGGAGAAGACCATGAGCGTGTCCACGTCCGCCCGCCAGTCCCCGTCGATCTGGATCTGTCTCGGCGGGTACGGCAGGGGCAGGAACTGCAGCTTCGCGATCTCGTCGCTGATCTGGACGTTCGTGGTCACGTTCTGGACCTTCGGCGCGGAGCCGAGGCCGGGCGGCGCCGGGAGGGGGCCGTTGTCCGTCCTGTTCTGCGGCGCCCCCTTCGGCTCCGTCATGCCGAACTGCTGGCCGTCGAACGTGTCGAGCGCGTAGATCCGCAGGTAGCGCGGCTTGTCGTCGGTGTTGGCGTAGGTGAGCACCACCCGGCGCTCCGGCAGCTCCAGCTGGCCCTTCAGGTTCGCGATGGGGTTGGGGATGCTGATCGAGTTGCCCCTGCCCGGGCCGCTGCCGCCCACGCCGAACGTGAAGAACGACACCGGCTCCATCGCCGGCAGCAGGGCGGGCACCAGCACCGCCAGCAGGATCGCGGCGAATCCGATGCGCTTGCCCGACAGCCGCAGCCCGCTGGTGTCCGCCGTGGCGCGGGCTTCGGGCCGGGCGGCCGTGGCGCGGGTCGTCCGCCGTACCAGCACCGCCCTGCCCCAGTGGCCCACCCGCTCGCGCCCGTCGGCGATCAGCAGGCCGATGAACCCGAGCGCGGCCAGGATGAACGCCGGCCAGCTGATCGGGTCGGGCAGGATCGTCGCCGGCACGGTCGCCAGCGCCAGCAGCGGCAGCCCGGCCAGCGCGGCTTTGCGCAGCCGCGCGGCCAGCAGGTCCACGGAGATCGCGATCAGCGCCACGCCGCCCGCGGTCAGCAGCGTGATGCCGGCGGTCTCCGGCACGGGGGCGGCGAAGCGCTGGATGTCGGTCCAGCCGACCCCCAGCAGCCGGCCCAGCTCCACCACCGACTCCCGCGTGGGCACCACCAGCGCCCACGCCTTGGCGGAGGCGAACGACGCGGTCAGATAGACCCACACCGCGAGCAGCGCGACCAGCGGCGCCGCCCACGCGGGCAGCGACAGACGGCTGCTCAGCACGCCCGCGGCCATCACGGCGAGCACGGCGCCCAGCGACGTCCAGAACCAGGTGCCGCCCTGGAAGAGCGGGTAGAGCAGGAACGCCGCGGCGAAGGCGGCCACGCCCGCGGCGGCGGTCAGCCTCATGACGCGCCTCCCGCCGAGTTGAGCGCGAACCTGTCGCGGTTGGCCGCGTTCTGCCAGACGGAGGCGATCGAGGTGCCCGCCGGCAGGCGCACGATGCGCCAGCCGTACCCGGCCAGGACCGTCTGCACGGCCTGGTGGTTCTCCGCGGCCGCCCGGTCACCGCCGTCCCACGTGCTCACGTCGAGCATCACCGCCACCGCGGTGATGCCGCTGTGCCTCAGCCTGGCCAGCTCTCTCGCCTCCTCGGGGTCGAGATCGCCGAGCACGGCCACGATCAGCCCGTCGCCCCCGCCCTGGCGCAGGGCCGAGACGCCCATCTCCAGGGAACGGGCCGGGCTGTGCCGCACCACGGCGAGGGTGTCGAGCAACGACCAGCTCAGCCCGGTGTCCGTCAGGTGCTCGGCGCCCTGGTCGGTCACCAGGCGCAGGCCGAGGCCCTCGCGGGCCAGGTGCACGCCGATCGACGCCGCGGCCGAGACCGCCACCTCGAACGACGAGCGCGGGCCCTCGCCCCGGTGCGCGTACCTGCGGGTGTCCAGCAGGAGCGCGCCGCGGCTCTGCCACTGCTGCTCCTCGCGGCGCACCATCAGCTCACCGTGGCGGGCCGTCGAGCGCCAGTGCACCCGGCGCAGGTCGTCGCCCTGCCGGTACTCGCGCGGCGCCACGTCGTCGTCGCCGGCCGCGGCCACGCTCCTGGTGCGGCTGTCGCCGCCGCCCGTCCACTCGCCCGACAGCCGCACGTGCGGAAGCGCCGCCACGTGCGGCGTCACCACGAGCGTGTCGCTGATCGTGAACGAGCGGGTCAGCTCGACGAGCCCGAACGGGTCGGCGATGCGGACCGACAGCGGGCCGATCGTGTAGCGGCCGCGCAGGTCGGAGCGCACCCGGTAGTCGATCTCCCGCACGCCCCTCGACTCGACCCGGTCCAGCACGAACCTGGGCCGCACGCCCAGCGCATAAGGAACGGTGTCCTCGATGAGCAGCAGCCCGGTCGGCAGCCTGGTGACGTTCTCCAGCCGCAGGGTCACGGTGGCCTCGCCGCCCACCTCCGCCCTCGGCGGGTCGAGGCGCCTGGCGCAGCTCAGCCGGTAGCGCGTGCGCGCCACCACCATGGCCGCCAGCAGCGGCAGCGCCGTCACCAGCACCCCGATCCTGAACAGGTCGTTCTCGCCCAGGATGACCGCCATCAGCAGCGCCGCGACGCCGGAGGCGAGGAACGACCTGCCCCTGGAGGTCAGCGCCCGAAGTCCGGCTCTCACTGTGCCTCACTCGATCCGTGCCGTCGGTGGATGTCCTCGCTGCGCCGCGATCTCATTAGCGGCCCCGCGTCTCCGGCACCGGCACGCGCCTGACCAGATCGGTCACCACCTGCTCGGGCAGGCGGCGCTGGCCCTGGGCCTCGACGCTGGGCAGCAGCCGGTGCGCCAGCACGGGGATGGCCAGGTCCTGCAGGTCGTCGGGGATGACGTAGTCGCGGCCGGACAGCGCGGCGTGCGCCCTGGCGGCCCGTACGAGCTGCAGCGTGGATCTGGGCGAGGCGCCCAGCCGGAGGTCGGGGGAGTGGCGGGTGGCCACGACGAGGTCGATGGCGTACTTCTTGATCGCCTGCGAGACGTAGACGCCGCGTACGGCCTCGATCAGCGCGCGCACCTCGGCCGTCGTCGCCACCGGCTCCAGCTTGTCGAGCGGCGAGGTCCCGCCGTGCACGTCGAGCATCTCCAGCTCCGCCTGCGGTTCGGGGTAGCCCATCGCGATGCGCGCGGTGAAGCGGTCGCGCTGCGCCTCGGGAAGGGGATAGGTGCCTTCCATCTCGATGGGGTTCTGGGTGGCGATCACCATGAACGGCGCGTCCAGCCGGTACGTCTCGCCGTCCACGGTCACCTGGTGCTCTTCCATGCACTCCAGCAGCGCGGACTGCGTCTTGGGGGAGGCGCGGTTGATCTCGTCGCCGACCACGATGTTCGCGAACACCGGGCCGGGCTTGAACTCGAACTCCCGGGTCTGCTGGTTGTACGCGCTGACCCCGGTGATGTCACTGGGCAGCAGGTCGGGAGTGAACTGCACGCGGCGCACCGGGCAGTCGATGGAGCGCGCCAGTGCCTTGGCCAGCATGGTCTTGCCGACCCCGGGGACGTCCTCGATCAGGAGGTGTCCTTCCGCGAGCAGGACGGTGAGCGTGACGCGGACGGCGTCGCCCTTGCCCTCGATCACCGATTCGATGGCGTTCCGAATCCGATGTGCTGTGGTGACCAGCTCATCGAGCTGGGGAGGGACATCATGGGTTACTGCCACCGGGCCTCCATGAGAGAAGTGCGACGGCTGTCCCGTAGGGTGCCTTTGCGGGAGCCATGCCATTCCTTTTCCATTGTGTGTACGACCCTACGACGCTGTGGGTTCTCGGGCGACATTTGTGGATATTCCAGGGAACCCTGCTGAAGTTCCTGTTCTTGTCGCATAGCAGTCCGAATCCCGTGACATGACACCCCTGCCGGGCGCTCCACTTACCTCCACCGAGGACTCCCCGAAGGAGCCGAGCCCCTATTTCCGCGGTCTTTTGAACCCTCGACACGCCCATGAGGGTTGAGCGCCCGGTCACCCCCCTCCACCCAGCTCCATCGCTCTGACCTGCGGTAACGCAACGGAAACCGATGATGAAGACGGTTCGAATCAGTTGACGGTGGGGAGAAGTGGAGTATGGTGGTGCGCAGTGGAGGGCCCGGTGCACCAGCGCTGAGCGCTTCACGAGGCACGGGAGGTGGGTCCGGTGTTTCTCGGCACCCATCAACCGCGTCTGGACGACAAGGGACGGCTGTTCCTGCCGGCTAAGTACCGTGAGGAGCTGGCGGAGGGTCTTGTGATCACCAAAGGCCAGGAGCGATGCCTCTACGTCTTTCCCGTGGAGGAGTTCCAGCGCATTACCGAGGCTCTCAGCACCGCCCCGGTCACCGCCAAGGCGGTGCGCGACTACAGCCGCGTCTTCTTCGCCAGTGCGTCCGACGAGAAGCCAGACAAGCAAGGGCGCATCACGATCCCGCAGAGCCTGCGTCAGTACGCGGGCTTGGAGCGTGACTGCGTCGTCATCGGGGCCAACACCCGGCTGGAGATCTGGGACGCGCAGGCCTGGGACACCTATCTCAGCGCGCAGGAGCAGGCGTTCGCCGATCTGTCGGAGGAGGTGCTGCCAGGGATCTTGTAGTGACCACGGTCGATCCGTCGGTGTTGTCGTTCGGCGAGGTCTCCACCCGCAACCACTGCCGGTCAGCTGATGCACCTTCCCCGGTGTCAGATGACGGGCGTCCACGAAGAGGGTGCGGATGGGGACCTGGCCGGGCGGCGCCGGGTGGGGACTCTGAGGTGGCCGACGATCGATCAATACGCGTCATCCGCGAGCAAGGGCGCGAGAGGGGGGTTGGAGATGGACGACAACGCTGGCACGGGCGGTCACGTTCCGGTGATGCTCGAGCGCGTTCTGGAGCTGCTCGGGCCCGCGCTGACCGGTGCCGAGCCGGTCGTCGTCGACGCCAACCTCGGCCTCGGCGGCCACTCGGAGGCCCTGCTCACCGCCTATCCATCACTGCGTCTGATCGGGATCGACCGCGACCCTTTCGCGATCGACTTCTCGACCCGCAGGCTGAGCCCGTACGCGGACAGGATCACCCTGGTCCACGCGTCCTCCGGTGACCTGGCCGAGGTGCTCGCCCGAGCGGGCCGCACCACGGTCGACGGAGCGCTGTTCGACCTGGGGGTCTCCTCGCCGCAGCTCGACGAGGCGGAGCGCGGGTTCGCCTACTCCTACGACGCGCCGCTCGACATGCGGATGGACACCAGTCAGGAGCTGACGGCGGAGCAGGTGGTCAACACCTACTCCGCCACGGAGCTGATCCGCATCCTGCGGGACTACGGAGAAGAACGATTCGCCCCGCGTGTCGCGAGCCTGATCATCAAGGAACGGGCCAAAGAGGCCATAACCTCGACTAAGCGGCTTGCGGAGATCGTGCGCGACGCGATTCCCGCCGCGACCCGGCGCACTGGGGGTAACCCCGCCAAGAGGACTTTCCAAGCGCTGCGCATCGAGGTGAACGCGGAGTTGTCCGCCCTGGAGGCGGCCCTGCCCGCGGCGCTCGACGCGCTGGCGCTGGGTGGACGAGTCGTCGTGCTCTCGTACCACTCGCTCGAGGACCGGCTCACCAAGCAGGCCCTCACGGCGCGAACCAGGGACACCAGCCCCCCCGGGCTGCCCGTCCCGCTGCCGGCTCACCAGCCGAGGTTCCGCCTCCTGACGAAGGGAGCCGAGCTCCCAAGCGAAGAAGAGCTCGCCCGCAACCCGCGGGCGGCCTCGGCCCGGCTACGGGCGGCAGAGAGGATCCGTGTTGACGACTGAGCAGGAGACCGGCCGGGGTGCGCCCGTCCGCCGCGCGACCCCCAAGACGGGCACGCGCCGGCTCGGGGCGCCGCACCAGTCCAAGCCGCGGCCCCGCCCTGACGTCGAGAGCAAGCTGTCGGCCGCCGAGCGGGCGCGCCTCGACCTCGACGGCAAGCGGTCCGGAGCCGAGCGGGTCAGTGCCGAGCGGGCCGGCGCCGGTGGCGCCACCCGCGTGCGCCCTGACGGCCGCCCGGAGGCCGGCGCGGGTACAGGCACGGGTACAGGCACGGGCACGCGTACGGGCACCGGCCTGGGCATCGGCGTCAAGCGGATCGGCTCGACGGGCGCGCAGGTCAGGCGGCCGGCGCCGCGGCGCCGGCAGGCGCGCATGCAGCGCGCGTCGTTCGTGCTGCTCGTCGTCGGGCTGCTCTGCGGCGGCCTGGTGAGCCTGCTGCTGCTCAACACGATGCTCGCCAAGGACGCCATCACCGACGCCAACCTGCGCGACGAGATCGCGGTGGCGCGTCAGGAGAAGGAGAAGATCGAGCTGGACTACCAGCTCAAGACGCAGCCCGACGTCCTCGCCACGATGGCCGAGGGCCAGGGCCAGCACCGCAACTGGGACAACGTCGACAGCTGGAGCGGCGCGGGCACCGACGGCCAGAGCGGTCAGGCGGACAGGGAACGGTGAGCAACTCGGGCGGCAGGGGGCAGGGTCCCGGCCGCGGCGCTGGCGGCGCCGGCTCTCAAGGAGGGCCCGGCGCCGCTCGTCGTACGCCGGGTGGTCCTGGACGGGCCGGGCGGCAGGGTGGCCCCGCACGTTCCGATGGGGGCCGTTCGGAGGGGACGGGTCGCCCGGCGTCGCCGGAGAACCCGCCGCGCCAGCCGCGCAAGCGCCCGCCGGATCCCCTGGACCTGCCGTTCGGCCCCGACGACCCGCCACGGGGGCGTCCGCCGCGCGACTCCGGCGACGAGCCGTCCGACCGTTCCCGCCGCGACGACGCCGACCGTGCTGATCGTGCCGACACGGGTGAGCCCGGCCGTCCCCGCTCCGGCGGCACCCGCCAGGGCGGCTCCGACCGTGCCCGCCGCGACGGCACCCGCCAGGGCGGCTCCGACCGTGCCCGCCGCGACGGCACCCGCCAGGGCGGTTCCGACCGAGGCCGTCCGGGCGGCTCGGGACGCGCCCGCTCGCGCGGCGACGCCACCCCCGACGCCACCCGCAGGCGACCGCGCGACGAGGACGACCGCCCGAGGAACGGCTCGGGGCGTGGCCGTGATGAGGACGACCGCCCGAGAGGCGGCTCGGGACGCGGTCGTGATGAGGACGACCGCCCCAGGGGCGGTGCCGTGCGTGGACGGGACGACTCGCGCCCCAGGGGGCGTGCCGGGCAGGGGCGCGACGAGGGCGATCGGCCCAGAGGGCGCGCGCCCCAGGGCCGCGACGAGGCCGACCGGCTCCGCGGGCGCGTCCAGGGAGGCGACGAGCGGGCCCGCGGCAGGCAGGACGACGACGCGCCCCGCCGCGGCCGGCCCGAGGACGACCTCCGGAGTCGGGACAGGGAGGACGGCGCGCTGCGGCGGCCCCAGGCGGGCGGTCCCAGGCCGCAGGCCGCCAGGCCGGAGGCCGCACGGGGCCGTGAGCGGGCGGGAGCCGCGCGCCGCGGCGGAGAGGTGCCCCCGCCCAGAGGGCCGCGCCGCCCGCCGCCACGTCCGCCCAGGCCGCCGCTGGTGCTGCGGCTGGGCAACCCGCGCAGGCGCATCAACATCGGCCTGATCGGCATGACGTTCGTGCTGTCCATCTTCGCCGGGCGGCTGATCCAGATGCAGGGCCTCGACTCCAAGGTGTACGAGGCCGCGGCGGTGGGCCAGCGCCAGCACACCGAGGAGATCCCCGCCAAGCGCGGCTCGATCACCGACGCCAACGGCCACGGGCTGGCCGTCACGGTCGAGGCGCGCGAGGTGTCGATCGACCCGTCCAAGGTCACCCCCCAGACCCGCGCGAAGTGGGCCACCCTCCTGGCGCAGCAGCTCGGCAAGAACGAGCAGGAGATCGCCGGGAAGCTGGCCAGGACGAACACCCGCTACCAGCGCCTGGCCACGGACGTCGACCCGGTCGTGGCCACCCGCCTGCAGCAGGCCGGCGTGCCCGCGCTGTCGGCGAGGAAGACCTACCGCAGGCTCTACCCGGCGGGCGACCTGGCGGGCAGCCTCATCGGGTTCGTCGGCGACGAGGGCGCCGGGCTCGGCGGCATCGAGCAGGCCAGGAACACGCTGCTGGCCGGCCGCGACGGCGAGCAGCGCGTCGAGACGGGCCGCGACGGCCTGCGCATCCCGATGACCAGCAGCCAGCACACCGCCCCCGTGAACGGCCAGGACGTGCGGCTGACGATCGACCGCGACATCCAGTGGGCCGCCCAGCAGTCGATCGCCGAGCAGGTCAAGAAGGCCGGCGCCGACAGCGGCACCGTGATCGTCATGGACGTGCAGACGGCCCACATCATCGCCATGGCCAACGCCCCCGAGCTCGACCTGAACAACTGGCGCAAGGCCCCCGCGGCCACGTACGTCAACAAGGCCGCCGCCGACGTGTTCGAACCCGGCAGCACCAACAAGGTGATCACGGCCGCCGCCGCGATCGAGGCCGGCGCGGTGACGCCCGACACGGTGTTCCAGGTCCCCGACCGGATCAAGTGCGCCGACCAGGTGCTGCGCGACGCGCACCCGCACAAGACCGAGTCGATGACGTTCCGCCAGGCCGTGGCCGAGTCCAGCAACGTGGCCACGATCATGGCCGCGCGCAAGGTCGGCAGCGAGCGCCTCTACCGGATGCTGAAGGAGTTCGGGTTCGGCACGCGGCCCGGCGGCGGCGTGCCGAGCGCGGAGGCGGGGCTGCTGCCCGACTACAAGAACTGGTCGGGCAGCCAGAACTGCACCGTCGCCTACGGGCAGGGCGTGTCGGTGACCGCGCTGCAGATGGCCAGCGTCTACCAGACCATCGCCAACGACGGCGTCAAGATCGAGCCGCGCATCGTGGCCGGCACGACGGACACGTCGGGCAGGTTCGTTCCCGCTCCTGCAGGTAAGCAGACCAAGGTGGTGAGCGCGACGACGGCGAAGGAGATCACGACGATGCTGGAGAGCGCGGTGAGCGCGGAGGGCACGGGAAATCTCGCGGCCATCCCCGGCTACCGGGTGGCGGGCAAGACGGGCACGGCCAACCGCTACGATGCGAAACTCGGCCGCTACGAGGGCTACACGGCCTCGTTCGTCGGGTTCGCGCCCGCCGACAAGCCGCGGCTGGTGGTGCTGTCGGTGCTGCAGAACCCGAAGAACGGCCACTTCGGCGGGCAGTTGGCGGCCCCCGTGTTCAAGGATGTGATGACGTTCGCCATCAAGAGCAAGAAGATTCCTCCCACAGGCTCCGCCGCGCCGCCGGTGCGGATGCGCGCGGGACAGTGACCAGGGAAGGTACGCTCTCGCCGTGCGTCCCCCGTCGTCTATGCGTCCAACGACCAGCCCGCCCCGCCCGCTGACCGGGCTCGCGACCATGCTCGACGCCGACTCAGGCACGTCGCGGTCGCCTCATGCCGCCCTGACCGGCGTCACCATCGACTCCCGCAACGTCAGACGCGGAGATCTCTACGTGGCGTTGCCCGGCAACCAGGCCCACGGCGCCGCCTTCGCCGCCGAGGCGATGGCGAAGGGAGCCGTGGCGGTGCTCACCGACCGGGCCGGCCGCGACGAGGCCGTCGCGACCGGGCTCCCGGTGCTGATCGTGCCCGACCCGCGCGCCCTGCTCGGGCAGATCTCCTCCTGGGTGTACGGGCAGCCGGCCCACGACATCCAGATCCTCGGAGTCACCGGCACCAGCGGCAAGTCCACCACCACGTTCATGATCGAGGCGGGCCTGCGGGCGGCAGGGCACCGGGCCGGTCTGGTGGGCGGCGTCGAGATCCGCGCGGGCGACGTGCGCTTCCAGCCCACGCTCACCACGCCGGAGGCGCCGGAGCTGCACGGCCTGTTCGCCCTCATGCGCGAGGAGGGCGTCGGCGCGGCCGTCATGGAGGTCTCCAGCCACGCCCTGGCGCTCGGCCGGGTCGACGGGATCTTCTACGACGTCGCCCTGTTCACCAACCTCTCCCAGGACCACCTCGACTTCCACAAGGACTTCGAGGACTACTTCGCGACCAAGGTGCGGCTGTTCCAGCCGGAGCTGAGCCGGGTCGGCGTGACCAACATCGACGACCGCTACGGGCGGGAGCTGCTCGACCTGGCGAAGGTGCCGATGACCACCTACTCGGCGCTGGGCGACCCGGAGGCCGAGTGGCGGGCGCTGGATGCCCGGCTGGGCGCCGACGGCAGCGCGTTCAGGGTCGTGGGGCCCGGCGGGGTCGAGGCGGACGCGCAGATCGCGCTGCCGGGGCCGTTCAACGTCGCCAACGCGCTCGGCGCCGTCGTCACGCTCGTCGAGGCCGGGGTGCCGCTGCACACCGCCGTGCACGGCGTGGGCAGCCTCACCGGGGTCCCCGGGCGCATGCAGCGGATCACGGCCTCCGGAGACGAGTTCCAGGCCGTCGTGGACTACTCCCACAAGCCCGGCGCCGTGGAGTCGGTGCTGCGCTCGCTGCGGTCCGTCACGGCGGGCACGCTGACGATCGTGCTCGGCTGCGGCGGCGACCGCGACAAGGGCAAACGGCCTATCATGGGCGAGCTCGCCGCCCAGCTGGCGGATGTGGCCATTTTCACGAGCGACAATCCGCGCTCGGAGGATCCGCTGGCCATTCTCGTGACGATGATGGAGGGAGCGCTCCGCGTTCCGCAGCACGACCGCGCTCATGTGATCATTGAGCCCGACCGCGCGGCCGCCATCGGCCTGGCGATCGCCCGGGCCGGGCACGGCGACGTGATCGTCGTAGCCGGCAAGGGTCATGAGCAGGGTCAGTACATTTCAGGCGAAGTGATCCCCTTCGACGACCGCGAGGTGGTCGCGGAGGCGATCGCCGCACGCAAGGAAAGCACGGAAAGCAGGAAGCACTGATGATCCCGTTGCCTCTGGCCAGGATCGCCGAGATAACCTCGGGCGCCCTGACGGGCATGGCCGATCCCCGCGCGGTCGTCCGCGGGCCCGTCGTGATCGACTCGCGGGCCGTAGAACCGGGATCGCTGTTCGTGGCCATCAAGGGCGCGCGTGTCGACGGCCATGACTACGCCGCGCAGGCGATGCGGGCCGGAGCCGTCGCCGTGCTGGCCACCAGGCCGGTCGAGGGACCCGCGGTGATCGTGCCCGACGCCGCCGCCGCGCTGGCCGAACTGGCCACCGCTCAGGCGGCCGCGCTGACCAAGGTCACCGTGATCGGCGTGACCGGCTCGGCCGGCAAGACCAGCACCAAGGACCTGCTGGCGCGGCTCACCGCCCGCATCGGGCCCACGATCGCCCCCGTCGGCAGCTTCAACAACGAGCTCGGACACCCGCTGACCGTGCTGCGGGCCGACCTCGACACCCGCTTCATGGTGCTGGAGCTGGCCGCGCGCAACATCGGCCACATCAAGGACCTGACCCGCATCGCGCCGCCGGAGATCGGCGTGGTGCTCAACGTCGGCACCGCCCACCTCGGCGTGTTCGGCGGCAAGGAGGCCATCGCCAAGGCCAAGGGCGAGCTGGTGGAGGCCCTGCCGCGCACCGGCGTGGCGGTGCTGAACGCCGACGACCCGCTGGTCCGGGCCATGGCCTCGCGTACGGACGCGCGGGTCACGTTCTTCGGGCGGGGGGAGTCGGCCGCCATCCGGGCCGAGGGCGTCATGGTCGACGCCCGCGGGCGAGCCTCCTTCACGCTGCGCACGCCGTCGGGCGCCGCGCCCGTGACGCTCAAGCTGTACGGAGAGCACGCCGTCGACAACGCCCTCGCCGCCGCCGCGGCCGGCTACGAGCTGGGCCTGCCGGTGGCGACCATCGCCGCCGAGCTGTCGGAGGCCACGCCGATCAGCCGGTGGCGGATGGAGGTCACGGACCGGGCCGACGGGGTGACGGTCGTCAACGACGCGTACAACGCCAATCCGGACTCGATGCGGGCGGCGTTCGAGGCGTTCGCGGTGCTGGGGCGGGGGCGGCGGCGCTTCGCCGTCATCGCGGCGCTGCGGGAGCTGGGCGAGGAGGGGCCCGCGCTCAACGCCGAGCTCGGCCGGCTGGCCGGCGGCTCCGGCCTGGCCGGGCTCATCGTGGCCGGCCCCGACGCGGGCCCCGTGCTGGAGGGCGCGAGCGCCGCCGCGGCGCAGGCCCAGGCGGCCGCTCAGGCGTCCCTGGACGCCCAGATGGCGGCCCAGGCCGCGGCAGGAGTCCCGCAGGCGCCCGCCCCCCACCAGGGTGCGCCTCAGGGCTGGCAAGGCCCCGCTCCCGACCAAGGGTGGAACGGCCCCGTCTCCGATCAAGGCTGGCAAGAGCCCGCTCCCGACCAGGGCTGGCACGGGCCGGCCCCCGAGCAGGTGGCGCCGCAGCCCGGCTGGCAGGCGCCGGACGCCGGTGGCGCGCCGCAGGGGTGGCAGGCACCCCTCGTCGGCGGTCCCGTGCCCGGGCAGCCGCCCATGGGCGGGGCTCCCGCCGGCGTGCCGCACCCGGGAGGGCCGCACATGGCGGGGCCGCACCCGGGAGGGCCGGCCATGGCGGGGCCGCACGCGGGCGGCCCGGTGGCCGGGGCGCCGCCCGGTGGCGGAGCGGCGTATCCTGCGCAGGCGATGCGAATTGTGCACGTGCCCGATGCCGAGGCGGCCGCGGCCGAGCTGGCCGGCTGGCTGCGGCCGGGTGACGCGGTGCTGGTGAAGGGACCGAGAGCCATGGGGCTGGAACGGACGGCCGAGCTCGTGCTCGGAGGTGCCGCCCAGTGACCGACATCATCATCGCCGGTGCGGTGGGCCTGATCCTCTCGATGCTGGGCACCCCGCTGGCGATCCGGCTGTTCTCGCGGCGTGGCTACGGCCAGGAGATCCGGGAGGAGGGCGTACAGGCCCACCTCGGCAAGCGGGGCACCCCCACGATGGGCGGCATCGTGTTCGTGCTGGCCTCGCTGTTCGCCTACGCGGCCTCCCACCTGGCCACCTTCGCTCCCCCCACCGTGTCGGGCATGCTGGTGCTGTTCCTGATGACCGGGCTCGGCGCGGTCGGCTTCCTCGACGACTTCATCAAGATCTACAAGCAGCGCAGCCTCGGCCTCCGCAGCGGCGCCAAGGCGCTCGGCCAGCTCGTCATCGGCGCCGTCTTCGCGTTCCTGGTGGTCCGTCAGCCGAACGTCTACGGCATCACCCCCGCCGAGACCCGGGTGTCGTTCCTGCGGGACATCGGCCCGTCGATCGGCATCGTCGGCTTCACCATCTGGGTGCTCTTCATGATCGTCGGGTTCTCCAACGCGGTGAACCTCACCGACGGTCTCGACGGCCTGGCCAGCGGCGCCACCGGCGTCGTGCTCGCCGCGTACGTGCTGATCGGCAACTGGCAGCTGCGCAACAACTGCATCGACCAGCTCGGCCCCAACTGCTACTGGGTGCGCGACCCGCTCGACCTGGCCGTGGTGGCCGCGGCCGTGCTGGGGTCGCTGATCGGGTTCCTGTGGTGGAACGCCCCGCCCGCCCGCATCTTCATGGGCGACACGGGTTCGCTGGCCCTGGGCGGCGTGCTGGCCGGCCTGGCCATCGCCACCCGCACCCAGCTCCTGCTGATCATCCTGGCCGGCCTGTGTGTGATCATCACCCTGTCGGTCATCATCCAGGTCGGGTTCTTCAAGATGACCGGGAAACGGGTGTTCAGGATGGCTCCGTTGCAGCACCACTTCGAGCTGAAGGGCTGGGCCGAGACCACGATCGTGGTCAGGTTCTGGCTGATCGCGATGCTCTGCTCGGCCCTCGGGCTCGGGCTGTTCTACGTCGAGTGGATGCCGAAGGCATGAGTGTCACGTGTGTGGCCGGGCTCGGCGTGTCCGGCACCGCCGTGGCACGGGTGCTGGCCGAGCGCGGCGAGCGCGTCGTGATCGTGGAGGCGGTGGAGGGCGAGCGGCAGCTGGCCGCCGCCGCCGAGCTGGCCGCGATCGGCGTGGAGACCCGCTTCGGCGCGCTGGAGGTGCCTGAGGGCGCGACCCGGCTGGTGACCACCGGCTGGGCGCCGCACCACCCGCTGATCGCCGCCGCGCTGAAGGCGGGCGTCGAGGTCGTGGGCGAGGTGGAGCTGGCCTGGCGGCTGCGCCCCGCGCAGGCGGCCCCGTGGCTCGCGCTGACCGGCACCAACGGCAAGACCACCGCCGTGCGCATGCTGACCTCGATCCTGCTGGCCGCCGGGCACAAGGCCCTGGCCGTCGGGAACGTGGGCGTCCCCGTGGTGCGGGCCGTCGCCGAGCCGTACGACGCGCTGGCCGTCGAGCTGAGCAGCTTCCAGCTCCACTGGTCCAGCACGCTGGCCCCGCACGCCGCGGCCGTCCTGAACGTGGCCCCCGACCACCTCGACTGGCACGGCTCCATGGAGGAGTACGCCGCCGCCAAGGGCCGCATCTTCGAGCGGGCCGCGCACGTGATCTACAACGCCGACGACCCCGAGGCCACGAGGCTGGCCGCGCCCTATCCGGGGGCGGTCGGGTTCACGCTGCGGGTGCCCAAGCGCGGCGAGATCGGCGTCGTGGAGGACCTGCTGGTCGACCGGGCGTTCGTGGCCGACCCCGTAGAGGCGGCCGAGGAGCTGGCGACGCTGGAGGACGTACGGCCCTTCGCGCCCCACAACGTGGCCAACGCGCTGGCCGCCGCCGCCCTGGCCCGCTCGCTCGGCGTCCCGTCGGAGGCGGTGCGGCAGGGGCTGCGCGACTTCGTGCCCGACCCCCACCGACTCGCCCACGTGGACCGGGTCGGCGAGGTCGACTACATCGACGACTCCAAGGCGACCAACCCGCACGCCGCCGCCGCGGCGCTGGCCTCGTACCCGTCGATCGTGTGGGTGGCGGGCGGGCAGCTCAAGGGCGCGGACGTCGACGACCTGGTGCGCCAGGCGGCCCCCAGGCTGCGCGGGGCGGTGCTGCTCGGGGCCGATCGCGCCAGGATCGCCGAAGCCATCGCGCGACACGCGCCGAATGTCCCCGTCGTGGACATCGCCGATCGGGACACTGGTGCGATGGAAAGAGTCGTCACCGAAGCCGCCCGGCTGGCCTCGCCCGGGGACACCGTGCTGCTCTCCCCGGCGGGGGCCTCGCTCGACATGTTCGCCAACTACCCGGCGCGGGGGGAGGCCTTCGCGCGCGCCGTACGCGAGCTGAGGCTGCGACGTGAGCGCGAGCGCTGAGGAGCCGCGCGCCGTCGAGGGGCCGGGCGGCTGGGCGCGGGAGCAGCTCGGCGCGCTGAAGGAGCTGCTCGACAAGCCGCTGACGACCTACTACCTGATCATCATGTGCAGCGCGCTGCTGCTCGCGCTGGGCCTGATGATGGTGCTGTCGGCCTCCAGCGTCGAGGCGCTGCAGAAGACCGGCAGCCCGTTCTCGTGGTTCTTCAAGCAGTCGCTGTCGGCCGCGGTGGGCGTGCCGGTGATGTGGGCCTGCTCGCGGCTGCCGGTCAAGTTCTTCCGCTGGGCCGGCTATCCCATGATGGCGCTGTCGATCCTGGCGCTGGTCATGGTGCTGTTCATCGGCTCGTCCGAGCTGGGCGCGCAGCGGTGGATCTACGTCGGCCCGTTCACCCTCCAGCCGTCAGAGCCGGCCAAGCTCGGGCTCGTGCTGTGGGGGGCCGACCTGCTGGCCAGGCGGGCGCGGCAGGGGCGCATCGAGTGGCGGCAACTGCTGATCCCGCTCATGCCCGGCACCGCGATCCTGGCCGTCATGGTCATGCTCGGCCGCGACCTGGGCACCACGCTGGTACTGTTCATGATCTTCCTGGCGCTGCTGTGGGTGGTGGGGGCGCCGATCAAGCTGTTCGGCGGCATCCTGTCGCTGGCGGTGCTCGCCGCGGTCATCATGATCAAGGTGGAGCCGTACCGGATGGCGCGCATCGGGGCCTACCTCAATCCGTGGGCCGACGCGCAGGGCGACGGCTACCAGGCCGTGCAGGGGCAGATCGCGATGGGGTCGGGCAGCTGGTTCGGGCTCGGGCTCGGCAGCAGCCGCCAGAAGTGGAACTGGCTGCCCCACGGCGAGAGCGACTTCATCTTCGCCATCCTCGGCGAGGAGCTCGGGCTGATGGGCACGCTGATGGTGGTGGCGCTGTTCGGGCTGCTCGGATATGCGGGGCTGCGCGTGGCCGTCCGCGTCAACGACGCTTTCACCAGGCTCGCCGCCGCCGCCATGGTGGCCTGGATCGTCGGGCAGGCGACCGTCAACATGGGCGCCGTGCTCGGCGTGCTGCCGATCACCGGTATCCCCCTGCCGCTGGTCTCGTACGGCGGCTCCTCGCTGCTGCCCACCCTCGCCGCGCTCGGCATGCTGCTGTCGTTCGCCAAACGTGAGCCGGGTGCGCGAGAGGCCTTGAAGGCTCGTGGCCCCGGACCTGCCGCCCGGGCCCTAAGCTGGCTTGGCCTGGGGGGTACGACCAGAGGCCGAGTGACACGTTAGGGAGTGACCGAGATGAGGGTGGTCCTCGCCGGTGGCGGGACGGCCGGGCACATCGAGCCCGCGCTCGCCCTTGCGGACGCGCTGCGCCATCTTGACCGGAGCGTCGGCATCACCTGCATGGGCACCGAGCGCGGTTTGGAGACGCGGCTGGTGCCCGCCAGGGGCTACGAGCTGGAGTTGGTGCCGGCCGTGCCGCTGCCAAGGGCGATCACTCCGAGCCTGCTCACCGTGCCCGGCAGGCTGGCCGGAGCGATCAACGCCGCGGCCGGCATACTCGACCGGGTCCGGGCCGACGTCCTCGTGGGCTTCGGCGGCTACGTCGCGACCCCCGCCTACCTGGCGGCCAAGCGGCGCGGCGTGCCGATCGTCGTGCACGAGGCCAATCCCCGGCCAGGGCTGGCCAACCGGCTGGGCGCCCGGCTCACCGAGCACGTCTTCACCGGCTTCCCCGACGCCGTGATGCCCAAGGCCGAATACATCGGCACCCCGCTGCGCCGGGAGATCGTCACGCTCGACCGGCTGTCGGCGGGCGACAAGGCGCGCTCCTGGTTCGGGCTGGAGAACGACCGGCCGACGCTGCTGGTCTTCGGCGGCTCGCAGGGCGCCAGGTCGCTCAACCAGGCCGCGCTCGCCGCCGCGCCCATGCTGCGCAGGGCGGGCGTGCAGGTGCTCCACGTGCTCGGCCCGAACAACACCGTCGACCACGAGCCCCCGCCGGGCGACCCGCAGTACGTGCTGCTGCCCTACGTCGACCGCATGGACGTCGCCTACGCGGCCGCCGACTTCGCGCTGTGCCGCGCCGGCGCGCTGTCGTGCGCGGAGCTGACCGCAGTGGGGCTGCCCGCCGCGTACGTGCCGCTGCCGCACGGCAACGGCGAACAGGCCATCAACGCCGGGCGCATCGCCCGGGGCGGCGGCGGCCTGATGGTCGACGACGCCCAACTGTCACCCGAATGGATCATCCACAACGTGCTGCCCATCCTCCGTGACCCCGAGCGGGTCGCCGCCATGTCGGAGGCCGCCTCCAGACTTGGCCGGAAGGACGCCGATATCATGCTTGCCCGGAAAGTGTTGGAGATAGCCCGATGAGTCTCGTCAAGCTGGTCGATCCCGTCGCCGTAGAGGAGCTGGGGCGGGTGCACTTCATCGGCATCGGCGGCGCAGGCATGTCGGGCATCGCCCGCATCCTCCTCAAGCGCGGGGTGCGGGTGTCGGGCAGCGACGCGCGCAGCTCCGAGCTGATCACCGAGCTGCGCGAGCTGGGCGCCACGGTCCACATCGGCCACGCCGCCTCGCACATCAAGGACGTCGACACCGTGGTCGTCTCGACCGCCATCCGCGACTCCAACCCCGAGCTGGGCGAGGCGCTCAAGCAGGGGCTGCGGATCATCCCGCGGGCCGCCGCGCTGGCCTCGGTGATGGCCGGGCGCACCGCCGTGGCCATCGCGGGCACCCACGGCAAGACCACCACCACCTCGATGCTGACCGTGGCGCTGCAGAAGTGCGGCGCCGACCCGTCCTACTGCGTGGGCGGGCAGCTCGTCACCACCGGGCTCGGCGCCGACGAGGGGCAGGGCCAGGTGTTCGTGGCCGAGGCCGACGAGAGCGACGGCTCCTTCCTCATGCTCGCGCCCGACATCGCCGTGGTGACCAACGTCGAGGCCGACCACCTCGACAACTACGGCGACCCGGACGCCGTGTACGCCGGCTTCGCCCGCTTCGCCGAGCGGGTGGGCTCGCTGCTGATCGTGTGCGCCGACGACCCCGGCGCGGCCGAGCTGGCGCACCGGGCGCGCGAGCGGGGGCTGCGGGTCAAGACCTACGGGGCCGAGGGCGAGGACTACCGCGTGAGCGGGGTCAGGCCCGACGGGTTCGGCACCGTGTTCGGCATCGAGGGCAGGGGCGAGGTCCGCCTGGCCGTCCCCGGGGCGCACAACGCCCTCAACGCCACCGCGGTGATCGCCGTGGCCGACGAGCTGGGGCTGCCCTTCGAGGAGATCAGAGAGGGGCTGGGGGCCTTCACGGGGGCCAAGCGGCGCTTCGAGGCCAAGGGCGAGGCCGGTGGCATCGCGGTCTTCGACAGCTACGCGCACCACCCGACCGAGCTCACCGCCGACCTGAAGGCCGCTCGCGACGTGGTCGCCTCCTACTCCGGCGACGGCCGGGTCATCGCGATCTTCCAGCCGCACCTCTACTCGCGCACGCGGTTCTTCGCCGACGAGTTCGGGGCGGCGCTCGGGCTGGCCGACGAGGCCATCGTGCTCGACGTCTACGGGGCGCGCGAGGATCCCGAGCCGGGCGTCTCGGGCGCGATGGTGGCGGGCAAGGTGCCGCTGCCTCCGGAGCGGGTCGCGTACGCGCCCGACCGGGCACTGGTGCCCGCGATGGTGGCCGAACGGGCGCGGCCCGGCGACATCGTGCTCACCATGGGCGCGGGCGACGTCACGGAGCTCGGCCCCCAGATCGTGGCCCGCCTCTCCTGAGCGTCCCGGCCGCTCCGGCCTCTCCGGCCTCTCCCGGAGGACCGTGACCCGTGACATCGGGGGAGCGCGCGTCTGGGAAGTGCGGAACGCCGGAGTGGCGGCGTTTGGGCGTGGCGCGCGGTGCCGGGGCGCCAGTCGGCGTAGGTTCTGTGCCGACGCTCGCGGCCGGCGCCTGTGGCCGGCATCCGTGGCCGACATGAGGCGGCCGACCTGGGGAGGGCGATGAAGGCGAGGACCGCGTTCCTGGTGCTGCTCACGGCGGGAGTGGTGGGCACGGCCGCCTGGCTGGTGTTCTTCTCACCCGTGCTGGGCGTGCGTTCGATCGAGATCGTGGGAAATCTCACAGTGCCGAGCGAGCGTATCAAGCAGCAGGCCGGTGTGCCGGACCTCCATCCGCTCGCCACCGTGAACCTCGCCGACGTCGAGAGCCGCGTCCTGGGCATCAGACAGCTCGCCAAGGCGAAGGTGGACCGGATCTGGCCGGGCACGCTCAAGATCGAAGTGGTCGAGCGCGAGCCCGTCGCCGCGATCCCCGCGGGCGGCAAGGTGGCGATCGTCGACAAGCAGGGCGTGGTGATCGAGGTCAAGTCCGCGGCGCCGCCCATGCTGCCGGTGCTCAAGGTCGACAACCCCGCCGTCGGCGACCCGGCCATGACGGCGGCGCTGCAGGTCATCCAGGCGGTCCCGGACGTACTGGCGCCCAAGGTGCGGGAAGTGCGCGCGGGCACGGCCGAGGGCGTGACCCTGCTGCTGTCCGACGGGCGCACCGTCATCTGGGGTGGCGCCGACCGCCCCAAAGAGAAGGCCCGCATCCTCACATCGCTGCTCAAACGTGAAAAGGCCACGGTGTACGACGTCAGCTCGCCCGACGTGGTGACGCTGAAGTGATCAAGACTGGGCAAGTGCGCGGCAACGGCATCGCCCAGCTTGTGCGAGGTGGGGGTCGCGGCGTGAGAGCCTTAAGTCGTACGTCGGGAAGAGGAGCCCCCGACCAGGCACGACTTCGGAGCGAAACGGACAGCCCGCGACACGCCGGACGTGCTTGCGGCGCGGTTAGTTGACCCGCCAGGTAGGGGACTCCTACTGTCCGTATCAATCCTCAGGTTGACATAAATCTAAATCTCAACCTGAGGTTGAGAGTTACCCGAAGTGACAAAAAGCGGAGACAATCCGCACCGAAATGGCAAGTCAACGAGCGGAAAGGCCCCTCGTCGTGGCAGCACCGCAGAACTACCTCGCGGTCATCAAGGTCGTCGGCATCGGCGGCGGCGGAGTAAACGCCGTCAACCGGATGATCGAGGAGGGACTCAAGGGCGTCGAGTTCATCGCCATAAACACCGACGCCCAGGCGCTGCTGATGAGTGACGCCGATGTGAAACTCGACGTGGGCCGTGAGCTCACGCGCGGACTGGGCGCGGGCGCCAACCCCGACGTGGGGCGCAAGGCGGCCGAGGACCACCGCGAGGAGATCGAGGAGGTCCTCAAGGGGGCCGACATGGTCTTCGTCACGGCCGGCGAGGGTGGTGGCACCGGCACGGGCGGCGCGCCCGTCGTGGCCAACATCGCCCGGTCGCTCGGCGCGCTCACCATCGGTGTCGTGACCAGGCCGTTCAGCTTCGAGGGACGGCGCAGGGCCATGCAGGCCGAGGCCGGCATCGAGACGCTGCGCGACGAGGTCGACACGCTGATCGTGATCCCCAACGACCGGCTGCTGTCGATCTCCGACCGGCAGGTGAGCGTGCTCGACGCGTTCAAGGCGGCGGACCAGGTGCTGCTGTCGGGTGTCCAGGGCATCACCGACCTGATCACCACCCCCGGTCTGATCAACCTCGACTTCGCCGACGTCAAGTCGGTCATGTCGGGCGCCGGTTCGGCCCTCATGGGCATCGGCCACGCCCGCGGCGACGACCGTTCGGTGGCGGCGGCGGAGATGGCGGTCTCCAGCCCGCTGCTGGAGGCCAGCATCGACGGCGCCCACGGCGTGCTGCTGTCGATCGCGGGCGGCTCCGACCTCGGTCTGTTCGAGATCAACGAGGCCGCGCAGCTCGTGTCCATGGCGGCCGCGCCCGACGCCAACATCATCTTCGGTACGGTCATCGACGACGCGCTCGGCGACGAGGTCCGCGTGACGGTGATCGCGGCCGGTTTCGACGACGTGCCGCCGCCGGTGGAGAAGCCGCTGCCCCGCCCGGCGAGCCGTCCCGCCACCCCGCCCGCGCCGCCCGTGTCGTCGCCTGCGCGGCCGAGCATGGCGTCCCCGAGCGTGAAGTCGGAGCAGCCCGCGCTGCGCCCTGAGCCGCGTGCTGAGGTGCGTCCGGAGCCGCGTGGCGACTTCCGCCCCGAGCCGCGTCCCGAATTCCGTCCTGAGCCCCGTCCGGAGCCGCGGGCCGAGTTCAGGGCCGAGCCGCCCCGCCCGGAGTTCAGGGCCGATCCCCGGCCCGAACCGCGCCCGGAGCTCCGTCCCGAGCCGCCGCGCCCCGAGCCGGTGCGCCCGATGGAGTCGGCACAGGCCCCCGGGCTCGCCGACGACGAGGCGCTGGCCGACGAGCCGTCCGGCCCCGTCTCCATCCCGCGGCCCACGCCCGAGCCCGCCAACCCGCCCACGCCCATCACCTCCCGCATGTCGGAGCCCGCCAAACGTCCTCGGGTGATCTTCGAGGAGCAGGAAGAGGAACTCGACGTCCCCGATTTCCTCAAATAGCCCGGGTAGCCTGACGCCGCTCCCCGGCAGGGGTCCGGGAGCGGCGCCGTCGTGCGCGCTGGGCGTACCGCACGGGCGTGGCGTGTAGTGAAAGGGAGAGGGACGTGAGAAGGGACGAGATCGCGGCCGGGCTCGCCGAGGTCGACACGCGCGTCGCGGCGGCCTGCCGCGCGGTGGGGCGCGACCGCGGCGAGGTCACGCTGATCGCCGTCACCAAGACCCGCCCGGCCGAGGACGTGCGGATCCTGGCCGAGCTGGGCGTGCGCGACGTCGGCGAGAACCGGGACCAGGAGGCCGCGCCCAAGGCGCACGAGCTCGCCGACCTGCCGCTGACGTGGCATTTCGTCGGGCAGCTCCAGACGAACAAGGTCCGCTCCGTCGTCTCGTACGCCGACGTGATCCACTCCGTCGACCGGCTCCGGCTGGTGGAGGCGATCAGCAAGGAGGCCGTGCGCCAGGGCCGCAGGGTCGGCTGTCTCATCCAGGTCGCGCTCGACGACGACCCCGACAGGGGCGGCGCCCGCGCCGCGGACGTGCTGGAGCTGGCCGATGAGGTGGCGCTGGCCGAGGGGCTGTGGCTGGGGGGCGTGATGGCCGTGGCGCCGCTGGGGGAGGAGCCCGCCAAGGCGTTCGCCAGGCTGCGCGAGGTGGCCACGCGCCTGGAGGAGCAGCACCCGCGCGCCACGATGATCTCGTCCGGCATGAGCGAGGACCTCGCCGAGGCCATCGCGTACGGCGCGACACACGTGCGGGTCGGTACGGCGTTGCTCGGTCGTCGCAAGCCCTTCGTCAGGTAATGTCCCCTCAAGTGGGTCTCCAGGCCCATGACCAAGTAGAGGTCGATCAGCGGTGAGCTCCAGGGGGGTACGGCTACCGCCTCGGGATCCGGCGACGGGCTCGAGCGAGTGCGACCATGAGCAGGAGGACGACGTAGCGATGGCCGGCGCGATGCGCAAGATGGCGGTCTACCTCGGTCTCGTGGAGGACGACCGCTACGAGAGGTACGAAACCTACCCGGACGACTACACCTACGATGACGAGATGCAGCGGACCGGTGACGAGCGGCCCGTAGCGGTCCAGGAACGCGACGAGGAGCCCGAGGCGGGGGTGCCCGCGCCCAGGCCCGCCACGACGATCCTGGAGCGCCGCACGACCGATCTGGCCCGCATCACGACGCTTCACCCCCGGACGTACAACGAGGCGCGTACCATCGGAGAGCACTTCCGTGACGGCACCCCGGTCATCATGAACCTGACGGAGATGGTCGACAGCGACGCCAAGCGTCTTGTCGATTTCGCGGCAGGTCTGGTCTTTGGCCTACATGGCAGCATTGAACGTGTTACCAACAAGGTGTTCCTGTTGTCCCCTGCCAATGTCGAGGTGACCGCCGAGGACAAGGCCCGAATCGCGGAACGCGGGTTCTTCAACCAGAGTTAGAGTCTCTGTATGTCTATCGCACCCGACCGGGTCTCGCCGAGACCGGGTGGGCGCATCAGAAGTGGAGGCGCGGCCGGGCCGTGGGGATCGTCAGTCAGATCTTGGTCATCGTTCTGTCCCTCTATCTGGTGCTGCTCATCGGCAGAATGATCTTCGAGATGGTTCAGTCTTTCGCTCGTCAGTGGCGCCCGTCCGGCATCATCCTGGTGCTGGCCGAGGCCACTTACACCGCAACTGACCCACCCCTCAAGTTCCTCCGCCGTTTCATTCCCCCGCTCCGGTTGGGTACGGTGGCCTTTGACCTAAGCTTCACTGTCCTGTTCATCGCCGTGCTGCTGCTGATCCAGATCGTGGGGATGCTGCGATGACGGGGGCGGTGTGGCGCAGGTCGTGATCCAACTCGTGTCCGCGCTGAAGTGATTCGGGTTACCGTCCCTCCGGACAGACTCCAAAGCGCGCCAAGGAGACCAAAAAATGCCGCTGACGCCCGCTGATGTGCGGAACAAGCAGTTCAGTACCACCCGGCTGCGGCCGGGCTACGACGAGGAAGAGGTCGACGCCTTCCTCGACGAGGTGGAGGCTGAGCTCGACCGTCTGATCCAAGAGAACGAGGAGCTCCGCGCCAAGCTGGCCGAGTGCCTGCGTGGGAAGGTGCCGGGCGGCATGAACATGCCCATGGCCTCCGCCCCGGTCCAGGAGCAGCCCAAGCCCGAGATGATGGCTCCGCCGCCCCAGCCGGAGCCCATGCGCGCCCCCGAGCCGCCGCCTATGCAGCAGCCGGTCCCCGTCGCCATGAACATGCCTCCCGCCGAGGACAACATGGACACCGCGGCCCGCGTGCTCGCGCTCGCCCAGCAGACCGCCGACCAGGCGATCTCCGACGCCCGCCGGGAGGCGGACGAGACGGTCACCCGCGCCCGGCGCGAGGCCGACGAGATCCTCACCAAGGCGCGCCGCCAGGCCGAGCAGGTCATCGGCGACGCCCGCGCCCGCGCCGAGACGCTCGAGCGCGACGCGCAGGAGCGCCACCGCCAGGCGATGGGCTCGCTGGTGCAGACCCGCGACGAGCTCGAGCGCAAGGTCGAGGAGCTGCGCAGCTTCGAGCGCGAATACCGCAGCAGGCTCAAGCTCTACCTGGAGAACCAGCTCGCCGAGCTCAACGTCTCCGCCGAGGGCAGCGGTGGGTTCCCGGTGATGTCCGGTGGTCCGTCGGCCGGTCAGGCTCCCGCCATGTCGCACGCCGTGTCGCAGGGCCAGCCGCCTCTTCCCGGTGGTCCCAGCCCGTTCGGCGGCGAGGCTCCGCAGGGCGTCTTCCCCGGCGGTGACGGTCCTCACAACGACCGCCGGTAAAGTAGCGGGTCACTAGGACCTGTCACTCGAAAGAGCCCCCTGTGATCCTTATCAGCGCTGGTTTGGTGCTCGCGGCAGTCGTGTTGCTGATCGCGGGCTTCGTACTGGCCAAGCCGTTCCTGATCATGTGGTCCATCGTGGTCAGCGTGCTGTCCGCGCTGTTCCTCGTGATCGGGGCGTTCCTGCGGCGAAACGAGCTTTTTCCCGGTGGTGGGCAGGCCGCTGCGCCGGCCACCCCACCGAAAGGGCTCATGCCGCCGGGGCCCGGCACGCCGTACAACCAGACCGGCCCCATGGGTCACCAGCCCCCGCCGCGGCCCCATCCGCATCCGCAGACGCCGCAGCGACCGGCGACCGCACCGGCCGCCGCACCCCGCCGCCCCGCGGCGAGCGGCATCTCGCCGGATGCGATCGTGCTGGTGGTCCCGGGACGCAAGCGCTACCACGCGCCCGGGTGCCGGCAGCTGGGCGGCCGGGACAGCGAGGAGCTCACGTACGAGGAGGCACGCGAGGAGGGCTTCACGCCCTGCACGACGTGCCTGCCTGACGCCGCGCTCGGCGGACGGCAGCTGCCGCCTGCCGCCGACCCCGAGCCCGTCGTCGCCCCCGGTGCCGCCGTCACGGCGGTGAGCCGGGCCGAAGACTCCGCGCAGACCCGCGACGTACGTCCGCCGGTCGTCCCGCCGAAGCCTGCCGCGAAGGCTTCCACCCCCGCCCCGGAGTCGGCCGCCTCCCGCGAGGAAGGCGCCACCGCGTGGTTCGGCAGCCCTTCCACCTCCGCCGCCACCTCCTCCGCCGATTCGGATGACGATCAGGCGGACGCGGAGACCTCATATTTCCGGCCGCCGCCTTCCGCGCGCAGGCCCAGCACCTCCGGGCCGAGTGCCTCCGGACCCAGCACGCCCGGTGCCTCCGGACCCAGGCCCGGCGCCTCCGGGCCCGCCAAGCCCGCCGCGCCTTCCGCAGGGTCCGCCACGGGCGCCCCGGGCAAGGCAGGAGCGCCCGCGGGCAAGCCTTCGCAGCGCACGGGCACGCCCGAGCAGCCCGGCACCAAGCCCGCCCGGCCCGCCGGCACGTCCCAGACATCGGAGCCGAAGCCCGGCCAGCCCGGCGCCAAGCCCGGCCAGTCCGGCGGCGCGTCCTCGTCCGAGACGAAGCCCGGCCAGCCGAGTGGTGCGTCCCGGCCGTCGGAGCCGAAGCCCGGTCAGTCCGGTGGCGCGTCCCGGCCGTCCGAGACGAAGCCCGGTCAGCCCGGGGCCAAGCCGGGGCAGGCCGGTGGCCCGCCGTCGGGTGGGAAGCCGGGATCGGCCGGTGCCCGGCCTGGGCAGCCCGCCGCCGGGTCGTCTTCGGGCGTGACCGACGAGGACGACTCCTCGGGGCCCGCCACGGCGCCGCAGCCGCGCGTGCCCTCGTCGGCGGCGCCGGCCCGCCCAGGAGCCTCGGGTGGGGCTTCCGGGCCGTCACAGCGTCCTTCTGGGGCCGCCAAGACGCCTGCCACGGCGGGGGGGAGCGCGACGGTGCCGGAGCGGCCCGCGTCCTCCGCCGAGTCGGAGGCCAAGCCCAAGGGTCCGCTGCCCCCTGGCCCCGGCGCGAGCGCCGCACGCCCCTCGGGCACGGGTCCGGCCGCCAAGCCTTCGACGACGGGAAAGCCTGGCCCCGAACGCCCGTCCGCCACGGCGGCCTCCGAGCGGCCGTCCGCCACGGCCGGCCCGGCCAAGCCGGGCGCTTCCGGCGGTGCGAGCCCGAAGCCCGGGACCTCCGGCGGGCCTGCCGGCTCGGGGACGAAGCCCGGCACGCCCAGCGGGGGTTCGACGCCGGGATCCTCCGGCACGGGCTCCACGGGCTCCACGGGCTCCACGGGCGAGGCCACTTCCGCCAAACCTGGTGCTCCCAAGGGAGACGCGGGCGCGGCGTCCAAGACCACCAAGCCTGAGGCTTCCGGCACTCCCAAGGCCGGCTCCACGGGGTCCGGTTCGTCGGGCGGTGGCGCTGAGGGCAAGGGCGAGCGCACCGGCACGGTGAAGGTGATCATCGGCACCCGCCGCTACCACAGCACCGCCTGCCCGTTGATCAGGGGCGCGGGGGATTCGGGCGTGGAGACGATGACGCTCGCCGCGGCCGAGGCGGCCGGGCTGACGAGCTGCTCGGTGTGCCAGCACGATCGCGAGACGGTGAGCTGAGCGCCCACCACCTCCCGGCCTGACCCGGGCAAGGGCACTGCGGGACGCCTTGACAGCTGCCACAACGCCCGGCCGGCGCCACCCGCCCGGCCCATGGGACCGGCCCGCTCGTCGCCGGCCTGAGCGCCGTCCGCCCCGGGCAATGCCGCCTACGTGCCTGAGGCGATTGCCGGTCCGGCCCGCGGCCCATGCACCTGCACGTCTACGTCAGTTGCCGATCCGGCCTCGGGCGATGCGCCACACCGCACCCGGCGTCGCGGGGTACGGCCCCCCTATAGGCGGCCCACTCCACGGGGCGGCACGCTCCACCAGATGGACAGCGGACCCCGCCCGCCACGTCAAGCACTGGACGGCGGGCCTCTGTGGCGTCGGCCGTTAGCGGGGTGGCTTCACCGTGTTGGGCGCCGGTGGTCCTCGGGTCTGTTGTGGTGGAGGTCGAAGGGCGTGGTGGAGTCGTGGTTCGGGGGAGGGTGGTGGGGCGGGCCTTGAGTGGCGCGCCCCACCGTGGGAACGTCGTCAGGCGCGGCGCAGCTGGAAGGTCAGGGACAGGTCCTCGTCCGTGTGGGACGGGAGGTCCGGCCCCGTGCCCTCCGTGACCGTCGTCGCCAGGACCTCCTCCGCCACCACGTGCCCCTCGGTGCGCAGAGCCGCGGCGAGCTCGGGGGAGGACGTGGCCCACCACAGGTCGATGCGGTCCGTGATCGACAGGCCGGTCGACTTGCGGGCGTCCTGGACCAGGCGGATGACCTCGCGCAGGAGACCGGCCCGGCGCAGCTCGTCCGTGAGCTCCAGGTCCAGGGCCACCGTCTCGCCCGTGCCGGTGCCGATGGCGCCCGTCTCCACCGCCCAGCCCGAGCGGGGCTGCTCGTTGACGATCACGTCGTCCGGGCCGAGCATGATCTCGCCCAGCTCGTCCGCCTCCACCATGACCGTGGATCCCGACCGGAGGGCGCGGGCCACGCGGGTGGCATCGGCAGCGGCCACCGCGGCGGCCACGAGCTTGGTCTGGGAGCCGAAGCGCTTGCCCAGGGCCCGGAAGTTGGGCTTGACCGAATAAGTCACGAGATCGGCGCTAAATCCGGACATGTCTTCCAGGGTGTGGACGTTCAGCTCGTCCGCCACCAGCCCCCGGAGCTCCCCGGGCAGCGCCGGCCAGCCGTGCGCCCCCACCAGGGCGCGGCGGAGCGGCTGGCGGGTCTTGACGCCCGACGAGGCGCGGGCCGAGCGGCCGAGCTCCACCAGGCGGCGCACCAGGGCCATCTGGTCGGACAGCACCGGGTTCAGCAGGTCCTCGCGCACCTCCGGCCAGGGGGCCAGGTGCACCGAGGAGGGCGCCTCGGAGGAGCGCAGGACGTCCCAGAGGTAGTCGGTGATGAACGGCGTGACGGGGGCCATCAGCCGCGTCACCGTCTCCAGGCACTCGTAGAGCGTCGCGAACGCCTCCGGCGACCCCTGCCAGAACCGGCGGCGCGAGCGGCGCACGTACCAGTTGGACAGGTCGTCGAGGAAGTCCGCCAGGCGGCGCCCGGCCCGCTGGGTGTCGTACTCGTCCAGCGACGCCGTGACCTCGGCCACCGTCCTGTGCAGCTCGGCCAGCACCCAGCGGTCGAGCAGCGGGCGCTCGGCGGCCGGCGTGGCCTCGGCGAGCATGGAGGGCGACCAGGACTCGGCGTTGGCGTAGAGGGTGAAGAACGACGAGGTGTTCCAGAGCGTCAGCAGGACCTTGCGGACGATCTCCTCAAGGGTGTTGTGCCCCACCCGGCGGGACGCCCAGGGCGAGCCCGAGCAGGCCATGAACCACCGCAGCGCGTCGGCCCCGTGCTGGTCCATCAGCGGGATCGGCTCGAGGATGTTGCCCAGGTGCTTGCTCATCTTGCGGCCGTCCTCGGCCAGGATGAGGCCGAGGCACAGGACGTTCTCGTAGGAGGACTGGCCGAAGACCAGCGTGCCGACGGCCATCAGCGAGTAGAACCAGCCGCGCGTCTGGTCGGTGGCCTCGCAGATGAACTGCGCCGGGTAGACGCCCTCCGGCTTGCCCCGCTCGCCCCACTGGGCGAACGGCATGGAGCCGGAGTCGTACCAGGCGTCGATGACGTCCGGCACGCGGTGCGCGAGGGCGCCGCACGACGGGCAGTCGAAGGCCACGTCGTCCACGTACGGGCGGTGCGGGTCGAGCGCCGAGATGTCCCGGCCCGCGAGCCGGCCCAGCTCCTCCAGCGAGCCGACGCAGGTCACGTGGGACTCGTCCGCCGAGCACACCCACAGCGGCAGCGGCGTGCCCCAGTAGCGCGAGCGCGACAGCGACCAGTCGACGTTGTTGCGCAGCCACTCGCCGAACCGGCCCCACTTGATCGTCTCGGGGTACCAGTTGGTGCCGGCGTTCTCCGCCAGCATCTTGTCCTTGACCGCGGTGGTGCGGATGTACCACGACGGGAGCGCGTAGTAGAGCAGCGGGGTGTGGCAGCGCCAGCAGTGGGGGTAGCTGTGCTCGAAGTGGCCGCCGCGGAACAGCAGCCCGCGGGCGCGCAGGTCCTCGGTCAGCTCCTCGTCGGCGTCCTTGAAGAACCGGCCGCCGACCATGGGCACGTCGTCGAGGAAGCGGCCGTCGGGGCCGATCGGGTTGACGACGGGCATGTCGTACCGCTTGGTCACGGCCATGTCGTCGGCGCCGAAGGCCGGGGCCTGGTGGACCAGGCCGGTGCCGTCCTCGATGGTGACGTAGTCGCCGAGCACGACGTAGTGCGCGCCGGGGATGTCGACCAGGTCGAACGGGCGGGAGTACGAGGCGTGCTCCAGCTCGCGCCCGGTGTAGCGGGCCACCTCGGTCGCGCCCTCGCCCAGGACCGCCAGCAGCGGCTCGGCGACCACCAGGACCTCGCCGTCGGCGGTGCGGGCCGCGACGTACGTGACGTCGGGGTGCACGGCGACGGCCGTGTTGGACACGAGAGTCCACGGCGTGGTCGTCCACACCAGCAGCGCGGCGCCCAGCTCCGCCAGTGGCCCGGAGGTCACCGGCATGCGGACGTAGACCGACGGGCTGGAGACGGTCTCGTAGCCGCCGGGCTGGCCCAGCTCGTGGTCGGACAGCCCCGTGCCGCAGCGCGGGCAGTACGGCGTGATGCGGAAGTCGCGGAACAGCAGCCCCTTGTCCCACACGACCTTCAGCGACCACCACACCGACTCGATGTAGGACGGGTCCATCGTCCGGTACGCCTGGGACAGGTCGATCCAGTAGCCCATGCGCTCGGTCAGCTGCTCGAAGGCGTCGACGTGGCGCAGCACCGACTCGCGGCACTTGGCGTTGAACTCGGCGATGCCGTATTCCTCGATGTCCTTCTTGCCGGTCAGGCCCAGCTCGCGCTCCACGCCGACCTCGACGGGCAGGCCGTGGCAGTCCCATCCGGCCTTACGCGGGACGCTGAATCCGCGCATGGACTTGTAGCGCGGGAACAGGTCCTTGAACACCCGGGCCTCGACGTGGTGCACGCCGGGCAGGCCGTTCGCGGTGGGCGGACCCTCGTAGAAGACCCAGGACGGGTTTCCGGAGTTCTGCTCCACGGAACGCTCGAAGATCTTCCCGTCCCGCCAGCGGTCCAAGACCTCGCGCTCGAGCGCGGGCAGGTCGACCTGCGCGGGAAGAGAGCGGAAAGATGGGGAAGACATTTCGGGCGTGACCTCCACGCTTCATCGGCCGGTAGGGCGAGCGTGAAGGGACGAAGCCGTACGGCCCCGCGGTACCACCCTTCTTGACCTCGCACGCGGGCGAGGCCCTCTTCATTTGCTCTGCTGCCGGGTCTAATGAGCTCTGGCGAGCCGTTCTTCCGGCGGCTCCGGGGTGATATCCCTCACAGTCGGGCCCCATCAACGCCTTGCAGTCTCAAACCATAACGCAGAGTGGAGCAGAAGGCTTCCTGGTTTCCCAGGGCGGGCCGGCCGCGGTGCCGTTGGTAGGCGGCCGACAAAGTTGTGGGAATGGACGCCCCTGTGGGGGAGTTTAATCCGCGAGGCGGGATAGTACGGGGGAGGTAAACCGTCCGGCGGGTCGTTTGCCGTTCCGTTATGTGGATCCTAAGCTGCCCGCACCATTCACGGCCTTGATCAGCAATGGAGGCAGCCATGGCGGCAGTCACGCAGACCGCTACACCTTCGATGTGGTCGCAAGAGGAGCTGGCCGAGGTACGCGGCAGGCTCCAGAGCGAGATCGACCAGCTCAACGCGGACATTCTCCGCCACGAGACGGAGATAGCCTCTGGAGACGTCACCCAAGGGGCGGGAGACGACCAGGCGGACGCGGGCGCGAAGACGTACGAGCGCGAACGCGAGATCGCCCTTACCCTGAATGCGCGCGATCTGGTCGCGCAGAACGAACGTGCGATCGCCAGGATCGACGCAGGGACCTATGGAGTGTGCGAATCGTGCCACAAGCCGATCGGCAAGGAACGCCTTCAGGCGTTCCCGAGGGCGACGCTGTGCGTGGCCTGCAAGCAGAAGGAGGAGCGTCGGTAGGCGGCCCCCGCGGGCGCCTGTTCGCCGTCCTCGTCGTGCTGGCGGCCGTGATCTACACGGCCGACCTCATCACCAAGACGGTGGTGTTGCGCACACTTGAGGGCCGGGCGCCACTCGTCGTGATCCCGGACGTGCTGCAGTTCCGGGTGATCTTCAATTCCGGTGCCGCGTTCAGCATCGGCACCGGAATGACCTTCATCTTCACCTTCATCGCCGCGGGCGTGGTCGTCGCCATCGTGCGCACCGCCCGCAAGCTCGGCAGCCGGGCCTGGGCGGTCACGCTCGGGCTGCTGCTCGGCGGCGCGCTCGGCAACCTGACCGACCGGCTGCTGCGCTATCCCTCGGGGATCGGGCGCTCCACGCAGCTCCAGGGGCACGTCGTCGACTTCATCGAGGTGCTCCCCGGGCATTTCCCCATCATCGACTACTTCCCCGTGTTCAACATCGCCGACTCGGCCATCGTCTGCGGCGGCATCCTGGCGGTGCTCCTGGCCTGGCGCAACGTGCAGATCGACGGGTCCAAGGAGATCCCGGAGACCAAGGGGCCCAAGGAGACCAAGGAGGCGGGCGAGGATGACTGAGCAGCGGAGCCTGCCCGTCCCCGACGGGCTGGAGGGCGAGCGGCTCGACGCCGCCCTCTCGCGGCTGTTCGGCTTCTCCCGCACCCGCGCGGCCGAGCTGATCGGCGCGGGCGAGGTGCTGGTGGACGGGCGGCAGCCGGCCAAGTCCGACCGGGTGCACGCGGGCGCGTGGCTCGACGTGACGATGCCGCCGCCGGTCACCACGCCGATGCCGGTCGCCGAGCCGGTGCCGGGCATGACGATCGTGTACGAGGACGACGACATCGTCGTGGTCAACAAGCCGATCGGCGTGGCCGCCCACCCGACCGTCGGCTGGACCGGGCCGACCGTGATCGGCGGGCTGCTCGGGGCCGGCCACACGATCGCCACCAGCGGGGCGGCCGAGCGTCAGGGCATCGTGCACCGGCTCGACGCCAACACCACGGGGGCGATGGTGGTGGCCAAGAGCGAGGTCGCGTACTCGCGGCTCAAGCGGGCCTTCAAGGAGCGCACGGTCGACAAGCGTTACCACGCGTTGGTGCAGGGGCATCCCGACCCGTTCAGGGGCACGGTGGACGCGCCCATCGACCGCCACCCGTCCGGCGACGGGCGCTTCGCGGTGGTGGCCGGCGGGAAGCCGTCGGTCACCCACTACGACACCGTCGAGGCGTTCCGCGCGGCCTCGCTGCTGGACATCAAGCTGGAGACCGGGCGTACGCACCAGATCCGGGTGCACATGGCGGCGCTGCGGCACCCCTGCGTCGGGGACCTGCTCTACGGTGCGGACCCGACGCTGGCGGCCCGGCTGGGGGTCACGCGGCAGTGGCTGCACGCGGTGGCGCTCGGGTTCGAGCACCCCACCACGGGGGACTGGATGTCGTTCGGCACGGACTATCCGCACGACCTGCAGAAGGCACTGGACATCGTCCGCGCCGAGTCCTGAGCGCTCCCGCCTGCCGCCTCAGCCGCCTGAGAGGCTCGCGAAGGGCGGTGTCGTCGCGCCCGGCTTGCTCGCCGGGCGGGTGCGGGCTCGCCGGGCCGATCGGCGTGCACGGCGACTACCCGAGAAACCACCGGGCCAGCGCGGTGACGACGGCCGCCGAGGCCAGGACGACCAGGAACGGCGCCCGCAACAGCAGCGCGACGACCGCGGCGCCCAGCCCGGCCGTGCGCGCCGGGTCGAAGCGCAGCCCGCCCTCCTCCGTGAACACCTGCACCGCGATCAGGGCCGCCAGCAGCGTCACCGGCACGAGTTCGGCGAACCTGCGGATCGCCGGATGCTCCAGCACCCGGCGCGGCGCCGCCAGCCCGGCCAGCTTGAGCGCGTAGCAGCCCGCGCAGACCGCGGCGATGGCCCACCACAGCGTCATCGCGCGTTCACCACCAGCACCGCGCCGAGCACCGGCAGGGCCGACAGCAGCACGGGGACGCCGGGCGGCAGGAACGGGGTGGCGCACAGGGCGATCGCCACCGCGGCGCCGGCCAGCCAGCGCAGCTCGGCGCTGGCCGTCAGGCGGGGCCACAGGATGGCCAGGAACGCCGCCGGGCCCACCACGTCCAGCCCCAGCACGCCGGGGTCGCCCAGGAACGACGCGCCGTAGGCGCCGGCCAGTGTGGTCAGGTTCCAGGTGAGGTAGAGGCTGGCGAACGTGGTGACGAAGCCCGTACGGGCCGCCTCCCGGGTCGGCTGGGCCAGCGTGACGGCCGTCGTCTCGTCGATCACCCCCTGCGCGGCCAGCAGTCGGCGCGGCCCGCGTACCCGCAGCAGGTCGGCCAGGCGCAGGCCGTAGAGCGTGTTGCGGCCGCCCAGCAGCAGCGCGCCCAGGGTGGCGGCCACCAGGTCGCCGCCCGCGCCCACCGCGCCGGTCAGCGCGAACTGCGAGGCCCCGGTGAACGCCAGCAGGCTCAGCACGCACGCCTGCGGCACGCTCAGGCCCGCGGTGATCGCGGCGGCGCCGAAGGCGAGCCCCGACAGCCCCACGGCCACGCCCACGCCGAGGCCGTCCCGCACGGCGGCGGAACGGTGAGTTGTCTGTTCCATGCTGCAAGAGGCTAGGAGGTGGGGGAAGCGCCGGTCTTGTACGTTCCTGCAGCACGCTGGTACGCCGCGGGCGGCACGCCCACGATGCGCTTGAAATGCCGGTTGAGGTGGGCCTGGTCGGTGAAGCCCACCTCGGCGGCCACCTGCGCCGGGCGTACCCCGGACTGCAGCAGGCGGCGCGCCTGGCGCACCCGCAGCGAGGTGAGGTACGCGTGCGGCGGCAGCCCCGTCTCGGCCTTGAACGCCCGCAGCAGCGCGAACGGCCGCGCGCCCACCGCCTGCGCCAGGTCGTCCAGCGTCGGCGGGTCGACGAGGCTGTCGTGCAGCAGGTCGAGCGCCTCCCGCACGGCCCGCAGGCCCTCGGCGGGCAGGAGCGCCGTCGGCCTGGGCGTGGCGTGGCGGGTCACCAGCCGCGCGAACAGCGTGCGGCTCAGCGTGGAGGCGGCCAGCGCGTCGCCGCGCTCGGCCGCCTGGTGCGCCCTGCCGAGCAGCAGCGCCACCTCGTCGTCGCGCACCACCTGCCTGGGGAAGTGCGGCGTCGCGTACGGCACGCCCAGCTCGGCGGCGATCCCCGCCAGCGTCTCGATGGACGGGTAGAGCATGCGGTAGGACCAGCCGTCCGGCGTGCCCGCCTGGCCGGTGTGCACCGACTCGGGGTTGACCAGCACCACCTCGCCCGCACCCGCCCGGTGCAGGGTGCCGCGGTAGTCGAACTCCTCCACGCCCCTGACGATCATGCCGATGGCGTACCCGTCGTGCACGTGCCGGGTGAAGCGATGGGTGACGTAGCGGGCCTTGAGCAGGTCGGTGCCCGGCACCGCCGGGTGCCGCCAGAAGCGGGCCTGCTCTTTCATAGAGGCCGGAAGGTCTTCGCGAACGTCTCGAAGTAGCGCCGGTCCGCGGCCCAGCGGGCGTCGGTGGTCTCCCAGTAGAGGGCGAACGGGCGGCCGTCGGCGGTGCGGAAGCCGCGGTTGATCACGTGGATCACCTGCCTGCCGCGCAGCCTGGTGAACTCCCAGTCGGCGGCCCGGAGCCCGAGGTAGCGGGTGGAGGTGATGCGGATCCGCTTGTAGCGGACGAACTCGCCCTTCGCGTTGATCTCCTTCTCCAGGCTGGCCCACTGCTTGGCCGGGTCCGCCCAGGCGAACTCGGGCACCGTCCACTCCACGATCATCGTCCCGGGGGTGCCGGGGCCCTTGATCGAGATGCTGTCCCTGGTGGCGTGCTTCTCGGCCCGCCACCCCTCGGGGACGGCGATCCCGAAGCGGCCCTGCGTGCTCCTGAACGCCTTCCACCCCGCGGGCACCTGCTGCGCCGTCGTGGTGGGCTCGGGCGTGGGTGTGGGCGTGGGCGTGGGGGTGCTCGACGAGGTCGGCCCAGTAGCCGGCGCAGTAGTCGGCCCGGTAGTCGGTTTGGTGGTGGGGCTGGGGCTCGTGGTCCTGGAGGTGCCCGTCCAGTGGTTGGAGAGCAGGAAGCCGCCCGCGCCCAGCACCGCCACGGCGGTGGGCAGGCCGATCCACAGCGCCTTTCCGCGCCCGGGGCGTGCCGGGAGGGTGGGGTGCGGCCCCTCGGCCGTCTTCGCGGCGCCGCCGGTCGCCGGCCGCCAGGCCGCGGGGGCCGTCTGATGGGCGGAGGGGCCCGCCGCCGCCTCGTACAGCAGCCTCGCGGCCTCCGCGGCGGGCAGGCGCTCGGCCGGGTTCCTGCGCAGCAGCCCCATGATGACCGGCCGCAGCGCGCCTGCCCGCGCCGGCGGCTCGGGCACGTCGCGCAGCACCGCCGCGACCGTCGCGGCCCACGAGTCGCGCTTGAACGGCGGCTCGCCCTCGACGGCCGCGTACAGCGTCGCCCCCAGCGACCACAGGTCCGACTCGGGGCGCGCGGGCTCGCCGTTGAGGCGCTCGGGAGGCATGTACGCGGGCGTGCCGACCAGCCCGCCGGTCGCCGTCAGCCCCGCCTCGGCCTCCAGCGAGGCGATGCCGAAGTCGGTGAGCACGACCCGGCCGTCGTCGGCCAGCAGCACGTTCTCCGGTTTCACGTCACGGTGGAGCACCCCGGTGGCGTGCGCGGCGCGCAGCGCGTCGAGCACCCGCCCGCCGATCACCGCGACCTGCCCCACCGCGAGCGGCCCGCGCTCGCGCACCACCTCGGCCAGCGAACGCGAGCGCACGAGCTGCATCACGATCCACGGGCGGCCGTCCTCCTCGACGACGTCGTGGATGACGATCACCGACGGGTGGTCGAGGCGGCCCGCCGCCCTGGCCTCCCTGATGGTCCGGCCGTTGAGCTCGGCCCGCTTGGCGTCGCCGACGCCCGTGTAGCGGACCTCCTTGATGGCCACCGTGCGGTCGAGCAGCTCGTCGTAGGCCCGCCAGACCACGCCCATGCCGCCCTCGCCGAGCGGCTCGATGAGGCGATAGCGGTTGCCGACCTGCCTTTCCACGCGGTGAAGCCTACTTGGCCGGTTCGAACGTGGCGCAGAACCCTTCGAAGAAGTCGTAGTCCGCCTTCCAGTGGCTCTTCAGGGTGTGCCAGTAGATCGCGTACGCCCGACCGTTGTCGGTGATGAAGCCCCGGTTGCGCACCCGCGTCTTGCCGGTGTTGGTGTTCCAGGTGAAGTCCCAGTCCGCGGCGGCCTTCTGGAAGCCCTTGACCCGCTTGATGTCCATCTTCTCGTAGCCGCCGAAGTTGTTCTTGAGGGACGGCTCCTGCTTCTTCCAGTCGTCGTACGGGTCCTTGCTGGACCTCCCGCCGTCCTCGATCATGAGGTAGGCGTTGGAGGCCGCGCCGGGGCCCCTGAACTTGACCTGTTTGCCGCCGCGGGTCAGCACGTCCCAGCCCTTGGGCAGGCCGATGGAGAAGCCGAGCTTCTTGTCCTTGTACATCTTCCAGCCGGCCGGCAGCGGGTTTTCCTTCTTCTCGGTCTTCTCGGGGGTCGGGGTGGCCGGGGCCGTGGCCGTCGGCGACGGCGGCGGTGAGGCGCTCGGCTCGGCGGAGCCCGACGAGGACGCGCTCGGCGACGCCTGCGAGGGCGGCCCCGTGGACACCGTGGCCTGGGACGCGTCCTTGTCCGGACCGCCCTCATCGGGGGCCGAGCGCAGGCCGAGGTAGCCGCCGACAGCGGCGACGAGCACGACGGCCACGCCCGCCGCGACGACCGGGCCGGCCCGGCGCTGGTCCGTCCTGGCCGCGTCCATCGTGGACTCGGCGGGGGGCGCCGGGTCCACGGTCGGCGCGGGCGTGATCCGCGACCCGGTCTCGGGAACGGCGGGTTTCGGGGTCGAGATCGGGGTGGCGACCAGGTCCGGGTCGGTCGGGGCGTAGTCGTCGTCGACGGGCGGCGCCTGGCGCAGCTTGCCCAGGGCGCGGAACCTGCTCTGGACGGCGGCCTTGCCCTGCGCGGAGGCCTCGCTCTGCGACGGCGGCTGAGCCGGGGCGGGGGCCTTGCGCGGCGGCGGCGGCGTGGTGGGCCGCGGCACGCGGACCGTGTGGGTCGCGGGGAACTGCGCGGTCGGCGGCGGGCTCGCCTGCGCGATGACCTGCCGCAGCATCCGCTGCGCTTCCTCGTACGTCACCCGCTGGACCGGCTCCTTGGACAGCAGGCCCATGATCACATCGGTGAGCGGGCCCGCGTGCGGAGCGGCATCGGGCTCGTCGGTCAGCACGGCGTGCATGGTCGCCAGAGCCATCCCCCGCTCGTGCGGAGAGCGCCCTTCCACGGCCGTGTACAGCGTAGCCCCTAACGACCACAGGTCCGACTCGCGCCGCGCGGGCAGCCCCTTGAGCCGCTCGGGCGCGATGAACGCCGGCGTGCCGGCCAGGCCGGTCACGGTGAGCTGCGTCTCGGTCTCCAGCGTGGCGATGCCGAAGTCGGTCAGCACGACCCGGCCGTCGTCGGCCAGCAGCACGTTCTCAGGTTTGACGTCGCGGTGCAGCACGCCGGCCTCGTGGGCACGGTGCAGCGCGTCCAGCATGGCCAGGCCGATCTCGGCCACCCGCTTGGGCGGCAACGGCCCGTCCTGCTTGATCACGGCGCCCAGCGAACGCGACTGTACGAGCTGCATGACGATCCAGGGCCGGTCATCCTCCTCGATCACGTCGTGCACGACGATCACGTTGGGATGCTCGAACCTCGCCGCCGCCCTCGCCTCGCGCATCGTGCGCCGGTTGAGCAGCTGTACTTCCTCGCCCAGGGCGGCCGCGTACCTGACCTCCTTGACCGCGACAGTGCGGTCAAGAAGCTCGTCGTAGGCGCGCCAGACAATACCCATCCCGCCCCTGCCGATGGGTTCCTGCAGTTGGTAGCGGCCGGCGATGCGGCGTCCCTCCTGCTTGCGATCCGACATCAACGGCCTCAAACCCTCCTCTAGGCCAAGAAATACTCCCATAGAGAGGGATCAACAGCGACTCGCCTGAAGGACAGTCCGTGATGTGAGAAGGGTCGTCCAGCAGGTGAAGCCATGGGTGTAGTGTTTCAGACATGACTTGTCGCTACGCGTTTATCGAGCCGGCTCCGGGAGAGCCGGTCGTCAGCTAGCGACCACCTGGAGCCGGCACGAGGCAGAGACGCCACCGTCTCTGCCTTTTTGGTTTTCTCGCCGGCTTCGCGGGGCCGGCCCGAGTTGGGGAGTCGAACATGTCATCGACCTTGGAACGGCACGCCGTGGCGGTGGGCGGGACGCTCGTGGGCGAGGGGCCCGCCGTGGTGATCGGCGGCCGGGTCAGCCTGCGGGCGTACCGCGGGGAGAGCGACGCGTACGAGGTGCTGGGCGAGCGCGCCACGCTGGTGGAGCCGTACTCGGCCGCCGATCTGCCGGCCATCGCCGAGCGGGCGGACGCGGTCGTGGTGGGCTCGTCGTGGACGCGCGACATCCCGCTGGTGCGGGCGGCGGCCGGGCTGGGGCTGCCGGTCGTGGTGGAGCGGCGACCCGCCGCCCCGCTGGAGGAGTGGCTGGAGCTGGCCGACTACTGCGCGCGGGAGGGGGACGGGCAGGTGCTGCTGTGCGAGGGCGGCCGGCTGGACCTGGGGCTGATGCGGGCGGCCCGCGCCGCCTCGGGGCGTCCGGTGCTCGCCGACGTCTCGCGGAACGCGGCCCTGTCGGCGGCGGCGGTCGCGGCGGGCGCCGACGGGCTCGTCGTGGACTCGGGCGCCCCAGCGGCCGGTGGGGCGGTGGGTGGGGCGGCCGGTGGGGCGGCCAAGCTCGGGACCTACGCCGGGGCGAAGGCGGCGGAGCCCTCCAAGAGCGGGGCGCTGGAGTTCGTGGGCCCCGGGAGCCCCGCCGAGCCGCGGCAGGAGACCTCCCCGGCGTCGGCGATGCGGGCGGCCGAGGAGGCCGTGACGGTCGTGGGCGCCCTGGTGCGGCACGAGGCGCCGGCCACGCTGCCGGAGTGCCGGGAGGCGATCGACCGGGTGGACGCGGCCCTGGCCACGCTCCTCGAACGGCGGGCGGCGCTGGCGGGCATCGTGCAGCGGATCAAGCCGGTGGGCGGGTTCGCGGGGCGCGACCTGGCGCGGGAGCGCGCGCTCGTGGCGCGGATGGCGCTGCGCGCGCCGTCGCTGGGGGAGGCCCGGCTCGCCCCCATCATGAACGCCGTCATCGAGGCGGGCCTCCACCTGGCCGAGGAGCGCTCGGCCGAGTGAGCGGGCGTCCCGGAGCGGCCCAGGGAGCGGCCCAGGGAGCGGCAGGGGAGCGGCTCAGGGGGCGGATACGTGGAAGTTGTTCATGGGGCGGCCCGGCCCGGCGGCGATCTGCTTGGTGATGAGCTCGGCGAAGCGGCGGTAGCCGTCGCCCGTCGGGTGGTAGCTGCGGGCGTTGACCTTGAGCTCCTCCACGTTCACGTTCAACCCGTTCAGGTACGGCTGCGGCCGCCCGACCTCGTGGCCCGTGAACGCCTCGTACGCGTCCACGTACTCCGCGCTCCCCGGGGCGCCGAAGGCCGCAATCGCGCGGTCGAAGTCGGACACCACCGAGCCCACCGCGTCGTTGAGGCGGCGCGTCATGCCGTTGATCCAGTTCTGGTCCTCGGCGCTCAGGTTGTCGACGGTCACCTCGGGGTCCTTGGGGAAGGGCCGGGGGTAGCCGAGGACGATGATGCGGGCGTTCGGCGCCCGCGTACGCAGCTCGCGCAGCACCTTGAGCAGGCTGGGGCGGAGCTCGTCGATGCGGCGGGAGACGGCGGCGTCCTGCTCCACGCACGCCGACGACCACGGCAGCTTGACGATGCAGGCCGTGAGCACCTTGGTGAATCCGGCGTCGTTGCCGCCGATGCTCAGCGTCACCAGGCTGGTGGCCGGGCCCACGCGGGTGATCTGGGGCTTCTGCCCGTACTGGCCCGACAGGATCTGGGCGGTGGTGGCGCCGCTGCAGGCGTAGAAGGCGGTGCCGCCCCCGAAGCGGTAGGCCCGCTCCACCAGCGGCACGTACGAGCCCGTCGCCCGGTGGCAGCGGTCGGCGCCGTCGTTGAGCGGCTTGTTGTCCAGGTCCCAGACGCCCTCGCCGGAGGAGTAGGAGTCGCCGAGCGCCACGTACATGCCGCCCTGCGCCACCTGCACGGCGGTCAGGCGGGTCACCTGCGGCAGGCTCCCGCGTTGGCTCTGGCCGGTCGGGCAGCTCGCGTCCAGCACGGCGCAGGCCAGCTTCGGTAAGACGCCCGAAGGCACGCACGCCACGGCGAGCGTGACGCCGGCGGCGACCGCGGCCACGATCCGGACCATCGCTCGCCTGGTCCACTTCGGCGTCTCTCGTGTCGCCTCGTCCAGTGTGGCCTCCCCGTGCGGCTCCGTGCCGGCACCATCGAGAGTACTCAGTCAGGGGCCGCCGCCGTTGACCGTCCGGCGGCGGCTGACCATCCGCCAGCCGAGGGCGATGGCCGCGGCCATCGCCGGGATGAGGAAGAACGCCACCTGCTGGTCGCGGTCGGCGAAGGGCATCAGCAGGACGACGAGCAGCAGGAACGCCAGCGTGAGCCAGTTGGTGAAGGGCGAGCCGGGCATCGGGAACACCGACAGGTGACCCGACTGACGCAGCCTGATCTGGCACCAGACGAGCACGCCCCACGTCGTGATCACGCCGAGGGAGGCGACGGCGGTGGCGATGTTGAAGGCGCGCTCGGGCAGGAAGTAGAACAGCGCCACCCCGGCCAGGAACATGGCCGCCGTGAACACGATGCCGCCGATCGGGACGAACCTGGAGCTGAGCGTGCCCGCGAACCGGGGCGCCTCCTGCTTCATGGCCATCGAGCGCAGGATGCGGCCCGTGGCGTACAGGCCGGAGTTGCAGGACGAGAGCGCGGCGGTGATCACGATGAGGTTCATCGCGTCGGCGGCCCACGGGATGCCGAGGCCCGAGAAGACCGTCACGAACGGCGAGGTGCCCGCGTGGTAGGCGGTCCACGGCAGGACCATCGCCAGCAGCGCCACCGAGCCCACGTAGAAGATCGCGATGCGCCACACCACGCCGTTGATCGCCTTCGGCATGACCTCGTGCGGCCTGGCCGTCTCGCCCGCCGTGATGCCGACCAGCTCGATCGACGCGTACGCGAACACGACCGACTGCAGGCTCATCAGCACCATCGGGAAGCCGTTGGGGAAGAGCCCGCCGTGGGAGACGAGGTTGTGCGGGGTCGCCTGGCCGATCGTGAAGACCACCAGGACCAGGCCGACCACCAGGAAGATCGTGATCGCCAGCACCTTCAGCATGGCGAACCAGAACTCCAGCTCGCCGAACAGCCGGACCGACACCAGGTTGACCGACATCACGAAGCCCAGGGCGATCAGCGCCGTCACCCACTGCGGGAACCCCGGCGCCCAGTAATGGATGTAGGCGGCGATGGCGGTCAGCTCGGCGATGCCGGTGAACGCCCAGTTGATCCAGTACATCCAGCCGCTGGCGAAGGCCGCCCACGGGCCGATGAACTCGCCCGCGTACTCGACGAACGACCCCGACGCCGGGCGGTAGAGCACGAGCTCGCCGAGCGCCCGCATGACGAAGAACGCGGCCAGGCCGGCGGCGGCGTACGAGAGCACCAGACCGGGCCCCGCGGCGGCCAGCCGGCCCCCCGAACCGAGGAACAGGCCGACGCCGATCGCCCCGCCGATCGCGATCATCTGGACCTGGCGGTTGCCGAGCGCGTGCCGGTATCCTTCGTCGGTCTGCGTGCGCACCGAGTGTCTCCTCAACTACTTACAGTGAATGCGACGATATCGGTGCCGATGGTCGCGGAGGATCCGGCGCGCCGGTCCGGACGGGGGGCGCGGCGCGGGCATCGGGATGTCGGTCCGGACCACTAGAGTCGGAGCTCGCAACCCCATCGAGATCGGGAGGCGCCGCTCCATGTCGTCCAGCGACTCGTTCGTCCATCTGCACGTGCACACCGAATACTCGATGCTGGACGGGGCCGCCCGGCTCAAGCAGATGTTCAAACAGGTCGGTGACCTGGGCATGCCGGCGATCGCGATCACCGATCACGGCAACATGCACGGCGCGTACGACTTCTACAGGCAGGCGACGGGCGCCGGGATCAAGCCGATCATCGGCATCGAGGCCTACGTCGCGCCGGAGCTGCGCCACAACAAGAAGCCGGTCCTGTGGGGCGAGCCGCACCAGAAGAGGGACGACGTCTCCGCGGGCGGCTACTACACCCACATGACGATCTGGGCGCGCAACCGGACGGGCCTGCACAACCTGATGCGCCTGTCCTCCCGCGCCTACACCGAGGGGTTCGTCCGCAAGTGGGCGCGGATGGACGCCGAGACCCTCGCCGAGCACTCCGAGGGCCTGATGGCCACCACCGGGTGCCCGTCGGGCGAGGTGCAGACGAGGCTGCGGCTGGGCCAGTACGACGAGGCGGTCAAGGCCGCCGCGAAATACCAGGAGATCTTCGGCAAGGACAACTTCTACCTGGAGATCATGGACCACGGGCTCGACATCGAGCGCCGCGTCCGCGACGGGCTGACCGGGATCAGCAAGGAGCTGAACATCCCGCCGCTGGTCACCAACGACTCGCACTACACCTACGAGTCCGACGCCCCCTCCCACGACGCCCTCCTGTGCATCCAGACCGGCAAGCAGCTGTCCGACCCCGACCGGTTCCGCTTCGACGGCAGCGGCTACTACATCAAGACCGCCGACGAGATGCGCGCGGTCGACTCCTCCGACCTGTGGGCCGAGGGCTGCCGCAACACGCTGCTGGTCGCCGAGAAGGTCGACCCCGAGGGGTTCTTCCAGCACAAGAACCTCATGCCGACCTTCCCCGTCCCCGACGGCATGACCGAGGAGCAGTTCTTCCGCCAGGAGGTCTGGAAGGGCCTGGAGTGGCGCTTCCCCGAGGGCGTCGACGAGGAGCACCGCGCCTGGGCGGAGAACGAGCTGGGCGTCATCATCCAGATGGGCTTCCCGAGCTACTTCCTCGTGGTCGCCGACTTCATCATGTGGGCCAAGAGCAACGGCATCCGCGTGGGCCCCGGCCGTGGCTCGGCGGCCGGGTCGCTGGTGGCGTACGCGCTGGGCATCACCGACCTCGACCCGATCCCGCACGGCCTGTTCTTCGAGCGCTTCCTCAACCCCGAGCGCGTGTCCATGCCCGACGTCGACATCGACTTCGACGAGCGTAGGCGCGGCGACGTGATCCGCTACGTGACCGAGAAGTGGGGCGCCGACAAGGTCGCCATGATCGCCACGTTCGGCACCATCAAGGCGAAGGCCGCCATCAAGGACGCGGGCCGCGTCCTGGGCTTTCCCTACGCGCTGGGCGACCGCGTCTCCAAGGCGTTCCCGCCCGCCGTCATGGGCAAGGACATCCCGCTGTCGGGCATCTTCGACAGGGACCACCAGCGCTACGCCGAGGCGGGCGAGCTGCGCAAGCTCTACGAGGAGGACGTCGACGTCAAGGCGACGATGGACCTCGGCAAGGGCCTGGAGGGCCTGATCAGGCAGACCGGCGTGCACGCCGCCGGCGTGATCATGTCGGCCGAGGTGCTGACCGACTACATCCCGATCATGCGCCGCGACTCCGACGGCGCGATCATCACGCAGTTCGACTATCCGACCTGCGAGACGCTCGGCCTGCTGAAGATGGACTTCCTGGGCCTGCGCAACCTCACGATCATCGACGACTGCGTGAAGATGATCGAGACCACCACCGGCGAGCAGATCGACCTGCTGAAGCTGCCGCTCGACGACCGCAAGTCCTACGAGCTGCTGGCCCGCGGTGACACGCTCGGCATCTTCCAGCTCGACGGCGGCGGCATGCGCTCGCTGCTGCGGCTCATGCGCCCCGATAACTTCGAGGACATCTCCGCCGCCCTCGCGCTCTACCGCCCCGGCCCGATGGGCGCCAACTCCCACACCAACTACGCGCTGCGCAAGAACGGCCAGCAGGAGATCACCCCGATCCACCCCGAGCTCGAGGAGCCGCTGAAGGACATCCTCGACACGACCTACGGCCTGATCGTCTATCAGGAGCAGGTCATGGCCATCGCGCAGCGGGTCGCCGGCTACTCGCTGGGCGGCGCCGACCTGCTGCGGCGCGCGATGGGCAAGAAGAAGAAGTCCGAGCTGGACAAGCAGTTCGAGTTCTTCGAGAAGGGCATGCAGGACAACGGCTTCTCCGCCGCGGCCATCAAGGCGCTGTGGGACATCCTGCTGCCGTTCTCCGACTACGCCTTCAACAAGGCCCACACCGCCGGCTACGGCCTGGTCTCCTACTGGACCGCCTACCTCAAGGCCAACCATCCGGCCGCCTACATGGCCGCGCTGCTGTCCTCGGTGAAGGACGACAAGGACAAGTCGGCCCTCTACCTCAACGAGTGCCGCCGCATGGGCATCAAGGTGTTCCCGCCGGACGTCAACGACTCCGACTTCGACTTCACGCCGCGCGGCACTGACATCCGCTTCGGCCTGTCCGCCATCCGCAACGTCGGCGCCAACGTCGTCGACGGCATCCTCAAGGCGCGCAAGGAGAAGGGCCGCTTCGCCGACTTCAAGGAATTCCTGCGCAAGGTGCCGGCCATCGTCTGCAACAAGCGCGTGATCGAGTCGCTGATCAAGGCGGGCGCGTTCGACTCGGCCGGCCACGTCCGCAAGGGCCTGGTCATGGTGCACGAGCAGGCCGTCGACGCGATCATCGACATCAAGAAGAACGAGGCCATCGGCCAGGACTCCCTGTTCGGGGCCATCGACGGGGGCGAGGACCAGACCTTCGACGTGCAGATCCCGGTGGGGGAGTGGGACAAGAACACGCTCCTGCAGTTCGAGCGGGAGATGCTCGGCCTCTACGTGTCCGACCACCCGCTGTTCGGCGTCGAGCACATCCTCTCCGCCGGGGCCGACTGCTCGATCGCGGCCGTCCAGGACGAGAGCCGGGCCGACGGCATGGTGGTGACCGTGGGCGGCATCCTGAGCGGGGTGCAGCGCAAGGTCACCAAGAAGGGCGACACCTGGGTGCTGACCCAGCTGGAGGACCTCGAAGGCTCGATCGAGGTGATGATCTTCCCGTCGTCGTACCAGCTGTGCTCGACGATCCTGGCCGAGGACGCGATCGTCTTCGTCAAGGGGCGGATCGACAAGCGGGAGGACGTCGCCAAGATCATCGCCATGGAGGTGACGGCGCCCGACCTGACCCAGGAGGCGGGCGGGCCCCTGCTGGTGAGCCTGCCGCTGACCCGCTGCACGCCGCCGGTGGTGGGGCGGCTGAAGGAGATCCTCACGACGCATCCGGGGACGTCGGAGGTGCACCTGCAGGTCCACAACGGCCCCAGGACCACGGTGATGCGCGTGGACGACCGCCTGCGCGTCACGCCCTCGCCTGCCCTCATGGGCGACCTGAAACAACTCCTGGGTCCCGCCTGCCTGGGCGCGTGACCCCCACCTGAGGCCCGGCCCTCGTCCGCCGTCCGCTCGCCGGGTCCTGGCCCTGGGCTCCCGCTGTCGCTTGCCGAGGCCCGGGCTCTCCCGCCGCTGCGGCCCGCCGTTTGGGCCAGGTCGCGATCGGATGCCCGCTGAGGGCGGTCGGCATCGTCTCGGGCCGGGCCGGGGTCGGGTGGCGGGCGTCAGGAGTCCGGGGTGTCCTTGAGGTGGAGGGCGAGCCGGGTGCGGTCGCGGAGGCCGAATTTGCGGAGCAGGCTGGAGACGTGGTTCTTCACCGTGCCCTCCGTGAGGCGCAGCCGGGCCGCGATCTCCCGGTTGGAGGCCCCCGCGGCGATCAGCGCCGCCACCTGCGCCTCCCGGGCCGACAACCGCTCCCCGTCCCGAGGCGCGGCAGGCACGGCGGGCGTGGGCGGCGTGCGGCGGATCTCGGCGACCAGGCGGGCGGCCACGGGCGAGGCCAGCACCGTCTCCCCGCGACCGGCCCGGCGGACGGAGTCGACCAGCTCCTCCGGCGTGCAGTCCTTGAGCAGGTAGCCGACGGCGCCCGCGCGCAGCGCGCCGAAGATGTAGTCGTCCTCGTCGAAGGTGCTGAGCACGATCGACGCCACTTCCGGGTGCCGGGCCGACAGGTGGGAGATGAGCTCGACGCCGTTCATCCTGGGCATCCTGGCGTCCACCAGCGCCACGTCCGGGCGGCACCCCTCGGCCACCAGGAGCGCCTCCTCGCCGTCGGCGGCCTCGCCCGCCACCTCGATGCCGTCCTCGATCTCCAGCAACTTGCGCAGGCCCTGCCGCATCAGCTGCTGGTCGTCGACCAGCAGCACCTTGATCGCCCTCATGTCGCCACCTTCGCCCGGACCGGCAGCTCCGCCTTCATGTCGCCGCCTTCGCGCGGACCGGCAGTTCCGCCCGCAGCTCGAAACCGCCGCCCGGCCGGTCGCCCGCGACGAGGGTGCCGCCCACGGCGCGGGCGCGTTCGGCGAGCGAGCTCAGGCCGAACCCGCCGCGCGCCCCCCGGTCGCGGCCCTGGCCGTCGTCGGCGACCGCCAGGACGACGGCCTCGCCGGAGAAGGTGAGCGTGCCGCTCACCTGGCGGGCGCCGGCGTGCCGGACGGCGTTGGTGAGCCCCTCCTGCAGCACGCGGTAGAGCACCAGCTCCACGTCGGGCTCCAGGGCCGTCTCACTGCCCGCCACCTCGAAGGACACCGCCAGCCCCGTGCCGTCGAAGGACGCCGCCAGCCGCTCGAGCGCCGCGCTGCCGACGTGGCCTTCGAGCGCGAGCGGGCGCAGCGCGCGGACCCACCGGCGGGCGTCGGCCAGCGCCTCCACGGTCAGCTCCTTCGCCTGGCGCACCTCGTCCCAGGCGGCCTCGGGGCGGCGCGAGCGGAACCGCTCGGCGTTCTCCAGGCTCAGCTTGATCACCGTCAGGTGGTGGCCGACGGAGTCGTGCATCTCGGCGCCCATCCGCGCCCGCTCCTGGGCGACCGTCAGCTCCCTGACCCGCGCCAGCAGCCGCTGCGCCTCCTCCCGCCTGCGCCGCGCCTCCAGCACGGCCGACGTCATGCCCAGCACGAACGTGGCGAAGACGATGACGGGCACCGCCTGCACGATGGCCTCCGGCACGCTGCGGCCGTACCCCGCCACGGCCGTGACGGACAGCGCGCCCACCAGACAGCCGACGATGACCGTCGCGACCCGCATGCCGTAGACGAACGCCACATTGGCGATCGCCAGGAGCGTCAGCAGCTGGTGGATCTCGGCCGAGCCCGTGAATCCCAGCGCGAACGTCGCCAGCAGGAACACCACCGGCAGGGGCCGCCGCCATCCTGCGCAGCCGCGCCAGGGCAGCAGCAGCCAGAGCACGGCCACGAGCGCCAGGTTGGCGCTGAAGGGCTCGGCCCAGGGCCGCGCCGAGGGCTCGGCCGCGTACGCGACGACCCCGGTGGCGACGAGCACCACCCAGAACACGACGGTGAACAGGACGGGCCGGCCGGGGACGCGCAGCCGGGCCAGACGACGCTGCATGGCTTCGACCATAGTTACCTGCGAGGGCTTTGTGATCCTCCTTGAGGACCCATGACGAAGGTCATGACGGGTTCCGCCCGCGGGCCGATGCGCGGCCGTCGCGGGGCTTCCTAGCGTGGCGGTCCATGAAAGCCACTCATCCCGTATGGGCCGTGCTGATCACCGTCGCCGCGATGTTCGCGATGGTGTTCGGCGGCTCCCTGCCCGCGACGCTGCTCCTCGCCCCGGGCGACCTCCTGTATCGGCCGGTGGGCGTGGTCGGGATCACGCTGGCCTCGCTCGCGCTCGTCTACTTGATCCGCCGCTTCCTCGGCCGCCAGTCGTGGCGGGGCGTCGGGCTCACGAGGACCTGGCGGGCCGTGCCGCACCTGCTGGCGGGCGTCCTGGCGGGCGCGGTCGCGGTGATCGCCGCCGGCGCGCTGTCGGTGGCGCTCGGCGTGGCCACCTGGGTGCCGTGGGACACGGTGCGCCCCCAGCTCCCCTATGTGCCGCTCTACGTCGTCATCGCCCTGCTCGGCCAGGCGTTCCCCGAGGAGCTGTTGTGGCGCGGGCACCTGTACGACACGCTGTCGGGCCGGCTGTCACCGAAGGCCGTGCTGATCGTGGTGTCCGTGTGCTTCGGCGCGCTGCACATCATCTCCCAGAGCGCGGCCGACACGCCCGCCGAACGGCTGCTCTACGTGCTCCAGGCGATCGGGCTCGGCTTCGCCTGCGCGGCGGCGCGGGCGCGCACCGGGACGGTGTGGATGGCGGTCGGCGTGCACACCGGCCTCCACACCGGCAACATCGTGCTCCCGACCCAGGACATCCAGTACGGCGTGCAGCTCGTCATCGTGACCTGCGCGCTCACCGTCACCGGCCTGCTCATCCTGGCCAGGCGGCGCGACGGTCGCGCCGCGCCGCTGGAACGGAGGCTGGTGAGGGAGAGTTCCTGAGCGGTGGTGATCCGACGAGCGGCCCCGGCCGGGGTGGGCAACCCTCGCCGTCGCCGGGCCGCGGCCCGTGGGGCAGGATCCAAGGGTGAGCGAACTGCACTACTTGACCGCGACCGAGCTGGCCCGCCTGATCAGGACGAGGCAGGTGAGCGCCGTCGAGGTCGTCCAAGCCCACCTCGACCGCGTCGAGCAGGTCAATCCACGCGTCAACGCCATCGTGACCCTGGTCGCCGAGCGGGCGCTCGACGCGGCCAAGGCGGCCGACGCGCGGGAGCCGGCCGGTCCGCTGCACGGCCTGCCCGTCGCGCACAAGGACCTCGTCGACACGGCCGGCATCCGCACCACCTACGGCTCGCCGCTCTTCGCCGACAACGTGCCGGCCCAGGACGACGTGATCGTCCAGCGGCTGCGCGCCGCCGGGGCCATCACCGTGGGCAAGACCAACACGCCGGAGTTCGGCACCGGCTCCCACACCGTCAACGAGGTGTTCGGCGCCACCAGGAACCCCTACGACCTGTCCAGGTCCGCCGGCGGCAGCAGCGGGGGCGCCGCCGCGGCCCTGGCCACCGGCATGGTCCCGCTGGCCGACGGGTCCGACATGGGCGGCTCGCTGCGCAACCCGGCCTCCTTCTGCAACGTCGTCGGCCTGCGCCCCACCCCGGGCCGCGTCCCCTACCTGTCCGACACCAACGCCTGGTACACGCTGTCGGTGCAGGGCCCGATGGCCAGGACGGTCGAGGACGTCACGCTGATGTTCGGGGCGATCGCCGGGTTCGACCGCCGGTCCCCGTACTCGATCAAGGAGGTCTTCGCCCCCGAGCCGGAGGAGGGCGTGCGGGGGCTGCGCGTGGCGTGGAGCCCGGACCTGGGCGGCCTGCCGGTGGACCCGAGGACGGCGGAGGTCACCGCGGCGGCGCCGCCGGTGTTCGAGAGCCTGGGGGCCCGGGTCGAGCAGGTCGAGCTGGACCTGTCGGAGGCCGAGGACGCGTTCAGGACCTACCGGGCGTGGAACTACGCGCTGTCCTTCGGCGACCTGACCGGACTCGGCCCCAACACCGCGTGGAACGTCGAGCGGGGCCGCCAGGTCACCGGCGCCGACCTGGCCCGGGCCGAGCGGGCCCGCAGCCGCCTCTACCAGCGGATGGCCGCGTTCTTCGACACCTACGACGTGCTGATCGCGCCCGTCAGCCAGGTGCCGCCGTTCCCGGTCGAGCAGCCCCACGTCAGCGAGGTCAACGGGGAGCCGATGCCCGACTACCTCGCCTGGATGCGCTCGGCGTACTGGATCAGCGTGCTGCACGCCCCTGCCGCGTCCGTACCGGCCGGGTTCACGGCGGAGGGGCTGCCGGTGGGGGTGCAGATCGTGGGCCGGCCGTTCGAGGACGCCAGGGTCCTGCGCGTGGCCCGCGCGTTCGAGCAGGCCACCGGGCACGGCCTGCGCCGTCCGCCCCTCTGACGCGGGTCAGAGGGTTTGCGGCGGGTCGCCGTACGGGTGGCGCAGCGGCGACTCGCGATAGCCGTGCATGCCCTCCAGCAGCCCGAACAGCCCCACCGCCAGCAGCGGCCAGGACACCAGCACGCCGGAGGCGGTCAGCTTCAGCGCGCCCGGGACGACCTTCACCCCGGGCGTGGCGGCGGCCTCGACCACGACCGCCCCGATCGTGAACGTGGACCCGACCCACAGCGTCAGCATCGCCCCCAGGACGCCGCCCGCGCAGAGCCCGAGCAGCACCGCCAGCATCCACCGCCGCGCGGCGAACCACGCGACCCCGCCGCACAGCAACCCCAGCCCGCCGGTGACCACCGCGAACCACCCGTCGGCGGCGATCAGCGCCTGCGTGGACGGGTCGGCCAGCACCGTCCCTTGATCCGTGACCTGGTACGGCGCCCGTGGCGTGATCCCTGACCAGAGCAGCCCGGCCGCCGCCCCGAGAGTGGCAAGTGCGAGGACAGTTACCGCGAAAGCGCGCACTTCCCTCGTCACGCCACTCCCCCTTACATGTGTGTCCGAATCAGCTCGATGGTATCCCCCGGCTAGGCTCGCTTCGTGATTGCAGAAGAGGTCTGGTTGATAGAACCCTCCGGCCCGCTCCGGGGGGACGTCGAGGTACGCGGCTCCAAGAACGGAGTCTCCAAGCACATGGTCGCCGCCATGCTGGGCGGTGGGGAGAGCAGCATCCACAACGCCCCGGAGGTGGGCGAGGTGGAGATCACCGCCGCGATGCTGCGGGCGCTCGGCATCAATGTCGAGATCTCCCGGACGGAGATCAGGATCGCGCGAGGTCAGGCGATCGAGCCGCGGGTGCCGGACGCGTTCACGGGCCTGAACCGCATCCCCATCCTCATGCTCGGCCCGCTCCTGCACCTGGCGGGGGAGGCGTTCGTGCCGCTGGTGGGCGGCGACCCGATCGGGCGCCGGCCGGTCAACTTCCACGTGGAGGCCCTGCGCGCGATGGGCGCCGAGGTGGAGGTGGGCGACACCGGCATCTTCGCCAAGGCCCACCGCCTCACGGGCACCAGGATCGAGTTGCCGTACCCGAGCGTGGGCGCCACGGAGACGGTCCTGATGTCGGCGGTCCTCGCCGAGGGCAAGACGGTGCTGAAGAACGCCGCCATGGAGCCCGAGGTGGTGGAGCTGGCGCTGTTCCTGCAGCGGATGGGGGCCAGGATCGAGCTCTCGCCCGACCGCAGGATCGTCATCGAGGGCGTCGAACGGCTGCGCGGCGCCTCCACCTGGCTGACCGGCGACCGCATCGAGGCGTTCTCGTACCTGGCCGCGGGGCTGGTCACCGGCGGCGAGGTGCGGGTGCACGGCTGCCCGCAGGACCGCCTGGTCACCGCGATCACCACGCTGGCCAGGATGGGCGCCCGGTTCGACATCAACGACGAGTACCTGTGCGCCACCGCGCCGCCCGAGGGGCTGCGCTCGGCGGCCGTGCAGACCGACACCCACCCCGGGTTCATGACGGACTGGCAGACGCCGCTCATGGTGCTGTTCACGCAGAGCCAGGGCATGTCGGTGCTGCACGAGACGGTCTTCGAGAACCGCCTGGTGTACGTGCCGGCGCTGCAGAAGATGGGCTGCGAGATCGAGGTGTTCGACCAGTGCCTGGGCGGCCCGGCCTGCCGATACCACGACACCAACGCCAGGCACTCGGCGGTCGTGCGCGGCGTGTCCAAGCTCAAGGGCGCCGACGTGACGTTGCCCGACATCCGGGCGGGGTTCTCGGCCGTGCTGGCGGCCGCGGTGGCCGACGGGCCGTCCACGCTGCGCGGCGTGCACCACATCGAACGCGGTTACCACCGGCCGTTCGAACAGTTCGCCTCGCTCGGTCTGCACATCCGCAGGCAACGGTAAACAGGTGACAAGCGGGCGTTTGGCGCGGATCCGGACGTCGCAGATCATGTGACGTGACCGTACTCAGATCCGCCGGCGCGCTCGGGCTGGCGGGGGCGCTCGGAGGGGTGCTGGCCGCGGCACTGGCCGCGCCCGTGGTCAGCGGGGGCGGCATCGCCGCCAAGAACGTCGCGAACACCTTCGTCGACCTGCCGCCGGCCCCGCGCGAGGAGCCGCTGGAGCAGGTGACCAGACTGCTGGACAAGGACGGCAGGACGTTCGCCCAGTTCTACGAGGCCAACCGGACGACCGTCCCGCTGCGCGCCGTCGCGCCCGTGATGCGCAAGGCGATCGTGGCCGTCGAGGACGCCCGCTTCTACGAGCACGGCGGCCTGGACGTCCGGGGCACCTTCCGGGCGCTGCTCACCAACACGCAGGCCGGCGGCATCAAGCAGGGCGGCTCGTCCCTGACGCAGCAGCTCGTCAAGAACATCCTGGTCGAGGGCGCCCGCAACGAGACCGAGCGCGACCGCGCCCGCGCCCCGAACCTGGCCCGCAAGATCACCGAGCTGCGGCTCGCGCTGGCGCTGGAGAAGAAGTACCGCAAGGACGAGATCCTGGAGCGCTACCTGAACATCGCCTACTTCGGCGCCGGAGCCCACGGCGTGGAGGCGGCGGCCAGGCGCTTCTTCTCCACGTCGGCCTCCCTGCTGACCCTGGGGCAGGCGGCCACGCTGGCGGGGGCGGTGCGCATGCCGTACTCGACCGACCCCTCGCTCGGGCGGGACCATCGCGACCGCCTGAAGCTGCGGCGGGACCTCGTGCTCGACCGCATGGCCGGGCTGAAGCTGATCACGCAGCAGGAGGCGGAGAGCGCCAAGGCCGCGCCGCTCGGCATCAAGCTCAGGCCCGAGCCCGGCGGGTGCGAGCAGAGCGCCTACCCCTTCTACTGCCTGTACGTGCAGCGCGAGCTCCTGTCGAACCCCGTGTTCGGCAACACCGCGGCCGAGCGGCGGACCCGGATGTCCAGGGGCGGCCTGACGATCAGGACCAGCCTCGACCCGGTCGCGCAGCGCGCCGCCGAGCAGGCCATCCGCCGCCACGTCTGGCCGGAGGACACCGAGGTGGCCGCCGAGGCCATGGTCGAGCCGCGGACCGGGCGGATCAGGGCGATGGCGGCCAGCAAGCGCTTCGGCCGCAACCCCGGCAACCGCAAGAACGGCCCCAAGACCACCTTCAACCTGGCCGCCGACGTGGCGCACGGGGGCGGTCAGGGCTTCCAGGCCGGGTCGACGTTCAAGGTGTTCACGCTGGCCACGGCGCTCAAGCAGGGGTGGCACTTCGGCGACGGCTTCAACACGCCGGGCGAGCTCGTGCCCTCGCAGGGCTACCGCGACTGCGCGGGCCGCGCCGTGAACGACCCGGACACCCGCATACTCAACGCCACCGGCGAGGGCTCCGGCGGCCCGCACAGCATCGAGACCGGCACCTGGAAGTCGGTGAACATCTTCTACATGATGCTGGAGCGCAAGGTCGGGCTCTGCAACGTGGTGCAGACGGCCAAGGCGCTCGGGATCGGCCGGGCGGACGGGGAGCCGCTGAAGGAGGTGCCGACGTTCACGCTGGGGGTCAACGAGATGGACCCGGTGACGGTGGCGGCGTCGTTCGCGACGTTCGCGGCCAGGGGGATCTACTGCCGGCCGCTGGCCATCGTGGAGATCGTCGGCAGGGACGGGCGGCGCACCCACGTGCCGCCCTCGTGCGAGCGCGCCCTGGAGGAGGAGGTCGCGGACGCGGTCAACCACGTGCTACAGGGCGTCTTCGACAAAGGGACCATGCAGGGGCAGAGCATCGGCCGCCCGGCCGCCGGCAAGACGGGCACCAACAACGGGTACACCTCGGCCTGGTTCGCCGGCTACACGCCCTCGCTGGCGGCGGCGGTCAGCGTGGGGGACATCCGCGGGTCGTACCGGTTCCCGCTGCAGGGAGTGCAGATCGGGGACAGCTACTACGGATCGGTGCAGGGGGCGTCGCTGCCCGGGCCGATCTGGGTGGAGTCGATGGAGTCGGCGCTGAGCAGCGTCGAGCCCAAGGGATTCACGGGGCCGGACATGGCCCGCTTCGGCGGGGGCAACACGCCGGGGCTGGAGCAGGCGCTCGCCGAGGAGGAGCGCAAGCGGCGCGAGGCGGAGCGGGGCCGGGGGCCGGGGCGGGGAGACCACCCGTTCTTCCGGCGGCAGCGGCGGCTCTTCGAGTGGCTCGTCGGGCAGTCGCCCCTGGAGGCGGAGCCCGAGCGGCCGCGCCGCTGACGGGCGGTCAGGAGGGCTTGCCGATGGGGGCGGTGACGGCCCTGGTGAGCGTGATGAGGTTGTCGGGCGCGGTCTCGATCTGGAGGCCGCGCTTCCCGGCCGAGAAGTAGATCGTCTCGAAGTCGAGCGCCGAGGAGTCGACCACCGTCGGGAGCTGCTTGCGCTGGCCGAGAGGGCTGATGCCGCCCACCACGTAGCCGGTCACGCGCTCCACCTTGGCGGCGTCGGCCATGGCGGCCCGCTTGCTGTCGAGGGCGCCGGCCAGGGCCTTGAGGTCGAGCTTGCCCGACACGGGCACGACCGCCACCGCCAGCCCGCTCTCCACCTCGGCCACCAGCGTCTTGAAGATCCGCTCGTAGGGCAGGCCGAGCGCGTCCGCGGCCTCCTCGCCGTAAGCCTGGGCCGCGGCGTCGTGCTCGTACGGGTGGAGCGTGAACTCGGCCTTGGCCTTGGTCAGCGCCATGGTGGCCGGGGTGCCGCCCTTGCCTTTCGATTTGCTCACGGGACCCCATTGTAGCGAATCTACATTGTAAAGGCCTTGCCCGGGGTGTACCCGAACGCCCGCTTGAACACGTCGATGAACGCGCTGGCGGAGGCCCACCCGCACCGGTGGGCGACGGTGGTCACGGAGACGCCGTCGGCCAGCAGGAGCAGCGCGTGGTGCAGGCGCAGCTGGGTGCGCCACTGCGGGAAGCTCATGCCCAGCTCGCGCCGGCACAACCTGGCCAGCGTACGGTCGCTGGTGCCCGCCTGGACGGCCAGCTCCGCCAGGGTCCTGCCGTCGGCGGGGTCGCGGTGCAGGATCGCGCAGACGGCGGTCAGCCTGGGGTCGCGGGCGGTGGGCAGGTGGAGGGGGTGCTCGGGGGCGCGCTTGAGCCGGTCGACGAGCACGGCCCACAACCGCTCGCGCTCCCCTCCGTCCCCGGAGACGTGGGTGCCGGACTCCGTGTCGCAGGTGTAGGCGATGATCAGCTCGCGGAGCAGGGGGCCGACGGCGAGGACGGCGGGGTGGCCGAGGCACAGGGGGTTGTCGGCGAGGCCCACCAGGCGGAGGTCGGTGTCGCCGTGGGCGCGGTGTTCGTGGACGGTGCCGGCCGGGATCCAGAGGGCGCGGTTGGCCGGGGCGACCCAGGTGCCCGCGCTGGTGGTGACCGAGACCACGCCGCGGCAGGCGTAGACGATCTGGTGGGTGTCGTGTCGGTGCGCGTCGATGCCCGCGCCCGGCGCCAGCGGCCGCCGCCCCGTCGGCGCCTCGGGGAGATGGCGGATTGCCGTCATAGATTGGCATTTTATCGGAAGCGGGCCAGCTGGCACCGGGACAGGATCGGAGGGTGAACAGGACCCCGATGCTCGCCGCCGGCCATGCTGCCGTGGACTTCTACCAGGGTGCCGTCCCCGCGCTCGTGCCCTTTCTGGTGGCCGGTCGCGGCTACGGGTACGTCGCCGTGTCCGGCATCGTGCTGGCCGCCACGCTGCTGTCCTCGGTCGTGCAGCCGGTGTTCGGCGTGCTGACGGACAGGTGGCGGATGCCGTGGCTGATCCCGGTGAGCACGCTCGTCGCGGGCGCCGGGGTGGCGCTCGGCGGGGTGACGGACTCCTACGTGCTGACCTGGCTGGCGGTGGCGCTGTCCGGTCTCGGCGTGGCGGCCTACCACCCGGAGTCCGCGCGGCTGGCCAGGATCGCGAGCGAGGGCAGTCACGTCCGGATGAGCTGGTTCTCGCTGGGCGGGACGCTGGGGTTCGCGTCGGCTCCGGTGCTGGTGACGCCGTTGCTGGCGGGGTGGGGGCTGGGCGCCTCGCCGTTGCTGGCCGCGCCGGCGGTGCTGGGCGCGGTGGCGACGCTCCCGGCGGTGCGGGCGCTGGCCGGGGGAGGGCGGGCGGCGCGGGCCGCGGCGCCGGCGTCCGGCCAGGACGACTGGCCGTCGTTCGTCCGGCTGACGCTGGTGATCGTCTTCCGCTCGGTCGTGTACGTCGGGCTGAGCGCCTTCGTGGCCCTCTACATGGGAGGCGGGGCGGCGGGCGCGGTGGCGCTGTTCGTGCTGTTCGCGGGCGGGGCGGTGGGGACCGTGCTGGGCGGCAGGCTGGCGGCCCGGTGGGGGCGGATGCGGACGATGCGCCTGGCCTACGCGGTGGCGGTCCCGGCGGTCGCGGGGGTGGTGCTGGCGCCGGGGCCTGTCGCGTACGTCTTCGTCGCGGTCTCGTCGATCGCCCTGTACGCGCCGTTCTCCCTGCATGTCACGCTGGGCCAGGACTTCCTGCCGACCCGGGTGGGCACGGCCGGGGGCGTGACCCTGGGGCTCGCGGTGAGCGTGGGCGGCCTGGCCAGCCCGCTGGTGGGCGCGGTCGCCGAGGCCACCACGTTGCGGACGGCGCTGGCGTGCTTGATCGTCTTCCCGGTGCTGGCCTGGTTGCTGGCCCGGACGCTGAAGGAGCCGGTGCTGGAGCCCGCCGCCTGAGCTCCCGCCTGCCGGGGTGCGCCGGGCGGCGGCCTCCCGTGCTCTGCCGGGCGGACCCGCCCGGCTATCGGCGGTAGGTGGGGAGGGTGACGGTGCTGGTGTTGTCGCGCTGGGTCGGGTCGAGGCGCGTGGAGTCCACGTGGGCGGTGACGCGCGGGAAGGTGGCGGCCCGGCGGGTCACGCGGACGCGGGCCGTGAGCCGGACCGGGCGGTCGGGGTGGAGGGCGGCGATCGTGCAGGTGGCGTGCCGGGCGGAGCGCCGGCACGGCGCGCCGTTCACCGTGGTCAGGCTCGTACCGGCCGGCACGTCGAACGTGACGGGCACCTCGGCGGCCCCCATCAGGCCGCGCATGGTCACATCGGCCTTGACGGTCGCGACGCCGCCGCGCCTGAGCGGGCGGCGCGGGCCCGAGGCGCTGATGGACAGCGCGTCGTACACCCCCTGCGGGTCGGCGCGCTTGACGATCGCGCCGTAGCTCTCGGCGTTGAGGGCGTTGGCGACGGAGTAGCCTTCCGCCCCGCCGTCCTCGGTGCCCGCCGACAGCACGCCGATCAGGTCCCCGGTGCCTCTGAGCAGCCACGGGCCGCCGCTGTGGCCCTTGAACAGGTGGCAGTTGTGCGTCTCCATGCGCCCGCCCTCCGACGTGGCGGTGATGCGGGAGACGAGCAGGGTGCCGGTTTCGGCGATGCCGCCGGTCTGCTCGGTCCTGGCCAGGCACCAGAGCTGGTCCCGGCCGTCGTACGGCTTCCTGCCGCTCACGCCGGGGTAGCCCGTCGTGGCGACGGTGTACTCGCCGCCCTGGTTGCGGATCGGGGTGAAGGCGCCGACCGCCTCCTGGAGGGTGCGGTTCTTCCTGCCGACCTCGAGAAGGGCGATGTCGAAGTTGGAGTTCCAGTCACCGCCGCTCATGCCGGTGTAGGTGTCGGGCTTCCACGCCTGCCGGGCGCCCCACCGCCCGTAGGGCTCGCGCTGCCGCACGCTGGTGGCCTGCCCGTCGTACGCGGGCACGAACGCGAAGTTCGTGTGCCACTGGCCGGTCGACGCGCCCAGCGGCACGCTGTACACGCAGTGGGCCGCGGTGACGATGAGCAGCCCGACCGCCGAGCGCACCACGGAGGCGCTGCAGGAGTCGTCCTGCCCGCTCGCGTTGACGTAGAACAGCCGGCCGGTGGCGCGGCTCTGCTCCGCGGCGGTGTACGGGCGGCTCATGGGGGCGTAGCCGTTGGCGTCCCCGCCCGGGGTGATCCGCTTGCTCTCCGGCACGCCGCGCCGCTCGGCGCCCGGGACCTGCCCCTGCAGGCTCTTCGGCAGTTCCGTGGCGTTGGCCCGGGCCTGCTTGCCCGCGGTCCAGTAGCGCACGGCGCGGGCGGGGCGCATCAGCGGGGACGACTCGACGCCCAGGACGCTGTCCTGGACGGGTGTCAAGGGGGGCTGCCCGGCGGTCGCGGGCGGCGCGAGTGCGACGCCGGCCAGCGTGGTGAGCGTGGTGACCAGGACCTTCGGCACAGTGTCCCCTTTGAGCGAATCGGCAACGTCTCGATCACTCTAGGTTACGAAATGCAGACGAAGTGTAGTTAGGGGCTCCGTGTCGTCATAACGCCCCCCGCCTGGCGGGGGTGTTCAGCCGGCCGCGGCGTCGTTGTCATGGCCCGCGGGCAGGAACTCGGCGGTGCCGGCCTCGGCGGGCTCGCGATCGGGCCGCAGCCCGCGCCACGACGGGTGGCGCAGGCGGCCGTCGCCGGTGATCTCGGCGTACTGCACCTCGCCGACCACGCGTGGCTCCACCCACCGCGCGTCCCTGGCGTGCTCGCGCGGCACCGGCTCGCCGAACGGCGGGTCGGGGCGCTCCAGGGGAGCCAGGCGCTCGCCCAGGTCGCGCAGCATGGCCTCGGTGAACCCCGTCCCGACGTGCCCCACGAACCGCAGCCGCCCCCGAAGGTCGTAGGCGCCCAGCAGCAGCGACCCGATCATCCCGGAACGCCGCCCGGCCCCCGGCTTCCAGCCGGCGATCACGACCTCGGCGGTGCGTACGTTCTTGACCTTCGTCCAGTCGCCGCTGCGCCTGCCGGGCCGGTACGGCGAGCCCACCCGCTTGCACACGACCCCTTCGAGCCCGAGCTGCCGGGAGGAGTCGAACGCGAGCCCGGCGTGGTCGGCGAACCACACGGGCACCTCCCACCGGTAGCCGGGCGTGAACGTGGTCTCGAGCAGCTCCCTGCGCGCGGTGTAGGGGCGGGAGACGGTGCTGTCGTCGTCGAGGTGCAGGATGTCGAACGCCATGAACGTCACCGGCACCGACCTGGCCAGCTCGGCCACCGCCGCCGGGTTGCGCTGGTGCATCCGGGGCTGCAGCGCCTCGAAGCTGGGCCGCCCGCTCTCGTCGAACGCCACGATCTCCCCGTCGATCACGGCCGCGTGCCCGCGGGCGGCGCCGGCCATGAGCTGGAGCTCGGGGTAGGCGGGGGTGATGTTCTTGGCGTTGCGCGACATCAGGCGGACGGCGCCGCCCTCGATGTAGGCGAGGGCGCGCACGCCGTCCCATTTCATCTCCACGGCCCAGTCCGCACCCTGGACGGAGGTCAGGGTGCCGGGCTGCGCCAGCATCGGCGCGTAGGCCGGCAGCCGCACCATGGTGCATGCCGTACCCGCCGGGCTGATCGACAGTGGCCGGCGGGGGTCTGCAGATGGTCAAGCGCGGTGTCCTCGACGAGCTCGGCCAGGTCCACGCCGTGGACGGCGAGCTCGGAGACGGTGGCGCAGCAGCCCCGCAGGTACGCAGCAGCCCCGCAGGTACGTCGTGGACCTCATGGGCACGCACGGGCTTCCGCCCCGACATGGGCCGTCGCCGTCTGGGTAAAAGGAAATTGGCGCCTTTTTGGCGTCCGGCGTCAGCGGGGGGCTCAGGACGGGCGGTGGTGACGGTTCTCGGCTTTCCCCGGCCGTGGCCGTGCCCCCGTGACGGCCACGGCGGTGCCCCGGCAAGGCCCGGTCCGGGGTGATGGCGGCCGTGGGCGCGACGTCGGCGAGCGCCGCCCACGGCCGCTCCCGCGGGCGGCGGCGCGCCGTCCGGATGGTGGACAGAACCTGATTCAGGGGCCGGACTCCGTAGACTGTGATGGTGATTTCCCGTATTGACATGCGCGGTTCTCTTCCGGAGAACCTGCGCGACGTGCTGCCCCGCGCCGAGCTCGACGTCGAGGCCGCCCTGGAGAAGGTGCGGCCCATCTGCGACGACGTGCGCCATCGCGGGGCGGCAGCCGTACGGGAGCTGACCGCCAGGTTCGACGGCGTCGAGATCGCCACCACCCGGGTCTCCGCCGAGGCCATCGACAGGTCCCTGCGCGAGCTCGACCCCAGGGTCAGGGCGGCGCTGGAGGAGTCGATCAGGCGGGCCAGGCTGGTCCACCGCGATCAGCGGCGCGCCGACGTCACCACGCAGGTCGTGCCCGGCGGCACCGTGACCGAGCGATGGCTGCCCGTCGAGCGCGTGGGCCTCTACGTCCCCGGCGGTCGCGCGGTCTATCCGTCCAGCGTGGTCATGAACGTCGTCCCGGCGCAGGAGGCCGGCGTCGCCTCGCTGGCCGTGACCAGCCCGCCGCAGAAGGAGTACGGCGGGCTGCCGCACCCCACGATCCTGGCCGCGTGCGCGCTGCTCGGTGTGGACGAGGTCTACTCGGTGGGCGGGGCGCAGGCGGTGGCCATGTTCGCCTACGGCACGGAGGAGTGCCCGCCCGCCACGATGGTGACCGGTCCCGGCAACATCTGGGTGGCGGCGGCCAAGCGGCTGCTCAAGGGGCGCATCGGCATCGACTCCGAGGCGGGCCCGACCGAGATCGCCATCCTGGCCGACGAGACGGCCGACCCGGTCCACGTGGCCGCCGACCTGATCAGCCAGGCCGAGCACGACCCGATCGCCGCCGCCGTGCTGGTCACCACCAGCGTCGAGCTGGCCGACGCGGTCGAGAAGGAGCTGCCGGGCCAGGTGTCGGCGACCAGGCACTCCGAGCGCGTCGCCGAGGCGCTGGGCGGCAGGCAGTCGGGCATCGTGCTGGTCGGCTCCGTCGACGACGGCATCAAGGTCGTCGACGCGTACGCGGCCGAGCACCTGGAGATCCACACCGCGGACGCGGCGGAGGTGGCCGGAAGGATTCGCAACGCCGGGGCCGTCTTCGTGGGCCCGTACGCGCCCGTGTCGCTCGGCGACTACCTCGCCGGGTCCAACCACGTGCTGCCCACGGGCGGTTGCGCCTGCCACTCCAGCGGCCTGTCGGTGCAGTCGTTCCTGCGCGGCATCCACGTCGTCGACTACACCCGCGAGGCCCTGGCGGGCGCGGCGGCCCATGTCTCGGTCCTGGCGGACGCCGAGGACCTTCCGGCCCACGGCGCCGCGATCCGCGCCCGATTCGACTGGCAGATTCCCACGGAGACCGCGTGAACCTCGACGACCTGCCCATCCGGGACGACCTCCGGGGTAAGTCGCCGTACGGCGCGCCCCAGATCGACGTCCCCGTCCGGCTCAACACCAACGAAAACCCCTACCCGCCCTCGCCCGAGCTGGTCGCCGACCTGGCCGAGGCGGTCCGGGCGAGCGCGGGCGAGCTCAACCGCTATCCCGACAGGGACGCGACGGCCCTGCGCGCCGACCTGGCCGCCTACCTCGGTCACGGCCTGACCACCGCGCAGGTGTGGGCCGCCAACGGCTCCAACGAGGTGCTCCAGCAGATCCTGCAGGCGTTCGGCGGCCACGGCCGCACGGCCATCGGGTTCGAGCCGTCGTACTCGATGCACCCGATCATCACCAGCGGCACCAGCACGGAGTGGATCGCGGCCGGCCGCGAGGACGACTTCTCGATCGACCCCGGCAAGGCGACGGCGGCGATCGAGGAGCTTCAGCCCGACATCGTGTTCCTGGCCTCGCCGAACAACCCGACCGGCACCGCCCAGCCGCTCGAGACCATCGAGGCCGTCCTGGCCGCCGCCCGGGGCATGGTCGTGGTCGACGAGGCCTACGCCGAGTTCGCCCGCGAGGGCACGCCGTCGGCGCTCACGCTGCTGCCCGAGCACCCCAGGCTGATCGTCACCAGGACGATGTCCAAGGCGTTCGCCATGGCGGGCACCCGGCTCGGCTACCTCGCCGCCCACCCGGCCGTGGTGGAGGCGCTGCTGCTGGTGCGCCTGCCGTATCACCTGTCCACGCTCACCCAGGCGGCGGCGCGGGTGGCGCTGCGGCACCGGGCCGAGCTGCTGGGCACGGTCGACGCGCTGCGGCGCGAGCGCGACGAGACGGTCGCGTGGCTGCGCTCCAAGGGCCTGGCCGTGGCCGACTCCGACGCGAACTTCGTGCTGTTCGGGCGCTTCCCCGACCGGCGCAAGGTGTGGGAGGGGCTGCTGGAGCGCGGTGTGCTCATCCGCGAGGTGGGCCCGCCACAATGGCTGCGTGTGTCGATCGGCACCGGTGAGGAGATGGCGGCCTTCCGCGCCGCCCTGGAAGGAGTCCTGTGAGTCGCGTAGGCCGCGTCGAGCGCGTTACGAAGGAGACCTCGGTCCTGGTGGAGGTCGGCCTCGACGGCACCGGCCGGGTCGAGGTGTCGACCGGGGTCGGCTTCTTCGACCACATGCTGGCCCAGCTCGGCAAGCACGGGCTGTTCGACCTGACGGTCAAGACCGAGGGCGACCTGCACATCGACTCCCACCACACGATCGAGGACACCGCGCTCGCGCTGGGCGCGGCGTTCCGCGAGGCGCTGGGCGACAAGTCGGGCATCAGGCGGTTCGGCAGTGCGTCGTGCCCGCTGGACGAGTCGCTCGCCCAGGTCACCGTCGATCTGTCCGGCCGCCCCTACCTCGTGCACTCCGAGCCCGAGGGCATGGCGCCGATGATCGGCCCCGAGTACGACACGACGATGACCCGCCACATCCTGGAGTCGCTCGTCGCGCAGGCCGCGATCTGCCTGCACGTCCACGTGCCCTACGGGCGCAACGCCCACCACATCGTGGAGGCCCAGTTCAAGGCTCTGGCCAGGGCGCTGCGCGAGGCGTCGGAGCTCGACCCGCGCGCCACGGGCGTGCCGAGCACCAAGGGCGTCCTATGACCGGGAACGTCCTGGCCATCGCGATGGTGTTCATCGGGCTGTTCCTGATCGGCGGCGTGTTCTCGCTGTTCAGGCAGGGGCTGAAGATCGGTGCGGCCGTCTGCGCGCTGGGTGCGGCGATGGCGATCACGGCGGGGGTGCTGTGGTGGTAGGCAAGAAGGTCGTGGTGCTCGACTACGGGTCGGGCAACCTGCGCTCGGCCGAGCGGGCGCTGGCCCGGGTGGGCGCCGACGTGACCGTCACGTCCGACTTCGACGCCGCCATGGACGCCGACGGGCTGGTGGTGCCGGGCGTGGGCGCGTTCGAGGCGTGCATGGGCGGGCTCAGGCGCGTGCGCGGCGAGCGGATCATCGGGCGCCGCCTGTCCGGCGGGCGCCCGGTGCTGGGCATCTGCGTGGGCATGCAGATCCTGTTCGCACGGGGCGTCGAGCACGGCGTGGAGACCGAGGGCTGCGCCGAGTGGCCGGGCACGGTGGAGCGGCTCGACGCGCCCGTGCTGCCCCACATGGGGTGGAACACGGTCAAGGCGCCCGCCGACAGCGTGCTGTTCGCCGGGCTCGACGCCGCGACGCGCTTCTACTTCGTGCACTCGTACGGAGTGCGCGAGTGGGAGCTGCGCACCGGCGAAGGGTTCGCCGAGCCGCTGGTCACCTGGGCCGAGCACGGCGTGCCGTTCGTGGCCGCCGTCGAGAACGGCCCGCTCAAGGCCACCCAGTTCCACCCCGAGAAGTCCGGCGACGCCGGAGCCGCGCTGCTGAAGAACTGGCTCGGCACGCTGTGAGCGCCCTGCCCACCCGATCCGGGCTCTCATGAGCAAGGAACGCGCGCGCCGCCGGGCCGAGCGGGAGGCGGAGCGGGCGCGCGCGATCCGGGCCAACGAGGAGCGGCAGGCCCGCCGGGCCCGCCGCCGCGCCCTCGTGACCCGGCTGACCCCGCGCCCGGTGCGGTTCTACCGCCAGGGCGGCCTGCTCGCCCGCCGCCATCGCGCCCAGAACATCGTGGTCGCGCTGAGCTTCCTGTTCGTCCAGGCCATCGTGTGGCTGGTGTGGGGCTCCTTCCCGCTCAGCCTCGCCGTCCTGGTCTTCTCCCTGCTGCTGGTGCCCGTTGTCGTGACCCTCGCTTTCGACCGGAGGATCTGAATGTCGCTCGTATTGCTGCCCGCCGTGGACGTCGTCGACGGCCAGGCCGTACGCCTGGTGCAGGGCGAGGCCGGTACCGAGACCGGCTACGGCGAGCCGCTGGCCGCCGCGCTGGCCTGGCAGGAGGCGGGCGCCGAGTGGATCCATCTGGTCGACCTGGACGCCGCGTTCGGCCGGGGCACCAACCGGGAGCTGCTCGCCGGCGTCATCGGACGGCTCGACGTGAACGTGGAGCTGTCCGGCGGCATCCGCGACGACGACTCCCTCACCGCCGCGCTGGCCACCGGCTGCCGCCGGGTCAACATCGGCACCGCCGCTCTGGAGAATCCCGAATGGTGCCGGAAGGTCATCGCCGAGCACGGCGACAAGATCGCGGTCGGGCTCGACGTGCGCGGCACCACGCTGGCCGCCCGCGGCTGGACCGAGGAGGCCGGTGACCTGTGGGAGGTCCTCGACCGCCTGGAGGCCGACGGCTGCCCCCGCTACGTCGTCACCGACGTGACCAAGGACGGCATGCTCAAGGGCCCCAACCTCGACCTCTACCGCCGGATCCTGGCGCGCACCGACCGGCCCGTCGTGGCCAGCGGCGGCGTCTCGTCCGTCGACGACCTGGTCGCGCTCGCCTCCCTCGTCCCCGATGGGCTGGAGGGCGCCATCGTGGGTAAGGCGCTCTACGCTCACGCGTTCACACTGGAAGACGCGCTTGCCGCAGTACGCGTGTAGCTCTTGCCGGGAGGGGGCGAGATGAGCGTCAGCATCTTTGGTATGGAAAGCGCCGGGCGCAGGGTGTTCTCCGGCGGCATCTGGGAGGAGAGGTACGGCTACGCCCGCGCCGTCGTGGCGGGTGACCGGGTGATCGTGTCCGGCTGCACCGCGACGGTCGACGGAGAGGTGCGCCATGTCGGCGACGCCTACAGACAGAGCCTGACCGCGATCGACATCGCGCTGGAGGCCGTCCTGATGGGCGGCCTGACCAGCGATGACGTGGTCATGGTCCGTTACTATGTGGTGGAGCAGCGCCACTTCGACCTCGTCGGGCAGGCCATCGGCGAGGTCTTCGGCAAGGTGCGCCCCGCCTGCACCGGAGTCAGGGTGGCCGGGCTGGTCGACCCGAGAATGCTGGTCGAGATCGAAATCGAGGCACACCGAGCATGACCGTAGCCGTAAGAGTCATCCCCTGTCTCGACGTGGACGCCGGCCGCGTGGTCAAGGGGATCAACTTCGAGAACCTCCGCGACGCGGGCGACCCGGTCGAGCTGGCCAGGCGCTATGACGAGGAGGGCGCCGACGAGCTGACCTTCCTCGACATCACTGCCTCGTCCGGCGAGCGGGAGACCATGCTCGACGTGGTGCGCAGGACCGCCGAGCAGGTGTTCATCCCGCTCACCGTCGGCGGCGGCGTGCGTGCGGTGGAGGATGTCAACCGCCTGCTGCGGGCCGGGGCCGACAAGGTGTCGCTCAACACGGCGGCCATCGCCCGGCCCGAGCTGCTCACGGAGGCGTCCCGGCGGTTCGGCGCCCAGTGCGTCGTGCTGTCCGTGGACGCCCGCCGCGCGCCCGGCACCCCCAGCGGGTTCGAGGTGACCACGCACGGCGGTCGCCGCGGCACCGGGATCGACGCGGTGGAGTGGGCGGCCCGCGGCGAGGAGCTCGGGGTGGGTGAGATCCTGCTCAACTCGATGGACGGCGACGGCACGCTCGACGGCTACGACCTGGAGATGTTGCGGGCGGTCCGCGCCGCGGTGCGGGTGCCGGTGATCGCCAGTGGCGGCGCCGGGCGGCTGGAGGACTTCCCTCCGGCGGTGGCGGCGGGCGCCGACGCGGTGCTCGCGGCGTCGGTGTTCCACTTCGGCACGCTCAAGATCTCCGAGGTCAAGGACACGCTCCGGCTGGCGGGCCACCCGGTCCGCTAGCCCGCCGGGGGCGGGCGTCACGCGCGTGGGCGGGTCCGGAGGCCCGCCTGCGCGCATCCGTCAGAAGACCCGCAGGTGGTGGAACAACTCGTACGCCACGTCCTTCGCGGCGAACGCCGCCGCCTCCGAGCGCTTCACCGCCAGGTACGCGCTGCGCCGCAGCGGCCCCAGCGCCTCCATGAGCACCTCGTCGGCCTCCAGCGCGTCCAGCGCCTCGTCCAGCGACGCGGGCAGGCGGGTGTACCGGCCGGGCCGCGTGTCCGGGTCCACGTCCACGGCGGGCCCCGGGTCCAGCTTGCGCCGGATGCCGTCCAGGCCGGCGTGGATGACGGCCCCGAGCGACAGGTACGGGTTGGCGGAGGAGTCGGACGGCTTGAACTCCAGGTTGGGCTCGCCGCTCTCGCCGAGCGGGGAGCACACGCGTACCGCGGCCTCCCGGTTGTCGGGCCCGTAGACGGCGTAGGCGCTCGACCACATGCGGGGCGCCAGCCGCCGGAAGCTGTTGACGCTCCCGCAGGTCAGCGCCGTCAGGCCGGGCAGGTGGGCCATCAGGCCGCCGATGAACCCGTCGCGCACCTCGCCGTCCTCGGCGAAGACGTTGCGGTTGTCGTTCCACAGGGACAGATGCAGGTGGGCGCCGTTGCCCGCCTGGTCGGCCAGCGGTTTGGGGGCCAGCGTGGCCCACATCTGCATGCGCAGCGCCGTCCCGCGCACGGTCTCGCGGTAGAGGACGTGGTTGTCGGCCGCGCGCAGCGCGGGCGCGTGGCGCACGGACAGCTCCTGCTGGCCGGGCCCCAGCTCGGGATGGTAGTGCTCGACCCGCAGCCCCTGCGTCTCCAGGGCGCGGATGAGCTTGATCGTGTAGTCGTGGGCCGTGTCGAAGCCGACGTTGGCGTAGCACAGCGAGTCGTCGAGCGGGACCAGCCGGTCGGGACCGCCGGCCGGGTCGGGCAGGCGGCGGCCCAGCGTGAACTCCGGCTCGAACGCCGCCACCAGCGTGTAGCCCTCGGTGGCGAGCTCGGCGACGGCGTCCTTGAGGAAGGTGCGCGCGCAGGCGCCCCACGGCGTGCCGTCCGGCAGGCACAGGTCGGACAGCATCGCCGCCGCGCCCGGTGCGTGAGGCAACGGGACGTAGGTGGCGGGGTCGGGGACAATGCGGACCTCGCCCACCGGACCCATGTGCTCGACGTCCTGGAGCTGGTCGAGCATGTTCATCGCCATCATGGCCACCGTGTGCCCGATGCCCGTGCTGAGCCGTTCGGCCAACCGCGACCGGGACGCGGCCTTGCCCCGGATGACGCCGCCGTGGTCGGCGTACAGAAAACGGATCAGCTCGATGCCCTCGAGCTCGGTTCGCTCAAGGATCCGCCGCACGTTGGGATCGAGCTGATTGATCTTGTTGCCGCTCGGGCGATCTCTCATCCTGCCTGCGTAACACGATCCGGCAGCGCGGGGAAGCATCTGGCGCAGACAGAAGCCTCGCGTCAGGTCAGAACATTTGTAAAGAACACAGCCAATTGGTCGGCTCCGTGAAGGATGCCTTCAAACACTCCGTTGACCGCCGCCGCAGCCTGGGTCGGCTTGGTGAACAGGTAGAACACCACGAACGCGACAGCCACGTAGGTGATCACCTTCTTGACCTGCATGGGGGCCTCCTGCAGTCCATTCCCAGCCGTATATACCCGGATCTGGGCGATCATCGGCATCTTCTGTGAAGATGTACATGATCCTAACCGGGGGGCTTCCTTACTGAGCCAATGGTAAGCGCAGAAGGTCTGGCGTGAGCCCCTAGTTCACCGGGATTTCCGTGATAGGTCGTCTGGATCACCTAGACGCCGAGGGAGGCGTCGCGGAGCCCGTCGGTGGCCTCCGGATCGCCGGTCAGCTCGACCCTGGCGTGCCGCTGCCGCCCGAAGCAGAACATGAGCAGCTCGGCCGCCCTGCCGGTGACCTCGACCCGCGCGCCGCCGCGGGGGCCGCCGAGCGCCACGCCGCCGCCGAGCCGGTGCAGCACCACGCCCACCGGCGCCTTGCGCAGCATCAGCCGGGCTCCGGAGGCGACCCGCTTCCAGATGAGCCGTTCGAAGTCGTCGGACAGCTCGCGGGGCTCCCAGGACGGCTGGGCGCGGCGGACGTCCTCGTGGTGGACGAAGTATTCGAGCGTGTTGACGGCGTCGTCGAGGAAGGGCAGCAGCCCGTAGACGCCGCCCGGCCTGCGCGCCAGATCGACCAGCTCGGGGTAGGGGTGCCGGGCCTTGAGGCCGTCCTGGACCGAGGCGGTGTAGCCGGCGAGGGGCTTGAGCGCGATGCCGCCCATCGCGTCGGGCCTGCGCTCGCGCAGCACGAGGTGGGCGGCCAGGTCGTAGGTGGTCCAGCCCGTGCAGAGCGTGGGGGCGTCGGGGCCGAGGCGGTCGAACAGATCGCAGAGCGCGGAGCGTTCGTCGCGAGCGTACGTCACGTGGCCAACCCTACCCGTGGGAATAACGTGCTTATCGGAAGTGATAGTGACTTAGGCAGATATAGCCGATTTGAAGGGAAACGTACCGCGTGGCGACCAAGGTCACCTCGGCCGTGATGCGTCAAGGGCTGCGTGTCCTTGGGGTGGCCATTCGCACGGAGAAGGCGGTGTTCGCGCTGGCGGTGCTGGCCAGCGCGGTCTACGGCGGCATGACCGTCGCTTCCGCGTGGGCGCTGGGCTGGGCGACGCAGAACGTGGTGCTGCCGGCCTTCGGGTCGGGCCGCGTCGCATCGGGGGCGCTCTGGACGGGAGTGCTCCTCATCGTCGGGACGGCGCTGCTCAAGGCGGTCGGCGTGGCCGGGCGCCGCATCCTGGCGGGGGTCATGCAGTACCGCATGCAGGCCAGGTCACGCAGGGACGTGACCAAGCAGTACCTGAGGCTGCCGCTGTCCTGGCACCACCGGCACCCGACCGGGCAGCTCCTGTCGAACGCCAGCGCCGACGCCGAGGCCGCCTGGGCGCCGCTCGCGCCGCTGCCGATGGCCGTCGGCGTGATCGTCATGCTGTTCACGGCGGCGATCGCGATGCTGTTCACGGATCTCGTGCTCGCGCTGGTGGGGTTCCTGATCTTTCCGGCTATCGCCGTACTTAACCTGATTTATCAGCGCAAGCTCAGCCCGCTCGCCACCCGCGCGCAGCAGCTGCGCGCCGAGGTCAGCGAGATCGCGCACGAGAGCTTCGACGGCGCGCTCGTTGTCAAGACGCTCGGCAGGGAGGAGCTGGAGACCGACCGGTTCCGGCGGCGCGCCCACGAGCTGCGCGACGCCAACATCGCGGTCGGGCGCGTGCGCGGGCTGTTCGACCCGCTGCTGGAGGCGCTGCCCACGATCGGCGTGCTCGCGGTGCTCGCCGTCGGCGCGACGCGGTTGTCTGCCGGCGCGATCGACTCCGGCGACCTGGTGCAGGTGGCGTACCTGTTCACGTTGCTGTCCTTCCCGATCAGGGCGCTCGGGTGGGTGCTGGCCGAGCTGCCGCGCAGCGTCGTCGGCTGGCAGCGGGTGCAGGCCGTGCTGGAGGCCACCGGCTCCATGGAGTACGGCGGCGCGAGCGCCCCGGCCTCGGCCGCCCCCGCCGCGCTGGAGGTCTCGGACGTCTCGTACGCCTACGGCGAGGCCGAGGTGCTGCACGACGTCACCTTCGACGTGCCCGCCGGCCGTACCGTCGCCCTGGTCGGGCCCACCGGATCGGGCAAGTCCACGCTCGTGCAGCTGCTCGTCCGGCTCGTGGACCCCGGCGCGGGACAGGTGCTGCTCGACGGCGTGGACCTGCGCGAGGTGGCCTACGGCGGCATCGCCGAGTCGGTGGCGCTGGTGCCGCAGCAGACGTTCCTGTTCGACGACAGCGTGCGCGGCAACATCGCGCTCGGGCTGGAGACCCCCGACGAGGACGTGTGGGCGGCCCTGCGGCTGGCCCAGGCCGACGGGTTCGTGGCCAGGCTCGGCGACGGGCTCGACACGCGGGTCGGCGAGCGCGGCGCGACGCTGTCCGGCGGCCAGCGCCAGCGCCTCGCGCTGGCCCGCGCGGTCGTGCGCCGGCCGCGCCTGCTCATCCTCGACGACGCCACCTCCAGCGTGGACCCGCAGGTGGAGGCCAAGATCCTGTACGGGCTGAGGGACGCCGCCCAGGCGTCGACCGTCGTGGTCGTCGCCTACCGGATGGCCACGATCGCCCTGGCCGACGAGGTGGTCTACCTCGACCACGGCCGCGTCGTGGACCGCGGGACGCACGACGAGCTGCTGGAGCGCTGCGAGGGCTACCGCAACCTGGTGACCGCCTACGAGCGCGAGGAGGCCGAGCGCGCCGCCATCGAGGTGCAGGCAGAAGAGGAAGAAGAGGTCAGCGCATGACGGTGCGGAGCATCCAGGGCAACGCCGAACGTTCGGCGCTGGCCACGATCCGGCAGGGGCTCTCGCTCACGCCCGAGTTCCGCAAGGGGCTGGCGGGCACGCTGGCGCTGGCCGTCGTCGCGACCATCGGCAAGATCATCGTGCCGATCGCGGTCCAGCAGACGATCGACACGGGGCTCAAGGGCAGTTCGCCGGACATTCCGTACATCACCACGGCTGTGATTATCTGTGCGGCCGCGGTGCTGCTCACGGCCCTCGCCGCGTACATCATGAATGTCCGCCTCTACAAGGCCACCGAGTCGTCCCTGGCGACCCTGCGCGTGCGCGGCTTCCGCCACGTGCACGACCTGTCGGTGCTCACCCAGAACACCGAGCGGCGCGGCGCCCTGGTCTCCCGCGTCACCAACGACATCGACCAGATCAGCGCGTTCATGCAATGGGGCGGGCTGATGATCATCGTGGCGTTCGGGCAGCTGTTCGTGGCGACCGTGCTCATGTTCGTCTACTCCTGGCAGCTCACGCTGCTCGTCTGGGTCTGCTTCATCCCGCTGATGATCGCGCTGCCGCGCTTCCAGCGGCTGCTGTCGCGGGCGTACACGATCGTGCGCGAGCGCACCGGCGACATGCTGGCCGCGGTCAGCGAGTCCGTCGTCGGGGCCACCGTCATCAGGGCGTACGCCTCCGAGCGCCGCACCGCCGAGCGCATCGACACGGCCGTGGACGCCAACCGCGGCGCCCAGGTCAGGGCGCAGACCATCGTCGGCTTCGTCTTCCCCCTGACCGAGATCGTGGCCGCCGTCGCCATCGCCGGGATCGTGCTGCTCGGCGTGCGGCTCGGCCTGTCGGGCGACATCACGCAGGGGCAGCTGGTGGCGTTCCTGTTCCTGGTCACCCTGTTCGTCTCGCCGCTGCAGACGGCCACCGAGGTGCTGAACGAGGCCCAGAACGCCATCGCCGGCTGGCGGCGCATCCTGGGCGTGCTCGACACGCCGCCCGACGTGGCCGACCCCGGCGACAAGGGCGTGACCCTGCCCCGCGGCCCCATCTCGGTCGCCTTCGAGAACGTGCACTTCTCCTATCCCGGCGGCGCGCCCGTGCTGCGCGAGCTCACGGTGGACATCCCGCCGCGCTCGCGGGTGGCGGTGGTGGGGGAGACGGGGTCGGGCAAGACCACGTTCGCCAAGCTCCTGACCCGCCTCATGGACCCGGCGGCGGGCCGCGTCACGGTGGACGGCCACGACCTGCGCGACGTCCGCTTCTCCTCCCTGCGCGAGCGCATCGTCATGGTGCCGCAGGACGGCTTCCTGTTCGACGGGACGCTGGAGGAGAACGTCCGCTTCGGCAAGCCGTCGGCCACGGTCGAGGAGATCCGGCTGGCGATGACCGAGCTGGGTCTGGCCGACTGGCTGGAGGGACTGCCCGCCGGGCTGGACACCCCCGTGGGCCAGCGCGGCGAGTCCCTCTCTGCGGGTGAGCGGCAGCTCGTCGCGCTGGCGCGGGCGTACCTGGCCGACCCCGACCTGCTCCTGCTGGACGAGGCCACCTCGGCGGTGGACCCGGCCACGGAGGTACGGCTGGCGCGGGCGCTGGAGGGCGTCACGCGGGGCCGTACGGCCGTCTCGATCGCGCACCGCCTGTCGACGGCGGAGAACGCCGACGAGGTCCTGGTCTTCGACGCGGGCCGCCTGGTGCAGCGCGGCCCGCACGCCGAGCTGGTGGCCGAGCCGGGCGTGTACGCCGACCTGCACGCGTCGTGGGTCTCCGCGGCGCGCTCCTGACCGGTCGTGCCGGGCGCGCGGGCAGGCTGGTTGAATGGAGGCATGTCCCTGGACCCCAAGATCGCCGCGCGGTTGAAGCGCGACTCCGACGGCCTGGTCGCCGCCATCGCCCAGCAGCACGACACCGGCGAGGTGCTCATGCTGGCCTGGATGAACGACGAGGCGCTGCATCGGACGCTCACCACCGGCCGGGCCACCTACTGGTCCCGCAGCCGCGCCGAGCTCTGGGTGAAGGGCGACACCTCCGGCCACGTCCAGCACGTCAAGGCGGTGGCGCTCGACTGCGACGGCGACGCCGTCCTCGTCAAGGTCGACCAGGTCGACGGCGCGTGCCACACCGGGGACCGCACGTGCTTCGACGCCGACCAACTCGAGATCCCGCTCGGATAGCAGGCCGCATGGGGCACAGAGAGCTGTGGGGCTGGGTCGGGGCGACCGTTCTGGGGTGCGCGCTCGTGCTGTTCGGCGCGGGCCAGGCCTGGGCGCGGATCCTGGAGGCGGGGGTGACGGCGCCCACCGGAGGCGGGCTCAGCCCCGTGCTGACCCCCGTCGCCCTGGCCGCGCTGGCCGGGGTCGTGGCGGTGCTGGCCACCAAGGGCGTGGGGCGCCGCGTCGTCGGGGCGCTGATCGCCCTGTGCGGGCTGGGCGCGGCGGCCGGGACGTGGGCCGCGCTGGCCGGCGACACCGTCACCGGCTGGCTGCGCGAGCAGAACGTCCTGCGCGGCGCCGCCGACCTGCCCTGGGAGATCGCCCCGCTCTGGCCGGCGGTCACGGCCGCCGGGGCGGTCCTGGTGACCGCCGGCGGGATCGTCGCGATCGTGCGCGGCGGCAGGTGGGCGGGGATGTCGGCGCGCTACGACAGGGGGGCCGGCAAGGCCCGCGCCGAGGTGAAGGACGACAGGGCGCTGTGGGACGCGCTCGACCGCGGCGACGACCCCACCGACTCCCGCTGACCACCCCCGGGGGCGGACCCGCCGCTATGACGATTTCTTTACTGTTCTGAACCTGTGTCTGCTTGGCAAACGTTTCCTCAATAAGCTGCCGTTGCAACTCGCCACGAACACTTAGGAGCCAAGCGCATGAGCTACGGGGATCAGGGCGGTAGCGGCGGCTACGGCGCGCAGCAGCCCGGTGGAGGATACGGCCAGCAGCCCCCCAGCGGGAGCGGCGGGTACGGCCAGCAACCGCCCAGCTACGGGGGCGGGTACGGCCAGCAGCCCCCGGCCGGAGGCGGCTACGGCCAGCAGCCGACCAGCGGGGGCGGCTACGGTCAGGGCGGATACGGCGAGCAGCCGCCCAGCTACGAGCAGCCCCTCGGCTACGGCCAGCAGCCCCCGAGCGCGGGCGGTTATGGCCAGCAGCCGCCCAGCTACGGCCAGCAGGGCTACGGCTACGGCATGCCGCCCCAGCAGCCCAGGTCCACCAACGGCATGGCGGTCGCCTCGCTCGTCCTGGGCATCATCGGCCTGATCTTCTGCGGCCTCACCAGCATCCCGGGCGTGATCCTCGGCCACATCGCCCTCAACCGGATCAAGAAGACCGGCGAGGAGGGCTCGGGCATGGCCGTCGGCGGCCTGGTCACGTCCTACATCACGGTCGTGATCTGGGTGCTGTGCTGGATCATCTTCGGCGGACTCATCCTGTCCATGATCGGGCTGAGCGCCGCCGCCACGTCGTCCTCGTACGACTACTGACCGGTCGGTAACCCTCCGCGAGCGTGGCCGCACCGTGACGAGCCGCTTGCGGTCCGATTACGAATTGTCCGCAAAATGGACGTTCTTCCACGTAGGGGGCGTAATCTCGCTAGGCTGCCGCGCGCAACTCGCCATAGATGACGACATGAGAGGTCATTCATGAGTTACGGAAACCAGGGCGACGGTGGCTATGGCTCGCAGCCGCCCGGTGGCGGCTACGGTCAGCAGCCCCCGAGCGGCGGTGGTTACGGCCAGCAGCCCCCGAGCGGTGGCGGCTATGGCCAGCAGCCCCCCAGCGGTGGCGGCTACGGCGGTGGCTACGGTCAGCAGCCCCCCAGCGGCGGTGGCTATGGCCAGCAGCCCCCGAGCGGCGGTGGTTACGGCCAGCAGCCCCCCAGCGGTGGCGGCTACGGCGGTTACGGCCAGCAGCCCCCGGCCGGCGGCAACCCGCCGGACAACCACCTGGTGGCGGCCATCCTGACCACCCTGTTCTGCTGCCTCCCGCTGGGCATCGTGTCGATCGTCAAGTCCACGCAGGTCAACTCGAAGTGGCAGGTCGGCGACTACCAGGGCGCCGCGCTCGCGAGCGAGGAGGCCAAGACCTGGTGGAAGCGGTCCCTCATCGCCGGCGCCATCTGGTGGGTGCTGGTCGTCATCTTCTACGTCGTGGTGTTCGTCCTCCTGGCCGCCGCGAGCGTCCCGAGCTCGAGCTACTGAGCCGGAAGGCGGATACTGAGGGCATGAGCATCGCAACAACCGGGCGACGCGGCACGGCACGCCTCAAGGGCCTGCTCGCGCCGCTCGGTGTTGCGGGCGCGACGGGTGCCGTGTTCGCGTTCGTCGGGATGGTGGACCCCAACCAGCCGGGCCACTACCCGACCTGCCCGTTCCTGTATCTCACTCACCTCTACTGCCCGGGGTGCGGCACGCTGCGCACCATCCACGCGCTCGCCCATCTCGACCCGGCCACCGCGCTCGGGATGAACCCTCTCGCCGTGGCCATGATTCCGTTCCTGCTGTTCTGGTGGGGGAGATGGGTCGTACGCGCCTGGCAGGGCAGGCCGAGACGCACCACGCTCGCCCATCCGGCGTGGCTGTGGGCGTTCCTCACCCTCGTCGTGGTCTACTGGGTCGTCCGTAACCTGCCGTTCGGGGCGTTCCTCGCTCCGTAGGGCCTGCCACTTGGGGGGCCTGTGGTGAGGTGACCCCGTGCGGGCCGATACCATCGCAGGACAAGGCAGAGAGCGGACGCGACGCGAACTCTCCGCCACCCCCACAGTCGACCGGAGGGACCTCAAGCGCGTGAGTGAGCGGACGGAAGGGCCGAGTGTCCTCGACGACATCCTCGACGGGGTGCGCGCCGACCTCGCCGCACGACAGCAGGCCGTGTCCATTGACGAGCTCAAGCGGCGGGCCGAGCGCGCCCACGCTCCCAGAGACGCGATGGCCGCCCTCGGGGGCGACAGGATCTCGGTGATCGCCGAGGTCAAGCGGTCGAGCCCGTCCAAGGGCGCGCTGGCCGCCATCGCCGACCCGGCCGCGCTGGCCGCCGACTACGAAGAGGGCGGCGCCCACGTCATCAGCGTGCTGACCGAGCGCCGCAAGTTCGGCGGCAGCCTCGACGACCTGGCGGCGGTGCGCGCCCGGGTCGACATCCCGATCCTGCGTAAAGACTTCATCCTCACCTCCTACCAGCTCTGGGAGGCCAGGGCCCACGGCGCCGACCTGGCGCTACTGATGGTCGTCTGCCTGGAGCAGGAGGCGCTGGTGTCGCTGATCGAGCGGGCCGAGTCGATCGGGCTCACCCCGCTGGTCGAGGTGCACACCGACGAGGAGCTTGAGCGGGCGGTCGCCGCCGGCGCCCGGGTCATCGGGATCAACGCCCGCAACCTGAAGACACTCGAAGTCGATCGCGAGGTCTTCACGAAGCTGGCGCCCAAGATCCCCGATAATGTGATCAAGGTTGCCGAGTCGGGCGTGCGTGGCCCGCATGACCTGCTCGCCTACGCCAGGGCCGGCGCCGACGCCGTCCTGGTGGGGGAGAGCCTGGTCACCGGCAAGGACCCGCGCAAGGCAGTGGAGGCCCTGGTGACCGCCGGCGCCCATCCGTCGACGCGCCCCGACCACTCAGCAGAGGGATAGCAGTGGCACACGAAGGCTCCATCCTGACCGCCGCCGACCTGGCGGGCAACGGCCCGCACGGCGACGACCCCGACGTGCACGGCAAGTTCGGCATCTTCGGTGGCCGGTTCGTCCCCGAGGCGCTCATCCCGGCGCTCGACGAGGTGGCCGCGGTCTACGAGAAGGCCAAGAACGACGCGGAGTTCCTGCGCGAGTTCGACCATCTGCTGCGCACGTACGCGGGCCGGCCGACCACGCTGACCGACGTGCCGCGCTTCAGCGAGCGGGCCGGCGGCGCCCGGATCGTGCTCAAGCGCGAGGACCTCACCCACACCGGCGCCCACAAGATCAACAATGTGCTCGGCCAGGCCCTGCTGACCAAGCGGCTGGGCAAGAAGCGCGTGATCGCCGAGACCGGCGCGGGCCAGCACGGCGTGGCCACCGCGACCGCGGCCGCCCTGCTCGGCCTGGAGTGCGTGATCTACATGGGCGCGGTCGACTGCGAGCGCCAGGCGCTCAACGTCGCCAGGATGAAGCTGCTCGGCGCCACCGTGGTGCCGGTGACCAACGGCTCCCAGACGCTGAAGGACGCCATCAACGAGGCGTTCCGCGACTGGGTGACCAACGTCGACACCACCCACTACCTGTTCGGCACGGTCGCCGGGCCCCACCCGTTCCCCGAGATCGTGCGCGACTTCGCGCGCATCATCGGCGTCGAGGCCCGCCGCCAGATCCAGGAGCTGACCGGCGGCCTGCCCGACGCGGTGTGCGCGGCGGTCGGCGGCGGCAGCAACGCGATCGGCATCTTCCACGCGTTCATCGGCGACGAGGGCGTGCAGCTGCACGGCTACGAGGCCGCCGGGCACGGCCTGGAGTCCGGCGAGCACGCGCTCACGCTCACCGCCGGCTCGGTCGGCGTGCTGCACGGCTCGCGCACCTACGTGCTGCAGGACGACGAGGGCCAGACCATCGAGTCCCACTCGATCTCGGCCGGGCTCGACTACCCGGGCGTCGGCCCCGAGCACGCCTGGCTGAAGGACTCGGGCCGCGCCACCTACCACGGCGTCACCGACGACCAGGCGATGGCCGCGTTCTCGCTGCTGGCCAGGACCGAGGGCATCATCCCGGCCATCGAGTCCTCCCACGCCCTGGCGGGCGCGCTGGAGCTGGGCCGCGAGCTCGGCCCCGAGGCCACCATCCTGGTCAACCTCTCCGGGCGGGGCGACAAAGACATGGGCACGGCGATGAAATACTTCAACCTCTGACGAGCCACCACCCCGGCGCGGGGCCTCGCGCCGGGGGATAACTGGTGGGACTCGACCTTCGAAACGGACAGACATGACGACTCTTCAGACGGTTTTCGCCAAGGCGAAGGCGGACAACCGGGCCGCGCTCGTCGGCTACCTGCCCGCGGGCTTCCCCTCCAAGGGAGGCGACGTCGCCGCGGCCGCGGCCCTGGTGGAGGCCGGCTGCGACGTCATCGAGATCGGCCTGCCCTACTCCGACCCGCTCATGGACGGGCCGACGATCCAGGACGCGGTGCACCGCTCGCTGGTCAACGGCACGCGCATCGCCGACGTCCTGCGGACGGTCGAGGGCGTCGCCGCGACCGGCGCCGCCACGCTCGTCATGACGTACTGGAACCCCATCGACAAGTACGGCGCCGAGCGCTTCGCCCGCGACCTCGCCGACGCGGGCGGCGTGGGCACCATCACGCCCGACCTGACGCCCGAGGAGTCGGAGCCGTGGCGGGCGGCGTCGGCGTCCGCGGGCATCGACACGGTGTTCCTGGTGGCGCCCAGCTCGACCGAGCAGCGCATCAAGGCCGTCGTCGACTGCTGCACGGGCTTCGTGTACGCGGCCTCGCTGATGGGCGTCACCGGCGCCAGGGAGAGCGTCAACGTCGCCGCCGAGGGCCTGGTCGAGCGGACCCGGGCGCACACGGACCTGCCGGTGTGCGTCGGCCTCGGCGTGGGCACGGGCGCGCAGGCGGCCGAGGTGGCGACCTACGCCGATGGGGTGATCGTGGGGTCGGCGTTCATCCGCCGCATCCTCGACGCGCCCGACGAGGCCGAGGGCCGGGCCGCCATCGCCGCCCTGGCCGGGGACATGGCCCGGGGCGTGCGCCGCTGAGGCCCCGCGCCTTCTGCTGCTCGTTCTCTCGGAAGGACCTTCACCGGCGTGCGCCGGGGAAGGTCCCAACAGAGCTTTACCGCTCATTTGACGAAATTTCAGGATCTGGCGGGCAAAGTCCTTGGCGCGCGGTCCGGGGCGGGTGATGATCGGGGCCCCGAAGCGGTGTGACGCATGACCCCGAAAGGACACCGATGCGTCCCAGTCCCGTCACCTTCGCAGCGGCCCTCGCACTCGCGGTCACGGCCATGACCGCACCGGCCTCCGCCGACGATCCCGAACCGGCGGCCACTCCGTCGCCCACCCCGACCTACGAGTTACCCTCCCCGCAGGCGCCCTCGACCGGCGCGCCGCCGCCCGGCCCCACCGCGCAGAACGAGCCGCCCAGGCCGGCGCGCGTGGCCCGCCCGATCGCGATCTCGTCGCCGGCGCTGCGCGTGGAGCTCGACCCGGACTTCCCGCGCGTCCTGGGCTACACCGACCGGGCGAGCGGCGCCACGCTCGGCGGCGGCGCGGGCGTGCCCGCCGTCGTGCTCAACGGCCAGGCGCGGGCCGCGACCGTGGCGCTGACCGGGAACGACGGCGCGACCGCCCACTACCGGCTGACCTTCCCCGGCCTCGACGGCGTCGCGCTCGGGGCGAGCATCGGGGTCAAGGGCCGGGTGGCGACGTTCAGGATCGACTCGGTGGCCGACACCGAGGCGTTCCGGGTCAACACCATCGACCTGCCCGGCCACGACCTGGTCTCGGTGTCGAGCGCGCAGCCGGGCGCGGCGAGCGCGTTCACCCGGCTGGATCCCGACTCGACCCGCACCGCCGACGTCTTCGCCCAGGTCACCGCGGGCACCGCGCCCGACGAGAATCCGGTCGGGGCCACGTACGCGATCGTGAACACCGACCGGCTGGCCGCCGCCGTCGAGACGAACTCCACCTACGACCGCCCCTCGGGCGTCACCGACCGGGACGCCGCCAGGCTCTGGCACCAGGCCAGGAAGGACGCCGCCGGCACGGTCACCGTGGGTGTGTGGAGCGGCCAGTGGACGCACCGCGCGACCGGCTCGCCGTTCACCGAGGAGCAGCCCTGGGCCAAGGTCGTGGTCACGCCCGAGGCCAACGGCGACGGGGCGCTCGACTGGCAGGACGGCGCGGTGGCGTTCAGGAGCATCGCCGTCAGGGCGCCCGGCGCCGAGCAGACCAGGGACCGCGTGGTCACGCACATCCCCTTCAACTTCTCCAGCCAGGCCACGCACCCGTTCCTGCGCACCTTGGACGACGTCAAGCGCATCTCCCTGGCCACCGACGGCCTCGGGCAGCTCGCGCTGCTCAAGGGCTACCAGTCGGAGGGCCACGACGCGGCGCACCCCGACCACGGCGGCAACCACAACCGGCGCGCGGGCGGGCTGAAGGACCTGAACACGCTGCTCAAGGCCGGCAGGGGCTGGAACGCCACGTTCGGCGCGCACGTCAACGCCACCGAGTCCTACCCCGAGGCCAGGAACTTCAGCGAGCAACTCGTCGACAAGCGCGCCAAGGGCTGGAACTGGCTCGACCAGGCGTACCTGATCGACCAGCGCGGCGACCTCACCAGGGGCACCCTGGCCGGGCGCTTCGCGCAGCTGCGCGCCGAGACCGACCGCAACCTCGCGGTGCTGTACGTGGACGTCTTCAGGCCGTTCGGCTGGGTCGCCGACCGCACGCTGGCCGAGCTGCGCGAGCAGGGCTGGCAGGTGAGCACCGAGTGGTCGGACAAGCTGGAACGCTCGTCCCTGTGGTCGCACTGGGCCAACGACCTCGACTACGGCGGGGTCACCAACAAGGGGCTGAACTCCCAGATCATCCGGTTCATCCGCAACGACGAGAAGGACGTCTGGAACGCCCACCCGATCCTGGGCAACGCCCGCATCGTCGAGTTCGAGGGCTGGCAGGCGAAGAACGACTTCACCGCCTTCTACCGCAACATCTGGGAGCACAACCTGCCGGCCAAGTTCCTGCAGCACTACAAGATCATGGACTGGAGCCCGGACGAGATCGTCTTCACCGGCGGCGTGCGCGGCACGTACCGCGACGGCAGGCGCGAGCTGTTCGCCGGCGGGCACAAGGTGCTCGACGGGGGCGCCTACCTGCTGCCGTGGCAGGGCAAGTACTACCACTACAACCCCGCCGGAGGGGTCACGACCTGGGACGCCGACCGGCCGATGACCGTCTACCGGCTCACCGACCAGGGCCGCGTGGCCGCCGGCACGGTCACCCCGGACCACGGGAAGATCACGTTACGGGCGGAGGCGGGCGTGCCGTACGTGCTCCACCCCGGCGGGGCGCCCGGGCGGGCGGACCCGGGCTGGGGGCAGGGCAGCGGCGTGCGCGACCCCGGTTTCAACGGCGACCGGCTCGCCGGATGGACCGTCACGGGCCCCGTGAGCGTCCGGCGGAACGACCTGGGCCAGCGGGTGGCGCTGCTCGGCGGCGGGGCGCGGGCGAGGCTGGAGCAGCGGCTGACGGGCCTGCGGCCCGGCCGCACGTACTCCGCCTCCGCCTTCGTCGAGGTCGAGCCGGGCAGGACCCGCGAGACGACGCTGGAGGTCGCCGGGCGGGCGGTGACGGTCAGCCGGTCCACGGCCAGGAACTACATCGCCTCCGACGAGAAGCACGACACCTTCTTCCAGCGGGCCGCGGTGACCTTCACCGCGCCCGGCCCGTCGGCCACCCTGCGGATCACGGCCGCCGCCGCCGACGGGGACGTGCGGGTGGACGACGTGCGGGTGTTCGAGCGGGAGCCGGCCGGCACGGTGGAGACGTTCGAGTCGGCCGAGCCCGGCTGGGGGCCGTTCGTGAAGGGGGACGCGGGCGGGTCGTTCGACGCGCGCACGCACCTTTCCGAGCGGCACGAGCCGTACACGCAGGCCGGGTGGAACGGCAAGACGATCGACGACGTGCTGAGCGGCGACTGGTCGCTGAAGGCGCACGAGGAGCGCCAGGGGCTCATCTACCGCACGCTGCCGTGGACCGCCCGGTTCGAGCCGGGGCACGCGTACGAGGTGTCCTTCGCCTACCAGAGCGCGCAGGCGGGCACGTACGCGTGGGTCACCGGCTACGACAAGGGCGGCGCCGGCGTCGAGACCCGGCGCACGCCCATCCCCGAGCGGCGGAGCACGGCGACGTTCGAGGAGCGGGTGGTCGCCGGGTGCGGCGACGTGTGGGTCGGGCTGCGCTCGCTCAAGGCCGAACAGGCCGGGGCCGACTTCGTGCTCGACGACTTCTCCGTGACCGACCTCGGCGCCGCGCCGGAGGCGCAGGCGTGCGCGTCGCTGGACGTGGCGCCCGCCGCCGTCTTCGAGCAGGGGACGGCCAACGAGGTCGTCACCACGTTCACGAATCTGGAGGACGCGCCGGCCACGGACGTGCGGGTGACGCTGGACGTCCCGGACGGGTGGACGGCCGCCGGGGACGGCAGCGGCACCGTCGGGCCCGGCGGGAAGCTGACCACGACCTGGCGGGTCACCCCGCCCGCCGACGCCTTCGGCAGCTTCCGGCTCGGGGCCGCCGCCGGCTACACCGCCGGAGGGGTGGCCAAGCGGCTCACCGCGTCCGCGACCGTGCGCACCCTGCCCCCGCCGCCGGGCGGGGACGCCTACGCGAGCGACCTGGAGTGGGTCGGCGCGGACAACGGCTGGGGGCCCGTGGAGCGCGACCGGTCCAACGGCGACACCGGCGAGGCCGACGGTGGCCCGATCGTCATCGGCGGGCGGACGTTCGCCAAGGGGCTCGGGACGCACGCGCCGGCCAAGATCCGCTTCTACCTGGGTGGCGCGTGCACGGGGTTCACGGCGTTCGCCGGGGTCGACGACGTGCAGGCCACGCGGGGGTCCGTGCAGTTCGCCGTGGTGGCGGACGGCGTGGAGAAGGCGCGCAGCCCGGTCCTGCGGGCCGCCGACGCGCCGTACGAGCTGAGCGCCGACCTGTCGGGCGCCCGCTACGTGGACCTGGTGGCCGGGGACGGCGGCGACGGGAACGGCAACGACCACGCCGACTGGGGCGAGGCCAGGTTCACGTGCGCCTCGGGCCCGCCACCACCGTGAACCCGGCTGCGTTCGGTTGATCGCCCGCTCATGCCCGTACCGCCCTGGCGAACAGCCCGGCCAGCTCGTCGGCGTACTCGGCCGGGTCGGCGTCCGGGTCGGCCTCCAGCAGGGACGGCAGCCCGTCGAGCGCCCGCTGGAGCGCCATCGCGGTCACCCGCACGTGGAACGCCCCGAACTCGCCGCTCTCCTGCCCCCAGGCCAGCAGCCGCTCGACGGGGGACGGCGCCGGCGGGCCTGTGGTCGAGTTGAGGAGGATCTCCGTGGCGGCGCGCATCTCGGCGCGGTGCTCGCCGATGTACTCCACCATCGAGCGGATGTACGTCTCCAGCGCCGCGCCGGCCGTGCGCCGGGCGCTCACCCGCTCGGTCATGAACGCCGAGAGCCGCTCGTGGATCGTCGCGATCACCTGGCCGATCAGCTCGTCCTTGCCCTCGAAGTGGTACGAGATCAGGCGCGTGCTGCTGAGCCCGGCACGCGCGGCGATCCGGGCGAACGACGCCTGGTGGTAGCCGAGCTCGGCGATCGTGGCGATGGTGGCCGTCACGATCTGCGCCCTTCTGGCGGAGCCCGTGACAGTTACTTGCATGAGTAAACTTTAACTCGGGTGTGTAATTCCCGCAAGAAACACGGCTTAGCCGATGCTTATCCGCCGCGTGGTCAGATGGATTCCCGGTACTGTGCCCATCCCGGTGCAGAGAAAGAGGAGATGGCGTGTGGACGCGTCACTATCGTCACGCAGTGAGTTTTCGGCGATACCCTGGGTGACGACCGTTGCCCGGCTGGTCCTGGGCGGGGTGCTGATCGCGGCGGGTGGGCTGAAGATCGGCAACCCGGCCGACTCGGTCGTGGCGGTCAAGGCTTACCAGCTGCTGCCCGAGTCGATCGCCGTCACGGTGGGCTACACCCTGCCGATCCTGGAGATCGTCGTCGGCCTGCTGCTGGTCGTCGGTCTGCTGACCAGGGTGGCCGCGGTGATCGCCGGGCTGCTCATGTTCGCCTTCGTCTTCGGCATCGCCTGGGCCTGGGCGCACGGCCTGCGGATCGACTGCGGCTGCTTCGGTGGCGGTGGCCAGCTGGGGGTAGGGGAGGAGCCGACGTACTTGCTCGACATCCTGCGCGACTTCGGGCTCGTGCTGCTCGGCGCCTGGGCTGCGCGTTTCCCGCCGGGCCGGTTCGCGCTCGACGGTGCCCTCGGACTGGGGGGCGATAATCGTGATGAAGGGGATGACGACGATGAGCAAGGCTGAGCGCACCAAGACGAAGTCGGCGCGCGAGAAGATCAGGGAGCAGCAGGCGGAGGCACGCCTGCGCGACAGGCGCCGGCGCATCGCCACGTACGTGACCGCGGGAGCGGTCGCGGTGGCCTCCGTCGGGCTCGGCTGGTGGTACGCGGCCAGCAACTCGCAGTCGGAGCAGGCCGCCGGCGCGCTCGCGTCGGTCACGGTGCAGCCCGACGGCTCGGTCGTGATGGCCAACCAGGGCGTCACCAAGCCCGTGGTCGACATCTACGAGGACTTCCAGTGTCCCGCCTGCAAGGAGCTGGAACGCGTCAGCGGCCAGACCTTCAAGAACCTCGCCGCGGAGGGCAAGGCCAAGGTCGTCTACCACCCGATCACGATCTTCTCGCAGGAGCCGACCAAGTCCAACTCCGTACGCGCGGGCAACGCCGCCCGGTGCGTCGCCGACGGCAAGCAGTGGGTGGCCTTCCACGACCTGCTCTACCAGAACCAGCCGTCCGAGACCGAAGCCGGCTTCACGCCCGACCAGCTGAAGAGCTGGGGCAAGGAGGCCGGGGTGACCGCGCCCGGCTTCGACCAGTGCGTCACCTCGGGGAAGAACGCCGACGCGCAGCTCGCGTACAGCAAGAAGGTCATCGACGCGCAGAAGATCAACCATACGCCGACGGTGAAACTGAACGGCCAGGAAATCGACAATCCCGTACTGTTCAGCCCGCAGGATCTTCGCGAAGCGATTACGAAGGCGGCCAAGTAGCTTCTCTTCCGCTACCCTCACCTGACATGCCCCTTGCCTCGATTCCCAGCCCTTCCCAGGGGGTCTGGTATCTCGGAATCATCCCGATCCGGGCTTATGCGCTATGCATCGTGCTCGGCGTCATCGTCGCCGTCTGGCTGAGCGAGCGGCGCTGGCAGGCCCGCGGTGGCCAGAAGGGGACGATCGTCGACATCGCGGTCCCCGCGGTCATCTTCGGCCTGATCGGCGGCCGCCTCTACCACGTCATCACCGACTGGCAGACCTATTTCGGCAGCCGCGCGATCAAGGAGCCCATCCAGGCGCTGTTCATCTGGGAGGGCGGCCTCGGCATCTGGGGCGCCATCGCGCTCGGCGCGCTCGGCGTCTGGTTCGCCGTGCGCAAACGCGGCATCTCCATGAGCGCCGTCGCCGACACGGTCGCGCCCGGCATCGCCTTCGCCCAGGCCATCGGCCGCTGGGGCAACTGGTTCAACCAGGAGCTCTACGGCTCGCCGACCACGCTGCCGTGGGGCCTGGAGATCGACGCCGACCACGGGGGCGAGCCGGGGGTGCTCTACCACCCGACCTTCCTGTACGAGTCGCTGTGGGACGTGGCGCTCGGCTTCGTGCTCCTCTTCGCGGGCCGGCGCTTCGCCCTGCGCCACGGGCGGCTGTTCGCCCTCTACGTCGCCGGCTACACGCTGGGCCGCTTCTGGATCGAGGGGCTGCGCATCGACCCGGTCGGCGGCGTGGACCACGCGGTGACGTTCCTCGGGCTGCGGATCAACCAGTGGACCTCGATCGTGCTGTTCGTGGCGGCACTGGCGTACTTCTGGCTGACCAGGAACCGGGACAGCGCCGAGATCGTCGTGGCCCCCGACGGCCCGTCGGACACCGGCTCGGAGGAGCCGTCGGAGGATGGGCCCGGCGAGTCGGCCACCTCGGCCGACGACGGCGAGGACACCCCGAGCCCCCGACCACCGGACGAGACGTCGAAGGACGGCGAGGCCGCGGACGAAGCGTCGAAGGACGGCGAAGTCGCGGAGCAGAAGGCCGAGGCCGACGGAGCCGCGGAGCAGAAGCCCTCCGAGGCCGACGGAGCCGCGGACGACGCACCGGCGGACGGGAAGGCCACGACCGGGAAGACCGCGACCGGGAAGGCGACGGCCGAGAAGGCGGAGGACGGCGACGCGGCGGATGGCCCGGCCCCGGCCGACGGCCTGGCCGGCGAAGCGGCTGCGGTGGACGACTCGGCTCCCGCCGGCGACTCGGCTCCGGCGGATGATGCGACCCCCGCCGACGGGGTAGGGACATCCGATGCCGAAGTCGTGACGAAGGAGAAGAACTCGCGATGAGCGGTCGCGCGGAGATCCACCACCAGCATCGCGACGTCACCGGGGGCTGGTTGCGGCCCTCGGTGTTCGGCGCGATGGACGGCCTGGTGTCGAACTTCGCGCTCATCGCGGGTGTCGCGGGCGGCACGACCAACACGAAGGTCATCGCCCTCGGAGGCGTCGCCGGGCTCGCCGCCGGCGCGCTGTCCATGGCGGGCGGCGAATACGTCTCGGTCGCCAGCCAGCGGGAGCTGGCCCAGGCCGAGATCGCCGTGGAACGGCGCGAGATCGCCCGCCACCCTGACGACGAGCGAGCGGAGCTGGCACAGACGTTCGTCGACAAGGGCGTGGAGCCCCGCCTGGCCGCCGAGGTGGCCGGGCAGATCTCCCGCAACCCGGACCGGGCGCTGGAGGTCCACGCCCAGCAGGAACTGGGCGTCGCCCCCGGCGACCTGCCCTCACCGGCGCTGGCCGCGGTGTCGTCGTTCCTGTCGTTCAGCCTGGGGGCGGTGCTGCCCCTGCTGCCGTTCCTGTTGGGCGCCAGGGACCTGGCACTGTCGGCCGCGGTGTCCTGCGTGGCCCTGTTCGCGGCGGGGGCGCTGGTCTCGGCGGTGACGGCGCGCAGCTGGTGGTACTCGGGGCTGCGCCAGCTCGTGGTGGGCGTGATCGCCGCGGGGGTCACGTTCGGCCTCGGTAACCTGATCGGGGCGGCGAGCCTGTGATGGCCCGCAGGAGAGCCGGATCGGGCGGACACGGCAAGTCCTCCTCCGGCCAGGACGGCACGGACCGCACCCGCGGCGGCCGCTCGACCGGCAGAGGCAAGGACCCCTCCGCCCCCCAGGGCACCGGCCAGCCGACGCCAGGCCCCGACAGCGACGCCTGGCCCCCATCTGACGCCACCGGCCATGCGAGTGGCAGCTGGCCTGCGCGGGATGTCCAGGACGCGGGCGGTAGCTGGCCTGCGCGGGACGTGCGAGACACGGGTGGCAGCTGGCCGGCCCGAGACGTCCAGGGTGCAGGTGGTAGTTGGCCTGCCCGCGATGTTCAGGACACTGGCGGTGCTGGTGGGCGTCGGGTGTCAGGTTCGGATGGAGCGGGCGGGGCTGGAGGTAGTTGGCCTGCGCGGGACGTTCAGGGCGCGGGTGGTAGTTGGCCTGCGCGGGATGTTCAGGACGCCGGTGGTAGTTGGCCTGCGCGGGATGTGCGGGACGCGGGTGGTAGCTGGCCGGCCCGAGATGTCCAGAACGCTGGCGGTACCTGGCCGGCCCGAGAGGCTCAAGGTGCAGGTGGTAGTTGGCCTGCCCGCGATGTTCAGGACACCGGCGGTGCTGGTGGGCGTCGAGTGTCAGGTTCGGATGGAGCGGGCGGGGCTGGAGGTAGTTGGCCTGCGCGGGACATTCAGGGCGCGGGTGGTAGTTGGCCGGCCCGCGATGTTCAGGACGCCGGTGGTAGTTGGCCTGCGCGGGATGTGCGGGAGGCGGGTGGCACTTGGCCGGCCCGAGATGTCCAGGACACCGGCGGTGCTGGTGGGCGCCGGGGATCTGGCTCGGATGACGCCGGCCGGGCTGGTGGCCGGCCCGCCTCGGAGGGGCGGGGGTCTCGTCGCGCCGGTGGTCGCCGGTCGGCGGGCACGGACGACGCCGGGCGGGGCGGCCCCGGTGCCGGTGCTGGAGCCGCCGGTGGCGCCGCTGCTGGTGCTGGGGCCGCTGGCGGCGCTGCTGCTGGAGCGGGTGGCACTGGAGTTGGCGGCGTCAGTCCTGGTGGTGCTGGTGAGTGGCAGTCTGGCGACGATGGCCGGCTGTTGGCCGAGGCGACCGGTGGCGGGCGGTTGCCGTCCGGCAACGGTGGTGAGAAGCGTGCCGGGCGCAGGCGGGCGAAGACGAGCCACGGTGCCGATGACCGGTCGGCGGGCGACGCCGGCCATGGCAACTGGGCGGCGGACGGCGACGAGTCCGCGGCTGATGCGGTCGGTGGCGACTGGACGGTCAGCGGTATGCGGTCCGTCACCGACGGGACCGGATCCCGCCGATCCGGCGGCCGTCGTTCGGCGGCTGAGACCGATGGGGGTCGTTCGTCATCCGGAGCCCGCGGTCGCCGCGCGGCGGGCGGGGCCCAAGGCGGCCGTTCGGCGGGTGGGGTCGATGGTGGCCGTCCGGCGGCCGGGACCGACGGCGGTCGCTCGGTGGCCGGGGCCGATGGTGGCCGGTTGGTGGCCGGGGCCGACGGCGGTTGGTCGGTGGTCGAGGGTGAAGATGATCGGTTCGCCGACGACGGCCGGTTTGGCTTCGGGGCCGATGATGGAGCTTCGGCTTCCGAGGCTCGCGAGCGGGAGTCCGATGACGGCGGGCGGCCGGGGAAGTTCTCGCGTACGCGGCGGCGTCCACCGCGTTCTGACTGGCAGTTCCCGCTGCTCACCGGCATGGGGTTGCAACCCAAGCAGCAGCGGTTGATCGTCATCATCGCCACGATCGTCGGCGTGCTGGCGGGCGGGGCCGGGCTGGTCGTCGCCATCAACTCCATCGGCGGCTACTCCCCGGAGCAGCGGACCAGCGCCTCCGTGATCGCGCCGGAGACGGCGCTCCCGCGCGTCTTCAGAGGCTGGGGCTCGCCCAAGCTGTTCGACCCCGTGACGGACAGGACCAAGGACCAGCGGGCGCTGACCGAGAAGGAAGTGTTCGGCCAGAGCGAGCTCGCCGTGTCCAAGAAGCTCAAGCTCAAGCTCGTGGCCAAGAAACTCGACGCCGACTGCTCGGCGGCGCTGTGGGGCAAGAACCTCCTCGAACTGGTGTCGGACGCCGAATGCACCCAAGCTGCCCGCGGGCTCTACGCGAGCTCCGACGGCCGGTACATCGGTCAGTACACGCTGCTCAACCTCAAGGACGGCAAGTCGGCCGCCGACCTGGTGGAGCAATTGAAGACGCTTTACCGGGGCGGTTGGACGCGTCCCCTGGAGTCCGCCAAGGCCACCTTCCCCGCGGGCGGCTACTCGGAGGCGGGCGGCTACGCCCTCGGCCACTACGTCGGCCTGGTGTGGCTGGGCAAGGTCGACGGCACGGATCCCGGTGCCAAGGACGACTTCGTCTCGCTCACTCTGGCGATGCGTGGGGCGGAGAAGGCCGTCTACCGCCGCGTCGTCACGATCACAGGACCGTCCTCCTGATGCCGAACCGCAATCCCCCGAACCACACCCACACCCGGCGCCACCCAACCGGTCCAACCGGCCCAAGTCGTCCGGGCCGGCCGAGCCGACCCGACTGGGGCGTCGGCCGCTCCGCACCTGCCGCAACGCCAGGTCCAGGTGTCGTCGGCCGGCGCTCGCCCTGGCTGATGGCGTCACGTCCCAGCGTGGTGGGGCGCGGCGAGACGTTCCGTGGCGTCGTCGCGATCACTGAGGACGGTCGCTCTGGGGCCGGGAGCCTCATTGCGGTCGCTGGGGGCGGTTGCCCGAGGTCGGGGAATGTCATTGCGGTCGCTGGGGGCGGTATGCGAGGGGCCCGGAGTGTCGTGATGGCTGTGGGTGGCTGCTCGGGGTTCGGGGGCGTTGTGGGGATCGTGGACGGCGGTCGCCCGGGGGTCGGGAGCGTCGTCGTGAGCATCGAGGATGACCGCTTGAGGTCTGGGGATGTTGTGGCGACCGCGGAAGGTGGTCGGCTGAGGCCTCGGGGGTTCGTCGCGGATCCGGAGGCGGCCTGCTGATGTCGCGTCGTGTTGTCATTCCCGTTGTGGTCGCCGTCGTGGCCGTTGTCGCGGTGGCCGGGTGGCTGTGGTTGCGGCGTGAGGATCCCAGACCTGCCAATTTCCATGCTGAGCCCACCTCCGCCTTCTACACCGCCATCGACACCCGCCAGAATGACGCCGCGCCCCTCACCCTGAACGAGGTCTTCACCCCTGCCACCCAGACCCTGGGTGCCATGCGCCTGGACGCCACGCGGCAGTTCAGCGACTGTGAGGAGGTCCTCTCGGGGGTCTCGGCCACGGGTTGCACGCAGGCGCTCCAGGCGACGTACAAGGGGAGTGCGGTGGCGGGTCAGTTCGTCATCTTCAACATGAGTGACGGGCGGGCGGCTGATGCGCTGGTGTCGGCGCTGGGCAAGGACGGGTTCGTACGGCAGGACATCGCGTTCGAGCCCGCCGGCAGCAGGGCCCAGGCGCGGGCGATGGGGCACTACGTGACGGTGAGCTGGGCCGGAGGGACGGCGCCTGCCCAGGACCTTGTCACTGCCCTTGTGGCGCTCGACGGTTTGGGGCGCGTCGTCCAGGGCCGCATCGTCGCCGCCACCTGACCCCGGCCCTTTCCGGCCCTCGACCGCCCACTCCCTCGGCGGCCTGCGCCCCCCGCCCGTGCCTTGGCTACCTGCGTCCCTGAGCGGGCTCGGTCGCGAATGCCTGTTTCCTGCGTGGGCTCGGTCGCGATTGCCCGTGTTCTTGTGCGGGGTCGGCTGTGGGTGTCTGCGTGTGCGATGGTCCTCGAGCGCGCCTTGAGCCTGCGGTGGACTGCGAGACCGCCCTTGACCGCCTGTGGCTGGGCGCGTCTGCGGTTGCCCCTGCTCGTGAGTGGGCTCGTCTGTCCCCGGTGGGGGCGTTGTGGGGTCAGGTGGTCGTGGTCAGGGCGGAGATGGTTGTGGTGACTGCTTCGGGGAGGGCGGACAGGTGGTGGAGTGGGGCCTCCAGCGGGGTCAGGCCCTCCGACCATGGGGCGGCTTCGGCGATGAGGGTGCGGGCCTCGTTCTTGGTCAGGGTCGAGCCTTGGGCGCGGGCCACCGCGATGAGGGCCTCGCGCCACGTGTTGGCCAGTTTGGCGTGCCCGTTGTCCAGGATCCGGCGCAGCACCGAGGCCGCCTCGCCGTCCGGCTGTGGCAGGCGTACGGCGTCCAGGACGTCGCCGTCGGCGCTCAGCTTGTAGAGCGTGGACAGCACGTCGGGCAGGGGCGGGAGGTCGGGGCACACGACGCGTACGTGGGCGGCGCGGGTCGCCAGGAGGACGCGCGGGAGGGCGGCCTCCAGGCCCGGGGGCAGGACCACGGCCACGCGGTCGAGGGTGGCGGCGTACGGCTTGGAGAGCCAGGTCGAGAGGCGTACCCGGGGCTCGGTGAGGTCCTTGGGCCACTCGCCCACCAGCAGGTCGGGGCCGAAGCCCCGGATGGCCTCCTGCGGAGCTGAGAGGGCGTTTTGGGCGCTTTCGACCGATTGTGGGCCCTGGGTGTAGATGGCGGTGGTCTGGCGGCTCAGGCGGGACGTCACGGCCGGGCGCGTCTTGGTGGTGGGGCGCAGGATGTACAGGTCGGCGGCCGAGCCGATGGCCTCTGCGCCGAAATATCGGTTGAAGTCGGGATAGATGGCCTCGTAGGCGAGGTTGAGGTCCGTCAGGGCCTGCTGGACCTTGAAGGCCAGCATCGGGGTGCGTTCGCTGGCGCCGTACGCGAGCAGGATGCGGCCGTTGTCCGTCAGGCCCTCGGCGGCGCGCGCCACGAACAGGCCCGTGCCCTCCGGCGTGTACGGCGGGTCGGTGAGCGCGAGGTCGTGGTCCCGGGCGGAGGCGGGCAGGCCGAGGCGCAGGTCGGCCCAGCGGGTGCGCACGCCCAGGCGCTGGGCGTCGATGTACGCCAGGATGCGCTCGTCGATGTCGACCACCGTGACGTCGGTCTCCGGATGGACCAGCTTGACCGCCAGCGAGGTCAGGTCGTGGTCGCCCACGCACAGCAGGCGCGTGCCGGGGAGCCAGAAGCGGGCGCCCAGCAGCAGCGCCCTCCTCAGGACCGTCTCGGGGGTGGCCGAGACGTGGTCGAGCACGTGGCGGGCACGCGGTGCCCGGGCCACGAGATCCTTGAGACGGGCGAGCTCCGGGGCGTAGTGGGGGACCAGGTGGGCCACCGGATCCTCCGGCGGCGGGGCCAGCGCGAAGAGGTCCTGGTAGTCGGGGGTGTGGATCAGCGGGACGCGGAAGGTCTCGCCGTCCCGCTCCAGGAGGAGCTCGCGGAGCAGGGTCTCGATCGTGCGCCTTGAGGTGGCGGTCTCTCTGACCAGATCGGCCAGCGTCCACCACTGGCCGTCGCACAGGAGGGTCAGGGCGTGCCGCAGCCGCCTGCTGTCCGCCCCGGCCTCGCTGAGCAGCCGCTCCACCCCGTCACGGTCCATGAGGGTCACCCTATCGAGCATCCGGAGTCCCGCGCTTTGGCCAGGCATGGGCCTGCGGGGAGGGCTGTCGGGGGTGTTGCCATGGGAGAAGGGCGGGGTTGTGCGCGGGGGTGATGTGGTGGACGAAGTGACGGATGCGTGGCGGGGCCGGCCGCTGAGGTGGACGAATTCCATGTGGTGCGGGAGAGAGAGGCGAAAGGAGTCGCCGGTGACAGTGTGTGGGACACAGCGGAGGCAGGGAGGGGCGATGGCCGGGGTGGCGTGATGGGCGGGTCAAGAAGGTGCGGGTGAGGTGGTGGTGGCCGATCAGCCGCCCGCTAGGTGGGGGGTAGCGGCCGGAAAATGGGGTGGATGCGGCGATTGGTATCCAGAGATGCCAGTGGGGCGGGAGCGGCGGTGGGTGGTGGGTTTCGGCGCTTGGACAGGGGTGGTGGAGGGGTACGGGGCGGTGAGGGGTGGAGTCGCTCGTCGTGCCGTAAATCGCACGTCTGGAGCGGGAATTTTGGAGCCCTGGTCCGGGGTTTGGGATAGGGAGTTCGGATGTTGGGATGAGGCCCAATGTTCGCAATGCGGACGTGGCGGGCACCATTCCGGCAGCGTGCGGTAACCTCTACCCACGATATGCAGCAGGGCCAACGTCGTCCCCGCCTGTAGAGCAGTTTGAGACAGACGATGACGACGGGAGGGATTCAATGCCTGCTGCCCACCTCGGGTTCCCCGAGCCCCAGGGCCTGTACCACCCCGCCAACGAGCATGACGCCTGCGGTGTCGCCATGGTTGCCGACGTCGCCGGGCGCCGGGGGCACGGGATCGTGGTCAAGGCGCTGACGGCTCTGTGCAATCTTGATCATCGGGGGGCCAAGGGTAGCGAGCCGGACACCGGCGACGGAGCCGGGATCCTGACGCAGATCCCCGATGGGTTCTACCGCGCGAGCGTGCCGTTCGCGCTTCCCTCTGCCGGCGCGTACGCGACCGGCATCGCCTTCCTGCCGTTCGACGAGCAGGCCAGGGGCATCGCCACCGGCCTGATCGAGGAGATCGCGGCCGAGGAGGGCCTCACCGTGCTCGGCTGGCGCGACGTGCCGGTCGACCGCGAGCTGCCCGGGCCGAGCGCCAGGGCCGTCATGCCGCACTTCGCCCAGCTGTTCGTGACCGACCCCGAGGGCAGGGAGGGGCTGGAGCTCGACCGGCTGGCGTTCTGCCTGCGCAAGAGGGCCGAGCACGAGGCGGACGTGTACTTCCCCTCGCTGTCCGCCAGGACGATCGTCTACAAGGGCATGCTCACGCCCGACCAGGTCGAGCCGTTCTTCCCCGACCTGAGCGACGAGCGTTACGAGACGGCGATCGCGCTGGTGCACTCGCGCTTCTCCACCAACACGTTCCCGAGCTGGCCGCTCGCCCACCCGTACCGTTACATCGCCCACAACGGCGAGATCAACACGGTCAAGGGCAACCGCAACTGGATGCGGGCCCGCGAGGCGATGCTGGAGTCCGCCCACATCCCGGGCGATATTTCACGACTTTTCCCCATCTGTGACCCGGATGGCAGCGACACCGCCAGCTTCGACGAGGCCCTCGAACTGCTGCACATCGGCGGCCGGAGCCTGCCCCACGCCGTCCTGATGATGATCCCGGAGGCGTGGGAGAACCACACCGAGATGGACCCCGCGCGCCGGGCCTTCTACGAGTTCCACTCCTCGATGATGGAGGCCTGGGACGGCCCCGCGTCGATCACGTTCACCGACGGCACCCTGGCCGGCGCCGTGCTCGACCGCAACGGCCTGCGCCCCGGCCGCTTCTGGGTGACCGCCGACGGCCTGGTCGTGCTGGCCTCCGAGGCCGGCGTGCTGGACTTCAAGCCCGAGGACGTGGTCAGGAAGGGCCGCCTCCAGCCGGGCCGGATGTTCCTCATCGACACCGCCCGCGGCAAGATCATCGAGGACGACGAGATCAAGGCCGAGCTGGCCGCCGAGCTGCCGTACGAGGAGTGGCTGCACGCGGGGCTCGTCCGCTTCGAGGAGCTGCCCGCGCGGCAGCGGGAGATCCCCACGCACGAGGCGCTCGTCAAGCGGCAGCAGACCTTCGGCTACACCGAGGAAGAGCTGCGCATCATCCTGTCGCCGATGGCCAGGGCCGGCCAGGAGCCGATCGGCTCCATGGGCACCGACACGCCCGTGGCCGTGCTGAGCGAGAAGCCGCGGCTCCTGTTCGACTACTTCACGCAGCTGTTCGCGCAGGTCACGAACCCGCCGCTGGACGCCATCCGTGAAGAGCTGGTCACCTCGCTGGCCAGCACCATCGGTCCCGAGGGCAACCTGCTCAACCCGGGTCCGTCGTCGTGCCGCCAGCTCGTGCTGCCGTACCCGGTGATCGACAACGACGAGCTCGCCAAGATCATCCACATCAACGACGAGCACGACCTGCCCGGCTTCCACCCGTACGTCATCAGCGGCCTGTACGAGGTCGCCGGCGGCGGCGAGGCGCTGCTGAGCCGCCTGGAGGAGATCAGGGCCGAGGCGTCCCGGGCGATCGCGGGCGGCGCGCGGATCATCGTGCTGTCCGACCGCGGCTCGTCGGAGACGCTGGCGCCGATCCCGGCGCTGCTGCTGACCGGCGCGGTGCACCACCACCTGATCCAGGAGAAGACCCGCACCAAGATCGGTCTCGTGGTCGAGACCGCCGAGGCCCGCGAGTGCCACCACATGGCGCTGCTCATCGGGTACGGCGCCGGCGCGATCAACCCGTACCTCGCGATCGAGACCATCGAGGACCTGGTCGACACCGGCGCGCTCCAGATGGACAAGCGCAAGGCCGTGCGCAACCTGATCAAGGCGTACGGCAAGGGTGTCATCAAGGTCATGTCCAAGATGGGCGTGTCCACGGTGGCCTCCTACACCGGCGCGCAGATCTTCGAGGCGCTCGGCCTGAGCCAGGAGGTCATCGACTCCTGCTTCGCCGGCACCACCTCCCGCCTGGGCGGGGTCGGGTTCGACGTGCTGGCCAAGGAGGTCGAGCAGCGTCACCGCCACGCCTACCCGCGCGCGGAGAACGCCCACCGCCGGCTCCAGGTCGGCGGCGAGTACCAGTGGCGGCGCGAGGGCGAGCCGCACCTGTTCAACCCCGAGACCGTCTTCAAGCTGCAGCACGCCACCAGGACCCGCCGCTACGAGATCTTCAAGGAGTACACGAACCTCGTGGACTCCCAGGCGGAGCGGCTGATGACCCTGCGTGGCCTGTTCAAGCTGCGCAAGGGCGAGCCGATCCCGATCGAGGAGGTCGAGCCGGCCTCGGAGATCGTCAAGCGGTTCTCGACGGGCGCGATGTCGTACGGCTCCATCTCCATGGAGGCGCACGAGACGCTCGCCATCGCGATGAACCGGCTCGGCGGCAAGTCCAACACCGGCGAGGGCGGCGAGGACCCCGAGCGGCTCTACGACGCCGCCCGCCGCAGCGCCATCAAGCAGGTCGCCAGCGGCCGGTTCGGCGTCACCAGCGAATACCTGGTGAACGCGGCCGACCTGCAGATCAAGATGGCCCAGGGCGCCAAGCCCGGTGAGGGCGGCCAGCTGCCCGGCCACAAGGTCTACCCGTGGATCGCCAAGACCAGGCACTCCACGCCGGGCGTCGGCCTCATCTCGCCGCCGCCGCACCACGACATCTACTCGATCGAGGACCTGGCCCAGCTCATCCACGACCTGAAGAACTCCAACCCGGAGGCCAGGGTCCACGTGAAGCTGGTCGCCGAGGTCGGCGTCGGCACGGTCGCCGCGGGCGTGTCGAAGGCGCACGCCGACGTGGTGCTCATCTCCGGCCACGACGGCGGCACCGGCGCGTCCCCTCTGACGAGCCTCAAGCACGCGGGCGCCCCGTGGGAGCTCGGCCTGGCCGAGACCCAGCAGACGCTCCTGCTGAACGGCCTGCGCGACCGCATCGTCGTCCAGGTCGACGGGCAGCTCAAGACCGGCCGCGACGTCGTCATCGCCGCGCTGCTCGGCGCCGAGGAGTACGGCTTCGCCACCGCGCCCCTCGTCGTCAGCGGCTGCGTCATGATGCGGGTCTGCCACCTCGACACCTGCCCCGTGGGCGTCGCCACGCAGAACCCGGAGCTGCGCAAGCGCTTCAGCGGCAAGCCCGAGTTCGTGGTCAACTTCTTCGAGTTCATCGCCGAGGAGATCCGCGAATACCTGGCCGAGCTGGGCTTCCGCTCGCTCGACGAGGCGATCGGGCACGTCGAGCTGCTCGACATGTCGGCGGCCGAGGACCACTGGAAGGCCAGCGGCCTCGACCTCGCGCCGATCCTGCACAAGCCCGAACTGCCCGCCGGCACGGCGCTGCGCCGCGTCATCGAGCAGGACCACGGGCTGCAGCACGCGCTGGACAACACGCTGATCCAGCTCGCCGAGGGCGCGCTCAACGAGGGCACCCCGGTCACGCTGGAGCTGCCCATCCGCAACGTCAACCGCACGGTCGGCACCATGCTCGGCTACCAGGTGACCAAGCGGTACGGCGGCCAGGGCCTGCCCGACAACACGATCGACATCTCGTTCACCGGGTCGGCGGGCAACTCGTTCGGCGCGTTCCTGCCGCGCGGGGTCACGCTGCGGCTGACCGGCGACGCCAACGACTACCTCGGCAAGGGCCTGTCCGGCGGGCGGATCACCGTCCGGCCGCACGAGGAGGCCCCGCTCGACGGCCACATCATCGCCGGCAACGTCGCCCTGTACGGTGCCACGTCCGGCGAGGTGTTCGTCCGCGGCGTCGTGGGCGAGCGGTTCTGCGTGCGCAACTCCGGCGCCACGGCGGTCGTCGAGGGCGTGGGCGACCACGGCTGCGAGTACATGACCGGCGGCCGGGCCGTCGTTCTCGGCCCGACCGGGCGCAACTTCGCGGCCGGCATGTCGGGCGGCATCGCGTACCTGCTCGACCTCAGGTCCGAGCGGGTCAACCGCGAGATGGTCGCCGTCGAGACGCTCACCGAGGAGGACGGCGAGTTCCTCAAGGAGATCGTCGAGAAGCACTTCGCGGAGACCGGCTCGCCGGTCGCCAAGGAGCTGCTGGCCGACTGGGACGCGGCGCTGGGCCGGTTCGGCAAGATCATGCCGACCGACTACAAGCGGGTGCTGGCCGCCGCCGAGGCCGCCCGCATCGAAGGCAGGGACATCGACGAGGCGGTCATGTCCGCCGCGGTGCAGGGTTAAGGGAGGCGTAACCGAATGGCTGACCCCAAGGGTTTTCTCACGCACGACCGGGAGCTGCCGGCGCGCCGCCCCGTGGACGTCCGCATCAGCGACTGGCGCGAGGTCTACCAGGACTTCTCGCAGGAGAAGCTGACCAAGCAGGCGGCCCGCTGCATGGACTGCGGCATCCCGTTCTGCCACAACGGCTGCCCGCTCGGGAACCTCATCCCCGAGTGGAACGACCTCGTCTACCGCACCGACTGGCGCGAGGCGATCGAGCGGCTGCACGCCACGAACAACTTCCCCGAGTTCACGGGCCGGCTCTGCCCGGCCCCGTGCGAGGCGGCGTGCGTGCTCGGCATCAACTCCGACCCCGTGGCGATCAAGCGGGTCGAGGTCGAGGTCATCGACCGGGCGTTCGCCGAGGGCTGGGTGACCCCGCAGCCCCCGGCCGTCAAGACCGGCAAGAGGGTCGCGGTCGTCGGCTCGGGCCCGGCGGGCCTGGCCGCCGCGCAGCAGCTCACCAGGGCCGGGCATGACGTGGTCGTGTTCGAGCGGGCCGACCGGATCGGCGGCCTGCTGCGGTACGGCATCCCCGAGTTCAAGATGGAGAAGCGGCACATCGAGCGCCGCCTGGAGCAGATGCGGGCCGAGGGCACCGAGTTCCGCACCGGCGTGAACGTCGGCGTCGACATCACCGCCGCCGAGCTGCGCGAGCAGTTCGACGCCGTGGTGCTGTCGGGTGGCGCCACCCAGTGGCGCGACCTGCCGGTGACCGGGCGCGAGCTCAAGGGCGTCTACCAGGCGATGGAGTACCTGCCGCTGTCCAACAAGGTCCAGGAGGGCGACTACGACAAGCCGCCCGTCTCGGCCGAGGGCAAGCACGTCGTGGTGATCGGCGGCGGCGACACCGGCGCCGACTGCATCGGCACGGCGATCCGGCAGGGCGCCGAGTCCGTCACCCAGCTCGAGATCATGCCCCAGCCGCCGGCGAACAGGCCCGGCAGCCAGCCGTGGCCGACCTTCCCGATCCTGTTCAAGATGGAGAGCGCCCACGAGGAGCTGGCCGACGGCGGGGGAGCGCGGGTCTACGCGGTCTCCACCACCGAGTTCGTCGGCGACGCCGACGGCAACGTGCGGGCGCTGCGGCTGGTCGAGGTCGAGGGGCCGCAGGCCGGGTTCAAGCCGATCCCGGGCACCGAGCGGGAGATCCCGGCCGAGCTGGTGACGCTGTCCATGGGCTTCGTCGGCCCGGAGAAGGGCTCGCTCCTTCAGGACCTGGCCGAGGTCGCCGGTGACGGCTTCTACGACGCGCGCGGCAACGTCTCGCGTGACAAGACGTACATGTCCAAGGTGGACGGCGTCTTCGTGGCCGGTGACATGGGCCGCGGGCAGTCGCTCATCGTGTGGGCCATCGCCGAGGGGCGGGCCGCCGCCTCGGGCGTGGACCGGTATCTGACCGGGGACACGGCGCTGCCGTACCCGATCCTGCCGACCGCGCGGCCGCTGGTGTGACCTTGCGGATGATGTGAAAGGCCGGGACCGCTCAGCGCGGTCCCGGCTTTTTCACGCGCATTCGCGGGCGATGTCGTCGAGGACGTGCTGCGAGTCGGCGTCGGCGGCGCGGTAGATGACCAGCCGCTGGCCGGGGGCCTGGATCGGGGCCAGCACCTCGTAGTCGACGGTCAGCGGGCCTTTGACGGCGTGCCGGAGCCGCTTGCGGCCCCGGCCGTTCACGCGTACGTCGCGCAGCGCCCACAGGCGGGCGACCTCCTCGCTGCCGGAGGTGAGCTCGTCGACCAGCTCGGTCAGCGCCTTGTCGTCGGGATGGGCCGCCCACGAGGCCCGCAGGTCGGCGATGCCCTCGCGCAGCGTGCGCTCCCTGTCGCGGTAGAAGTCGCGCAGGCCCGGGTGGAGCATGCACAGCCACAGGCTGTTGCGGTGCTCCGGCGGCAGCGTGCCGAAGTCCAGCATCAGCCCGGCCATCTCCGGGTTCCACGCGAGGATGTCGAAGCGGTGGTTGAGCAGCATCGCGGGCAGCGGCGACAGGTCGAGCACGAGCCGCGCGAGCGGGCCCGCCTCCTCCGCCGCGGGCGCCTGCCGGTTGGGACGCTGGCGGGCCAGCTCGAACAGGTAGGCCCGCTCGTCCTCGCTGAGCCGCAGCGCGGCGGCCAGCGCCTCCAGCACCTCGGCCGAGGGCCGCAGTCCGCGGCCCTGCTCCAGGCGGATCACGTAGTCGACGCTGACGCCCGCGAGCTCGGCGACCTCCTCCCTGCGCAGGCCCGGCGTGCGCCGGTGGGAGCGACGGGCGGGCAGGGCGACGTCGCCCGGATCCAGACGCTCGCGGCGCGTGCGCAGGAAGGCGGCGAGCTCGCGGGTCTGCTCAACGGTGTTCATCCCTTCGATCCTACGACCCGCCTGCCTAGGAAGACCGGTCCCAGGAAGAGCCTTCCCTTCCCCCTGATCCCCGGCCGGAGCAGCCTGGACGGCATGACGACTCTTGACACCTACCGCCTGCTCGGCCGCTCGGGACTGCGCGTCTCGCCGCTCGCGCTGGGGACCATGACGTTCGGCACGGATTGGGGCTGGGGCTCGGACAAGGACGAGTCACGGCGGATCTTCGACACGTACGTGGACCGGGGCGGCAACTTCATCGACACCGCCAGCCAGTACACGGAGGGCACCGCGGAGTCGCTGGTCGGCGAGTTCGCGGCGGGGCGGCGCGAGGAGCTGGTGCTGGCCACGAAGTACACCATGGCCAGGCGCCCCGGCGACCCGAACTCCGGCGGCAACCACCGCAAGAGCATGGTGCAGTCGGTCGAGGCGAGCCTGCGCCGGTTGAACACCGACTTCATCGACCTGCTCTACCTGCACGCCTGGGACTTCACCACCCCGGTGGAGGAGATCCTGCGGGCCATGGACGACCTGGTCAGGGCGGGCAAGGTGCTCTACGTGGGCATCTCCGACGCGCCCGCCTGGCAGGTCTCGCGCATGCAGGCCATCGCCGACCTGCGCGGATGGGCACCGCTGATCGCCCTGCAGATCGAGTACAGCCTGGTCGAGCGGACCGTCGAGCGCGACCTCATCCCGATGGCGCGCGAGATGGGGCTGGGGGTCATCCCGTGGTCGCCCCTGGCCAGTGGGGTGCTGACCGGCAAGTACAGCCGGGAGGACCTCGCCCAGGAGGTCTCCGCCGATCCGAGCGGGACGCGCAAGAACGTCGCGGCGGCCAACGGGTCGCTGACCGAGCGCGCCCTGGACATCGCCGACGTGGCCAAGCGGGTCGCCGGCGAGCTCGGGGTCACGCCCTCGCAGGTCGCGCTGGCCTGGACGACGCTCAACCCCGGCGTCACGGCGCCCATCGTGGGGGCACGCACACTGGCGCAGCTGGAGGACAACCTCGGGGCCCTGGACGTGCGCTTCAGCGAGGGCCAGCTGGCCGCGCTGGCGGAGGCGAGCCGGGTGGACCTGGGGTTCCCGCACGAGTTCCTGGCACGTCCGATGCCGCGCCAGGTCATGCTGGGCGGCGTCAAGCTCGACCTCGCCCGCTGACCGCTCCGGAGGCGCCCGCCCCGTACGGCGGGCGCCTCCTGCGACCGGCCACCGGGGCGAGCGTGGCGGACTCGGGGCCGCTGCTGCTCCCGATGGTGATCGGGATGGTCTCGCCGACGCTGACGGGGCAGCCCATGCACCGGTACGGCCGGTTCAAGTGGTTCATGGTCACGGGGACGCGGCGACCCCGGCGCACGGGCCTGAGCCCGCTTCGCTACTTATGGGGCGAAATTTCACCACTAAGTTGCATCACCTGATAAGTGTCGGGAAGATGCAGAATCTGCGGCACTCGGTGGATGGGGGAAGAATGCGGCGAGTCGCCTCTGGTTTGACGGCGCTGGCCGTCGTGGTCGCGATCGGCGCCTGCTCGGTCGGCACACCGGAGACCGCCACCCATACCGGCACCCCTACCGGCCCCCCTGCCGGCACCGATACCGGCACCCGCTCCGCCACCCGCGAGGGCCCCGAATACCTCGTCTTCTACACCGAAGGCGGGCAAAGCCGGGCACAGCAGGCCGTCGAACGCGCCGGCGGCACCACGCTCGCGAACGACGCCAAGCTCGGCTACCTCACCACCACAGGCGGCGGCGCCACGTTCGCGGAGAAAGCGGGCGCCGACGGGTCCATCGTCGGGGTGTCCCCGGACCGGAGCATCGGCTTCGCCGAACTCGGCCGCGCCGCCCCCGCCACCCGCCGTACCGGAGGGGCCAAGGCCCGCGCGGGGACCTTCCCCGACGCGAGATCCTTCACCAGCAGCGGCTCGGGCGAGCCGCTCGCCGGCCGCCAGTGGGACATGCGGATGATCGGCGCCGACCGCGCCAACGCCAAGGTCCCCGGCAGCAGGCAGGTGCTGGTCGGCGTCATCGACACCGGCGTGGACGGCAAGCACCCCGACATCGCCCCCAACTTCAACCGCGAGCTCAGCCGCAACTTCGTCACCGACAAGCCCAAGGACGAGACCGGCGAGACGCTCGACGGACCCTGCGAGGTCAGCAGCTGCAAGGACCCCGTGGACGAGGACGACGATGGCCACGGCACCCACGTGGCCAGCACGATCGCCGCCCCGATCAACGGCATCGGCATCGCCGGCGTCGCCCCCGGCGTGCAGATCGTGAACATCAGGGCCGGCCAGGACTCCGGGTTCTTCTTCCTCAAGCCCAGCCTCGACGCGCTCACCTACGCCGGCGACATCGGCGTGGACGTCGTCAACATGAGCTACTACGTCGACCCCTGGTTGTTCAACTGCACGGCCAACAAGGCCGACTCCAGGAAGGAACAGCTCGAACAGGCGGCCATCATCACCGGCATGCAGCGGGCGCTCGACTACGCCCGCCAGCGCGGCGTCACGCTCGTCTCCGCCCTCGGCAACGGCTCCACCGACCTCGGCCACCCCAAGATCGACAAGGAGAGCCCCGGTTACCCGGTGGGCGAGAAGAAGACGCGCCAGGTCGACAACTCCTGCCTCAACGTTCCCGCCGAGTCCAACGGCGTCATCTCCGTCGCCGGGCTCGGCCCCTCCGGCCGCAAGGCGATCTACAGCGACTACGGCGTCGAGCAGGCCGACGTGTCCGCGCCCGGCGGCGACGCGCTGGACGGCAACGGCGCCAAGGCCACCCGGTCGATCCTGGGCGCCGCGCCCGAGCAGGTGCTGCGGGCCGCCGGGCGGATCGACGCCAAGGGCGAACCCAAGGGCGCGGACGTCGTCAAGGACTGCGCGCGCGGCACCTGCGCGTACTACCAGTACCTCGACGGCACCTCCATGGCCGCCCCGCACGCCACGGGAGTCGCCGCCATCCTCATCAGCCGCTTCGGCAAACCCGGCAAGGCCGGCCTCGAACTGGCTCCCGCCACCGTCGAGGACCTGCTCTACAAGACCGCCACGCCCAAGGCGTGCCCCACGCCCCGCCAGTACGTGTACAAGGCGTACGGCCAGGACATGACGCAGCTCTGCGAGGGAGACCAGGCCGACAACGGCTTCTTCGGGCACGGTGTCGTGGACGCCTGGAAAGCGGCTACTGTCGAACCATGATGTACCGCATCATCGCGGACCTCGCGATGGTGACGCACTTCGCGTTCCTCGCCTACATGGCCGTGGGCGGATTCCTCGCCTGGCGATGGCGGCGCACGATCTGGGCGCACCTCGCCGTGGTCGCCTGGGGGCTGTTCTCCATCGTGACCGGCGTCGAGTGCCCGCTGACCGTGGTCGAGGACTGGGGACGCCGGAGCGCTGGGCTGGCGGGGCTGCCCGCCGGCGGATTCATCGACCACTACATCGAGGGCGTGATCTACCCGGAGGAGTACACGAACTTGGCACGTCTGGGGGTCGCCGTTCTCGTTCTGTTCTCTTACGTGGGCTACGTTCTCCGTCGTCAGTGACTGCCAAGTGGTCTGTACCAATTAAGGTAGGACTCGTGACTCGTCGCGCGAAAATCGTCTGCACCCTAGGCCCCGCCACATCCTCCAAAGAACGCCTCCGCGAGCTGATCGCCGCAGGCATGGACGTGGCACGGTTCAACCTCAGCCATGGCAATCATGACATGCACAGAGAGGTTTACGACCGGGTCAGGGAGGTGGCGGCCGACCTCGGCCGCGGTGTAGGCCTGCTCGCCGACCTGCAGGGCCCCAAGATCCGCGTCGGCACGTTCGAGGAGGGCCCCGTCAGGCTGGGCTTCGGCGACGTCTTCACCATCACCACCGAAGACGTCCCGGGAGACCGCGAGCAGGTCTCCACCACCTACAAGGGGCTGCCCAACGACGTCCGCCCCGGTGACACGATCCTCGTCGACGACGGCCGCCTCGTGCTCGAGGCCACCCGCGTCGACGGCGAGCGCATCACCACCCGCGTCGTCATCGGCGGCATGATCTCCGACAACAAGGGCCTCAACCTGCCCGGCGTCAACGTCAGCGCCCCGGCGCTGACCGACAAGGACGAGGCCGACCTGCGCTGGGCGCTGCGCACCGGCTTCGACATGATCGCCCTGTCCTTCGTCCGCCGCCCCTCCGACGCCGACGTGGTGCGCAACATCATGGAGCAGGAGGCCGTCCGCCTGCCGCTGATCGCCAAGATCGAGAAGCCGCAGGCCGTCGACCGCCTCCCCGAGATCGTCGACGCCTTCGACGGCATCATGGTCGCCCGCGGAGACCTGGGCGTCGAGCTGCCGCTGGAGCAGGTGCCGATCGTGCAGCGGCGCATCATCGAGCTGTGCCGCGAGAAGGCCCACCCGGTCATCGTCGCCACCCAGATGCTCGACTCCATGATGAACGCCCCGCGCCCCACCCGCGCCGAGGCCTCCGACGTGGCCTACGCGGTCATGGACGGCGCCGACGCGGTCATGCTGTCGGGCGAGACGTCGGTCGGCAACTACCCGATCGAGTCCGTCTCCACGATGGACCGCATCGCCTGCGCCGCCGAGGAGACCTCCCTGCACGCCACGCACTCGCTGGAGCGCATGCCGGAGACCACCGGCGGCGCCATCGCGCGCGCCGCGGCCGAGGTGGGGGCCATCGTGGGGGCCAAGGCGCTGGTGGCGTTCACGATGTCGGGGGAGACGGCGCGCCGCCTGGCCCGCTACCGCTCGCCGATCCCGCTGCTGGCCTTCACCTCGTCGCCGCACGTGCGGGGGCAGCTGTCGGTGACGTGGGGGGTGGAGACGTTCCACGTGCCGTTCGTGCACCACACCGACGACATGGTGCGGCAGGTGGAGGCGTCGCTGCTGTCGTCCGGGCGGCTGGAGAAGGGCGACAAGGTGGTCATCGTGGCCGGGTCGCCTCCCGGCACCCCGGGCTCCACCAACGCCCTGCGCGTCCACACCGTGGGTTCGGCCGTCTCCCACGCGCACTGAAGGCTCTGAGGAGCTTTTACGGCTGCGCACGGTGGGCGCCACCCGCCGACCGTGGCTGAGGGCCCTCCAGGCAGACGCTCACCCGCCTCACCGGCGCGCCCCCGCAACGGCGCGCCGTGGGCCGCCACGGTGGTTTCCGCTTGACCGGCGCGCCGAAGGCCATAGCCGGGGCGCGTAGGTGGGCGGGAGGTGCCGGACCTCCCGCCCGTGTCGTCAGGGTGTCAGTTGGCGTGCAGGGCGGCGTTCAGTTCGATGCCGCCGCCCGTGCGCGGCACCGCCTCCACCGCGCCCGACCGGGAGTTGCGGCGCAGCAGGATCCCGTTCGAACCGGAAAGCTCGGCCGCCTTCACCACCGTCCCGTCCGGGAGCGCGACCTTCGTGCCCGCCGTCACGTACAGCCCGGCCTCCACCACGCAGTCGTCCCCCAGCGAGATGCCGATGCCCGCGTTGGCGCCCAGCAGGCAGCGCTCGCCGACCGAGATCACCTGCTTGCCACCACCCGACAGCGTCCCCATGATCGAGGCGCCGCCGCCCACGTCCGAGCCGTCGCCGACGACCACGCCGGCCGAGATGCGGCCCTCGACCATCGAGGCGCCCAGCGTGCCGGCGTTGAAGTTCACGAAGCCCTCGTGCATGACCGTGGTGCCGCTCGCCAGATGGGCGCCCAGGCGCACCCGGTCCGCGTCGGCGACCCGTACGCCGGAAGGCAGCACGTAGTCCACCATCCGCGGGAACTTGTCCACCCCGTACACCGTCACCGCGCCCCTCGCCCGCAGCCGCAGGCGCGTGCGCTCGAAGTCCGACACCGGGCAGGGGCCGAAATTGGTCCACACGACGTTGGCGAGCAGGCCGAAGACGCCGTCCAGGTTCACGCCGTGCGGCCTGACCAGGCGCGCGGACAGCAGGTGCAGCCGCAGGTAGACGTCGTGGGCGTCCACGGGCGCCTCGGAGAGCTTGGCGATGCCGGTGCGCACCGCCACCACCTCCACACCCCGCGCCGCGTCGGGACCCGCCAGCTGGGCCAGTTCACCGGCCTCGTCGGCGGAGAGCCGCTCGGTGCCCGTCGCGGGCGCGTCGCCCAACTCGGGGGCGGGGAACCAGGTGTCGAGTACGGTGCCGTCGGCGGCGATGGTCGCGAGGCCGACGCCGAAAGCGCCGGTCGAGGTGGGATCGATAGCAGTCACGGGCCAAAAATACCGTTTCCGGGTCAGCCGAGAGCGCCCAGGTCGGCGGAGAGCCAGTGCTCGGGGCGCATCCGGAACGTCATGAGCACATGCAGGTCCGAGCCCTGCACGTATCCCTCCACCGCGTCGGGCGGCAGATAGCGGGAGGAGATGCGCGTCAGGTCCTCCAGCGTCGTGGGCCCGGAGTGCACGACGGGTCCTTCGACGGACACGTACCGGTAGGTCGGGCTGGCCCGCTGCACCAGCATCGAGAACCTGGCCGCCTTCGCGATCAGCCGCGCCTTGCGCGAGCCGCCGTCCGTCAGGAAGCGGACCTCGCCGCCGGGGACGTAGTCGTACCAGACGGGCACGATCAGTGGCGCGCGCCCGTCACCCGTCTCCACCGCCAGGCTCGCGATGTGCGGCTCCGCCAGGAACGCCTCCCTCGCCGCCACGCTCAACGGCATACCGCCCCACCCCCGTCTTCATCGATCTTGAGACCGATATTCCCGATGGGAGCGTTCCCGAAAGCTCTTCGATCACGGTTTTGCCCAGGTGATCCCCATCTGTGGCGGCGAGGTTCCGGGCCGCGACCGTCGTCGCCGTGTGCACGAACGCCGCCGGCGCCCGCGACCGAACCCCCTCCGGCCAGGTCGGCACCACCGTCGTCGGCGCTCCGTCGAGCACCGGCACGCACACCAGATCCCGCCGCAGATGATCCCGCACCGACTCCGGCACCACCGCCGTCATCATGGCCACTCTCGGCCCGGACGGGCCGACCGGCGGCTTCTACGACGACGCCGGCACCGTGCCCTGGTGACCGGTCAGTATTTCGGGCCCACATGGAGATCCAGCAGCTCCACGGCCTCCCGCCGGGCGACCGAGAGCTCGTTGCGCTTGTTGTACCGCCAGGCCACCCCGAGCAGATCGAGCGCTTCGCCGCAGAGGGCGAGTATGTCGGGAGACTCGTTCTTGAAGAGATAGCGAGGGTATTCGTACCACCGAACGCCGGCTGGGAGGACTCGGCGTACACGGTTCATACCGCGGTAGCCGTCGGAATGCATGAGGCCCCTGACGAACCGCCCGGGAAGTGTCGAGACGACTTCCCGCTGCCATGGTTCGAGCACGATTGCGCGGTCATGCTTCTTGCCGGGGCCGTGCTGCGGAAACAGGTGTGGCCAATGCTTGGAGTAGGAATTGACATCGCTGCATCCTTGTCTCTGGACCACGCGGACCCTGTTGGTCGGCCGGATGGCACGGAGCGCTTCGACGCATTCCTGGATGAGGCCGGGCCAGCTGTCCGCGCACATGATTCGCAAGGCCCAGACGTGCTTGTCCCGGTCGCCGACCCAGCAGATGCAGCCGTCGCCGAGATAGAGGCCCAGCAGGTAGGCGTAACTGCCTGCGGGAGAGGGAGGATAGGGCTGCGACGCGCAGCGAGGGCACGTGCCGGTCATGGGGGAATCGTGGGTCGGCCGATTGCGCCACCGGCTGATGGTGGTCCGACTGACACCGGTCTGGCGGCTCGCCTCGCCAATGCTGAGCCCTGATTCGAGCATACGGAGCGCTTCGTCACGGACGGCGAGATCGTACATGCGGAGAGTGTTGCATCCAGGTACGACAAAACCGCCCGGTTCAAAGAACCGGGCGGTCGGTCAGTGCCCCGGGTGGGATTCGAACCCACACTGAATGGATTTTGAGGCCATCTTCTCTGCCGTTGGAATACCGGGGCATTTCCGGATTTGCCGTGCATCCTAGCGCCGAGCAAGATCGCCTGCTGGCCGCCAACGTGGCTCTAATGTACCGGACATCGGTACTCTTCTGCTCGTGAGTACGCAGCGGCGAGTAGTGATCGCGGAAGACGAGGCCCTGATCCGCCTCGACCTCAAGGAGATGCTCCAGGAGGACGGCTACGTCGTCGTGGGCGAGGCCGGGGATGGTGAGCAGGCGATCCAGCTGGCCGCCGAGCTGAGGCCCGACCTCGTGATCCTGGACGTGAAGATGCCCGTGCTCGACGGGATCTCGGCGGCCGAGCGGATCGTGGCCGAGCGGATCGCCCCGTGCCTGATCCTGACCGCGTTCTCCCAGCGTGACCTGGTCGAGCGGGCCAGGGACGCGGGGGCGATGGCCTATCTGGTCAAGCCGTTCACGAAGGCGGATCTGGTGCCGGCGATCGAGATGGCGGTCAGCCGGCACGAGGAGATGGTGGCGCTGGCGGCCGAGGTGTCGAGCCTGTCGGAGCGGCTGGAGACCAGGAAGTTGGTCGAGCGGGCCAAGGGGCTGCTGATGACGCAGCACGGCTGGAGTGAGCCGCAGGCGTTCCGGTGGATCCAGAAGGCGTCGATGGATCGGCGGTTGAGCATGCGTGAGGTTGCTCAGATCGTTATAGAGGATGCGGCCGAGCGGAGCTGATTAGGGCCTATATCAAGTCTTTTGGGCCGGTGGGTTGTGGTGTGGTCACGAGTGGGCATCCAACCGGCTTCGGGTGCTGTTCGTGGGAGGTGTCCCGGCGCGTAACTGATGGGCGGACGGAAGGTCCGCTCATCTCGAACGGAGACACTTTCGATGATCCGTATTTCCCGCGCGCCGCTCGCCGCCACAGCGGTCCGCGTACCGGCGCCCGCCGCCGCCCGCCTACCGGTGCTCGCTGTCACAGCGGTCCGCGTATCGGTGCTCGCCGCCGCCCGCTTGCCGGTCGCCGTCGCCGCGGCGGGCACCGCGGCGTGTCTGGTGCTGGCGGCGTGTTCGGGCGCAGGCACGACCGCCGCCCCCGCCGGGTCGTCCTCGGCGCCGGCCTCCTCAGGTGAGGCCGGGGCCGCGAAGAAGGGGGACGGCACGCTGACGATCGGCACGGTGCTGCCGCAGACGGGGTCGCTCGCGTATCTGGGCCCGCCCATGTTCACGGGTGTGGACCTGGCGCTCAAGGAGGTGAACGAGGCGGGCGGGGTGCTGGGCAAGCCGGTCGTCAAGCACGACACGGACTCGGGCGACACCACCACGAACATCGCCTCGCAGTCGGCGGACAAGCTGCTGGCGCAGAAGGTGGACGCGATCGTCGGCGCCGCGTCGTCGTCGGTGTCGGAGTCGATCCTCGACAAGGTCACCAGGGCCGGGGTCGTGCAGTTCTCGCCGGCGAACACCTCGGACAAGTTCACCACGATCAACGACGGGGGCCTGTACTTCCGTACGGCGCCGCCGGACAAGCTGCAGGGCCGGGTGCTGGGCGATCTCGTGGTGTCCGACGGGAGCGACACGATCGGCATCCTGGCCATGCAGGACTCGTACGGCTCCGGCCTGGCCGACCAGGTGGCCGAGACCGCGCAGGCGGCGGGCGGCGAGGTCGTGGAGCGGGTCGACTACGACCCGAAGGCGGCCGACTTCTCCGCCGACGTGGCCAAGATCAAGGCGAAGAGCCCGAAGGCGATCGTGCTGATCGGGTTCGAGGAGACGGCGAAGGTCGTGGCGGAGCTGGTCAAGCAGGGTCTGACGGCGGACAAGCACAAGTGGTACATGGTGGACGGCAACATGTCGAACACCAACTTCCTGAGGATGCCCAAGGGCACGCTGAAGGGTGTGAAGGGCACGATCCCCGGCGCGGCGGCTCCTGAGGCGTTCCAGAAGAAGCTGCTGACGGTCAATCCGAAGCTGACCGAGTTCACGTACGCGGCCGAGTCGTACGACGCGGTGACGCTGATCGCGCTGGCGGCCGAGGTGGCCAAGGACGACTCGGGGGCGGCTGTCGCGGCGCGTCTGGTGGACGTGAGCAAGTCGGGGGAGAAGTGCACGGGCTTCAAGGAGTGCGTGGACCTGGTCAAGGCCGGTAAGGACATCGACTACGAGGGTGTCAGCGGGCCGGTCGACTTCAACGAGGTGGGCGACCCGGCGGTGGCCACGATCGGGGTCTACCAGTACGGCGCGGCCAACACGTTCGACGCGGCGAAGGCGCTCGAATATCGGCAGGGGAACATCGCCGGCTGACGATCGCCCACTACCACCCCGATCCGGAAATTTCCGGATCGGGGTGGTCTCGTATTCCGAGAGGACCGTAACGCACGCGAAACATCTCATTACTATGAGTGTTCGAGAGATTACGAATCCGCATAAAAGCCGCGTAAGAACTCCCCATCACCTGTTCGAACAGGCATGCTGAGCTCGGAAAACCCAGCGAAGGTGATCGTTCCTTCGTTGAGATAGGGGGAGTCTCTTTTATGATCCGCATTGCTCCAACGGGGCGCGTCCTGGCCGTGGCGGCCGCGGCGAGCCTGGCTCTGACGGCGTGTGGCGGCGGCGGTGGCGACACGGCCGCGAAGCAGTCGGAGTCGGCGGCCCCGTCCGCGGCGGCCTCTTCGGCTCCCGCGGCGAAGGGCGACGGCACGTTGACCCTCGGCACGGTGCTGCCGCAGACGGGCTCGCTCGCCTTCCTCGGCCCGCCCGAGTTCGCCGGCGTCGACCAGGCCGTCAAGGAGATCAACGAGGCCGGTGGCGTGCTCGGCAAGCCGATCACCAAGGTCCACACGGACTCGGGTGACACCAGCACGAACATCGCCTCGCAGTCGGTGGACAAGCTGCTGGCGCAGAAGGCCGATGCCATCATCGGCGCCGCGTCGTCGTCGGTGTCGGAGTCGATCATCGACAAGGTGACGGGTGCGGGCGTGGTGCAGTTCTCGCCGGCCAACACCTCCGACAAGTTCACCACGATCAACGACAAGGGCCTGTACTTCCGTACGGCGCCGCCGGACAAGCTGCAGGGCCGGGTGCTCGGCGACCTGATCGCCGCCGACGGCAACGACTCCATCGGCATCCTGGCCATGCAGGACTCCTACGGCTCCGGCCTGGCCGACCAGATCACCAAGACGGCCGAGGAGGCCGGCGCCGGCGTGGTGGAGCGGGTCGACTACGACCCGAAGGCGGCCGACTTCTCCGCCGACGTGGCCAAGATCAAGGCGAAGAACCCGAAGGCGATCGTGCTGATCGGGTTCGAGGAGGGCGCCAAGGTCGTGGCCGAACTGGTCAAGCAGGGCCTGACGGCGGACAAGCACAAGTGGTACATGGTGGACGGCAACATGTCGAACACCAACTACCTGAAGATGCCCAAGGGCACCCTCAAGGGCGTCAAGGGCACCATACCGGGTGCCGAGGCGCCCGAGGAGTTCAGGAAGAAGCTCCAGGAGCTCGACCCCAAGCTGACCGACTTCACGTACTCGGCCGAGTCGTACGACGCGGCGAACCTGATCGCGCTGGCCGCCGAGGCGGCCAAGGACGACTCCGGCGCGTCCATCGCCGCCAAGCTGCCCGAGGTGAGCAAGGGCGGCGAGAAGTGCAAGAGCTTCAAGGAGTGCGTGGACCTGCTGAAGGCCGGCAAGGACATCGACTACGACGGTCTCAGCGGCCCGGTCGAGTTCAACGACGCCGGTGACCCGGCGGTGGCCACGATCGGCGTCTACCAGTACGGCGACGACAACAAGTACCCCGGCAAGGCGCTGGAGTACCGCACCGGCAAGATCGAGGGCTGAGCCTCAGCCCAGTCCGCACGTCTTCATCGCCCACGGGATGAGGCGGTCCTGCAGCGGCTTGGGCGGCACCACGATGACCACGCGTTCCTGACCTCCGTCGATGCCGGCCCGGACGGGGAACAGGAAGGCCTTCTTGGCCTCGGCGAACGCGTGGGGGTCGCAGCGGCCGGGGGTGAGCGCGATCGGCACCTCCAGCCGCTGCTGCCCGGCGGCCAGCACCCCCAGGGGCCGGTGCTCGGGCGTGACGATGAAGTGGGTGGTCCCGCCCATGTCGTTCAGGGTGACGGAGCCGCTCCCGCGCCGGGTGATCACCAGGGTGCCCCGCATGGCCTTGTCCACGTCCTTCCACTCCGGGCCGAACCGGATGTCGGCCGCCTCCTTGATCAGGAACTCGGAGCACTCGTCGCGCAGCAGCCTGGCCAGCAGCGGGTCGGGGTGGGGGACGGTGAAGACCACCTTCCGCGGCTGCTCGGAGCCGGTGCTGACGTGCGCCACGACCGTGGCCGGCTGGACCTCGGGCAGCCCCTGGGGCAGGCAGTTGGCGGGTCCGTACGTGATGCGCAGGTCCGTCCGTTCGGTCTTCTTGATGGTGGCGTCGGTCCTTTGCGCCGGCAGGGTTTTGAATGAAGGCGTGACAAGCTGGACATCGGCGAAATAGACCGGAGTGTCGGCGGTATTGCGGACGGCCACTTCCAGCGCGTGCACGGGCTCGTCCGAACGCCATTGGGCCAGTGACACGGATACGCCCCCAGGCGGCGTCGCGGTTGGCCGGGAAGGCGGCTCGGAGGTGCCGCAACCGGTGAGGAGGAGCGTCGTCGCGAGGGAGACCGTAAAACGCTTCACTCGATGCAGATTAAGCGTGCTTGCCCAGGTCCCGTAAGTTGAGGACTGATTACGACTCCGCATCCAAGTGCCGACAGTTCCCCGGTGCATCTAGTTGGAGCACGCTGCAGTTTTGTACGTTTCCTGCATTCGTTCGGGAACGCTCGGCGGTGCTGACCGATCCCGGCCTGGAAATGAAGGAGACACTTCATGATCCGCATTGCTCCCGTGGGGCGGGCGCTGGCTGTCGTGGCTGCCACCAGCCTCGCCCTGACAGCCTGCGGCGGTGGCGGCGGCAACACCGCCACGCAGACCTCAGAGTCTGCCGCGCCATCGTCGTCGGCGCCCGCCGCGGCGAAGGGCGATGGCACTCTCACCATCGGCACCCTGCTGCCCCAGACCGGTTCGCTGGCCTTCCTCGGCCCGCCCGAGATCGCGGGAGTCGACGCCGCCGTCAAGGAGATCAACGAGGCCGGTGGCGTGCTCGGCAAGCCGATCACCAAGTACGACACCGACTCGGGTGACACCACCACCAACATCGCCTCGCAGTCGGTGGACAAGCTGCTGGCCCAGAAGGCCGACGCCATCATCGGCGCCGCGTCGTCGTCGGTGTCGGAGTCGGTGATCGACAAGATCACCGGTGCGGGCGTGGTGCAGTTCTCGCCGGCCAACACCTCCGACAAGTTCACCACGATCAACGACAAGGGCCTGTACTTCCGTACCTCGCCGCCCGACAAGCTGCAGGGGCGCGTGCTGGGTGACCTCGTGGTGGCCGACGGGAACGACACGGTCGGCATCCTGGCCATGCAGGACTCCTACGGCACGGGCCTGGCCGACCAGGTGCAGAAGACCGTCACCGACGGCGGCGCCGAGGTCGTCGAGCGGGTCGACTACGACCCGAAGGCGGCCGACTTCTCCGCCGACGTGGCCAAGCTCAAGGCCAAGAACCCCAAGGGCATCGTGCTGATCGGGTTCGAGGAGACCGCGAAGGTCGTGGCCGAGCTGGTCAAGCAGGGCCTGCCCGCCGACAAGCACAAGTGGTACATGGTGGACGGCAACACGTCCAACACGAACTACGTGAAGATGCCCAAGGGCACGCTCGACGGCGTCAAGGGCACGATTCCGGGCGCCGCGGCTCCGGAGGAGTTCGAGAAGAAGCTCCTGGCGATCAACCCCAAGCTCGAGGACTTCAGCTACGCCCCCGAGTCCTACGACGCCGCCAACCTGATCGCGCTGGCCGCCGAGGCCGCCAAGAGCGACGCCGGCACGGACATCGCGGCCAAGCTCGCCGAGGTGAGCAAGGGCGGCGAGAAGTGCAAGAGCTTCAAGGAGTGCGTGGACCTGCTGAAGGCCGGCAAGGACATCGACTACGAGGGCGTCAGCGGCCCGGTCGAGTTCAACGAGGCCGGTGACCCGGCCGTCGCCACCATCGGCATCTACCAGTACGGCGCCAACAACAAGTACGCCACCAAGGCGCTCGAGTACCGCACCGGCAACATCGCCGGCTAGTACCGCCGCCTCACACGGAAGGGCCCGGCCGTCACGGCCGGGCCCTTCTCGTCGTTCCTACTTGCAGTCGGCCTACTTGCAGCCGGCCACGATCTGGTCGGCGGCCACGCGGTACTGCTTGAGCAGCGCCACCTGCCGGGCGCGGGGCACGTCGTTCTTGGCGAGCCCGGCGGTGGTGGTCTCGATCGTCTGTACGGCGCCCTTCAGGGAGTCGGGCAGCCGGTCGCCGAACTCCAGCGTGATCCCGCGCAGCTCCGCCAGGCGGCCGATCACGGCGTCCTCGAAGTATTGCCGGTCCTCCTGACCCTTCGGTCGCAGCATGAGGTTGGCGTACCCGATGGCCGAGACCACGCGGGCGCACGGGCTGTCGGTGGCATCGCCGCCGGTGCTGTATTTCGACGCGGACGAGGCGTTGCCCTGGCAGCCGACGAGTAGGACGGGAAGCACGAGCGCGACTGTCGCTAAACGTTTCACAACGCACATTAAAGAACGGCGAAGGGGCCCATGGGAGCCCCTTCGCCGTTCTCGATCGTCCTACGCCTTGGCCAGCGTGCCGAGATACAGCTCGATGACCTTGGGGTCGTTGGCGAGCTGCCGCCCGGTGCCGGTGTAGGCGTTGCGGCCCTGGTCGAGGACGTAGCCGCGGTGGCAGATCTGCAGGCAGCGGCGCGCGTTCTGCTCCACCATGATCACCGTCACGCCCGCCTTGTTGATCTGCTGGGCCTGGATGAACACCAGGTCCTGCAGCTTGGGCGACAGACCCGCCGACGGCTCGTCGAGCAGGAGCACGGACGGCTCGGTCATGAGCGCCCTGGCCATCGCGACCATCTGCCGCTCACCGCCGGACAGGGAGCCGGCGCGCTGCTTGCGCCGCTCCTTGAGCGCGGGGAACAGCTCGGCCACGAACTCGAAGCGCTCCTTGAACTTCCCCGGCACCTGGAAGGCGCCCATCTCGAGGTTCTCCTCGATGGTGAGGCTGGGGAAGACGTTGTTGGTCTGCGGCACGTAGCCGACGCCGCGGGCGACCAGCGAGTGCGCCTTCATGTTCGTGATGTCCTCACCCTTGAGCAGCACGGTGCCGCTGCGGATGTTGACCAGCCCGAACATGGCCTTGAGCAGCGTCGACTTACCGGCGCCGTTGGGGCCGATGATGCCGATCAGCTCGCCCTCTTTGACGTAGAGGTCGGAGCCGTTGAGGATGTTGACGCCTGGCAGGTAGCCGGCGATCAGCTCGTCGCACCGCAGCACGGCGTCCTCGGCGCCCTGCAGGTGGTCGCTGCGGTCGGTGACGGCCGCCTTCGACTGTGCCGGCTCAGGGACGGTCACTTCTGCGTCTCCTCTTCGATCTCGGCCTCCAGCGCCGCCTCGGCCTCCTGGAGCTGGGCCTCCAGCTCGGTCTCCGACAGCGGCGCGTCGTGGTGCGCGCCCAGGTAGGCGTCGATCACGCGCTCGTCGGACATGATCGTCGAGGGCGGTCCCTCGGCGATGACCGCGCCCTGCGCCATGACGATCACCCAGTCGCTGATGTCGCGGACCATGTCCATGTCGTGCTCGACGAACAGCACCGTCATGCCCTGCTCGCGCAGGTCCTTGACGTGGCCGAGCAGCGACTGCGTCAGCGCCGGGTTGACCCCGGCCATGGGCTCGTCGAGCATGACCAGCTCGGGCTGGACCATGAGCGCGCGGGCCATCTCCAGCAGCTTGCGCTGGCCGCCCGACAGCGACCCGGCGAAGTCGTCGCGCTTGGCGGCGAGCTTGAACCGCTCCAGCAACTCCTCGGCCCGGACCGTGATCTCGTCCTCCTGGCCGCGCCACAGGCTCGGCACGAGCGCGCGGAAGAAGCTCTCGCCCTTCTGCCGCTGGGCGCCCAGGCGCATGTTCTCCATCACCGTCAGCCGCGACAGGGCCTTGGTGAGCTGGAACGTGCGCACCATGCCGGAGCGGGCCACCTTGTGGGCGGGCACCCCGTTCATCGCCCGTCCGTTGAACGTCCACGAGCCGGAGTCGGCCGTGTCGAACCCGGTGAGCTGGTTGAAGAAGGTGGTCTTGCCGGCGCCGTTGGGGCCGATCAGCGCGGTGATGGAGCCGCGCTGGATCTCGACGTGGTTCACCTCGACCGCGGTCAGGCCGCCGAAGCGGCGCACCACGTTGTCCACCACGAGGATGGGGTCGGGCTTGGGCACGCCGGGGTCGCGCGCCAGGTCCTTGAACGCCGCCAGGGCGGCCGACTTGCGCTCGGTGGTGCCGGATTGGGTGGGGGTTTCAGCGTGCATCGATTGCTATCTCCCTCTTGTCACCGAAGACGCCCTGTGGCCGGAAGACGAGCAACAGGATGAGGCCAAGACCCACGATGATGTAGCGGAACGCGCCCACCTGGTTGGTGTCCATGAACGTGATGTACCCGGCGCCGACCGCCTCGGTGAGCACACCGTAGATGAAGACCAGCAGCACCCAGAAGATCATCGAGCCGACGACCGGGCCGAGCACGCGGGCCGCGCCGCCGAGGATGACCATGGTGTAGATGTAGAAGGTCGTCTCGGTGCCGAAGACGTCCGGCTGCACGGAGGCGAAGGCCAGGCCGTAGATGAAGCCGCCGAGCGAGCCGATGACGCCGCCCAGGATGAGCGACTGCATCTTGTACGAGAAGACGCTCTTGCCCAGGCTGCGCACGGCGTCCTCGTCCTCGCGGATGGCCTTGAGCACGCGGCCCCACGGGCTCTTCATGAGCAGGTAGACGATGGCGCAGCAGATGGCGATCAGCACCCAGCCGACGACCAGCACCCACAGCACCCGGTTGTTGAAGAAGAGCGGCACCGGGCCGAGGTTGAAGCCGTATTCGCCTTCGGGGAAGGGGTTGAGCGCGTAGAAACCGTCGGAGAAGCCGCGCTGGCCGTCGGAGCCGCCGAAGACGTCCTTGAACGCCACCGAGCGGAAGACGAGCCTGATGATCTCGGCCGCCGCGATGGTGACGATGGCCAGGTAGTCGGCGCGCAGCTGCAGCGTCGGGATGCCCATGAGGATCGCCAGCACCACGGCGGCCAGCAGGCCGACGACGATGCCGATCCAGAACGGCAGGCCCATGACCGTGACCGTGACCGCCAGGCCGTAGCCGGCCACGCCCATGAACGCGGCCTGGCCGAAGTTGAGCAGGCCGGTGTAGCCGAAGTGGATGTTGATACCGATGGCCGCGAGGGCGTACAGCACCGTGTCGACGCCGATGGCCGACTTGAGAGTGGTGCTGATGATCGTGATCCAGTCCATTCTGATCCTCCCCCGTCAGCCGATCCGCTCGCGGCGGCCCAGGATGCCCTGAGGCCGGACGAGGAGCACGATGATGAGTACGCCCAGCGCGCCGAGGCTCTTGAGCTCCGGCGGCACCCAGAGCGTGGAGACCTGGATGAACAGGCCCACCACCAGCGAGCCGACCAGCGCGCCGAACGCGGTGCCGAGCCCGCCGAGCGTCACGCCGGCGAAGATGAGCAGCAGGATGTCCTGGCCCATGGTGTATTTCAGGCTCTGCGACAGGCCGAGCATGATGCCCGCCAGCGCGGCGATGGCGCCGCCCGTGGTCCAGATGATCCGGATGACCTGGTCGACGTTGATGCCGGACGAGGCCGCGAGCGCGGGGTTGTCGGCCACGGCGCGGGCCGCCTTGCCGGTGCGGGTGCGCATCAGGGCCAGGCCGACGATGATCAGGACCGCGAGCTCGATGCCCATGGCGATGAAGTTCTTGGGTGCGGCCGTGATGGGGCCGACCTGGATGCCGGGCTGGGCGGTGTATTGGGCGAAGGCCTCGTTCTGTCCGCCGAAGAAGATCAGGAAGACGTACCGCAGGAAGAGCGCCACGCCGATCGAGATGATCATCATGGCGATGGTGCCGGTGCCGCGCTTGCGCAGCTGGCCCCAGAACAGCCGGTCCTGCAGGTAACCGAGGATGCCGCCGACCGCGACGGCGATGATGGCGGCGGGGATCAGATGCAGCCCGAAGCCCACGTTGAACGCGTAGGCGAGGATCGCGCCGAGCGTGACCAGCTCGCCGTGGGCGAAGTTGGTCAGGCCGGTCGTGCCGTAGATGAGCGACAGACCGAGCGCGGCCAGGGCGATGATCAGACCGAGGTTCAGGCCCTCGAAGGTCAGCTGCGCGGCCGTCGTCCAGAACGAGCTCTCGCCGCCGCCCTCCTCCTGCTGCTGTTGCCCCGGGGCGCCCTTGGCCTGAAGGGCGAACAGGACCGTCGAGCAGTTGCCCTCATAGACGGTCGGTGTGCGGACGTTGCTGCCGCCACGCACCTCCGCATTCTGCGGAAGGCTGCTGACATCCAGGGTGACCTTGTACTTACCGGGTTTGTCGACCTGAACGTCCCAAGTGCCTTGTGCGTTGCTCGTGACCTCCTTGACGGGTTGTCCGCTCTCGGTGGTCACGGCGACTTTGGCGCCGTTCACTGGCTGGCCTTGGAGTTTGAGTGTTCCCCTCAGTCCCTGGCAATCGGCGGGCCCCGCGTGAGCGGGGCCGGCCAGCAGGAAGACGAGTCCACCCAGGAAGGCCGTGAACGCGATCACGGCTCTGCGCAATGGTGCTCCCTCAAGTAGGTCAAGGCGGGGTTGTGCCCCTCCATCTCGACACGCGCGCATCGCAGGCACAACTGGGATGCTGTGGCGGGAGCTTATTCTGGTGACGCCCGGTTCAGTATCGTTCGTCACCAATTAGTGACATGTGTGTGTCACTGATGTGAGGAATCAACAAGCCAGGTCAGGGGCTAAATCGGGGTAGACGCCTGGCGGCTTTGCGTACGAACGCATAACGATCGCCGTAAATCCTGGACGAGCCCGCGAGGTCGGCGTTTGGGGCCGTGTAGGGCTTCCCCGGCCGCACACGTTTTCTACTAAGCCTCCCCGCGGGCTCGCGTTCGGACCACCGTATCCACCTACGGGTGCGGCGCGCAAAGGGACAGGAGTTTCACCTGTCGCGCAGCATGCACGTGAGACGTGAGGTACAGACGAGTTTTCCCTGCTCGTCAGTGATTTCGATGCTGTACGTCGCCAACGTCCGGCCGCCGTGCAACCTGGTCGCCACACCCGTGACGTGCCCGGCGGACGCCGAGCGGTGATGGGTGGCGTTGATCTCGATGCCCACGGCGATGCGCTCGGGGCCCGCGTGGATGGCGGCCGCCACCGAGCCCAGCGTCTCGGCCAGCACCGCGGAGGCCCCGCCGTGCAGCAGGCCGTAGGGCTGGGTGTTGCCCTCGACCGGCATCCGGCCCACGACCCGCTCGGGTCCGGCCTCGAGGAACTCGATGCCCATGCGGTCGGCCAGCGTGCCCTCGTGCACGGCGCCGTACACCGAGAAGTCCATGGGGTTGGTCTGCGTCAAAGGGACGTCTCCACTCTTCCGAGCTCAGGTTTTCTGTCGCAGACGCAGACTAGGCTGCGTGTGTGCCGAAGAGTGAAGTGACCCCCAGCCGCCCGCGCCTGTTGCTGCTTGACGGGCATTCCCTGGCTTATCGCGCTTTCTACGCGCTCAAAGACGCCAACCTGATGACCACCGATGGTCAGCACACCGAGGCGGTCTACGGGTTCACCTCGATGCTGACCAACGTCCTGCGCGACGAGCAGCCGACGCACGTGGCGGTGGCCTTCGACAGGTCGGAGCCGACCTTCCGCCACGAGGCGTACTCCGAGTACAAGGCCAACCGGAGCGAGACGCCGGAGGACTTCCGCGGCCAGATGCAGCTCATCTTCGAGCTGCTCGACATCCTGCGCGTCCCGCACCTGTCCAAGGCGGGCTTCGAGGCCGACGACCTGATCGCCACGCTCGCCACCCGGGCGGCCGGCGAGGGCATGGACGTGCTGATCGTCACCGGCGACCGCGACGCGCTGCAGCTGGTCGACGAGCACGTCACCGTCCTGATGACCCGGCGCGGCATCAGCGACATGACGAGGTTCACCCCCGAGGCCGTCGTCGAGAAATACGGCCTGACCCCGGAGCAGTACCCCGACTTCGCCGCCCTGCGCGGCGACCCCAGCGACAACCTCCTGAGCATCCCGAGCGTGGGGGAGAAGACCGCCGCCAAGTGGGTGCGCGAGTTCGGCTCGCTGACCGCGCTGGTCGACCGGGTCGACGAGGTCAAGGGCAAGGTCGGCGACAAGCTGCGCGAGCACGTCGCCCAGGTGCTGATGAACCGGCGCCTGACCGAGCTGCTGCGCGACGTGCCGCTGGAGGTCGACCTCGGCGACCTCACGCAGGGCGCGTGGGACCGCGAGGAGATCAACAAGCTGTTCGACTCCCTGCAGATCCGCGGCGAGCTGCGCGAGCGCGTCTTCAAGGTGCTCGGCTCCGGCGAGCAGGAGCCCGAGCAGGGCTTCGAGGTCGAGACCGTGCTGCTCGGCCCCGACCGGGTGGCCGGCTGGCTGTCGGCGATGCCCGCGGGCCGGGCCGGGCTGGCCTTCAAGGGCGCCTACGGCAGCGGCACCGGGCGCATCGACGCCATCGCCGTCGCCTCGCCCGACGGCACCGCCGCCCACATCGACCCCGTCAAGCTCACCGAGGCCGACGAGGCGGCGCTGCGGGCCTGGCTGGGTGACGAGAGCAGGCCCAAGGCCGTCCACGACGCCAAGGGGCCCATCCTGGCGCTCTGGGCGCAGGGCATGGAGCTGCGCGGCCTGAGCTGTGACACCGCGCTGGCGGCCTACCTGGCGATGCCGGGGCAGCGCACGTTCGCGCTCGAAGACCTCGCCAGGCGCTACCTCCACCGCGACCTGCGGGCCGAGGAGGAGTCCAACGGGCAGGCCGCGCTGTTCGGCGACGACGAGGACGCCCCTGCCAAGGACCTCGCGCTGCGCGCCCACGCCGTGCGCGAGCTGGCCGACTCCCTGGAGACCTTCCTGGCCGGGCGCGGCGGCACCCAGCTCCTGGCCGACGTCGAGCTGCCCCTGCTGAGCGTGCTGGCCGAGCTGGAGCGGGCGGGCATCGCCGTCGACGGCGAATACTTCGCGGGCCTGGAGGCCGAGTTCGGCGCGGCCGTCAAGCACGCCGTGGAGGAGGCCCACCGGTCGGTAGGCGAGCAGTTCAACCTGGGCTCGCCCAAGCAGCTGCAGGAGATCCTCTTCGTCCGGCTCAACCTCCCCAAGACGAAGAAGATCAAGACCGGCTACAGCACCGACGCCGACCAGCTCGCCTGGCTGGCCACGCAGACCGAGCACGAGCTGCCGACGATCATGCTGCGCCACCGCGACCAGCAGAAGCTGCGCACCACCGTCGAGGGCCTGATCAAGGAGATCTCCGACGACAGGCGCATCCACACCACGTTCAACCAGATCATCGCCGCCACCGGCCGCCTGTCCTCCGAGAAGCCCAACCTGCAGAACATCCCGATCCGCACCGCCGAGGGCCGCCGCATCCGGCAGGGCTTCGTGGTCGGCGAGGGCTACGAGACGCTGCTGACGGCCGACTACAGCCAGATCGAGCTGCGCATCATGGCCCATCTGTCGGGCGACGAGTCGCTGATCGCGGCCTTCGAGTCGGGCCACGACTTCCACCAGGCCACCGCCGCCCGCGTGTTCAACCTGCCGCCCGAGCAGATCGACGGCGAGCTGCGGGCCCGCATCAAGGCCATGAACTACGGCCTGGCCTACGGCCTGTCCGACTTCGGGCTGTCCGGCCAGCTCAACATCGCGGTGTCGGAGGCGCGGGCGCTGAAGGAGGAATACTTCACCGAGTTCGGCGGCGTGCGCGACTTCCTGCAGGCCATCGTCCAGCAGGCGCGCACCGACGGCTACACCGAGACGATCATGGGCCGTCGCCGCTACCTGCCCGACCTCACCAGCGACAACCGCCAGCGCCGCGAGATGGCCGAGCGGATGGCGCTCAACGCCCCCATCCAGGGCTCGGCCGCCGACATCATCAAGGTCGCCATGCTCAACGTCCACCAGGCCATCCGCGAGGAGAAGCTGGCCTCCAGGATGCTGCTGCAGGTCCACGACGAGCTGGTGTTCGAGGTCGCGCCAGGGGAGCTGGAGCGGCTCACGCAGCTCGTGCGCGACCAGATGAACGCCGCCTACCACCTGCGCGTCCCGCTGGAGGTCTCCGTCGGCGTCGGGCGCACGTGGGAGGACGCGGGCCACTGACTGATCATTTCTTTCGACTAACCTGGACTAAATTTCACTAGGCGGCCAGGAGTTCTGTGCGGTATCCAGCGTCCCTCACGCGGATCATCGGCATCGCCAACGTCGTGGTGGTAACGGTGGCCGTCATCGGCCTGAGCCTCTTACCCTCCGAGCAGCGCCCCCACGCCAAGCCGAAGGACGTGGCCAAGGTCCAGGGCAGCGTCGCACCGCCGAGCCTGGCCCCGGTGGGCGAACCGCCCGGGGTCGTGGCCACCCCCGACTTCGCCCGCCAGGTGCACGCCAACGAGGCCGGGCTGGTGCCGGTCCTGATGTACCACCGGATCCTCGCCAAGCGGCTCGCCTCGATCGACCGGACGCCCGGCCAGCTCAGGAAAGAGCTGGAGAAGCTGGCCAAGCAGGGCTACGTGCCGATCACCGCCAGAGACTTCGCCACCGGCGACATCAAGGTGCCGGCGGGGAAGTTCCCGGTCGTGCTGACGTTCGACGACGGCCACCCGAGCCACTTCGCGCTCGACGGGAACGGCAACCCCAAGAGCGGCACGGCCGTGGCCGTCATCCAGGAGGTGGCCAGGAAATACCCCTCGTTCCGGCCGGTCGCCACCTTCTGGATCAACCGGGAGCCGTTCGGGCTGACCGACCGGCAGGCCCAGGAGAGCGCCGTCAAGTGGCTGGTCGACCACGGGTACGAGGTGGCCAACCACACCTGGAACCACCCCAACCTGCGCGTGCTGCGTAAAAAGAAGGTCCGCGAGCAGATCGTCCGGATCGAACGCCTGCTCAAGAAGCTCGGCGTGCCGCAGTCGCGGACCATGGCCCTGCCCTACGGGTCGATGCCCCGGCCGAAGAAGCTCGCCCGCACCGGATCCTGGGACGGCAGCAAGTACGATTTCGCGGGCGTCTTCCTCGCGGGTGCGGAGCCCTCACTTTCGCCCTACGCGAAAAAATTCGACCGGGGGGCCATCCAGCGCATCCAGAGCAACGGTAAGAAGGGCGAGTGCCGCAAGTGGTGCTCGCAGTACTGGCTGGAATGGCTGAACAAGCACCCTGGCGAGCGCTATGTCTCCGACGGCGACCCAACCCGGATCTCCATACCGGAGAAACGGCGCGGTAAAATCGTCGCCAAGCGAGGACTGCAGGTCATCGCGTATTGATTGCTCCCCGGATTGACCCCGTGGCGATGGTCTCATATGCTGATCGCTGCGCTGTGGGCTCGCGCGCGCCTCAGACGGAGCGGGCTCGCGCTCGGTCACGTCGATGTCGTAATTCCTCGGCTTGATGCGGAAGAGGGCCTGCCGCGCATCCGCCACATCGACATCCTGTCCGCGTTCGGAGCAATTCCACACATGACGTCCAGCACTGAGGCCACCTCGAGCACCCCGCAGGTAGCGGTCAACGACATCGGGTCCGAGGAAGCCTTCCTCGCGGCGATCGACGAGACCATCAAGTACTTCAACGACGGCGACATCGTCGAGGGCACCGTCGTCAAGGTCGATCGAGACGAGGTTCTTCTCGATATCGGCTACAAGACCGAGGGTGTCATCCCCTCGCGCGAGCTTTCCATCAAGCACGATGTCGACCCTGCTGACGTCGTGGAAGTGGGAGAGCACGTCGAAGCCCTGGTCCTCCAGAAGGAGGACAAAGAGGGCCGGCTGATCCTGTCCAAGAAGCGCGCCCAGTACGAGCGCGCCTGGGGCACGATCGAGAAGATCAAGGACGAGGACGGTATCGTCACCGGCACCGTCATCGAGGTCGTCAAGGGTGGTCTCATCCTCGACATCGGCCTGCGCGGCTTCCTGCCGGCGTCCTTGGTGGAGATGCGCCGCGTCCGCGACCTGCAGCCGTACGTCGGCCGCGAGCTCGAGGCCAAGATCATTGAGCTCGACAAGAACCGCAACAACGTGGTCCTGTCGCGCCGCGCCTGGCTCGAGCAGACGCAGTCGGAGGTTCGCCAGACCTTCCTCAACACCCTCCAGAAGGGCCAGGTCCGCAAGGGCGTCGTCTCCTCGATCGTCAACTTCGGCGCCTTCGTCGACCTCGGTGGGGTCGACGGTCTGGTCCACGTGTCCGAGCTGTCCTGGAAGCACATCGACCACCCCTCCGAGGTTGTCGAGGTCGGCCAGGAGGTCACGGTCGAGGTCCTCGACGTCGACATGGAGCGCGAGCGCGTCTCCCTGTCGCTCAAGGCGACCCAGGAAGACCCGTGGCAGCAGTTCGCCCGCACCCACCAGATCGGCCAGGTCGTGCCGGGCCGCGTCACCAAGCTGGTGCCGTTCGGCGCGTTCGTCCGGGTCGAGGAGGGCATCGAGGGCCTGGTCCACATCTCCGAGCTGGCCGAGCGCCACGTGGAGATCCCGGAGCAGGTCGTCCAGGTCGGCGACGAGATCTTTGTCAAGATCATCGACATCGACCTCGACCGTCGTCGCATCAGCCTCTCGCTGAAGCAGGCCAACGAGGGCGTCGGGGCCGAGGTCGAGTTCGACCCGACCCTGTACGGCATGGCGGCCACCTACGACGACCAGGGCAACTACATCTACCCCGAGGGCTTCGACCCGGAGACCGGGGAGTGGCTCGAGGGCTTCGACAAGCAGCGCGAGGAGTGGGAGCGGCAGTACGCCGAGGCCCAGACGCGTTTCGAGGCTCACAGGAAGCAGATCGAGGAGGCCCGCAAGGCCGAGGCGGAGGCCGGCGAGGCCGCTCCCTCGTCCTACAGCGGCGAGACGCAGGCTCCGGCCGGCGGCTCCTCCTCCTCGGCCCCGGCCAGCGGCGCGCTGGCCTCGGACGAGGCTCTCGCGGCTCTGCGCGAGAAGCTCGCCGGCGGCCAGAGCTGATCATCCGGCTCTGATCTGGCTGAGTGCCTTTCCGGAAGGCCCCGCACCCGACGTGGTGCGGGGCCTTCCGCCTTCCTGGGGCCGGGTGGTGAAGACCGGTGCTTTCTGAAGGCCGATGACAATGCGGAAGGAACCTTGCCGCATTGGCTTCTACGGTTCTTCTCCATGGAAGAGATCACGGCATTCCGCATCGACATCCCCCAGGAAGACCTCGACGACCTGCGGGCGCGGCTGAGGCGTACGAGGTGGGCGCGCCGGCTGCCCGGCGGGTGGAACAGGGGCGTGCCCGTCGCGTACCTGAAGGAGCTGGCCGAGTACTGGGCCGACGGGTTCGACTGGCGGGCGCAGGAGGCCAGGCTGAACGCGTTCCCGCAGTTCACCACCGACATCGACGGGCAGGCCATCCACTTCCTGCACGTGCGCTCGCCCGAGCCCCGAGCGCTGCCGCTGGTCATCACGCACAGCTGGCCGAGCTCCGTCGCCGAGTTCATCGACGTCATCGGCCCGCTCACCGACCCGCGGGCGCACGGGCTCGACCCCGACATCGCCTTCCACGTCGTCGCGCCCTCCCTGCCCGGCTTCGCCTTCTCGCCCTTCCCCGAACCGGCCGACGAACGGCCCTGGAGCATCGAGCGGGTGGCCCGTACGTGGGCCGAGCTCATGCGCAGGCTCGGATACGAGCGCTACGGCGCGCACGGCAACGACGCCGGGGCGCTGGTCACGCCGCAGCTGGCCGCGCTGGACGGCGAGCACGTCGTGGGCTCGCTCATCACGGCCGGGCTGGGCATCCCCACGGGGGACCCCGCGCAGCTCGAAGGGCTCGGCGAGAAGGAGACGGCCGAGCTGGAGGAGCTGACCTCGTGGATGAGCGGAGGCAGCGGGTACGGGCCCTACCTGGCCGCCAGGCCGCAGACGCTCGCGCACGGGTTCGCGGACTCGCCGGTGGCGCAGCTCGCGTACCTGGTGGAGCGGTTCAAGGAGTTCGACGGGTGGGGTTCGGGCGCCGAGCCGATCGACCGGGACCTGGTGCTCACGAACGCGGCCCTTTACTGGCTGACCGACACCGGCGGGTCGTCGTCGTGGACGTACTACGAGGGCGCCGCCGGGCTGCCGATCAACCAGAGCGCCGTGCCGACGGGCGTGACGCACGGCGGGCCCGCGCTGCTGCGGCGGATCGCCGAGCGGGACAACGACATCGTGTACTGGGGCGACGCCCAAAGCCCCAGCCACATGGTCGCGATGGCGGTGCCCGACTCGCTGGTGGCGGGCATACGCGCCTTTTTCCGGATGATCCGCTGAGCGGGCCGCAGATTTTACCTTCGGCCCAGGCGAGCCCGCCGCCCCCGGGAACCGGCGCTGTCAGACTGACCTGCGCTGTTGACACCTACGACCGATTCTCAGGGGCGACGCAGTGGGCATGGTTCAGCGGGTGATCATCCTTGCCGCGGCCGCGCTGGCGGCCGCGGCCACCGCTTCCCCGGCGGTGAAGGGCGCGGCCGTTCCCCAGTGGCAGGACTGCGGCGACGGGCTGCAGTGCGCCAAGCTGTCCGTGCCCGTCGACTGGGCCAGGCCGCACGGCGCCCGTACCGAGATCGACCTGGCCAGGATGCCCGCGCAGGACCCGCGGCGCAGCCGCGGCTCCCTGGTGGTGAACACCGGCGCGGCCTCCACCGTCCAGGGCGTGCGCGCCCGGCCGGAGAGCGTGAGCGAGCTGACCAGGTGGTTCGACGTGGTGCTGATCGAGCCGCGCGGGGCCGCCGTCCGGTGCGCGGTGGCCCAGCCCGACCCGCTGCGCCTCGTCCTGGCCCCGGGACGGGCCGGATGGCGCGCCTACGCCCGCGACAACGCCGCCTACGACAAAAGCTGCCGCGCCGCCGCCGGGGCCGCCTACGACGGGCTCACGTCCTGGCAGGTCGCCCACGACCTCGACGCCCTGCGCGCCGAGCTGGGGGAGCCCCGGCTGCGGTACTTCGGCTCCTCCTACGGGGCCGTGTACGGGCAGGCGTACACGGAGCTGTTCCCGCACCGGGTCGGGCGGATGTACCTCGAAGGCGGGCCCGACCACACCGAGCCCGACCTGGCCGAGCGGCTGACCGCCCTGGCGCGGGCGGCCGAGCGGCGGCTGTCCGCCTTCCGCGACTGGTGCCGCGGGCACCTGGGCTGCCCGCTCGACGACGACGCCGTGGAGGTCTACGACGCCCTGACCCGCCGCACGCCCCTGCACGCGGGCCCCGGCCGCTCGGTGAACGCCAGGCGCCTGGCCGCGGCCGTCGCCGCCGGGCTGGCGCCGCGGCACTGGCCGGAGCTGGCCCGGGCCATGTCCGAGGCCAGGCAGGGCGACGCGAGCAGGCTGGCCGCGCTGGCGGCCGTGACCGCCCAGGCCCCGCCGGCGACCGCGTCGGGGTCCCTGCTGTGCCACGACTTCCTGCCGGAGGTGCCGGGCCACCGGCGCTTGCGCACGATGGAGACGCACCTGCGCGAGGTGGCGCCACGCGTGGGATGGCTGAGCGGCCGCCGCGAGGTCGCGCGATGCCTGGGCATGCCGCGCCGGGGCGCCCCGAGCTGGCCCCCGCACGTGCCCGAACCGCGCCACGACCCGACGGTCCTGGTCGGCGTCGGACGGCTGGACGCCGAAGCGCGGCCCGCGGGCCCCGTCCCCGGGGCGGTCGTGCTGTCGCACGGCGACGGGCGCGACGCGTACCTGCTGCAGGGGATCAGCCGGCTCCGCGCGACCTGCCTGCGCACGAGCGTGCACGACTACCTCGTCAACGGGGCGCTTCCGGAGGAAGGCGCCGAATGCCCCGGCGCGCTCACGGCGGGCATGTATTCGTGAGGGTTGAGCGGTAGGGTGCTGCGCGTGCTGATCGAACGGGCGACCGCGCCGGACGCGGGCGAGATCCTCACCGTGCAGCGGGCGGCCTACGTGAGCGAGGCCCAGATGTACGGCGACCCGTACATCCCGCCGCTCGTCGAGTCGCTGGAGCAGGTCCGCAAGGTCATCGAGGGCGCCGTCGTGCTCAAGGCGCTCGACGCCGGCCGCGTGATCGGGGCGGTGCGCGGGCAGGTGTCCGGCACGACCTGCCTGGTCGGCCGGCTGGTCGTGGCGCCCGACCGCCAGGGCCAGGGCATCGGCACGGCGCTGCTGACGGCCCTGCACAAGGCGGTGCCGGAAGCGGAGGCGTTCGACCTGTTCACGGGCCACCTGTCAGAGGCGAACCTCAAGCTTTACCGCCGTCTGGGCTACCGGGAGACGGGCCGGGAGCGGATGGACGATCACCTGACGCTGATCCACCTGCGTATGCGGCCAGATCGATCCCTTCCTCAGCCGTGATCACGGCGCGGCCCAGGTCGTCGTCCACCCAGTTCCACTCCCAGCGCCACTCCGAGCCCGCCGGGTGCTCGGCATCGAGCCGGTCGAGCACGCCCTGGAGGGCGGAGACGGGCACGATGACCTGGTGGCGGCCCCGCCACGGCACGTGCACGGGCGGGCCGAGCGGCGGCGTGCGGACCCCGTGCGCGCGCAGCGCCCCGACCACCGCCGCCGGGTCCACCCCGAACAGGTGCAGCGGCGTCGGCCCCCGGTCCTCCTCGACGTCGTAGGCCAGGGCCATGAGCCAGTGCTCAGGCTCGGCGTGCCGGTCGCCCGCGGCCAGCGCCAGGCCGGTCGCGATGCCGTACAGCTTGTAGAAGGCGGGGTTGGCGAACCCGCCCGTCCCGTGCGCGGGCCTGGCGTGGTGCGGCAGGCAGCCGAGCGCCCGCTCGTGGTCCAGGCCCGCCTCGGTCAGCACCCGAGCGGCCAGGGACTCGCCGGCCAGCAGGGCGAGCACGACGTGCTGCGGCCCCACCCAGTCGTCCCCGACGGCCGCGGCCTGCTCGTGCGCGGCCCGTACGATCGTGGTCGTCATGCTTTCGATGATGACCCCGTAGGCTTCTTCCCGTGTTGAAGACTGGGCTCACGGGCGGTATCGGATCGGGCAAGAGCGAGGTGTCGAAACGGCTCGCGGCCAGGGGCGCCGTCGTGATCGACGCCGACAGGATCGCCCGCGAGGTGGTGGAGCCCGGCACACCCGGGCTGGCCAGGGTGGTCGCCGCGTTCGGGGCGGGGGTGCTCCGACCCGACGGTTCGCTGGACAGGGAGAAGCTCGGCTCCATCGTCTTCGCCGACCCCGAGCGGCTCGCCGCGCTCAACGCGATCGTGCATCCGCTGGTGGGGGAGCGGGTGGCGGAGCTGCAGAGCCGGTCGGCCGATGACGCGATCACCGTCTACGACGTGCCGCTGCTGGCGGAGAACCACCTGGCCCCCATGTACGACGTGGTCATCGTCGTCGACGCGGCCGACGAGACCCGCATCCGGCGCCTGGCCGAGCACCGGGGCATGCCGGAGGCCGACGCCAAGGCCCGCATCGCCGCCCAGGCGAGCCGCGAGGACCGGCTGGCCGTGGCCGACATCGTGATCCCGAACGAGGGCTCGCTGGCCGAGCTGGACGCCCGGGTCGACGAGGTCTGGGCGGAGCTCACGAGACGCGCCGGCCGCGGCTGAACGGGCCCCAGCCGGGCTGAGCGGGGTCGGCCTGCCTTCAGGCGGGCTCAGCGGGCCCGAGCCGGGCCGGGCCGGCCTCGGCCCGGCTCAGAAGGGCGCGTCGAGCGGCACCTGCCGCACGCCCGGCAGGTAGCGGTCGAGCTCGCCCAGCTCGAACCGGGACATCCCGACCACATGCCAGAACTGCCCGCCCGGCTCGCCATGGATCTTGTACCGGCCGTCAGGCGCCAGTGCCGCCCACCCCTCGGCCAGCCCGAGCAGGGTCGCCCGCCGTTCGCCGCCCTCCCAGAGGATCACCACGCCGTCGTCGCCCGCGCTGGCCAGCAGGTCGGAGGCCGGGCTGAAGGCCACCGACCACACCCGGCGGGTGTGTCCGGCCAGCGTGTGCCGCGGCTGTCCGGTCGCGGTGTCCCAGACCCGCACCACCAGGTCGTCGCCGCCCGTGGCCAGCCGCTCGCCCGTGGCGTCGAACGCCAGGCTCCACAGCCGCCCCTCGTGCCAGAGCTCGTGCACCAGCCGCGGCTGCCACGGCTGCCCCGTGCGCAGCTCCCACACCATGGCCCGCCCGTCGTTGCCCGCGCTGGCCAGGTGGCGGCCGTCGGGGGAGAAGGCCACCGAGTAGACCCGGTCGGAGTGGCCCTTGAGCGTGGCCACCCGGCCGCCGGAGGCCACGTGCCACAGGCGCACGAGCCGGTCGTCGCAGCCCGTGGCCACGTACTCGCCGTCGGGGCTGAACGCGATCGAGCGCACCCGCCCGCGGTGGTCGGCCAGGTTGCCCGCCAGCCGCCCGGTCGGGCGGTACCAGATCTTGACGCTGTCGTCGTCGTTGGCCGTGGCCAGCAGTTGGCCGTCGGGGCTGAACGCCTCGGCCCAGACGTGGTCGGTCTCGGCGCTCAGCTCGCGCTCGTAGTCGCCGGTGACGGCGTTCCAGAAGTGCACGCCGCCGTCGTTGCTGGAAGTAGCCAGCGAGGGCCCGGCGGGGGAGAACAGGGCCGAGATGAGCCGGTCGGCCATGCCGGTGAACTCCCGCAGCCGCCGCCCCGTGCGCGGCTCCCACACGCGTACGACGCCGTCGTTGCCGCTGGTCGCCAGCATCGAGCCGTCGGCGCTGAACCGGACGGACGAGATGCGCCGCCCGTGGCCGCGCAGCACCCGCTGGCACTTGCCCGAGCCCGGGTCCCACAGGCGCGCGGTGCCGTCGTTGCTGCTGGTGGCGATCTGCCGGCCGTCGGGGCGGAACGCGAACGGCCAGACCGAGCTGCGGTGGCCCGTCAGTTCGACCCGCTGACCGCCGCCGACCTGCTGGAGCCGGACCACGCCGCCGGAGTCGCCGCTGGCCAGCACCTGCCCGTCGGGGCTGAAGGTCACCTGGTAGACGGCCGCCGCGTGCGTGGTGTGCACGCCCCGGGACTCTCCGGACGCCTCCCACAGGCGTACGGCGCCCGCCGTGTCGCCGGTGGCCAGCAGCGAGCCGTCCGGTGAGAACGTCACGCAGTAGACGCTGCCCGCGTGCCCGCTCAGCACGTGCAGCGGCGTCCACGTGGCGGTGTCCCACAGCCTGACGGTGCCCGCCTCGTCGCCGGTGGCCAGCAGACGGCGGTCCGGGCTGTGCACGGCGCGGTAGACGCTGCCGCGGTGGCCGTCGAGTGTCTGCCTCACCTGCCCGGTGGCCAGGTCCCAGACGCGTACGACGCCGGCCGCGTCGCCCGTCACCAGCATCGAGTGGCCGAACGACGCCGTGTAGATCGGCGCCTGGTGCCCTTCGAGCGCGTGCGCGAGCCGCCCGGTGGCCGTCTCCCAAACGCGTACGACGCCGTCGCCGCCCCCGGCCGCCACCAGGTCGCCGGCCGGGCTGAGGCGCACCGGCCAGACGCCGTCGGCGTGGCCCTTGAGCGCGTGCAGGCGCTCGCCGGTGAGGGAGTCCCACAACAGGACGGCTCCGTCGCTCGCGCCCGTGGCCAGCAGGTCGCGGGAGTGGGCGAAGGTGACCGCGTAGACGCGGCCCCGGTGCCCCTGCAGCGTGCGCACGGGCGCGCCGCCGACGCAGAGCAGCACGCCGCCGTCCTCGTTGCCGATCGCGATCGTGGAGCCGTCGGGGCTGTAGGCGATGGGCTCGGGCAGGCGGCTGGTCTGGAAGTGGTAGCCGTACGGGACGCCGATGCCGGCCGGCGCGAACTCCACCTCCACCGGCTGGCCCGGCGCCACCGCCGCGCCGTGCAGGTGGGGCAGCGTGCCGGTCACGTTGATGAGCGAGGCCCGGTGCCAGCGGGCGCCCTCGACGGCCGCGTCGCTCAGGTCCACCTGGGCCAGCCGCGCCCCCGACAGGTCGGCGCCGGTCAGGTCGGCCCCGGTCAGCGCCGCGCCGTCCAGCCGCGCCCCGGCCAGGCTGGCCTCGCGCAGGGTGGCCCTGGCCAGGTTCGTGCCCGCCAGGGTGGCCTCGGACAGGTCGGCGCCGGTGAGGTCGACCTCGCTCAGGTCCCTGGCGGACAGGTCCTCGCCCTTCAGGTTCGCGCCGCGCAGGTCGGCCCGCGCGGGGGTGCGCAGCCTGGCCGAGATCTTGACCGCGTTCGCCCTGGACACGTCGTCGCCCGGCGGGTCGGCCGCCCACGCGCGCAGCGCCCGGACGTCGGCCAGGTCGCACAGGAACTCCATGGTCAGCGCCGACAGCGGCCTGCTGGACAGCAGCGCGAGGTTGTCGAGGGCGATGTGGCGGGCGATCAGCCACTCCATCACGGACGCGTGGATGAACCCGAACATCCCGTCCTCGGTCCGCACCAGCAGGCTGCCCGAGCCCATCCGGTACGCCGCGTGCGCCGCCGACAGCTGCCCGTCGGACAGATCCGTCAGCGTCTCGCCGATCTCGGTCAGCTCGTCCACGCCCAGCAGCGACTCGCCGCTGTCCCACAGCCGCATCGCCAGCGCCGTCACCGCCTGCCACAGCTCGTCGACGGTCAGCGCCGCGGCCGAGCCGGGGACCCTGGCCCGCCGCTCCTCGAAGACCAGCCAGGAGCTGAGGATCTCCTCGTACAGCAGCGCGGGGCTGATCGTGTGGCGGGCGCCGACGACCGTACGCAGCCGGTCGGCGTCGAGGTCGGCGATGAAGCTCAGCATGCGCGGGTTCTGGGCCAGCGCCAGCAGGTCCTTGATCTCGCCCATCAGCGACATGCGCGCGCCGGCCTCGTCGCCGTCGACGAACCGGTTGGCCAGATAGGAGCGGATCTGGTCGTGCGTGAAGTCCTCGACGGTGAGCAACCGCCGCTGCGGCAGCACGCCCACCATCTCGCCGAGCGAGGTCAGCACCTGGCTGTGCGACTTGAAGTGCTGGGTGCGGCTGGCGACCACGATCTTGGCTTTGTCCTCGGCCGCCGCCAGCAGCGTGGCCAGGTGATCGGCCGCCCGGTCGAACGTCAGCCGGGTCACCAGCTCGTCGAACCCGTCGAACAGCAGCACGATGCGCCCCTGCCTGAGCAGGTAGCGGAACGCCTTGAGGTCGATGAACTCCTCGCCGTGCCCGGCCAGGTGGGCGGCCACCAGCGCGTCCACGGAGTGCGCCTTGTCCAGGGCGCGCAGCTCGATCAGGATCGGCGTCAGGTGCGGCAGCTCGGCCGGGATGCGCCGGGCCAGCTCCCGCAGCGCGAACGTCTTGCCGTGGCCGAAGTCGCCGAGCAGCAGCAGGAACCTGCCGTGGTCGGTGGCCAGCAGCCGCATCAGCTCGTCGGTCAGGCCGTGCTTGACCTGGCCGCCCGGGCGGTCGAGCTCGCGGTAGCGCTGCGGCACGTACAGGTCGGGCGGGTAGCGGCGGTCGGCCGTGACCCTGGCCGTCTGCTCGGCGACGTAGCCGGTCAGGTCGAGCAGCCCCTGGAACTCGGTGAAGGTGCGCAGCCGCACCCCCTTGCGCATCAGGTCGTCGCGGACCGCGCGGGCGGCGGGCGGGCCCTGGTAGACCAGCTCGGCGGCCAGGCCGGTGGCGTGCGCCTGGCGGACGAAGCCGTCGGCGGCGCTCTCGGTCAGCTCGCCCACGTGCGCGCCGATCATCGTCTGGCGGACGAAGCCGTCCTCCGGGTGGGTGACCACGAGGTGCGCGTCGAAGCGGCGGATCCTGGCCCGTTCGTGCCTGGCCTCGCAGACCTCGGCGATCCGGTCGAGCAGCAGCTCGACCGGGCTCGGCGCGCGCTCGTCCGGCTTGGGCGCGGGCGGCTCGGAGGCAGGGCTCTCGCCGGTGAACGTGGCCCGCACGGCCTTCCACCGGTACGCGACCGGCTCGGGCTCGCCCGCGTCGGGGAGCCAGGTCCGCAGGCCGTCAGGGGTGATCTCGACCACCTGGTGCCGCCCGGAGCGCGGCGCGGCGATCACGCCCTCGGCCCGGTGGGCGGACCCGCCGTGGAAGAGCAGGTTGAGCCGGTGGGCCAGCAGCCGCTCGAACGCGGGCGCGTCGCGCAGCTCGCCCGGCGGATGCCCGATCGCGCCCAGCCGCAGCCACGCGCCCTCCTCGTACGGCCGCAGCCGCTCGGCGAACCAGGCCGCCTGCGCCTCCCCGAGCTGCGCGTAGGCGTCGCGTTCGAGGTGGCTCATGGCCATCGTCGAGTTGAGCCCCGCCACGACCACCTTCAGATCGGGCACCTCGAACAGCGTCCACGGCTGCCCGCCGTCGAACACCCGGTCGTCCAGCCCCTGGTACACCTCGCCGAACAGCCCGGCGAAGTGCCGCCACTTGGGCCAGTAGGGCGGCTGCGGGCTCACGTCGTCGGCCTCGCAGGTCATGAAGTACGCGCTGGCGGCGGCCTTGGTCACGTCGCGCGGCCCCGGCAGCAGCACCAGCCGGTGCGGCTCCAGCCCGATCAGGAGCCGCAGGTCGGTCACGAACCGTGTCGCCTGCCCGAACTGCCCCAGGCTGCCCGACTCGGTCAGGTCGCCGGTGACCAGCATGAGGTCGGGACGCGGCATGCCCCGGTCGTACATGGCGGTCAGGTCCGCCCAGATGCGCGCCTGCATGTCCTCGGGCGTGAACGGCTCGCCAGGGTCGGGCAGCGCCCGGCCGAACCTGGGGCCGCCGATGTGCAGCACGCTGATCGACCCGCGCCCCCGGTCGGCGCTCACCGCCGGGGGGAACTTCGGCGCCGACACCGGCGTGCGCCGCGCCCTGGCCCGCTCGCCCGGCGGCGGGAGCGTCGGGACGGGCGCCGGCACGCCGGAGCCGTCGGGGAACGCGGGCGCCGACTCCGGCTTGGCCCGGCCGGCCACCGCCTCCCGCACCCTGCCCAGCAGCAGCGCCCTGGCCTGCCCGGGGTCGGTGACGCCGAGCAGGTCGACCCAGGTGATCGTGGACAGCAGACCTTCGAGCCGGACGTCCTCCAGCCGGATCGTGACGAGCTTGTTGGAGGGGTTGTCGGGGTCGGCCCGCAGCGCGGCCTGCCACTCCATCCGGCCGTAGCGGGAGCTCAGATAGTGGCGCGAGAGCACGGCCACGACCAGCTGCGCCTCGCTGACCCCGCGGTCCATGAAGTCGATGAAGTTGGTGCCCGGCACGAAGTCCCAGGCCTGGATCATGGTCTTGTAGCCCGCTGCCTCAAGCTCCCACGCTATCCAGGTGGCCCACGCCGTGTCGGCCGGGGAGTAGCTGACGAAGATCTCGGTCGGCCTGCCGTCACGCGCCATGAGGCCAGTATCCCCCGCGGGACGGCGGGTTTCTGCCCGCCTCACGGAGTGAGGCCATGAGCAGTGTGCGATCATCTACGGGTGTGGCGGCGTTTTGGGGTGCTCGACCTGATCAGGATCGGGCTGCTCATTCTCGGCGTCGTCTTCGTGCCGACCGGGCTGCTGCCGTGGGAGGAAGCGTTCGCCAGCCTGGATGAGATCTGGCCGCTGCTGATCTTCCTGGTCGCGATCATCGTGCTGGCCGAGCTCACCAAAGAGGCCCAGGTCTTCGACGCGATCGCGGCGAGGATGGCGGTGCTCGGACGCGGCAACTACGCCGCCCTCTTCTTCCTCTGCACAGCCTTCGCGTCTTTTATCACGATATTTCTGAATCTGGACACGACGGCGGTCCTGCTCACCCCCGTCATGCTCGCCCTCGCCCCCAAGGCCCGCATCGCCGCCCTCCCCTTGGCCATGACCACGATCTGGCTGGCCAACACCGCGAGCCTGCTGCTGCCCGTCTCCAACCTGACCAACCTCCTGGGCATGGAGAAGATCGGCCTGGACGCCCAGGAGTTCGCCGCGCGCATGTGGGCCCCGCAGCTCGCCTCGATCGCGGTGACGATGGCGTTCCTGTGGGTGTTCTACTGGCGCCGCGGCGAGCGGCGCGACCTGCGCTACACCCCGCCGGTGCTGGAGCCGGTGGCCGACCGCGTGCTGTTCGGCGCCGCGTCGGCGGGCTGCCTGCTGTTCATCGCGATGCTGCTGCTCAAGGCGCACGTCGCCATCGCCGCCACGGCGGCGGCCGCGATCGTCGTGGCGGCCTTCCTGGTGCGCGCCCGCGAGCGCCTGACCTGGAGCCTCGTCCCGTGGCAGCTCGTGATCTTCGTGACGGGGCTGTTCCTGGTGGTGCCCACGCTCAGCAGGCACGGCCTGTCCGACCTGATGACGTGGATGGTCGGCACGGAGGGCGACCCCTACCGCACGGCCGCCGTCGGGGCCGGGCTGTCCAACGCCATCAACAACCTGCCCGCCTACAAGGCGGTCGAGATCGTCATCCCGGCCACCGACCAGAACCAGCTGCTGGCCCTGTTGGCCGGCACCAACGTGGGCCCGGTCATCACGCCGTGGGCGTCGCTGGCCACGCTGCTGTGGTTCGAGTCGTGCCGCCGCCACGAGGTCAAGGTGCCGATGCGCCGCTTCCTGCTCACCGGCACGGGCCTGGCCGTGGTCGGGCTGCTCGCCACCGTGTGGGCCCTGGTCCGGTTCGGCTGAGTCCGGTTCGGCTGATCAGGCGGCGGCCAGCGCGTAGGCGCCGGCGACCGCGTCCAGCGCCCAGCGCATCCGCACGACGTACGTCTCGGGGTGGTCGCCGGCCTCCTGCGCCACGTACGCCGCGCACCCGGCCGGGTCGCCGCCGCACCGGCACAGCCGCTCGTCCACGGCCTCGCGGATCTGCAACGCCGACAGCCGGTCGGACGGCTGCAGAGCGGTCGTGAAGAGCACCTGCGCCAGCTCGGTCGTGGTCATCATGTCGAGCCCCTCTCCCTTGTGCCGTTCTCTCCTAATAGACCTCGAACCGGAGCGGAACTCATCGACGAAGGACACACATGTTCTGCGGACTTTTCCTCATTCGAGCCCGAGGACGGACAGGAGCCCGGGGACGGCACGGGGATGCGCGGCGACGAAGCTGCGGTCGTCGGCGGTGCCGTCGATGCACTCCTCGAACGGGCCGCCGTCCAGCGCCCTGATCTCGATGCCGGCCTCCCTGGCGAGCAGCGCGCCCGCGGGCAGGTCCACCGCCTCGGCCCGGTAGCCCACGATGCCGTCGATGTCGCCGCGCGCCAGCATCGCCCACGACAGCAGCGGCGCCCACAGCTGCAGCACCCGTCGCGCGTTGAGCTCCAGCGCCGACCGCAGCGCCCGCATGGTCGCGTCGTCCCTGGTCACGCCGTAGCCCTGGGTCCAGGCCAGCAGCGGCCCGTGCGGGGCCGGCGCGTACGGGGGCGCCAGGCGTACCGCCGAGGACGACCCCGCCGCGGCGGACAGCGCGCCCCGCCCGCGGACGGCCGACCACGTCCGGGCGGAGACGGGGTCGTGCACCACGCCCAGCACGGGACGCCCGCCCCGGCACAGCGCCACGCCCACCACGTAGGCGGGCAGGCCGATCGCCACGTTGTTGGTGCCGTCGAGCGGGTCGACCAGCCACGTCCACTCGCCGCCCGCGGCCCCCACCAGCCCCGACTCCTCGGCGATCACCGTGTGCGACGGGTACGCCGTCAGGATGCGCTCCAGCAGCAGCTTCTCCGAGGCCAGGTCGAGGTCGGTCACCACGTCGCCCGCGTCGCCCTTGGCCCGGACGTCGACCGCCCCGCGCATGCCCTCCTGGAGCAGCGCTCCCGCGGCCTCGGCGGCTTCGACGGCGACCGTGCGGGCATGATCCAGGTCCATCGGGTGCCTCTCAGGTCAGGTGAGCGGTGATCAGACGGACGGCCTGCTCGGTCTCGCGGGCGTCCAGCGGCTGCCTGGCCACGTGGTGCGGCCCGCCGCCCAGCGGGCCGAGCGACAGGTCGCGGCTGCCGGGCCGGCCCCGCCCCAGCGCGATCGTGGCCGCCTCGCCGCCCTCCGGCACGACGCTGCTGTGGAAGCGGTCGGCGGCCAGCGTGTAGGTGTCGCCGGGGCCGAACACCTCCACCAGGCCCGTCGCGTGCCGCACGGTGCGCCCGGTGGGCGAGATGCGGTCGCCGTCGGCCCCGCTGACCACCTCGAAGACCCGGTGCGTGGCGTCCGGGCCGGCGTCGGTGACCACCGCGTGCACGTTGCGCACCTGGCCGTACAGGACGTGGCTCACCAGGTCCCAGCTGTGGCAGTGGATCTGCGAGGTGGTGCTCTCGGCGTGCGCGAACGTGTCGGTCCACAGGTGGACGCATACCCCTTCGCCGCCGTCGCGCTCCAGCGGCAGGCACACGAACCCGAGCGGGTGGCGCACGGCGGTCAGGCCGCCGGACGAGAGCGTCTCCAGCGCCCACGACCTGGCCTCGCCCCCGAGCAGCCGCTGGTGGACGCCGTTATGGCTCATCACGCACCATCTCGATGATGCGGCTCCCCGTAGGGGTCCATCGCCCGCAACGCCTTGCGGGCGACGTCGACGACGTCACGCCCGTTGTACGACTTGGGCAGGGGGATCCCGACGCGCTCGAACAGCTCCTGAACCTCCTCGATGGTGGGCTCGTCGCTCAGCGGCACCTTCTTGTACATCTCCAGCGGCACCCGCCGCGCCTGCTCGAAGCTGAGCCGCAGCTCAGTGTCGCAGTTCTCGTAGAAGAACGTGCCGGCCAGCGCGGTCATCGCCTTGTTGGGGTCCTCGACCGTCATGATCAGGCGGCTGGCCGACACGTCCCAGCGGAACGTGGTCATCGTCGAGGACAGGCCCACCGCGATGTCGAGCAGCCCGTAGCGCTGACGGTGCCAGAAGGCGGCCAGGATCGTCGCGTACGACTCCTTCCTGGCCCGGTCGGTCGTCCACGTCTCGCCGGTGCCGTCGGGGGCGTCCGACAGCGAGCGGCGGTAGTGGGCGTACGTCTCGCACACCTCCAGGTCGGCCGGGTCGATCACCTCGACCCTGACCGTGAGGTGGCGCTTGTCCCTGCGGGCCGCCGCGACGCACTCGGGCAGGGTGACCGCGCGCAGGTAGGTGCCGGTGCCGCCCTTGAAGCTCCACCGGTGGGTGTCCTTGCGCGCCTCGGCGTGGGACTGGGCGATCTCCTGCTTGCTGCCGAGCACGCGTACGAGCTGGAGCGCGTCGAGGGCCTTGCGGGTGCTGCCGACCAGCGACTCGATCTCCTGCAGTCGCGCCAGCCGCGCGGGCAGCTCGGCCAGCGCGCCCGAGGTGATCGTCTCCTCGACCGGGGCCTGGCGCGCGCGGTCGCGCAGCAGCGCGGTGGCCACCAGCGCCATGACGACCAGGGTCGCGGCGTTGACCAGCTGGGACTGCACCTCGTCGGGGACGATCTCGTTGGGCATGACGCCGACGATGCCGATCACGATCGCGAGCACCAGCGCGATGGCGCCGTCGGCGTTCTGCGCCGCCCATGGGGCGACCCGCTTCACCGCCGCCACGAACCGTGTCATCGCTCGCCCCGCCGTTCGACGATCATTCAGTCCCCGAGGTCATGGTAACGACCGCGCCAAGCGACCACCAGTAACGCAAAGCTAGGGACTCTATTGCCTCGAACCCGCACGGAAGTCATCGGTAGCATCGGCTCGCATGATCATGGATCCCGAGGTGCTCGGCTACTACGAGCAGGGCGGCGAGCGGACCAGGCTGCGGCAGGGGCGCAACCGCCTGGAGTACTGGCGCACGCGCGACGTGCTGCGCCGCGTCCTGCCGCCGGCGCCCGCGCGGGTGCTCGACGTGGGCGGGGCCACCGGCGCGCACGCCGAATGGCTGGCCGCCGACGGTCACGAGGTCGAGCTGATCGACCCGGTGCCGCTGCACGTGCGGGAGGCGTCCGCGCTGCCCGGGGTGAGCGCCCGCCTGGGCGACGCCCGCGACCTGCCCGTCCCCTCCGGCCGGGCCGACGCGGCGCTGCTGCTCGGCCCGCTCTACCACCTGCCCGAACGAGCCGACCGCGTCCGCGCCCTTTCCGACGCCGCTCGCAGACTGGAGTCGGAGCCCTCGCTCCTGGGGGTCAGCGGTCACCTCCTGGCCGTGGCCACCGCCTGACCGCGGGCCCCGGCCGTCAGGCGGACCGCTCGCCGATCCGCGGGAACGGGCTGGTCGAGAAGACCACCTCCACCGGCACCTCGAAGTATTCGGCGATCCGCAGCGCCAGGAAGAGGCTCGGGCTGTATTCCCCCCGTTCCAGGTAGCCGACGGTCTGGTAGTGGACCCCCAGGGCGTCGGAAAGCTGCCTGCGGGTCACGTTCCGCTCGGCGCGCAGCAGCGCGATGCGGTTGTGGACGGTCTCGCTCATCGAGCCTCCTTGGGCCCGTACGCCATGCGCAGGCCGTCGACCTCGATGGCGGCGGCGGTCCGGCCCAGGTCGAGACCGCCTGCGGGCTCTCTTGCCGCGTCCATCAATTCTCCAGATAGTAGGTCTACTACATGGATAGCACTTCTACTACGGTACGTAATAGACATATGACATGCATTGCAAGCGAACAGTAAGTCGCACCCGATACGGTCGGATTCGCCTGTAGCGGAAAAGGAAGGTTCCATGTCACGACCCAGAGAGGCACTGATCCAGGCAGGTCAGGGCATAGCCCAAGCAGTCGCCCAAGGGGGTGACATGCGGCAGGCGATGGGGCAGGCCATGGGCCAGGTCGTCGACCAGGCAGGGCAGTTCGCGGGCCAGGCGCGCGGCTTCGCGCTGAACCCCCACGACTTCGCCGCGGCCCGCGACGGCGGGGCGTCGGTCGGCACGGCCATCGAGGCCAGGTCGGCATCGCTCAACGAGGCCGGCGAGATCGTCAACCGCAGCTTCACCGAGAACGGGATGCACGTCATCTCGCCGGTGGTGATCCCCAAGGGCAGCACGGCGAAGGTGATCGTGCCGCTGGGCATCCTGGTGGTGCTCGGCCTGATCGGCGCGCTCGGCAACGTCATCCCCAACACCGATCTGTTCTTCGGCCCGCACTACTGGGTGGTGCTGGTCCTGGCGGCCGCGTTCCTGTGGTGGCGGCGCAGCGTGGTGATGGTGCCCGAGGGCTGCAAGGCGCTGATCACCCAGTTCGGCAAGCTGGTGCACATCGCGGACCCGGGCCGGGTGACGCTGTTCAACCCGTGGAAGCGGGTCAGCTACATCGTCAACACCACCCGCGAGTACCCGTTCAACGCGCCGATCAGCGAGGCGCCGACACAGCAGGGCGTCAAGGCCAGCGTGGACCTGTTCCTGCAGTTCAGGATCGAGAACCCGGCGGAGTTCATCTTCGTGCTCGGCTCGGTCAGCGGCTTCCAGTCCAAGCTCCAGAACGCCATCAGCGAGGTCACCCGCTCCCTCATCTACGCCCAGCGGGCCGAGGAGATCTACGACCTGGTCGGCGAGAGCACGCTGGGCATGCTGGAGAGCCTCAACCAGCAGTTCCTGCCCGCCGTACGGCTCACCGACGTGAACATCACGCACGCCGAGCCGTCCAGCCAGGAATACCGGATGGACCTGGCCGCCCCCGAGATGGTCCGGGTCGCCAAGGAGGCCTACACCTACGAGTACGAGCTGCAGCTGCGCAAGGAGCAGAACGAGGGCGACCTGGTCAAGGAGTTGGCCGGGCTGCAGGAGACGCTGAGCGCCATCCAGGCGGAGATCGCCGGCTACCAGGCCCGCATGGACACCGCCCTCGAACGCGCCAGCCACCAGGCCACCGCGCAGGCCAGGCAGCGCCTGGTCGAGGCCGAGTCCACGGCCAACGCCAACTCCGCGCTCCTGGAGGCGCAGGCGCTGGACATCAGGGCGCTGTCGGCCGCGGAGGCGCCCGAGATCCTCGACTACCGCTTCCAGCAGGACCTGCTGAACAAGCTGGAGTCCGTCGCCACCAGGCTGCCGCAGGTCGTGCAGGTGGGCGAGCAGACCGACATCGACTTCCTGGCCCTGGCCCAGCAGTTGGTGGGCGGCAAGGACGCGGCGCTGTTCTCCGCCGAGGACATGGCCGCCATCCGCTCCAGGCTCGACGAGATCGGCGCGCGCGTGCAGAGCCGCGAGGCCGAGATCGCCGCCCTGCTCAAGAAGGCCACCGCCGACGTGACCGAGCCCCAGGCGGCGCCGGAGTCCGACGCGGACCTGGCGCGAACCGTCGAACGCCTGCTGCCCGGCAAGGGGGAGATCTGAGATGGCGGAACGAACCCGACGCAGTGAGCGGAGTGGAGGCCCGACGCAGGTGGGACTCCGCGGAGCGAATGAGGAGCTGGTGAGCGACCGATGACACGCGAATTCTCGAAGATCAAGGAGTCGCTGGCCTCCTGGGGCGACATCCGTCAGCTCCTGCGCGGCGGCGAGCAGGGCCAGCTCGTCCCCGTCGTGATCCCCAAGGACCGGCGCGGCTTCGCGTGGATGGCGCTGGTGTTCCTCGGGCTGTACTTCGCCGGGATGGCGGTGCTGACCGACCTCACCGTGATCGCCGCGCTGCTGGCGCTGTTCTTCCTGTTCGTGGCGATGGTCACGATGTGGCGCAAGGCGATCATCGAGATCGAGGAGGGCACCACCGGCGTACGCAGCCGCTGGGGCGCCATCACCGGCACCCTCCCGCCGGGCCGCCACTACCTGTGGCTGCCGTGGGACCGGGTGGACGCGGTCGTCGACACCTCCACGGAGATCCCGTACTCGGCGCCGATCGTGGCCTGCCCCACGGCCGAGAACGTGCCGCTGAAGTCGATCGAGTTCTTCCTCAAGTTCCGCATCGTGGACCCCGTCGCGTTCGTCCGCACGATCGGCGCCGGAAACTTCGACCTGGTGCTCTCCAGCGCGGTGCAGGACGCGATCAGGCAGCGCAGCCGCCGGGTCAACACCGAGCGCGCCTACGACCTGCGCGGCTCCGACGTCGGCGACATGCAGGACGCGCTCACCCGCCAGCTCGGCCGGTACGGCGTGCGCATCACGGGCGCCAACATCCCCGACGTCCAGCTGCCCGACCAGTACCAGCAGCACCTGGCCACCCGCGAGAAGGTGGCCAAGGAGCTCTCGGCCTACGAGCGCGAGTGGGAGCTGACCCGCAAGCGCCGCATCGACACCCTGCTGATGGAGATCGAGCGCTCCAAGAAGACCCGTGACGCCCGCGTCGTCGAGGTCAAGGCCGCCCACAACAAGGCGCGCAAGGACGTGGCGCGCATGCTGGAGGAGCAGGAGACCGAGGCGCAGCGCGTGACATGGGAGATCGAGGCGCGCGGCCGGGCCGAGCTGACCGCCGCCGAGAACGAGGCCAAGGCGCTGCGCCGGCTGGCCGAGTCATACCGGGACAACCGGGCCGTGCTGCAGTACGAGCTGGCCCGCAGGCGCCTCGACGTGGGCGCCAAACTCGCGGAGAACGCACCCCAGCCGCTGGTCGTACGCACCCAGCAGGGCCAGTCGGACTCCGCGCTCTCCACCCTCCTCCTTGCCCAGTTGCTCCCCCGCATCTCGGGTACGGGTACCGCTCAAGTGAACGGCCACTCACCTTCCGCTTAGGAGAGAACCCCATGGTGTTCCGCAAACTGATGGCCGCGTTCGGCGCGGGCGTCGAGGTAGACACGGTGCTGACCAACACGGGCGTGCGCCCCGGCGAGGCCCTGCGCGGCGTCGTCCACTTCCGTGGCGGCAGCTCCGACTACAAGGTCGAGGGCATCCACATCGACCTGACCGCGGTGGTCGAGGTCGAGTCGGGCGACAACGAGTACAAGACGACCTACAGCTTCCTGCGCCAGCAGGTCGCCGGGACGTTCCAGCTCGCCGCGGGCGCGCAGCACCAGCAGCCCTTCGAGATCCAGATCCCCTGGGAGACGCCGATCAGCGCCATCGCCGGGCACCCGCTGCACGGCATGAAGCTGGGCGTCCAGACGGAGCTGGCCCTGGCGAGCGCACTCGACAAGGGCGACCTCGACCCGCTGTACGTGAGCCCGCTGCCGGCGCAGGACCACGTCATCGCGGCGCTCGACCGGCTGGGCTTCCAGTTCAAGAAGGCCGACCTGGAGCGCGGCACGCTGTACGGCTCGACGATGCCCTTCTTCCAGGAGATCGAGTACTACGCGGGCGGGCAGTGGCGGCGCCACTTCAACGAGCTCGAACTGACGTTCATCGCCGGGCCCCGGCAGATGGACGTCATCCTGGAGGCCGACAAGCGGGGGGGCTTCCTGACCTCCAGCCACGACTCGTACAACCGCTTCACCGTGCGTTACGACGACCCGCCGCACTCCGCGGACGGGGCGCTGCAGCGCGGCCTGGAGCAGATGGCCCGCCAGCGCGGCTGGTTCTGACCTGTGCGCCGCCGGGGCGCGGGGACCCCGGCGGCGGCGGAGGTCAGAGGGGCGCGACCCTTTCTGTCGGTCGGGACGCCTACAGTGGCAACATGCGACCGGTCACAGATTTGCAGCGGAAGGTGGCGCCGTTCGAGGTCGTCACCGAGATGACTCCCTCGGGCGACCAGCCCACGGCCATCGCCGAGCTGGAGCGCCGCGTCAGGGCCGGGGAGAAGGACAGCGTGCTGCTGGGTGCCACCGGCACCGGCAAGACCGCCACCATCGCCTGGATGATCGAGCGGCTGCAGCGGCCCGCGCTGGTCATGCAGCCCAACAAGACCCTCGCCGCGCAGTTCGCCAACGAGCTGCGGGAGATGCTGCCCAACAACGCCGTCGAATATTTCGTTTCTTATTACGATTATTACCAGCCTGAGGCGTACGTCCCGCAGAGCGACACGTACATCGAGAAGGACTCCTCGATCAACGACGAGGTCGAGCGGCTGCGCCACTCGGCGACCAACTCGCTGCTCACCCGCCGCGACACCATCGTGGTCGCCTCCGTGTCGTGCATCTACGGCCTGGGCACGCCGCAGGAATACGTCGACCGCATGACCAGGCTGCGCGTCGGCATGGACGTCGACCGCGACCAGCTCCTGCGCCGCCTGGTCGACATGCAGTACACGCGTAACGACCTGGCCTTCACCCGGGGCACGTTCCGGGTCCGGGGCGACACGATCGAGATCATCCCGAAGTACGAAGAGCTGGCCGTGCGCATCGAGATGTTCGGCGACGAGATCGAGAAGCTCTCGACCATGCACCCGCTGACCGGCGAGGTCATCACGGAGGACGAGGAGCTCTACATCTTCCCCGCCTCCCACTACGTCGCCGGCGAGCAGCGCATGGCCGCCGCCGTGACGGGCATCGAGGCGGAGCTGGCCGACCGGCTGGCGGAGCTGGAGCGCCAGGGCAAGCTGCTGGAGGCGCAGCGGCTGCGGATGCGCACGACGTACGACATCGAGATGATGCGGCAGATCGGCACCTGCTCCGGCATCGAAAACTACTCGCGCCACATGGACGGGCGCGAGGCCGGCAGCGCGCCCAACACGCTGATCGACTACTTCCCCGAGGACTTCATCCTGGTCCTCGACGAGTCCCACCAGACCGTGCCGCAGATCGGCGCCATGTACGAAGGCGACGCCTCCCGCAAGCGCACGCTGGTCGATCACGGCTTCCGGCTGCCGTCGGCGCTCGACAACCGGCCGCTGAAGTGGGAGGAGTTCCTGGAGCGCATCGGCCAGACGGTCTACCTCTCGGCCACGCCCGGGCCGTACGAGCTGGGGCGGGTCAAGGGTGACGTCGTCGAGCAGGTCATCCGCCCGACCGGCCTGGTCGACCCCGAGATCGTGGTCAAGCCGACCAAGGGGCAGATCGACGACCTGGTCCACGAGATCCGCCAGCGGGCCGAGCGCGACGAGCGCGTGCTGGTCACCACGCTGACGAAGAAGATGGCCGAAGACCTGACCGACTACCTCCTGGAGCTCGGCATCCGGGTCCGCTACCTCCACAGCGAGGTCGACACGCTGCGCCGCATCGAGCTGCTGCGGGAGCTGCGCACGGGCGAGTTCGACGTGCTCGTCGGCATCAACCTGCTGCGCGAGGGCCTCGACCTGCCCGAGGTGTCGCTGGTGGCCATCCTCGACGCCGACAAGGAGGGCTTCCTGCGCTCCGAGACGTCGCTGATCCAGACCATCGGCCGCGCCGCCCGTAACGTGTCCGGCCAGGTCCACATGTACGCGGACAAGATCACGCCGTCCATGGAGCGGGCGATCGACGAGACCAACCGGCGCCGGGCCAAGCAGATCGCCTTCAACGAGGCCAACGGCATCGACCCGCAGCCGCTGCGCAAGAAGATCGCCGACATCCTCGACTCCCTGCAGCGCGAGGACGCCGACACCGACCGCCTCCTCGGCGGCGGCCGCCAGCAGTCGCGCGGCAAGGCCCCGGTGCCGGGCTTCGGTGCCAAGCAGGCCGGCCAGCACGCCAAGGCCATCGCCGGCGAGATGCCGCGGGCGCAGATGGAGTCCCTGATCGAGTCGCTGACCGAGCAGATGCACCAGGCGGCCGCCGACCTGCAGTTCGAGGTGGCGGCGCGGCTGCGCGACGAGATCAAGGAGCTCAAGCGCGAGCTGCGCGACATGCGCGAGGCCGGCGTCAAGTGACGAGGTGAGCCGCCTCCCTCCTCCGGGGAGGGAGGCGCGCCGCCGGACGTGTGACCTCGCGCGGACGGGGCGCGCGGCCCCGGGCGCCTTCGGCCCGCCGGTCGCCGGGGCTCAGCCGAGGAAGTCCACCAGGGCGCGGGCGAACGCCTCGGGGTTGTCGAGCATGATGTTGTGCCCCGACTCGGGGATGCCGACCACCTGGACCCCGCTCGCGCGCAGGCCGCCGACGTCCTCGGGCGGGCCGCTCTCCGGATGCAGGAAGACGCGGGGGATCGAGAGGTCCCGCAGGAGTTCGCGCATGGTGGGCGTGGTGCCTGAGGCCAGGCTGACGGCCGTGCGGTGGAGCCCGCGCGGGTCCGCCAGCCGCATGGTGGACCACCAGTGCGGCCCCACGCGCTCGCGCACCTCCTTCCACCCGTGCGACACGAACGCCTCCTCCGTGTAGCTCGCGATCCCGCTGCCGCCCGGCGGCACGGGAACCGGCGGATGGGAGTCGAGGTTGGCGTCCACGAGGACCAGGCTGGCGATCAGCTCGGGATGGCGCGAGGCCAGCACGACCGCCACCGCGCCGCCCATACTGTGGGCGATCATCGACGCCCCGGCCACCCCTGCTTTACGCAGCGCGTCGGCCAGGGTGTCGGCGTGGCTCTCAAGGGTGTAGGCGAAGTCGCGGGGCCGGTCGCTGATCCCGAACCCGAGCAGGTCGATCAGGAGGGAACGGTGCCTCGGCAGGAGGGGGTGGGCGGCGACCTCGGCGTAGTAGGGGGCGGAGGTGGCGCCGAGACCGTGAACGTAGACCCGCACCGGCTCACCGCCCGGCAGCTCCACCCAACGGATGCGAGCACCGCTGGAGTGGACAACGGCATCGTGCATGACGGGCCTCCTCGTATGTCCGGGGCCAATATACCTACGACCTGCACAAACGACCGGCTGCCCCCCGGCGCTTCGGACCGTGAAGCGCCACAGCCCCGTCCCCTTCGCGTAGCGCCGCGGCCAGGCCTCCTCCGCGCGGCGCCGTAGCCCCGTCCCCTTCGCGCAGAGCCACGACTCCTCCGCACATAGCGTCGCATCCCGGACATCGCCGCCTCCACCCAGCCCCCAAAGGACCGCGCCCCCGCGCCATCCGGCCGTCCCGCGTATGCGATCCGTGCGGTGGGGCGTGGCTCTCCGGCGCAGCCGTCCGCATACCGCCCCCAGGGGACCGTGGCTCTCCAGCCCAGCCGTCCGCATACCGCCCCCGAGGGACCGTGGCCCCGCGTCCGTGGGGGCAGGCGGCCGTCCCACGGCGCCATCCATTCGGTGGAGTGAGGCGCGCGGGCGCAGTCGCCCTTACCCCCACGCCCAGGGACCGCGGCCCCATCCAGGGTAGAGCCGTGGGGGAGAGCGGATCACGGGGACAGGCCGGCCTCCCTGCGGAGGAGGGCGGCGAGGGAGTCCGGGTCGGCGGCGGGGACGCCCTTGGCGGCGAACCAGGTGGCCACGTTGTGGGCGTCCCGGTCCAGGAACGAGGGGCCGGTCGGGTGGGCGATCACGTCCACGATCTGCGGCAGGTCGATGATCACCAACCTGCCGTCACGGACCAGCAGGTTGTACGGCGACAGGTCACCATGGGCCAGCCCTTCCCTGGCCAGCGTGACCATGGCCGCCACCAACTGCTCCCACAGCCCGTCCAGGCCGTCGGACACCTGCGCCAGCCGCGGTGCCGCGTACCCGTCCCGCGTCCCGATGAACTCCTGCAGGATCTCCGTCCCCACGATCTGCACCGGGTACGGCACGGGAACCCCGAGCTCCCACAGCCGGCACAACGCCCCGAACTCGGCGATCGCCCACTGGGCGGCGATCACCTGCTTGCCGAACGCGGTGCGGTTGGCCATGGCGCGGTTCATGCGGGTCTCGCGGGTCCTGCGGCCCTCCAGGTAGCCGGAGTCGCGGTGGAACAGCCGATGATCGGAGGAGCGGTAGCGCTTGGCGGCCAGGAGGCAGACCCGGTCCGTGCCGGGCACACCCCGGGAGATCAGGTGGACGTCGGCTTCCTTGCCGGTCTTGAGCACGCCGTGCTCGGTGTCGACGGCGGCCAGCTCGGTGACGAGCCAGCCGGGGTACGGCTTGGGCCCCTTCTCCGTGGGAGTGCTCTGGTCCCAGGTGGACCAGCGGTCACCCTCGGGCGGTCCGTCGTCGGTCTCGGGAGTGCTCTCCAGCCATTCGAGGTCGTCGGCGTCGAGGGCGTTCTTGCCGCGGGTGCGGTGCTGCGAGTGCTTGGGCACGGTGGGATTGCTCCAGGTGTGAGGCCCACCGGCTCGTCGATCAGGTCAGCGAACGCACGGTGGGAAGGTCTGAGGACGCGGAAAACGGCACGCGAACAGTCGTCATCACGGTCTCACCCTCCCTCCGCGACATGGCGCGGCGATCATCGTCAAGCCGCTGCCAAGCGATCAACTCGGCCGAGTATGCCGGGCCACACCCAGCCCTCGCAACCGATTAACCACGCCCCTGCCACCACCCCCGGCACCCACACCTCCGCCCCGCCCCACTTCGTCCCGCCTCGGTGGGGAGTTCCGCCCTGCCTCGGGCTGCCGCAAAACGCGGTGCGGCGGGTCCGGCCCGGCCTGTACGGTGCGGGCATGCGACGCTGCCCGGACTGCGACCACTGGGAGCCCGCCGGAGCCCCAGGGTGTCTCCGGTGCGCCGGGCTGGTCGACGAGATCGTCGAGGAGGGCTGGCGCGCGTTCCTGGAACGGGAGTTCGGCACCACCGGGCCGACCGACGAGCGCCTCATCGCCAAGATGATCATCGACGAGCTCGACAAGCACCCGTGGCGCGTGGTGGACGCCGCATACGATCGCCTGACCTGTCCTGAATGCGGCGATCGGCTCAGCAGGGGGCCGGCCGGATGCGCCGCCTGTGACCTGGCCAACGGGTTCCGCTATTCCGCCATCGAGATCGACCGCCCCGCCGTCCCGCCCGGCAACGAGCACGCGCTGCGGGTTAATGTGGCCGTCACGCGCCGGCCGTCCGGGATCTCGGAGTCCGAGGTGCTGCTGCGGCGGTTGTCGCTGCCCATCCTCCTGGAGGGCCGGCTGCCCACCGGAGCCCAGGCCCAGGCCACCAAGGCTCTGGCCAACCGCGGGGCCACGGAGGCGGAGCTCACCGCGTTCATCTATCGCGAGTGGACCGACCGCTAAACCGGTGGCGGCCATTTCAGATCGAGATCGATGTCGACGTCGAATCCGATGTGGGTCTGGAGTCGCTTGCGGTGAATGCCGGTGGGGACATAGGCCTTGACCGTCGGCTCAAGCTCGAAGGTGTAAACGACGGGCAACCCATCTTCCTGCTCTACTCGCCAGAAGAACTTGATGCCCGCATTCGAGTATTTGATCGGCTTGGTGGTTCGATCCCTGTCCCTGGATTCGTCCGAGACCACTTCGACGACCAGGTGGACGTCTTCCGGCTTGAACGAAGTGCCTTTCGTGCTGAAAGCTGACCGGTTGACCAGGAGGATATCCGGCTCTGGCCGCTGGCGAAGTCCGAGCGTCACCGTCATTTCGCGCACGACTATGAGTTCCTGCGGCGGATGAAGCGATCCCTCGAACAGCCGGAGCGTGAGCATGTGGAAGCCAGTCTGCGGCGACATCATGATGAGTGACCCATCGATCAGTTCGACGTGTCGGGGCGCGCCGGGGGGAAGGTGATCGAGCATGTCGGCGGTCCAGCCGCCAGCAGGGCCGGGATAGAACCACTCAGGAAGGGTCATAGTCATCAGTCTGCCTCCTCGGCTCTTCACGCGGCGCGCTTATTCTGCCACGTTGAGTAGTCGTCAAGGGAGGTCTTTGCGCTCCTGCATCGAGCGCCGATAGAGCTCGTCGATCTCGTCCAGCGGGTCGGGGGCGCGGCGGCGGGCCTCGATCTCGAGGTCGGTGCGGGAGCCGAGGTCGGCGATGCCTGTGGCGGTGTGCTGCACCTGGTCGCCCAGGAGGTCGGCGCGGATGCGGGCGCACATCGCCGTCAGCTTGGCCTGGTGCTCCCTGAGCCGGTCGAGGGTGGCGTGGTCGACGTACGGGGACACGCGGCGCTGCTGGGCGTACATGCCGAGCTGGCCGTCGTGGACGTCCGCCTGTGCCGAGAGGTCGGCCATGAGCCGGGGGAGGTCGCCGAGGCCCCAGCCTTGCTGCTGGGCCTGGCCGATGGCCTGGCGGGTGAGGGACACCTCGCGGCGCAGGTCGAGCCGGAGGCGCTCGACCTCGGCGGCGTCGCCTGTGCCCATGGCGTTGACGTGGGTGGTGATGCGGGTCGTGGCCTGCTTGGCCTTGACCGCAGCCCTCTTGCCCAGCTTGACCAGCAGGAAGACGCCCACACCGCCCAGCAGCAGGAAGAAAGCCAGGATCACCAGTAGGACGACAAGCAGCTCGCCGATCTCCGCCACCTCCCGTAGGTGTTGATGAATTGAAGGATAGTCGCCCGGGGCGGCATCGGCGCGGCAGAGGCACCAAGCAAGCACTTGATCGGAGGCGTGGGGCTGTGCTTCAGTTCTCGGAGAGCGGCGGGAAGGGGGCGGGACGACGTGCTCGACGGCAAGGTTGTGATCATCACCGGCGGCGCTCGCGGGATGGGTGCGGCCACCGCGCGGCGCTGCGTGGCGGCCGGGGCCCGGGTCGTGATCACCGATGTGCTGGTGGAGGAGGGTACGGCCACCGCCAAGGAGCTGGGTGTCCGATTCATCCCCCACGATGTGACAAGTCAGGACCAGTGGGCCGAAGTGGTCGCCGGCACCCTGGAGGCGTGCGGCAGGCTCGACGGGCTGGTGAACAACGCGGGCATCGCCCTTGCCGAGCCCATCGAGCAGCAGTCGCTTGAAGCCTTCGAGCGCGTGCTCCAGGTCAACCTGACCGGCGTCTTCCTGGGCCTCAAATCGGTGGTCAAGGCCATGCGCGAGTCCGGCGGCGGCGCCATCGTGAACCTGTCCTCCGTCGCGGGCCTCACCGCCCTCCCCGGCACGGGCGGTTACGGGGCGTCCAAGTGGGGCGTGCGCGGGCTGACCAAGATCGCCGCGTTGGAGTTCGGCAAGGACCGCATCCGGGTCAACTCCGTACATCCGGGAATGATCGTCACCCCGATGACGCAGCCGCTCGGGGCCGTGTCCGGGGAGGGGACCTTCGCGCTGGCCGCCGCCGGGCGCTGGGGCGAGCCGGAGGAGGTGGCGGAGGCCATCGCGTTCCTGCTGTCCGACGCGGCCTCGTACGTGACGGGCGCGGAGCTGGCCGTGGACGGCGGGTGGACGGCCGGTGAGGGCGCGCTGCTGGCCCGGTTGGAAGGTGGCGGTCGGTAGATGCCGTACGCGGATGTGGGCGGAAATATCAGGCTCTTCTACACGGAGGACGGGGATGGGCCGCCGCTGCTGCTCGTCCACGGGTGGGGCACCGACTCCCACCAGTGGTCCTGGCACATCGACGCGCTGGCGGCCACCCACCGGGTGATCGCCGTGGACCTGCGCGGCCACGGCTACTCGTCCGTCCCCGAGAGCGGCAACACGCCGCGCGAGATGGCCGACGACCTGCGTGTCCTGCTCGAAAGCCGGGGCATCCCGCGCGTGGTCGCCGTCGGGCACTCGATGGGCGGCCAGGTGGTCTCCATCCTCGCCGTCGAGCACCCCGAGCTGGTACGCGGGCTCGTCGCCGTCGACCCCGGCTACGGCATGACCGACCGGCTCGCCAGGCGCTTCCCCAAGATGATCGCGGGCCTGCGCGGCGAGCACCCGCACGCCGCCGCCGAGAAGATCGACGAGTGGTGCACGAACGCCGGCACGCCGCCCGTCATCAGGCGCTGGCACAAGCGCAGGCTGTACGGCATGCCGCCGCACGTGCTGGTCCAGGCGTTCGAGGCCATGTTCACGGCCCCGGACGCGATCGGGGTGCGCCCGGCCAGCGACGACTACCTGGCCCGCCGGCGCTGCCCGGTGCTGTCGATCTGGGCGGATCCGGAACGGGCGAGCTGGGAGTCGGGCCTGCTCAAGGACCCCGCGTCCAGGGTCGTGTGCTGGGAGGGCGCCGGCCACCGGCTGCACGAGGAGCGCCCCGCCGAGTTCGTGGACCTGGTGGAGGAGTGGCTGCGGGCCCAGGAGTGATCCCGGGTCAGGTCCAGGAGCGATCCCGGGTCAGGGCTGGCCGCGTGCCGCCCTTCTGCGGGCGCGCATGCGGCGTACCCGCCTGATCAGCCACCACGCCAGCACGGCCATCGCCAGCAGCGCGACGATCACCAGCACGGGGGCGAAGACGGCGACCAGGCTCATGCCGAGCGAGCCCGCGTCCTCCGCCGTGCTCACCACCGGGGCGCCCACGCCCGCCGTCCCGGCGTTGATCACCGGCCGGGCGGTGGCCTTGACCGCGTGCACGGCCAGCGCCATCACGATGCCCAGCAGCCAGCCGGCCCACGGGTGCTCGGTCATCCAGGTGGAGTGGTCCAGCTCGGAGGCCGCCTGCGTGGCCGAGAAGACCACGCCGCCCGACGCCGGGCGCACCACGGTCTGGATGGCGTCGTTGACGCTGTCCACGGCGGGCACCTTGTCCAGGACGAACTCAGCCACCAGCAGGACGGCGATCACCGCGAGCACGCCCCAGTTGGACAGCCAGGAGTAGCCGTCGGGGAGCTTCACGGCGTCCGTGAAGTTGGCCAGGACGCCCACGACCAGGAGCGGGATGTAGGCGTTCAGCCCGGCGGCCGTGGACAGGCCGAGGCCGGTCAGTGCGGCAAGCATGCCTCTAGTCTGCCCGCGCCGCCTCGTCCATGAGGTACGCGAGGCCGGATCCGGTGAACTCTGCCACCGCCCGCTCGTACTTCTCCATGCCCCACGACCAGAAGTCGAAGTCGATGCTCTCGTTCGCGCCGTCCTGGATGGAGGCCCAGAGCGTCCAGCCGTACTTGGACATGAGGCCGAGCAGGCGGGCGCGGGCGATCTTGTGGCGGAGGCGGCGGCCGTAGTACGCGGTGACGAGCTCGTCCAGGTGGCCGAGCGGCAGGTCGGACTCGCTCCAGATGTTGCCGAGCTCGAAGCAGGGGTCGTTGTTGCCGGCGTACTCGTAGTCGATCAGCCAGAGGCGCTGCCCGTCGTCGAGGATGTTGCCCGGCAGAAGGTCGTTGTTACAAGGAACGGTGCCTTCTGCCCTTATTTCCAGACATTTCCGGATGTTGTCGACGGCGGGCATGAAATCGAGGTAGTCCGCGGGCAGCCGGTAACCCCGCTCCCGCACGATCCCCAGGTAGTGCCGCTGAACCTCGAACATGTCGAAGTCCCGTACGAACCGCGGCCCCGCGTGCAGGCGGCGGCACGCCTGCGCCAGCCGGGGCAGGTTCGCCGGGTCGCGGAGGTCGGCCTCGGTGAACGTCCGCCCCGGCAGGAAGCCCACCACCAGCACCCCCAGCTCGGGCAGGTACGCGTGCACCGGCGCCCCCACCCCGGCCGCGGCGGCGGCCAGCGTGCACGCGTGCTCGGCGTCCCTGTCGATCCCCAGCAGCGAGCTGTCGCTGGCCCACACGCGCACCACGTACGCCCCGCCCGGGGTGGTGACCTTGTAGTTGTGGTTCGTCAGCCCACCGGGCAACTCCTCCACGGAACGCGACACGCCGGACAGCAGAGGGATGCGATCGAGCACCTCGGGCACGGCCATGCTCGATGCTAGGCCGGGCGGCGCTAAACGGTCTAGACCTTTTACGGGTTCGAAGGTTAGCCTCGCCAGCATGAGCGACTCGGCCCGCATCGTGATCATCGGTGGCGGGGTGGGCGGCGCGTCCGTCGCCTACCACCTCACCCAACTCGGCGAACGCGACGTCGTCCTGCTGGAGCGGGACGAGCTCACCAGCGGCTCCACCTTCCACTCGGCGGGCCTGGTCGGCCAGCTCCGCGCCGATCCCACCCTGACCCGCATGAACCAGTACTCCGTCGAGCTCTACCGCACCCTCGACGCCGGGTGGACGGAATGCGGCGGCATCAAGCTGGCCTCCACGCCCGAGCGCATGGCGGAGATCCGCCGGCAGATCGGCTGGGCGCGGACGTTCGGGCTGCCGCTGGAGGAGATCTCGGTGGCCGAGGCCGTCGAGCTGTTCCCCCTCATGGATCCCGAGGGCGTCGTGGGCGCCGCGTACCTGCCCACGGACGGGCAGATCGACCCCTCGCAGCTCTGCTACGCCCTGGCCCGGCGGGCCCGCGAGGGCGGGGCGGTGATCCGTACCCACACCAGGGTGCTCGGTGTCAACACGGCGAACGGCCGCGTCACCGGCGTGCGCACCGACCAGGGGGACATCGACTGCGAGATCGTGGTCAACTGCGGCGGCATGTTCGCGGCCGAGATCGGCCGCATGGCCGGGGCGCGGATCCCGATCGTGCCCATGTCGCACCAGTACGTGGTGACCGAGGCCTGCCACGACCACACGGGGCTGCCCACGCTGCGCGACCCCGACCTGCTCGTCTACTACCGGCAGGAGGTGCAGGGGCTGGTCATGGGCGGGTACGAGCGCACCTGCGCGCCCTGGACGGCCGGCCCGAACTCCTTCGACGCCGTCCCCCCGGACTTCAACGGCCGCCTCCTTTCCGAAGATTGGCCGAGATTTGAGGAAATTTCGGATAATTCCCGGATTCGTGTGCCCGCGATGGCCGACGTCGGCATTCGCAAGCTGATCAACGGCCCCGAGGCGTTCACCCCCGACAACGAGTTCTGCCTGGGGGAGACGGAGGTCGGCGGGTTCTTCGTGGCGGCCGGGTTCTGCGCGCACGGCATCGCGGGCGCGGGCGGCATCGGCAAGGTGATGGCCGAGTGGATCGTCGAGGGCGAGCCCGGCATGGACCTCTGGCACATGGACATCCGCCGCTTCGGCCGCCAGTACCGCTCGCCGTCGTACACGATCAAGCGCGCCGTCGAGAACTACGAGACCTACTACGACATCCGCTACCCCGGCCACGAGCGCTCGGCTGGGCGGCCCCTGCGGCTCTCGCCCGCGTACGGCTGGCACGCGGCCCACGGCGCCGCCTTCGGCGAGAAGTCCGGCTGGGAGCGGGTCAACTACTACGCCTCGAACGAGACCGGGGAAGGGGAGCGCCCCGACGGGTGGGCCGGGCGGCTCTGGTCGCCCGCGATCGGCGTCGAGCACCGGGCCACGCGCACCACGGCGGGCCTGTTCGACGAGAGCTCGTTCGCGAAGATCGAGGTCTCCGGCCCGGACGCGGCGGACCTGCTGGAATGGGTGTGCGACAACCGGGTCGCCCGCGAGGTCGGCGCCGTCACCTACACCCAGGCGCTCAACCGGCGCGGCGGCATCGAGTGCGACTTCACCGTCACCAGGCGGGGCGAGCAGGAGTTCCTGATCGTCACCGGCACCGCGTTCGGCTCCCATGACCTGGGCTGGCTGCGCAAGCAGGCCGCGCGCACCGGCGCGACGGCCAGGATCGCCGACGTGACCGGCCAGTACGCGTGCTTCGCCCTGTGGGGCCCGCGCGCCCCTGAGGTCATCGCCGGGCTCACGCCGGACCCGATGGACTTCCCGTTCATGTCCTCGCGGGAGATCACCGTGGGGGACGTGCCGGTGCTGGCGCTGCGGGTCACGTTCGTGGGGGAGGCGGGCTGGGAGCTGTACTGCTCCACCGAGTACGGGCTGGGGCTGTGGCAGGAGCTGTGGCGGGCGGGGGAGCCGTACGGGCTGGTGGCCGGCGGCTACCGGGCCATCGACAGCCTGCGCCTGGAGAAGGGCTACCGGGTGTGGGGCGCCGACATCGGGCCCGAGACGACGCCGTACGAGGCGGGGCTGGCGTTCTGCGTCAAGACCGACAAGGACTTCCTCGGCAAGGACGCCCTGGACCCGGCGCCCGAGCGGCGGCTGCGGTGCGTGACGCTGCGCGACCCGAGGGCCGTCGCGCTCGGCAACGAGCCCGTACGGCTGGACGGGCAGGTCGTGGCCCGGGTCACCTCCGGCGGGTACGGCTACACCGCCAAGGAGTCGATCGCCTACGCCTACCTGCCGGTCGGACCGGGCGCCCAGGTCGAGATCGAGGTCGAGGGCGCCTGGGTGCCGGGCGTCGTGGTCAAGAGCCCCTTGATTCCGTGACCGGTTCCGTGACGCCGCTGCGTACCGAGATCCGGACCCGGTCGGGGCGGAACAGGTCCCGGGCGAACTCCACCGGCACGCCGTCGCCCGCGCAGGCGGTGCGCTCGATGAGCATGAGCGGCGCGCCGGAGGCGATGCCCAGCTCGGCGGCCTCCGCCGGGCGGGCGATCACCGGGGCGAGGTGCTCGACCGCCGTGCGCGGCTCCAGGTCGTAGCGGGCGGCCAGCAGGGTGTAGAGGGAGCCGGTGAGATCCTGGTCGAGGAAGCCGGGCAGGGGCGGGAACCAGGAGCGCTCCAGCGCCACCGGCGAGAGCCCGGCCGAGCGGACCCTGGCCACCTCGTGCACCGGCGAGCCCTCCGCCACCCGCAGCGCCGCGGCCGCCGCCCGGGGCGCGGGCACGGTCGCCGCCGTCAGGATCCGGGCCTCGGCCCGCAGGTGGGCCCGCCGCATCTGCTCGGTGAACCCGGCCAGTCCGGTCAGGTCGCACTCGATGCGCGGCTCGGCCACGAACGCGCCGCCCGACCTGCCGGGCACCCTGATCAGCACGCCGTCGCGCTCCAGCGTGGCCAGCGCCTGCCTGAGGGTCATCCTGCTCACGCCCAGGCGCCCGGCCAGCTCCCGCTCGCCGGGCAGCCGGTCGCCCGGCTCCATCTCGCCGCTGGAGATCGACTCGAGCAGCCACCGCTCGATCTGCACGTGCGCGGGGACTCCCGTGCCACGCTCCAGCTCCGGCGGTGTCCCGACCACACGCGCATCTTGACATGGGTTTCGGCGTGAATGCCAAATACGCGCCGCTTGCGCGAGACCACCCCGGCGACCGTGGCCGGGGTCCTCTGGGGGCGGCCGAGGGCGGGTCAGCCCTTGATGGCGCCCTGGGTGATGCCGTTCACGAAGCTGCGCTGGAAGACGAGGTACACCACGACGATCGGGGCGATGACGATCAAGCAGGCCGCCGCCAGCAAGGGGATGTCCGTCGTGAACTGGCCGACGAAGAGCCCCAGCCCGCTCGGCGCGGTGCGCCGGTCCGGGTCCTGCATCATGACCAGCACCAGCATGAACTGGTTCCACGACCACATGAAGTAGAGAACGGACAGCGTGGTGACCGCGGGCCACGAGATGGGCAGCAGCACCCGCGCCAGCACCACGAGATCGCGGGCGCCGTCGATGCGTGCCGCCTCGACGAGCTCCTCCGGCACGTTCGAGAAGTGCGTCTGCATCCAGTACACCCCGAACGGCATGAACAGCGCCGCCTCGGCCAGGATGACGCCGACGTAGGAGTTGGTGAGGCCGACCTCGCGCAGGTTGAAGTAGAGCGCCACCACGATGACCTCGATCGGCAGCGTGAGCCCCATCACGAACCCGAACGACAACGTCCGGTGCCCCCACACCTTGAGGATCGCCAGCCCGTACCCGGCGAGCGTGGCCATCGCCACCGCGAGCGGCACCACGAAGACCGCGATCAACACGCTCGAACGCATGAGGTTGGTGAAGTTGCCCCGCTCCCAGGCGAGCGCGAAGGTCTCCCACGACCACCTGTCCGGGATGCTCAGCCCGTCGAGCTGCGCGCCCGAGGGGTGCAGGGCGGCGAGGACGATGCCGGCGAAGGGCACCAGCACCATCACCGCCAGCAGGACGAGCACTCCGTACCGGACACTGACACCGCCGAGCGTTCTCAACTCTGATCATCCCTGGTGAAGTATCGGACGGCGCTGACGACGGCGACCACGATCACGGTCAGCACGACCGCGAGCGCGCTGGCGCCGCCGATGTCGCCCTCGTTGAAGGCCAGCCGGTAGACGAGCAGGCCGGGCACGTTGGTCTGCCCCGCCGGGCCGCCGTTCGTGGTGACGAAGACGAGGTCGAAGCTGGCCAGCGCGGCGATCGTGGTGATGACGCCGGCGACCGTGATCTCCCTGCGCACCCCGGGCACGGTGACGTGCCGGAACTGCCGGAGCGCCCCCGCGCCGTCGAGCCTGGCCGCCTCGTACAGGGACGGGTCGATCTTCTGCGCGCCGGCCAGGAAGAGCATCATGCACAACCCGCTCATCACCCATGTACCGATGAGGCCGAGCGCGATCAGCGCCAGGTCGTAGTCGCCCAGCCAGGCGCGGGTGATCGACCCCAGCCCCACCAGATCGAGGAACTGGTTGACCACGCCGGACTCGCCGTAGAGCCAGCGCCAGGTGATGCCGACGGCGACGAGCGGCAGCACCTGGGGGAGGAAGAAGATGATCCGGAAGAAGGTCATGCCCCGGCGCACCTTGCCCATCAGGAGCGCCGTCATGAGCAGCCCGACACCGATGGGGACGACCGAGAAGAAGACGATCAGCGCGAGGCTGTGCGGGATGGCCTCGTACAGCGCTGAATCACGAAAAATCTTGATGTAGTTGGAGAAGCCGGCCCAGGTCGGCGGCAGGATGCCGTCCCAGGTCAGGAGCGACAGGCGGAGCGTGTTCAGGGCCGGCCAGATGGCGAAGCCCAGGTACACCGCGAGCGCGGGCAGCACGTACAGCCAGCCGCGCGCCCGTCGCCCCCGCGGGCGTGGAGGGCGGGCGTCCCCGGCGGCCACCCGCCCCCCGCCGCGGACCGGAGCGGCCCGCGGCGGGGAGACGGCGGCCGGGCTCAGCTCACGAGCCATGATGGGCGTCCCACGACTCCTGCAGGGACTTCAGGAAGGCGTCGGGGGTCATCTTGCTGTTGATCAGGCCCTGGATGCCGGGAGTCAGCTTGTCGATCATGCCGGGGGAGGCGAAGTCGGGGAACGGGACGATCCCGTTGCCCTGCGCCACCGGCGCGAAGACGCCCGCGATGTCGCCGCGCAGCCCCGTGGCGCCCAGCTCGGCCTTGGTGTCGACCGGCATGAACCCGCCGTCGAACTCGACCTTCGCCGCCTCCGGTGAGCCGAGGTAGTCGAGGAAGGCCGCGGCGACGTTCGGGTTCTTCGACTTCGACGAGATGGCGTACGCGACACTGGCGCCCGAGGCGACCTTCGCGGGCTCGCCCGACGGCGTGGGCATGAGGAAGAAGCCCACGTCGTCCTTCATCTCGGTCTCCAGGGTGGAGGCCGCCCAGTTGCCGGTGATCAGGAACGCGCTGTCGCCCTTGGCGAAGCTCGCCAGCGCGTCGGCGTCGGCCGTGGCGCTCGCCCCGGCGGAGATGTATCCCTTCTTCGCCCAGTCGGCCAGCGTCTGAGTGGCCTTCGACGCGGCCGGGTTCTCGATCGTCGCGCCCGGTTTGCCGTACACCCACGACCGGTAGTCGTTGACGTCGCCGGTCACGTTGAGCAGCGCGTTCCACAGGTGGAACCCGCCGACCTGGAGCGCGCCGTTGCTCAGCGGGGTCTGGCCGGCGTCCTTGGCCTTCTGCATCGCGGCCTCGAAGTCGGTCAGCGTCTTGGGCGCCTCTTTCACGATCTTCTTGTTGTAGAAGACGCCGAGCACCGAGAGCCCGCCGGGCACGGCGTACAGGCTGCCGGTCCCGAACTGCTTGGCCGACTTGTCGGAGCTGAGGACCTCGAGGCTGGCCGGCGGGAACTTGGTGGTCCAGCCGTACGCCTTGGACCACGGGCTCAGGTCGAGGATGAGACCGGCCGGGACCAGGGAGTTCATCGCGCCCGGGTTGTACTGGGCGATGTCCGGCGCCGAGTCGGACGACATCGCCAGTTTGATGGACTTGATGTAGTCGTTGAACGGCGTCATCTGGGGCTTGACGGTGACGTTGGGGTGCTTCTTGGTGAAGCCGTCGATGAGCGCCTTGGTGGGAGGGTCGTTGGTGTAGGCCAGGGTCAGCGTCACCGGGTCGTTCGCGATGGTGGTCGATGCGGTGACCTTGGTCGCCGTACTTCCCCCCGAGCTGCCGGCGCCCGCGCAGGCCGTCAGCGTGAACGCCGTCGTGACGCTGAGCGCCGCGACCGCCGCACGCCGGGCTGGTCTCGTCATGCGTGTGACCTTTCTCCTCAATCGGGTGGGTGGCGTCGTGTCTTCAACGGCCCTCATGGCGACCGGTTCTCATCAGGCGGAGGCTGGTCTCACCAGGCCGAATCCGGTCCGTTCGATCTCGTCCAGCGAGTGGAGCAGCGCCCCGTGGACGACGGCGTCCTCCTGGAGCGTCGAGACCTCCAGTGCCGGCTGGTCCAACGGCTCGCCGGAAAGATGCCGCCGCAGCGCCGCGAGCAGCGGCTCGCCGCATCTGGCCAGGGGCCCGCCGATGACGACGAGCCGCGGGTTGAGGATCGCCCGGATCACGGTGATCCCCTTGGCGAAGCGGCGGGCCGCCACGTCGATCGCCTCCAGCGCCGCCGGCTCGCCCTCGACGAAGGCGTCCAGCACGGCCTCGAGCGCGTGCTCTCCCGCCGCCTCGATCCGGGCCAGGAACGCGCCGTCGGCGGCGCGTGCGGCCTGGCGGACGATCTCCGCGCCGCCGACCCGGTCCTCGAACGGGCCCAGGCCCCGCGGATGGCGGGGCGTCGAGGGGCCGTCGGTGAACAGGTCGAGGAAGCCGACGTCGCCGGCGTCATTGGAGGCGCCGCGGTAGAGCTCGCCGTTCAGCACGATGCCGGCGCCGACCCGCTCGCCCCAGTGGATCATCACCAGCGAGTCCTCGCGCCGCTCCGCGTCCCGCCACCGCTCGCCCTGAGTGGCCAGCTTGACGTCGTTGTCCAGGTAGACGGGGCAGCCGAGCGCCTCCGTCAGCCGGCGCACGAGGAGGTCGCCGGCCAGGCCGGGCATGCTCGGGATGAGCTTGATGACCCCGGCCGCCGGGTCGACGATGCCGGGGGTGCCCACCGAGGCGAACCAGAGGTCGCCGGTCGTCAGGCCCGTCGCGTGCAGCGCCCGCTCCACCGTGGACAGGAGCGTCTCCACCACCTGGTCACCGCCGGAACCGGCGCCGATCTGCTCCGCGCCGGAGGCCGTGACGGTGCCGGCCAGGTCCGCCAGCGCCACGCGCACGTCCTGCGGGCTGATCGACAGGCCCAGCACGTGGCCGGCCTCCGCCCGGAATCGTACGAGCTGCGCCGGCCGCCCCGCCCGGGTCGAGTCGCGATCAAGAGGACCGAACTCGACGAGCCCTTCGGCGACCAGCGCGTTGAGCGAGCGGGTGACCGCCTGGCGGGAGAGCCCCACGGCCTTTGCCAGCGCGGACACGCTCATGCTGGTCTCGGCCCGCAGCTTCCGGAGGACGGCGGCGGCGTTGACCTCGCGCATGAACTGTGTTCCGGCGGCGACGACCTGCTCCATGCTCTCTCCCTGCGATCGGTTGCCGGTACGCTAGCATATTAATTATGGACCGTACGGAACTAATTAGTCGAGGGGTGTGAGCTGCAGTGTTCTCCGGTGAGGGCCCGCCCTGGGCGGACACTGTCCGCGGCCTGGCCCGCCGCGTGCTGGGTCCCGTGGCGGAGTCGGTACGGTTCGCCGGCCGCGACGGCGACGGGCGCGAGTACGCCTACGAGGCGGCGGGCGGCGTGCTCGCCATCGCCGCGACGGACGGGGTGAGCGCCTCGGTCGCGCTCCATCACTATCTCCGGGAACGCTGCGGCACGTCCGTGGGCTGGGACACGGTGCTCCCCCTGGGGCTGACGTCCCTGCCCGACGCCCCTCCTCGACAGGGCGCGGCACGGGTCCGGGAGGGCTACTACTTCAACTTCTGCACCTTCAGCTACACGATGCCCTACTGGGACTGGGCCGACTGGGAACGCGAGATCGACTGGATGGCCCTGCACGGCATCACCATGCCGCTGGCCGTCACCGGTCACGAGGCCGCGCTGCACGCCGCCTACTCCCTGCTCGGTCTCGACGACCGGCAGATACGGAGCTTCCTGGGCGGACCGGGCTATCTGCCGTTCCAGTTCATGGGCTGCCTGGACAACTTCGCCGGCCCGCTCTCCTCGTCCTGGATCACGAGCCATCGCGAGCTCGGCGCGCGCATCCTCGACCGCGAGCGCGCCTTCGGCATGACGCCCGTGCTCCCGGCCTTCACGGGACACGTCCCGCCCGAGCTCGCGTCGACGGCGCGGGCCGGCCGCCGCCTCTGGCAGGGGTTCGAGACCTGGGTCCTCGACCCGGCCGACCCGCTGTACGAGCGGATCGGCGCCGAGATCGCCCGTGCGCAGATCAAGCTCTTCGGCACCGATCACCTGTACGCCGCCGACCCGTTCATCGAGATGATCCCCATCGACGCCGACCCGGCCTTCCCCGGGGCCGTGGCGGCGGCGACGCTGGCCGGCCTCCAGGCCGCCGACCCCGACGCGGTCTGGCTCATGCAGGCCTGGCCGTTCTCCTACCAGCGGGACTTCTGGACCGAGGACCGCGTCAACGCCTTCCTCGACGCGATCCCGGACGGCCGGATGCTCGTCGCGGACCTGTGGGCGGAGCACGACCCGCTGTGGGGCCGCTTCCAGGAGTTCTCCGGAAAGCCGTGGCTCTGGTGCGCGCTGCTGAACTTCGGCGGACGCACCGATCCGGGCGCCGACCTGCGCGGAGTGCCTGCCGGGATCGACGCGGCCCTGGCGGCGCCGAGCCCGCCCGCCGGCCTCGGCCTGTCCATGGAGGCCACCCGCAACAACCCGGTCTTCTTCGAGCTCGTCGCCGACCAGATCTGGAACGCGGTCCCCGACCTCGACGCCTGGCTCGACGCTTTCGTGACCAGGCGCTACGGCGCCGGGGGCCGGTGGACGGCCGAGCTGCGGGCGGCCTGGCGCGGGCTCCTCGACACCGTCTACGACACCCGGGGCCTGCCGATCCTCCCCCAGGCGTTCGAAGGCGTCATCACCGCGGCGCCCTCGTACGAGCGCGGCCCGGCCGAGCTCCGCGCCGCCGTCTCCGGTGTCCTGTGGTACCGGCCGGAAGTCCTCGCCTCGGCCTGGGAGCGGATGATCGAGGTGGCCGAGCGCGACCCCGGCCTGGCCGCGGGACCGCTCGGGCACGACCTCGTGGAGACCGGCATCGCGTACATGGCCAGGGTCGCCGACCGCCTCTGCCTCGACGTCCTGGACTCGGCGGGCAGCCCGGCGCGGGTCGACCGCTTCCTCCGGGTCTTCGAGGACCTCGACCGGATGCTGGCCTGCCGCCCCGAGTACACCTTCCAGCACTGGGAGGCCAAGGCCCTGTCGTGGGCCGGCGGCCCGGACGACCGCGCGGTCCTGCGGGACAACGCCCGCCGCATCATCACGGTGTGGGGCACCTCGGACAGCCCGCTGCTCGACGACTACGCCGGCCGGCACTGGAGCGGGCTCGTCGGCGGCTACTACCGAGATCGCTGGGCGCTGTGGGCGGGCGGGCTCGACCGCGCGCTCGTCGCGCCGGGCGACTCCGAAGCGGAGCTGCGGGAACGGCTCCGCGAACGCGCCGAGCTCTTCCTGCGGGAAGGCCCGGAGCCGGCGGCGCGGGACCGGGGCGACCTCGCCACGGAGTCACGCCGGCTGTTCGGCGCCTACGCGGGCGCCTTCGAACGGGACGATCGATGAGGAGAACGATGCCCCAGGTGGCACCACCGACCGAAAGCCGCAACCCGCGCACCGCCGACATCGACACGCTGGAGTCGGGAGACGTCCTGCGGCTCCTGCTGGACGAGGACGCCGGGGCGGTCGAGGCCGCCCGCGCCGCGGCCGGTCCGCTCGCCCGCGCGGTGGACGAGGCGCACCTCCGGCTGCCCCGAGGGGGAGGCGTGCACTACTTCGGCGCCGGAGCGTCGGGGCGGCTGGCGGTGCTGGACGCCACCGAGATCACGCCGACGTTCGGGGTGGCGGGCGGCCTCTTCACCGCGCACTTCGCGGGCGGGGCCGCCGCGCTCACGGACTCGTCCATCGACCAGGAGGACGCCGAGGAGCTCGGAGCCGCCGACGCGCGGGCCCTCGACGAGCGCGACGTGGCGGTCGGCATCACGGCATCAGGGTCCACCCCGTACGTGGCCGGGGCGCTGCGCGCGGCCGGGGCGGCGGGCGCGCTCACCGTGCTGATCACCTGCAACCCGTCCGCGCCGCTGCGTGACCTGGCCGAGATTCTCGTCGTCGCGGACACCGGGCCCGAGGCGCTGACCGGCTCCACCCGGCTCAAGGCGGGCACAGCGACCAAGGTGCTGCTGAACGCGTTCTCGACGGCGCTCATGATCAAGGCGGGGCGTACGTACTCCAACCTCATGGTCGGGCTGGTCGCCACCAACGCCAAGCTGGAGCAGCGGGCAGTGAACCTGCTCATGGAGGCGACCGGGGAGGAGGCCGCGGCCTGCGGCACCGCGCTGGCGCAGGCGGACGGGCGGATCCCGGAGGCGCTCGTACGGCTGCTCACGGGCTGCACACCCGGTCAGGCGCGGGACGCGCTCGCCGCGCATCCGGGTGTCCGCGCGGCCGTCGCCGCGCTGGGCGGGCACGCCGGATGAGCGGCTTCGCGGGCGTGGACGTCGGCGGCGGAGGCATCAGGATACGGATCGAGAGCGGAGGGGAGATCACGCGCGGCGAGGACTCGGCACCCGTGCCCCGCGCCGAGGGGCGGGTGGACCTCGACCGGCTCGCCACCCGGATCGTGACGGTCATCGGGAACGCGGCGCGCGTCCCCGATCGGCTGGACGGGATGGCCGTCGGCGTGACCGGGCTGCCGGGGCTGGTCAGGGAGCCGGAGGCGCTGTGGCGGGCGTTGGGGGAGCGGTTCGGGCTCCAGACGCTGGCGGTCGCGGGGGACATGGTGACCACGCACGTCGGCGCGCTCGGATTCCGGCCCGGAGTGGTGGTCGCCGCCGGGACCGGCGTCATCACGCTCGGCACCGACCTCGACCGCGTCTGGAACCAGTCCGACGGATGGGGCCACCTGCTCGGCGACCACGGCGGCGGCGCCTGGATCGGCACGCAGGGCCTCCAGGCCGCCCTGCGCGCCCACGACGGCCGGGCCGGCGGCTCGCCCGCCCTGCTCGAACACCTGACGGCCCGCTTCGGCCACCCCCTGGACCTGGTGGCGCTCGTCTACGAGTCGGGCTCGCCGGCGCACCACCTGGCGTCGTTCGCGCCGTCCGTGGCCGCTGCGGCCCGCGCCGGAGACCCGGTCGCCCGCGGGATCTGGACCGAGGCCGGGCGGCAGCTCGGCCAGACCGCCGTCGCCGCCGCGGCGGGGCTCGACCCGGTCTTCTCCTGGGGCGGCCGCCTCTTCGACGCCGCGGACCTGCTGATGGAGCCGTTCCAGGGCGCCGTACGCGCCCTGCTGCCGGAAGCCCGCTTCGCGCCGCCCCTGGGGACCTCGGCCGACGGGGCGCTCGCGCTGGCCAGGGCCATGGCGGACGGCGAGGTCCGGCCGCGGCACCCGTACCTGTACGTCTACGCGGCTAGTCGGGGTCGGACAGGCGCCCCAGCCGCTCCACCGCCTCCCCGAACTCGCTGATCATGTCGTAGACCACCTCGCGGGCCGGTCTCACCTGGTCGAGCTGGCCCACGACCTGCCCGACGAAGTAGTTGACCAGCTCCACCGCCCCCGGCTCGCCCTTCTCCGCCGCCGCCCCGATGCGGGCCATCGCGCCCTCGGCCACCAGCAGCTGCAGCGGCATCCCGAGCGGCCCGGGGCTTTCCTGGCCGGAGTCCCACTCCTCCGTCCAGGCCGACTTGAGCTGGCGGGCCGGCTTGCCCGTACGGGACCTGGACCTGACCGTGTCCAGCGACGAGGCGGCCAGGAACTTGCGCTTGACCGCGGGCGACGTCTCGGCCTCCTCCGTGGTCAGCCAGACCGAGCCGCACCAGACGCCCTCCGCCCCGAGCGCCATGGCCGCCGCCATCTGCCGCCCCGACGCGATCCCGCCCGCCGCCAGCACGGGGACCGGGGCGACCGCGTCCACGACCTGCGGCACCAGCACCATCGTGGAGATCTCGCCGGTGTGCCCGCCCGCCTCGGTGCCCTGCGCCACGATGAGGTCCGCGCCCGCCGCCACCTGCCTGCGGGCGTGCTCGACCGTGCCGACCAGCGCGGCCACCGGCACCCCCGCCTCCCTGGCCCGGGCGACCATCTCGGGCGGAGGCGGCCCCAGGGCGCTGGCGATCAGCCCGATCGGGTGCTTGAGCGCCACGTCGATCAGCCCCGTCGCCCCGGTCGCCGTCACCCGCCTGCCGAACTCGTCCGCCGCCGCCGTCAGCGGCTGCACGGGGGCGCTCACGCCGTACTTGGACAGCAGGTGGGTGACGAAGTCGCGGTGCCGGTCGGGGACGAAGTCCATGAGGTGCGCCTGCCGGTCGAGCGCGGAGGCGTCGACCTTGCCGGGCACGAGCACGTCCACCCCGTACGGCCGGCCGCCCACCTGCCCGTCGATCCAGGTCAGCTCGGTGTCGAGCTGCTCGGGCGAGTACGCGATCGCGCCCAGGACCCCGAAGCCGCCCGCGTTCGTGACGGCGGCCACGACGTCGCGGCAGTGGCTGAAGGCGAACAACGGGAACTCGATGCCCAGGCGCTCACAGATGGGGGTCCGCATGGTCTGACGCTAACCGGCAGAAGCTTGTTCGGTCCATCCCCCTGGCCGGGGCGCGTCAGGAGGCCGTGCGGTGGTCCAGGGGGCGGGGAAGGGCGGGGTTGTGCCAGCCGAGTTCGGGCGTGTAACCGCGGACGAGCCTGGCCGGGACGCCGGCGACCACGCTGTGGTCGGGGAACTCGCCGCGGACCACCGCCCCGCCCGCCACCACGCACTGGCGGCCCAGCCTCGTGCCCGGGAGGATGATCGCGCCGGCCCCGATCCACGAGCCGGAGCCGATCGATACCGGGCTGTTACGCGGCCACTGCCGGCCGATCGGCACCTCGGGGTCGTCGTAGACGTGATTCTGGTCGGTGATGTACACGTACGGGCCGGTGAAGACGTGGTCGCCGATCTCGATCGACTGGTGGGCCACGATGTGCGAGCCGCGGCCGATCGAGCAGCTGCCGCCGATGCGCAGGATGGGATCCGGCCCGAGGTCCAGCCCCGGGCCCATGCCGCAGGACAGGGACACGCGCTCGCCGATCAGCGTGTGGTCGCCGATCTCGATCCACCCCTCGCCGAAGATCGCGCCCGGGGGGAATGCGATGCTGACCCCGTCGCCGATCCGGCGGAAACGATAGCCGGACGGAGCGGCCGGAGTGATCGCGCCGGCGCGGCGGATCGCCGCGTAGGCACGGTGAATCAGCGCGCCTACCGCCCGCCGTACCAATGACATAGGGACCAAAGTTACCGCTAGGTCAAGCCGTTCGGGCATGTCGGGGGCGTTGTTTGATATCCTGAGAGCCCGTGGACACTTCGACCACACCTCGAGCCACGGGAGCCCCTTTGCGCAGCGCATCGCAAACCAAGCATCTGTTCGTCACCGGCGGTGTCGCCTCCAGTCTCGGCAAGGGGCTCACGGCATCCAGCCTCGGTCGCCTGCTCAAGGCGCGCGGTCTCAGGGTCACCATGCAGAAGCTCGACCCTTACCTCAACGTCGACCCCGGCACCATGAACCCGTTCCAGCACGGCGAGGTGTTCGTCACCGACGACGGCGCCGAGACCGACCTCGACGTCGGCCACTACGAGCGGTTCCTCGACACCGACCTGCACGGCTCGGCCAACGTGACGACCGGCCAGGTCTACTCCAACGTCATCGCCAAGGAGCGGCGGGGCGAATACCTGGGCGACACCGTCCAGGTCATCCCGCACATCACGAACGAGATCAAGGACCGGATCAGGGGCATGGCCGGTCCTGAGGTGGACGTGGTCATCACCGAGGTGGGGGGCACGGTCGGCGACATCGAGTCGCTGCCGTTCCTGGAGGCCGTGCGCCAGATCAGGCACGAGGTCGGGCGCGACAACGTGTTCTTCCTGCACGTGTCGCTGCTGCCGTACATCGGTCCCTCGGGCGAGCTCAAGACCAAGCCGACCCAGCACAGCGTGGCGGCGCTGCGCAGTATCGGCATCCAGCCGGACGCGATCGTGCTGAGATCCGACCGGCCCGTGCAGACGGCGATCAAGCGCAAGATCAGCCTGATGTGCGACGTGGACGAGGACGCCGTCGTCTCCGCCGTGGACGCGGCCTCGATCTACGACATCCCCAAGGTGCTCCACTCCGAGGGGCTCGACGCGTACGTGGTGCGCCGGCTCGGCCTGCCCTTCCGCGACGTCGACTGGAAGGAGTGGGAGGAGCTCCTGCGCCGGGTGCACCGCCCGGCCAAGGAGGTCACGATCGCCCTGGTCGGCAAGTACATCGACCTGCCGGACGCGTACCTGTCGGTCACCGAGGCGCTGCGGGCCGGCGGGTTCGCCAACGACGCCCGCATCAACATCCGGTGGGTCAAGAGCGACGACTGCGAGACCCCCGAGGGCGCCGAGCGCGAGCTCGACGGCGTCGACGGCGTGCTGATCCCCGGCGGGTTCGGCGTGCGCGGCATCGAGGGCAAGATCGGCGCGATCCGCCACGCCCGCGAGGGCAAGGTCCCGCTGCTCGGCATCTGCCTGGGCATGCAGGGCATGGTCATCGAGGCCGCCCGCAACATGGCCGGCATCGAGGACGCCAACTCCGCCGAGTTCGACCCCGACACCAAGCACCCGGTCATCTCCACCATGGCCGACCAGGAGGACGTCGTCGCCGGCGAGCGTGACATGGGCGGCACCATGCGGCTCGGCAGCTACACCGCCAAGCTCGGCGAGGGCACCCTGGCCAGGCAGCTCTACAGCGGCAAGGCCAAGGCCGACGAGCGCCACCGCCACCGCTACGAGGTCAACAACGCCTACCGCGAGCAGCTGGAGAAGGTCGGCCTGGTCTTCTCCGGCCTGTCGCCCGACGGCCGGCTGGTCGAGTACACCGAGCTGCCCGCCGACGTCCACCCGTTCTTCATCGGCACGCAGGCGCACCCCGAGTTCCGCTCGCGCCCCACGCGGGCCAACCCCATGTTCAAGGGCCTCATCGGCGCCGCCCTGCAGTACGCCGACGCCCGGGTCGCCACCAAGGTGAGCCAGTGAGGACCACCGGAGCCGCGGCGGCCCGCGTGAGCGGCGAGGCCCGGAAGCGAGTGCGACCATGATCATGGACACGCCCGAGACGTGGGACGTCGTCGATTCCAAGGAACGCTTCCGCGGCCACATCGTCACGATGGTCACCGACACCGTGAAGATGCCGCGCGACGAGGTCGCCGAGCGCGACTACATCGTGCATCCGGGCGCGGTCGCCGTGCTCGCGCTCGACGACCAGGAGCGGGTCCTGATGATCAGGCAGTACCGCCACCCCACGCGCATGCTGATGTGGGAGCTGCCCGCCGGGATCCGCGACGTCGAAGGCGAATCGCTCGTCGCGGGCGCGGCCAGGGAGCTCGCCGAGGAGGCCGGCTACCGGGCCGACACCTGGCACACCCTCGTCGACCTGCGCTCCTCGCCGGGCATGACCGACGAGCGGATCCGGGTGTTCCTCGCCCGCGACCTGACCAAGATCGAGACCGACTTCGTCCACCGGCACGAGGAGATCGACATGCCGGTCGAGTGGGTGCCCCTGCCCGACGCGGTCGAGAACGCGCTCATGGGAATGATCCACAATTCCCCGGCCGTGGCCGGTATCCTCGCCGCGTACGCGGCTTCGGTTGAGGGGTTCGCCCTGTTGCGCCCCGCCGACGCCCCTGAGGCGTGACGGAAGGACCTTTTCGTGGAGGCGGTGCTCTCCAGCTACCTCGCCCATCTGGCGGTGGAGCGGGGCCTGGCTGCCAACACGCTCGCGTCCTACCGTCGTGACCTGCGGCGATACGTCGACCATCTGCAGGCGCGCGGCCGGCTGGGGCTCGACGAGGTGGGGGAGGCCGACGTGCTGGCCTTCCTCGCCGCGTTGCGCGAGGGCGACGGCGAGCATCCCGCGCTCGTCGCCAGCTCGGCCGCCCGCGCCGTCTCCGCCGTGCGCGGGCTGCACCGTTTCGCTCTGCGCGAAGGCGTCACGGCCCACGACCCCGCCCACGAGGTACGCCCGCCGCGCCAGCTCCGCAGGCTCCCCAAGGCCATCGCCGTGGACGAGGTCGAGCGGCTCATCGCCGCCTCCGGCCCCGACGGCGCGCCCCTGACCCTGCGCAACAGGGCCCTGCTCGAGGTCCTGTACGGCACCGGCGCCCGCATCTCCGAGGCCGTCGGGCTGGCCGTGGACGACCTGGAGGACGACCAGGTACGCCTGCGCGGCAAGGGCGGCCGCACCCGCGTCGTGCCCCTGGGCCGCTACGCCCGCTCCGCGCTCGACGCCTACCTCATCCGGGCCCGACCCGGCCTGCTCGCCCACGGGCGCGGCACCCCGGGCGTCTTCCTGAACGCCAGGGGAGGCCGTCTGACCAGGCAGGGAGCGTGGGAAGTGCTCCAGGCCGCCGCCGAACGCGCCGGGCTGGTCGGGATAAGTCCCCACGTTCTTCGCCATTCCTTCGCAACCCATCTGATAGACGGTGGCGCTGACGTTAGGGTGGTCCAGGAGCTGCTCGGCCACGCCTCCGTGACGACCACCCAGGTCTACACACTGGTGACGGTCGACAAGCTTCGCGAGGTCTATGCCGCCGCGCATCCGCGTGCCCGGCAGTGATCTATAGTCTTTTGCGACGTGCGGCAGCCCTCGGCGTGCCGCCTTGCCGCCTAAAGTGGCGAGCCCATAGTGTCCGTCCGGACGGTCCGGTTCGGGATCGTCAGGGAGGTTCGAGCTGGTGACTGTGACGACCAAGGGTTCGACCCCGGGGACCCCCGACAACCCCTGGGGCGACACGAAGACCAACGCGCCTCCCAACGGCGTCAATCTCGGGCCCACGCAGCGGCCCAGACCGGTGTTCCCCGAGCCGGTGCCGCCCGCGGTGCACGGCCCGGCGCGCGTGGTCGCGATGGTCAACCAGAAGGGCGGCGTCGGCAAGACGACGACCACCATCAACCTGGGGGCCGCCCTCGTCGAATACGGGCTCAAGGTGCTGCTGGTCGACTTCGACCCGCAGGGCGCGCTCTCCGTCGGCCTGGGCATCAACCCGCTCCAGCTCGACCTGACCGTCTACAACCTGCTCATGGAGCGCGGCATCACCGCCGAGGACGTGCTCCTGGAGACCGGCGTCGAGGGCCTCGACCTGCTGCCCAGCAACATCGACCTGTCGGCCGCCGAAGTGCAGCTCGTCTCCGAGGTCGCCCGCGAGCATGTGCTCGGCCGGGTGATCAAGCCGCTGCTGCCGCACTACGACGTGTGCCTCATCGACTGCCAGCCGTCGCTGGGCCTGCTCACGATCAACGCCCTGACCTGCGCCCACGGCGTCATGGTGCCGCTGGAGTGCGAGTTCTTCGCGCTGCGCGGCGTGGCGCTGCTCATGGACACGATCTCCAAGGTCCAGGAGCGGCTCAACGAGGACCTCGAGATCGAGGGCCTGCTGGCCACCATGTACGACGCCCGTACGCTGCACGGCCGTGAGGTGCTGGCCCGCGTGGTGGAGGCGTTCGGCGACAAGGTGTTCCACACGGTGATCAACCGTACGGTCCGCTTCCCCGACGCGACGGTCGCCGGTGAGCCCATCACCACCTTCGACCCGTCCTCGCTCGGTGCGAACGCTTACCGTGAGCTGGCCCGCGAGGTGCTCTCGCGCTGGTCGGCGCCTGCCACAATGGCCAGGTGACCGACTCCGAGCAGCCTCAAGGGTTCCAGGTCCACCTGGATGTCTTCGAGGGGCCCTTCGATCTGCTGCTCGGGCTCATCGCCAAACACAAGCTGGACATCACCGAGGTCTCGCTCTCCAAGGTCACCGACGAGTTCATCGCGTACATCCGCTCCCGGGGGCCCGAGTGGGACCTCGACCAGACCAGCCACTTCCTGCTGGTCGCGGCGACCCTGCTCGACCTGAAGGCGGCCCGGCTGCTGCCCTCGGGCGAGGTGGAGGACGAGGAGGACCTGGCGCTGCTGGAGGCCAGGGACCTGCTGTTCGCGCGGTTGCTGCAGTACAAGGCGTACAAGGAGGTGGCGAAGCTCTTCTCGGGGCGGATGGCGGAGGAGGCGCTGCGCTTTCCCCGTACGGTGCCGCTGGAGCCGCAGTTCGCCAACCTGCTGCCCGAGCTCATCCTGGGCATCGGGCCCGAGCAGCTCGCCAAGATCGCCGCCAAGGCCTTCACCCCCAAGCTGCCCCCCACCGTCAGCGTCGGGCACATCTACCAGCCCCTGGCGAGCGTCAAGGAGCAGGCGGCCATCCTGGTCATGCACCTGCGCCGGCTGCGGCGCGCCACCTTCCGCGCGCTGGTGGCCGACTGCTCGGGCACTTTCGAGGTCATCGCCCGCTTCCTGGCGGTGCTGGAGCTCTTCCGGGAGTCGGCGGTCACCTTCGAACAGGTCGAAGCGCTGGGGGACTTGCACGTAACCTGGACGGGCGCTGACGACGGGGACGTCGCGGTGGGGGACGATTACGAGGAATCCGCGGAGAAACCACGCAATGACTGACAACCCACTGCCCACCCCTCGCCGATCCCCGGACTCCGAGCCCCCGCTCCCCTCCTGGATGACCCTCCCCGGCTCCCTCGCCCAACCCCCGGCCCCACCTGTGGAGGACACCGAGACCGAGCCCACGCCCTCGGACGACGAACCGTCGGAGGCCGGGACGCGGTCGGCGGATGAGGCGCAGTCGGTGGATGAGGCGCGGTCGGCCGACGGGCCGCTTTCGCAGGAGGCACCACCCGACACCCCAGCGGCACCGGACGCTTCGGCCACCACCCCGGACACGCGCCTCCCGGGCGCCGAGTCGGCGAGTGGCGGCGCGGTGGAGCTCAGCGCGACTGGTGCGGCCGAAGAGGCGGACGTTGCGGAGGCCGGTGCGGCACTGGGCGAGGAGGACCTGGAGGAGGGGTCCGGAGACGCGGGGGAGGGGCAGGAGCGGGCTGGGACCGGGCCGACGTTGGCGGCGGCGCTGGAGGCCATTCTGCTCGTCGTCGATGAGCCCGTGGCCGAGGTCACCCTGGCCCAGGTGCTGGAGCGGCCCACCCACGAGGTGGCCGCCGCGCTGCGGGGCCTGGCGGCGGAATATACCGCTGCCGGCCGAGGTTTTGACTTGAGAGATGTCGCGGGCGGCTGGCGTTTTTACACGCGTGCCGACTGCGCACCCCTGGTCGAGCGGTTCGTACGCGACGGCCAGCAGACGCGGCTGACCCAGGCCGCGCTGGAGACACTTGCGGTCGTGGCTTACCGGCAACCGGTGAGCCGGGCCCGCGTCGCCGCAGTACGCGGCGTCAACAGCGACGGCGTCATGAGGACGCTCGTCGCGAGAGGGCTGGTCGAAGAGGCCGGCACCGACCCGGAGAGCCAGGCAGTGCTCTACCGGACAAGCTCATACTTCCTTGAACGTCTGGGACTGCGGGACCTCAGCGAGCTCCCCGAGCTCGCGCCCCTCCTCCCCGACGACGTGGAAAACCTCGAGGAGACAACAAAGTGATCAACAGGCGTAGCACCCCGTCCGGTGATGGACGCGGTCGTGGACGTACCGGCGGCTCGGGTCAGGGCCGAGCGGGACGTCCCGCCTTCCGCTCCGACTCCGGTTCAGGGTCCCGTTCCAGGGACGGGTTCCGTTCGAATGACAGCCGCGGCGGGTCCGGTGACTCCCTCCGCGCCGACCGGAGCGGCTCGCGCGCCCGGTACGGGTCCGGCGGCCGCGAGCAGCGATACTCCGGTGGCGAGCGCGAGGAGCGCCCGGCGCGCGACGACCGCGGCGGCAGCCGCTTCGGTGACGAGCGCAGGAGCCGTGACGAAGACCGCGACGGGCGCGGCGAGCGCCAGGAGCGGCCCCGCGGCGACAGGGGCGGATACCGTCCCGAGCGCCGCGACGACCAGCGTGGCGGCTACGGTGCCCGCGACGGGCGTGGCGCTTACGGTGCTCGCGACGAGCGCGGTGGCGCCGGTGCCGGGCGGCGAGACGAGCGCGGCGGCCACGGTGCCCGTGAGGGCCGCGGTGGCTACGGCGCAACTGACCGACGGGACGAGCGCGGCGGCTACGGCCCCGGGCGGCGTGATGAGCGCGGTGGCGCCGGCTTCGGACGACGTGATGAGCGCGGCGGCTACCCGGCCGGGCGGCGTGATGAGCGCGGCGAGCGCCAGGAGCGGCCCCGCGGCGACAGGGGCGGATACCGTCCCGAGCGCCGCGACGACCAGCGTGGCGGCTTCGGCGCCCGCGACGGGCGCGGTGGCTATGGTGCCCGCGATGGGCGTGGTGGCTTCGGTGCTCGCGACGAGCGTGGTGGCTACGGTGCTCGCGACGAGCGTGGTGGTGCCGGTGCCGGGCGGCGTGACGAGCGTGGTGGCGCCGGTGCCGGGCGGCGAGACGAGCGCGGCGGCTACGGTGCCCGTGAGGACCGTGGTGGCTACGGTGCCCGTGACGAGCGTGGCGGGTTCGGCGCCGGGCGGCGCGACGAGCGTGGTGGCGGGTTCCGGGCTGACCGGAGCGGGCGTAGGGAAGGGGCCGCGCCGGTCTCTTCGCGGGCCCGGTTCGGCAAGCGCGACGGTGACGCCCGCACCGCCGACCGTGCCGACCGTGCCACCCGCGCCCCTCGCGCGCCCCGCCGCGACGACGTGCAGACGATCGGCAGCCCCCAGCGTGACCGCGTGAAGGCCGCTCGCCAGCCCCTCCGCGACCGCGACTTCTACGCCGACGACTACACCGACGAGCGCGACACCACCGAGGTCCCCAACGGGGTGCGGCTGCAGAAGGTGCTCGCCCAGGCGGGCGTGGCCAGCCGCCGGGCCTGCGAGGAGATGATCGGCGACGGCAGGGTCACCGTGAACGGCCAGGTCGTGCGGCGGTTCGGGGCCAAGGTGGACCCGGCGACGCAGGTCATCCACGTGGACGGCAAGCGCGTCCCCACCGCCCCCGACCTCGTCTACTACGCCCTGAACAAGCCCATCGGCGTCGTCTCCACCATGAGCGACCCGCAGGGCCGCCCGTGCCTGGCCGACTACGTGGAGGAGCTCGCTCCGCGGCTGTTCCACGTGGGCAGGCTCGACACCGAGACCGAGGGCCTGCTGCTGCTCACCAACGACGGCGAGCTGGCCAACCGGCTGACGCACCCCAGCTACGGCGTGCAGAAGAAGTACTGGGCCAAGGTGCCGGGCCCGATCCCGCGCGACCTGGGCCGCAGGCTCAAGCAGGGCATCGAGCTGGAGGACGGCATCGTCAAGGCCGACAGCTTCGCCATCGTGCACGAGCACGGTCAGCAGGCGCTGGTCGAGATCGTTCTGCACGAGGGCCGCAAGCACGTCGTCAGGCGCATGCTGGAAGAGGCGGGCCACCGCGTGATCGACCTGGCCAGGATCGAGTTCGGCCCGGTGAAGCTGGGCCGTACCAAACCTGGGACGGTTAGGGCGCTGAGCTTGAAAGAGGTCGGTGAGTTGTACGCGGCCGTGAAGCTGTAATCTGGCCGGACGCAGGAGCCCGTGCGAACCTCCGCACGGGCTCTCCCGCTATGGAAGGGGACTGACCACATGGTGCGGGCGATCCGCGGGGCGATCCAGGTGGAAGCCAACGACCGCGACTCGATCATCGCAGGCACGACCGAGCTGGTCACCGCGATCATGGAGCGTAACGAGCTGACCACGGACGACGTGATCAGCGTGCTGTTCACGGCCACGCCCGACCTGACGGCCGAGTTCCCGGCGCTCGCGGCGCGGAAGCTGGGCTTCCACGAGGTGCCGCTGATCTGCTGCACCGAGATCGACGTGCCGGGCGCGCTGCCCCGCGTGGTACGCCTCATGGCCCACGTCGACCTCGACCGCCCGCGGTCCGCGATCCAGCATGTCTACCTGCGTGGCGCGGTGAAGTTGCGGCAGGATATCGCCCAGTAACGCCAGGCGAGTACGCCAGGGCATACTCACGACCACAATCGCCCGATAAATCAGGACATCGAGATGGAACTTCGTACCGCGCTCGTCGTCGGCACCGGCCTCATCGGCACTTCGGCGGCCCTGGCGCTGCGCAAGCGCGGCGTACGCGTGCTGCTCGCCGACCGCGACCAGGCCGCCGTACGGCTGGCCCGGGAGCTGGGCGCGGGCGAAGACTGGCAGCCGGACGAGCGGCCCACCGGCGTGGTGGACCTGGCGATCATCGCCGTCCCCCCGGCCCACGTGGCGACCGAGCTGCTGGAGCTGCAGCGGATCAACGCCGCCCGGTTCTACACCGACGTCGCCAGCGTGAAGGCCGAGCCGCTGCACCGGGCCACGCAGCTCGGCTGCGACCTGACCTCGTACGTCGCCTCCCACCCCCTCGCGGGCCGCGAGAAGTCCGGACCGGGGGCGGCCAGGGCCGACCTGTTCCTGGGCCGGCCGTGGGCGCTGTGCCCCACCGAGCAGGCCGATCCCGAGGCGAAGGCGACCGTGCTGCGGATGATCGAGCTGTGCGGGGCCAACGCGGTCGAGGTGAGCGCGACCGAGCACGACCGCGCGGTCGCCGTCGTCTCCCACGCCCCCCACGTCGCCGCCTCCGCCGTGGCGGCCCGCCTGGCCGACGCCACCGACGTCGCGCTCGGCCTGGCCGGTCAGGGCGTACGCGACGTCACCAGGATCGCGGGCAGCGACCCGAGCCTGTGGCTCGGCATCCTGTCCGGCAACGCCTCCCCGGTCGCCGAGGTGCTCGAAGCCGTCGCCACCGACCTGGCCGAGGCCGCCAGCGCCCTGCGCGCCCTGGCCGAGGGCGACGGCACCGCCACCTACGAGATCACCCAGCTGCTCAAGCGCGGCGTCGTCGGCCACGACCGCATCCCCGGCAAGCACGGCGGCCCGGCCTCCTCCTACGCCGTCGTCCAGGTCGTCATCGGCGACCGTCCCGGCCAGCTCGCCCGCCTCTTCCAGGTGTGCGACGAGGTCGGGGTCAACGTCGAGGACGTGCGCCTGGAGCACGCGCCCGGGCTGCCCCTGGGCATCGCCGAGCTGTCCGTCCAGCCCGACGCCGCCTCCGCGCTCGCCGACGCCCTGCGCGAGCGCGGCTGGAAAGTTCCCTGAGATCTTGAGAGCCCCCGGCGCGACGCGGGCGTGAAAGCAGAACGCCCTATCGGTTGAGTAAAGGGTGTGACTGCCAACATGACGGCTCGCGCCGGGCCATCGGTCCCGGCGCAGGCGCTGAACGACGCGGCTCTGGTGGAGCTGTCGTGTCGAGAACCCGAGCGGTTCGGTGAGATCTACGACCGATACGTGGCGGAGATCCACGCGTACCTCGGCAGGCGCCTGGACCGGCAGGCCGCCGACGACCTGACCGCCGAGGTGTTCCTCGCGGCCTTCAGGAAGCGCGAGACGTTCGATTCCCGGCGCGGCGAGGTCCGCCCCTGGCTGTACGGGTTCGCCACCAACCTGATCGCCCTGCATCGCCGTACCGAGACCCGGCGGCTGGCCGCGCTGCAACGCAGCGCCGGCGTGCACCGCGCCCCGGAGGACGGCCACGAGGAGCGCGTGGTGACCCGCGTGGACGCCGTGAGCGCACAGGGGCGGCTCGCGACGGAGCTGCGTGCCCTGTCCGACGGCGACAGGGATGTGCTGCTCCTGAGCGCGCTGGGCGAGCTGAGCCATGAAGAGGTGGCCCAGGCCCTCGACATCCCGTACGGCACCGTCGGATCCCGCCTGTCCCGCGTGCGCAGGAAGCTTCGTGCCGCCCTGGGCAGCGTCAATCCCTTGAACGGAGGCACCGATGGATGACTACCGGGCAGTGCGGGAGCTGCTGCCGGCACCGCCGCTGACGTCCGGCGTGGAACAGGCCGGGCGCGAGCGGCTGGCCGCCGCGATCACCCAGGAGCGGGTGCGGAAGGGCCGCAGGAGCGCCAGGTGGACCGGGCTGGGGCTGGGGCTCGCGGGCGCCGCGGCGGCAGCGGTCCTGCTCCTCCCCACCGCCGTGCCCACCACTGGCCCCACCACGCCGCCGGCGGGGCACGGCGTGCTCACCGCGCCCGACGGCAAACGGTTCCTGCTGGCCGCCGCGGCCTCGGTGGCCTCCGTGCCGGACACCGGCGCCTGGTGGGGCAGCACACTGGTCCACGGCAGGGAGTTCCGCGAGCCCGGCCAACGCTACGTGCTGCGCCAGAGGGAGTCGGAGGAGACCTGGATCCCCGCGGACCCGGAGGGCCTCACCTGGTCCCGCAGGACCTACCTGGGCGCCGGACCGGCCACCCCCGAGGACGAGGCGGCCTGGCGTGCCGCCGGGGCGCCGGAGACGTGGACCTACGGGAAGAAGGCTCCCGGCTTGCCCACCGAGGACGCGCCGAGCGGCATCGTACGGGCGGCGCCGGGCAAGCCGGAGACCTTCTCCACCGAGGACTGGGACTTCCGCATCGTGCTCGCGGGCAAGCCGCTCACCAAGATGAACGAGGTGCCCGACACCCCCGAGGGACTGCGCGCGCTCCTCGGCGCCGCCGACGACCAGGCGACCGTCGACAACACCGCCCGCCTGCTCTTCTTCGCGCCGGTGACCAGCCGGACCAGGGCCGCCGCCTACCGGCTGCTGGCCTCGCTGCCCGGGGTGAGCGCCGCCGGCGCGGTGACCGACGCGCTGGGCCGCCCGGGGCAAGCGGTCGAATACCGGTCCGCCGAATACCCCACGACCCCGTACGCGGGGGAGACCCGCACCCGGCTGGTGATCGACCCGGACAGCGGGATGCCGCTGTCCATCGAGACCCGGTCGGTGAAGGACGGACTGCTCCTGGAGTACACCGCGGTCCAGGACAGCCGTTGGACGAACGACAACCCGTTGGAGGGAACCAAGTGAGATACCCCGTAGCCGCAGCGGCCTTCCTCATCACCGCCGGCATCGTCGCCGTGCCCGCGCAGGCGGCCCCCGCCGAGGGCGCCTACTGGCGGGTCGAGGTGGTGCGGACCGCGGACCACCCGCGCCCCGTGGGCAGCGGATACACGCTGACCGTACGGTCGGTCGGCGTCGACTGGCTCACGCCCGGGGGCAAGGCGTGGTCCGCCTACCGCGAGCTGGGGGCCCGGCCCAAGACCGCGAAGGACGAGGCGGCCTGGCGGGCGGACGGGTCGCCGACGTCGTGGACGTACCGGACGGAAGGCATGAAGATCTCGCTGTCCACCGAACCCGGCAAGGGACGCGTGGGCCCGGTGAAGGGGCACCCCGACGGGAAATTCCGGATGGGGGAGAAGTGGGTGACGTACGCCCAGCTCCAGGCACTGCCCGCCGAGCCGGAGGCCCTCAGGGCGCACGTCGTCGCGGAGGTGCGCGCCTGGATCGACGAGGCCGCGGAGGAGGCCAGGACCACCGACCCGAGGGCCAAGAAGGAGGACTGGCTGGTCAACCTGGACCGGTACGTGGGCGAGTACCTGACCCGGTTGCTGTACGAGAACCCGGTGCCGTTCAAGGTCAGGTCAGCCGCGTACCAGGCGCTGAAGACCACCAAGGGCGTCAGTGACCTCGGCAGGGCGAAGGACCCCCTGAACCGGTCCGGTCAGAAGGTCGCCCTGCCGGCCCTGGAGCAGAAGAACACGGTGCTCAAGGAGCAGTTCATCGTGGACACCCGGACGATGACGCTGCTGGCCCACTACGTGGACCTCCAGGACGGCGGCAAGCAGCTGGCCGGCAAGAGCGGGGTCGAGACGTACAAGGTCGGCTGGACCGACGCCAAGCCCGCCGTGCCGGCCGCCGGATAGCCCGATGTCACGTCCGAGCCTCCTCGATCCGTCTTCAGGTCGAATCGAGGAGGTAAGGACAATGACCGACATCCTGGTACTCGGAGCCGGCTACACCGGAGTCGCCGCGGCCATCAGGACCGCCGTCAGGACCCGCCGCGCGGGCGGCCGGGTGCGGCTGGTGAACGCCTCGCCGAGGTTCACCGAGCGGCTCAGGCTGCACCAGACGGCGGCCGGGGAACGGCTGGCCGACTTCCCGCTGGAGGACGTGGTCGCGGGCACCGGCATCGAGTTCGTCCAGGGCCGCGTGGCCGGGCTGGACGTCGAGCGCCGGGAGGCGCGCCTGGAGGACGGGCGCGTGCTCGGCTACGACAAGCTGGTCTACGCGCTCGGCACCGTCACCGACGCCTCGGTGCCCGGCGTCGCCGACCACGCCTTCGTCTACGACGACTACACCGGCACCGTACGGCTCTCAGAACGCCTCGCCGCCCTCACCTCGGGCTCGGTGGTCGTGGCCGGTGGCGGGCTGACCGGCGTCGAGTCGGCCACGGAGATCGCCGAGGCGCACCCTCACCTGCGCGTGGTCCTGCTGACCAGGGGGCGGCCCGGCTCCATGATGGGCGAGCGGGCGCGCGCCCACCTGGACGCCGCGCTGGAACGGCTGGGCGTCGAGGTGCGGACCGGCGCGGACATCACCAAAGTCCTCCCGGACGCCGTCGAACTGGCCGGGGGCGAGCTCGTCCACTCCGACGCGACGCTCTGGACCACCGGCACCAGGGGTCTGCCGGCGGCCGCCGAGTCCGGGCTGACCGTCGACGCCCGCGGCCGCATCGTGGTGGACTCCGCGCTGCGCTCGGTGTCCCACCCCGACGTGTACGCCGTCGGCGACGCCGCCGCGGTCAGCCAGCGGTTCGGCGTGTTGCACGGCACCTGCCAGGGCGGCATCCCCACCGGCCTGCACGCGGCCGACTCGCTCGCCGCCACCCTGCGCGGCAGGACCCCGAAGGCGTTCCGGTTCGGGTACGTGCATCAGCCCATCTCCTTGGGGCGCGAGGACGCGGTCATCCAGTTCACCCGGCCGGACGACAGCCCGCGCCGGTGGTACCTGAAGGGCCGGGCGGCGATCGCTTACAAGGAGACGGTGAGCGGCAGCCCGATACCCACCTTCAGGCTGCTGAAGCGAGGGCTGGTGCCCGTGTGGGTGTTCGCGCTGAGCGCGGGGCTCGGGTGAACAGCACGGCGGGCGGGGCCTTCGGGCCCCGCCCGCCGCACTTCCCGCGATCAGCGCATGGTCGAGAGCGCGTCGGTCACGTCACTCGGATCGTCGAAGATGTCGTGGTCGGGCAGGGTCTCCAGGGCCTTGATGATGTCCTTGCTCGCCTTGTGCTGGCGGGCAGCCCTGAGCAGATCTTGCTTATTGGCCGGAAACTCGACGTCGCTCAGGTTCTTGAGCAGGTCGATCGGGTTTGGTATCGTTGTCATGACCCTCTGCTTCCCGTCAGTCACGGCATGTAACATCCGGTCATCTCTCCAGCCGCCGCCGCGCCCGTTCGACCGCCGCCGGCAGCTCCCGTCGCTCGGCCAGTGCCCGGGGCAGGCTCGGCACGGCCGTACGCAGCCCCTCCCAGCCCGCAGGGCCGGCCAGGAGCGCGTCGAGCGACCTGCGCGCCACCACCCGCCACGGGCGGCGCAGCACCGCGGTCAGCACCGCGTCACGGGTGGCCAGCACCTTCCTGCCGCGCGCGCCCCCCGGCGGAGGCGGGTGGCGGTGGGCCACGACGTCGTCCACGTACGCCAGGCCCCACCCCTTCGCGGCCAGGTCCACGGCCAGCCGCTCCTCCTCGCCGGAGGACAGGAGCACCCCGTCGAACCCGCCCGCCTCCAGGAACGCCTCCTTGTGCACCACCGCCCCCAGCGCCAGGAAGCCCAGCACGCTCGGCCCCGGCAGGTCCGGCTCCACGCCGAGCGGTGAGGCGCGCATCCGCTCCGACACCGCGTCCAGCCGCTCCTCCGGCCCCACCAGCACGCGCGCCGCCAGGACGGCCAGCCGCGGATACGCGTCCAGCACGTCCGCGGCCCGCTCCAGCGCCCCCGGCGCCCACCAGGAGTCGTCGTCGGCGAAGGCCACGTAGGGGGTCACGGCCAGGCGGACGCCGATGTCGCGGGCCGGCGCTCCCGGATCCTTGCCCGTCTCCACCAGGCGAACGTCCGGGAAATGACGCCGCACGAACCCCGCCGTCACGTCGGCCGGGCCGCTGTCGACGAGGATCACCGGGCGCGGGTGGAGGGGGAGCGTACGGGCCAGCGCCCGCGGCCTGTTCCGGCCGGCCACCACCACGGTGACGCGCGGATCGTTCACAGGGGGCCACTTACCGTGCCGCGCTCACTTACTCCTCCGGTTGACGCGCTCCCCGGAACGGGGTAGGAAGGGCGGTAACAGTGTTACCCATAGAAAACGGCGTTACCGTGACTACTGCGTACCAGCAGGCCCAGCAGGAGGGGCAGAGCGTCGTCCGGGCCGCGATCCTCGACGTCGCCACGCACCTGCTCGTCGCCGAAGGGCCGGCGGCGCTGACCGTGCGGCGGATCTCCGGCGAGGTCGGCTGCTCGACCAAGGTGATCTACACGCTGTTCGGCGGCAAGGACGGGCTCAGCCGGGCGTTGTGGCTGGAGGGGTTCGCGCGGTTCGAGCGGTGGCTGCTGGAGGTCACGGGCCCGGCGGACCCCCTGGCCGCGCTGCGCGCGGGGCTGGCGGCCTACCGCGCCTACGCGCTGGCCGAGCCCGACTACTACCGGGTCATGTTCCAGGGGGCGATGCCGGGGTTCAAGCCGGACCAGGAGTCGGTGCTGGCCGCCAGGCGGACGTTCGACCTGCTGCTGCGGGGCGTGGAGAAGTGCCTGGAGGCAGGGGCGCTGCGCGGGGGCGCGGCCCGGGAGATCGCCGATGTGCTGTGGATGGCCATGCACGGCGCCGTAAGTCTGGAAATTTCGGGCTATTTCGACCCGGACGAGGCGGCGCAGCGCTACCGGCTGCTCTGCGACTCGGTCCTCACGCCATTCCTGACCCACGAGGAGAGGAACCTGACATGACGCCCTTCACCGGCGGGTTCGCGCCAGTGGCCGATGAGATCACCGCCTTCGACCTGGAGGTCACCGGTCGCGTCCCGGCCGAGCTGAACGGCCGCTACCTGCGCAACGGCCCCAACCCGCTCAGCCTCGACGACCCCTCGGCCGGCCACCTGTTCCTCGGCGAGGGCATGGTCCACGGCGTGCGGCTGCGCGACGGCCGCGCCGAGTGGTACCGCAACCGCTGGGTACGCAGCGCCCGCGTCGCCGAACGGCTCGGCGAGCCGGCCAGGCCAGGCCCCGTGCACGGGGGCATGGACTTCGCCGCCAACACGCACGTCATCGGGCTGGCCGGGCGCACGTTCGCGACCGTCGAGGCGGGGGCGCTGCCGTACGAGCTGAGCTACGAGCTCGACACCGTCGGCGCGTGCGACTTCGGCGGCGGCCTGCCCGGCGGGTTCGCCGCGCACACCCACCTCGACCCGGCCAGCGGCGAGCTGCACGCGCTGGCCTACTTCTTCGGCTGGGACCACCACCAGCACATCGTGATCAACCCCGAGGGCGCGGTGACGGGGATCAGGGACATCCCGATCGCCGACGCCCCGATGCTGCACGACTTCGCGCTCACCGAGCGGTACGTGGTGATCTACGACCTGCCGGTCACGTTCAGCATGGCCCACGCGGAGAAGGGCGTCCAACTGCCGTACGCGTGGAACGACGCCCACGGCGCCCGGATCGGGCTCATGTCGCGCGAGAGCGGCGACGTGCGGTGGGTGGAGGTGGACCCGTGCTGGGTGTTCCACACGCTCAACGCCTACGACGACGGCGACGAGGTGGTCGTGGACGTGGTCCGCTACCCGAAGCGGTTCGTGGACGCCCGGCTCGACCTGGGCGGCCTGCCGACGCTCGACCGGTGGACGATCGACCTCGTCTCCGGCAAGGTCCGGCAGAGCCGGCTGGACGACCGGCCGCAGGAGTTCCCGCGCATGGACGAGCGCCGCACCGGCCGGCCGTACCGCTACGGCTACACCTCGGCCGCCCGCGACCTGCACGACGTGCTGTACGCGCCCGACAGCGAGCTGGAGGACCTGCCCGACCAGGCGTTCGACAACACGCTCATCAAGCACGACCTGGTGCGGGGGACGCAGGAGTGGCGGCGGTTCGGGCGGGGCGCCTACGTCGGCGAGCCGGTGTTCGTCGCCTCCGGCGAGGCCGAGGACGACGGCTACGTGCTCGCCTTCGTCAACAACGAGGCCAGGGGAGCGGCCGACCTGGTGATCCTGTCCGCGCAGGACTTCACCGGCGAGCCGGTCGCCACCGTCCATCTGCCCGCCCGCGTCCCGCTCGGCTTCCACGGGAGCTGGATCGCCGACTGAGCCGGACACGGTAGCCTCTTCGGGTTGGGATACTTGAGCAGCTCGTGCAGAGGGAGAGGCCGTGGCCGGTCTGGTCGTCGCCATGGACGGCCCTTCGGGGTCGGGTAAGTCGAGCGTGTCGCGCGGGGTCGCCCGCGCGCTGGGCCTGCGTTACCTCGACACCGGGGCGATGTACCGGGCGATGACCTGGTGGATGCTCGCTCAGGCCGTCGACCTGGCCGACCCCGCCGCGATGGCGGCCCGCTGCGCCGAGCCGCGCATCGAGTCCGGCACCGACCCCGACGGTCCCACCATCCACGTCGACGGCGTCGACGTGGGGGAGCCGATCAGGGAGACCGAGGTCACCGGCGCCGTCTCCGTCGTGGCCGCCGTCCCCGAGGTCCGGGCGCGCCTGGTCGAGCTCCAGCGGGAGCTGATCGGCGCCGGTGACATCGTGGTCGAGGGCCGCGACATCGGCACGGTCGTCTGGCCGGAAGCGGCCGTCAAGGTCTACCTGACGGCCAGCCCGGAGGCCCGCGCCCGGCGGCGCAACGCCGAGGTGGCGGGCTCGACGGTGGAGGCGCAGCAGGAGGCCATGGCCAGGCGTGACACCCTGGACTCGACACGTAAGACGGACCCACTCTCGATGGCGGATGGCGCCGTCGAGCTCGACACCACGCCGCTGACCTTGGAAGAGGTCATCGGTGAGGTGTTGGGACTGGTCGCTGAGCGGAGGAGCTCGGAAGGAGAGAGCGGAGCCAACGAGTTCCGAAGCGGCCGCGACCATGTACGCGAGCGCACCTGAGGGTGCGGTACTCACAAAGGATGAAATTTCGTGCCAACGGGGGATTGGGTCGAGGCTGACCTCGACGACCTTGAGATCACCGAGCACGGCGACACTGCGCCGCTGCCGGTCGTCGCCATCGTGGGGCGGCCTAATGTCGGCAAGTCCACGCTGGTCAACCGCATCATCGGCCGCCGCGAGGCGGTCGTGGAAGACGTGCCGGGCGTCACGCGCGACCGGGTCACGTACGACGCCAACTGGCGTGGCCGCCGTTTCACGGTGGTCGACACCGGCGGCTGGGACCCCGACGCCACCGGGATGAACCTGCGCATCGCCGAGCAGGCCCAGGTCGCCGTCGAGCTGGCCGACGTGATCGTGTTCGTCGTCGACGCCACCGTGGGCGCGACCGACGCCGACGAGATCGTGGGCTCGGTGCTGCGACAGTCCGGCAAACCGGTCATCCTGGCCGCCAACAAGGTCGACAACCAGCAACTTGAGCTGGAGGCCGCCGCGCTGTGGTCGCTCGGCCTCGGCGAGCCGTACCCTGTCTCGGCCCTGCACGGGCGCTCCAGCGGCGACCTGCTCGACGTGATGCTCGACGCGCTGCCCGAGACGCCCGCCGTCAAGTTCGAGGCCGAGCGCGGCCCGGCCCGCGTCGCCCTGCTGGGCAAGCCCAACGTCGGCAAGTCCTCGCTGCTCAACAAGCTCGCCGGCGAGGAGCGGGTGCTGGTCGACCCCATGGCCGGCACCACCCGCGACCCGGTCGACGAGCTGATCGAGCTGGGCGGGCGCACCTGGCGGTTCGTCGACACGGCCGGCATCCGGCGGCGCGACCGGGAGCTGCAGGGGGCCGACTTCTACGCGGCCATGCGCACCCGTGCCGCGCTGGAGCGCACCGAGGTGGCCGTCGTGCTCATCGACGCCAGCGAGGTCCTCACCGAGCAGGACCTGCGCATCATCGGCCTGGTCATCGAGTCGGGCCGGGCCATGGTGGTGGCCTTCAACAAGTGGGACCTGGTCGACGAGGACCGCCGCTACTACCTGGAGAAAGAGATCGACCGGCAGCTCGTGCGCACCCCGTGGGCGCTGCGGGTCAACATCTCCGCCCTGACGGGCCGGCACATCGACCGGCTGGTGCCCGCCCTGGAGAAGGCGCTCGACTCCTGGTCCACCCGGGTGCCCACCGCCCGGCTCAACGCGTTCCTGACGGAGCTGGTGCAGCAGACGCCGCCGCCGGTGCGGGGCGGGAAGCAGCCCAAGATCCTCTTCGCCACCCAGGCCTCCATCGAGCCGCCGAAGTTCGTGCTGTTCACGTCGGGATGGCTGGAGGACACCTACCGGCGCTTCATCGAGCGGCGCATCCGGGAGGAGTTCGGGTTCGCCGGCTCGCCGATCGAGGTCACGATGAAGATCCGCGAGAAGCGCGGCAAGAAGGACAAGTAGCGTGCGCGGCGCCCGGGGAACAGCCTTGCCGTTGCCCGGGCCCAGTCGTGAGATCTGCCGTAAGATCTACGGCAACGCGTCGACGGAGACGAGTAGCCAGAGGTCCGCAGGGGTCCAGAGAGCCGCCGGTAGCTGCGAAGGCGGTCCCGTGCTCCGCTGGTGAAGACACTCCCGAGTGCGGGGAGGAAATGCCCCGCCGGTCTGACCCCCGTCATCGGGTCGTCGAGGCCGCCTTCGCTGAGGCGGCGAAAGTGCGGTGGCACCGGGAGTTCCCTTCTCCCCCGCACTCCCAAGGGGTCATGCAATTCCTCATGAGGAGCTGTAATGATCTCTCGTGTCATGTCGGCGGAGCTCGCTGAGCACGCCGGCCAACGAGTGACGATCGCCGGCTGGGTCCATCGCCGCCGGCAGCTGAAATCCGTGTCCTTCCTCGTCGTCAGGGACCGTACCGGCCTTGCCCAGGTGGTGGCCGCGAGCGACCTGCCCGGGGAGGAGAGCGTCGTCGAGGTCACCGGCACCGTGACGGCCAGCTCGCAGGCGCCGGGAGGCGTCGAGCTGGTCGAGCCGGAGATCGAGGTGCTGACGGAGCCGTGCGCGGCGCCGCCGTTCGACCTGTACCGGCCGGTGGTGTCGGCCGGGCTGCCGACGATCCTCGACCACGCGCCGGTCGCGCTGCGGCATCCGCTGCTCAGCGCGCCGCTGGAGATCTCGGCCGCGAGCGTGGCGGGGTTTCGCGAGACGCTCGACGGGCTCGGGTTCACCGAGATCCACACCCCGAAGATCGTCGCCTCGGCCACCGAGTCGGGCGCGAACGTCTTCGGCATCGACTACTTCGGCCGGCCCGCCTACCTGGCCCAGTCGCCGCAGTTCTACAAGCAGGCGATGGTCGGGGTGTTCGAGCGGGTCTACGAGGTCGGTCCGGTCTTCCGCGCCGAGCCGCACGACACCGTACGCCATCTGGCCCAGTACACCAGCCTCGACGCCGAACTGGGCTTCGTCCGGGACCACCGGGACGTGATGGCGGTGCTGCGGGAGGTGGTGGCGGGCATGCTGGAGTCCGTACGGCGCCGCGCCCCCTCCGCCGTCGAACGCGCGGGCGCGGTCCTGCCCGAGGTGCCCGCCGAGATCCCGGCCGTTCATTTCGCCGAGGCGCAGGAGCTGACCGGCTCGGCGGAGCCGGACCTGTCGCCCGCGCAGGAGCGGTGGCTGTGCGAGTGGGCGGCGCGGGAGCACGGGTCGGAGTTCCTGTTCGTCACCGGATACCCGATGTCCAAGCGGCCCTTCTACACCCACCCGGACCCCGCCCGGCCCGGCCACTCCAACGGGTTCGACCTGCTGTTCAGGGGGTTGGAGCTGGTCACGGGCGGTCAGCGGCTGCACCGGTACCCGGACTACGTGGCCGCGCTGGCCGCCCGGGGTGAGGGCCCGGAGGCGTACGAGGGGTACCTGCAGGCGTTCCGGCACGGGATGCCGCCGCACGGCGGGTTCGCGCTGGGGCTGGAACGGTGGACGGCGCGGCTGACGGGGGCCGCCAACATCCGCCAGACCACCGCCTTCCCCCGCGACCTGCACCGCCTGTCCCCGTAACCACCGGGCACGGCCCGCCGCGTCCGCTCTCAGGCGGGCGTGGCGGGCCCGCCCCGCCGGGCGCGGGGCATCAGCAGCGCGACGGCCGCGCCCAGCAGGCAGATGAACGCCGTGACCAGGAACATCTCCGTGTACTCCGTGTGCAGCGCCGTCTGCACCTTCGCGGTGTACTCGGCCAGTTGCCGCTGGTACGTCACCGCGTCCACGCCGAACGGCAGCGGCGTGTCCAGGTGGGCGGTCAGCGACTGGAACCGGTAGAAGCCCCACGCCGACACCGCCGCGATGCCGATCAGCATGCCCATCATCCTGGCCACCACGACCGCCGCCGACGCCACGCCGTGCTGGGCCGCCGAGGTCACGCGCAGCACCGCCGACGAGACCGGGGCGATGACCAGGCCCAGCCCCAGACCGGCGACCACCAGGTCGACGTCGACGACGAGCCCGGCGCTCTCGAGTTCGAGGGGCCACCGGCTCATCAGCCAGTAGCCGGCCGCCGCCAGCACCATGCCCGCCACCGCGACGACGCCGTCACCCAGCCAGCGGGCCAGAAGGCCGCCCAGCAGGGCGCCGACGGTGAGCGCGGCCAGGAACCTGGCGAGGACCAGCGACGCTCCCAGCGCGTCCTCGCCGAGCAGGGTCTGGGCGGTGAACTGGACGAACACCATGGTCACCAGGAGCGCCGCCCCGGCCAGGAAGCTCACGGCCAGGGTGGCGAGCAGGGGGCCCTTGCGGGTGGCGGAGAGGTCGAGGAGGCGTACGGGGGAGCGGATCTCCCACCACACGAAGATCCCGGCCACCAGCGCTCCGGCGGCGATCACGGGCAAGCCCCACGGGGGGAGCACGGTGGTGGCCGGATCGGGGTTGTACAGGCCCACGACCAGCAGCGCGAGCCCCAGTGCCAGCAGCGCGCCGCCGACGACGTCCACGCGCCGCCGCCCGCCGACGCCCTCCACCGAGTCCGCACCGGTGGCCGCCTCGTCTGCGGCGTCCCTCGCCACGTCGCTGGTGGACGACATGGGGGATGCGGTGTCAGGGGCCCCAGCAGTGGGAGGTGCCGTGCTGGAAGCGCTCGCCGAGGGGAGTGCTGTGCCGGGAGTGGCCGCCGAGGGCTGGGTGACCTCGGATGCGGCCGCTGGGAGGAGAGCGGCCTCGGATGTGGTCGCCGGGGGGAGGGCGGCCTCGGGGGTGGGCGTGGCGCGGTCCGCCGGGTTCACCGCCGGGCTCGTACGGGTGGTCGTACCGGAGGGGACCGTGAAGTGGACCGCGACGGCGGCCAGGGCGGCGAGCGGGACGTTGATCCAGAAGATGGCGTGCCAGCCGCCCAGCTCCACCCCCGCCACCACGGTGCTCGGGATCAGCGCCAGCACCCCGCCGTACAGGGGCCCGAGGGCGCTCCCGAGCTCCTGCGCCGCCCCCACGGCCCCCAGCGCCACCGGCCGTTCGCGCTCGTCCCACAGGTCGCCGATGAGCGCCATCGTGATCGGCAGCAGCGCCCCGCCGGCCACCCCCTGCACGGTGCGCCCCGCCACCACCATCACCTCGCCGGCGGCCAGAGCCGTCAGCACCGAGCCGAGCGCGAACGCCGCCAGGCAGGCATGGATCAGCGGGCGCCGCCCGTAACGGTCGGAGAGCTGGCCGAGCAGCGGCATCGCGGCGACGTACCCGAGCAGGAACCCCGTCACGATCGGCGTGGCCCGCTCCAGGTGGTTCAGCGGGATGTTCACGTCCTCGGCGATGTCGATGAGGACCGTGACCACCACGTACGCGTCGAGCGCGGCCAGCAGCACCACCGCGCCCCCGGTGCCGAGGACGACCCGGCGGGCGGCTCTCATCCGGCGGCGGGCGGCGTGATCGTGACCGGCGCGTCGTAGTCGCTGAACGACACCGTCACCGTGCCGTCCTGCACCGGCAGGCTGGCCTTGGTCAGGCGGCCGGTGGCCTTGTCGATCCAGACCTTGCCGTTCACGCCCTGCGAAAGACCGGGGATGATCTGGACGAGAACCTGCCCGGGGAACGTGGTGGTCACCCGGTAGACGTCGCCCTCCAGCGCCTCCACCTTGGGATCGGTGGCCGAGGCGAGCAGCTGCGCGATGCCCTTGGTGGGATTGAGGATCACCGAGGGGTCGTAGAACTGCGCGAGCTGCTGGCGCGTCATCTTCTGGAAGCCGCCCGTGGGCCCCTTGAAGTGGACGGTGTCCCCGACCACGGCGAAGCTGATCTCCTGCAGGCCCATGAGGTCGATCGTGATCGTGCCGTCGGCGTCACCGGCGGCCGTGAGCCTGCCGTCCGCCTTCTTGACCGGCACATTGGTCTTGCCCTCCGTCGTGATCGAGAAGCCGGCCGACTTGACGCCCTTCATGGCCTCGGCGGCCTTCTTCATCAGGTCGGGACCGGCAGGCAGCTCGTTGCCGCCGCCCGAGGAGCACGCCGACACCAGCGCGATAACGGCGACGATCAGAAGCTTTCTGAGCATGTGCGGATCGTATCGATCGCCTGGGAACGCCGTGAGGCGTCGCGGATATCGGTTGGGTGTCAGCCCGCCGTCCTCAGCCCGCCGTCCTCAGCCCGCCGTCCTCAGCCCGCCGTCCTCAGCCCGCCGTCCTCAGCGCGGTTTCTTCAGCGCAGTTTCTTGAGGCGCTCGACGATCGGCGCGAAGGCCGCCTCGATCGCTTCGAGCTGGTCGTCGGTGAGCCGGTCGACGAAGTGCTCGCGCACGCTCGCCACGTGGTGCGGCGCCACCCGCTGGATCGTCTCCCAGCCCTCGTCGGTCAGCACCGCGAACGTGCCCCGCCGGTCGTCGCGGCAGTCCTCCCTGGTCACCAGGCCCTTGGCCTCCATGCGGGAGATCTGGTGCGACAGCCGGCTGCGCGACTGGATCGTCGCGTCGGCCAGGTCGCTCATCCGCATGCGCCGCCCCTCGCTCTCCGAGAGGTTGACCAGGATCTCGTAGTCGTTCAACGAGAGCTGATACTCCTGCAACTCACGGTCGAGCCGGTGCATGAGAAGCTTGTGCAGCGCCAGATGCGTGCGCCAGGCACGCTGTTCGGCGGGTGAAAGCCAGCGAGGCGCGCTCATGATCTCTAATCTATCGCACGAGGATTCAGGGGAGAGCGTCTGCGATCGAGGATGCCGGGCGCGGACCCTGGCTTCAGCTATGGGGGTGAGCCCGGCGCGGGAGTGCCCGCCAGGGCGCGAGCGTGCATTGACGGGAACAGGCTGCGGCAGTGCACCACGCGCGGGTATGGTGGGTCGCGGTCGAACACGTGAGTGATAACCAAGCTCGCGAGGGAGGCCACGGCATGATCTACTCACCGCCGGGAGGGCGGAGCCCGCGTCACCCAGAACGGGATCGCGGGTTGGGGCGTGGAAACCCGCGCGAGCGGGGCCGGAAGGTGAATCGCCAAGCAACAGCGTCGCGACCATGCGCGTAGCCGCACGGTCGGGACGGCTGGAATCCCCCGGATTCATCCGTGGGGAGCGCTTCAATTCTCTGTGCTTGCCTGAGGGGTTCCGGCATTTCGGGCGGGCGTGGCGCGTGGCGAGCAGGCCGCGGGCGGCGATCCGCTCGGCCGCCGCCTGGTCCCGGTCGCGACATGCGGCCGACCTTAATTCGAATCCGCCGATCCGGCCGACCACCACTGTCGCGAGGGTGTTCGTCTCTGTCGGCACGAACAGGTCTTGGACACCCTCGCTGCAGGTCCTTTTCTTCGCGCGGTATCGGGGCTCGGGTTTATTTCACGATCAGCAGGTGTTCGCCGCGAGGGACGAGTTCGCCTATCACCGGAAAACCTGTGATTTCGCCCGCGATGAGGAGTCCGCCCGAGGTTTGTGCGTCGGCGAGGAGCAGTCGCTCGTCCTCCGGCAGGTCGCCGAAGTCGCAGTGGGAGGCGATCCAGTCGAGGTTCCGGCGAGATCCGCCGCTGATGTATCCGTCACGGATGGCCTCTCGGGCTCCGTCCAGGTAAGGCACGGCGGCGCTGTCGACGACGGCGGAGATGCCGCTCGCCCTGGCCAGCTTGTAGAGATGGCCGAGAAGGCCGAAACCGGTGACGTCGGTGGCGCATTCAACCCCCGCGGCCAGCGCCAGCCGGGAGGCGTCGCGGTTGAGCGTCGTCATCGCGGCGACCGCCTCCGGGAAGACCTCCCCGGTTGCCTTGTGCCGCGTGTTGAGCACCCCGATACCGAGAGGTTTGGTGAGGGTGAGTGGGATGCCGGGCTTGCCGGCGTCCACGCGCAGCAGGCGGCCCGGGTCGGCGAGGCCGGTGACGGCCAGCCCGTACTTGGGGTGCGGGTCGTCGATGCTGTGGCCCCCCGCAAGATGGCAGCCCGCTGCCTGTGCCATCGCCGATCCGCCGCGCAGCACCTCGCGAGCGAGTTCGAGGGGCAAGACGCCGCGGGGCCAGCCGAGCAGGTTCAGGGCGATGACGGGCTCGCCGCCGACGGCGTAGACATCGGAGAGCGCGTTGGTGGCCGCGATCCTGCCGAAGTCGTACGGATCGTCGACGACAGGGGTGAAGAAGTCCGTCGTCGCGACAATGGCCCGGGTGTCGTCTTCCACCTGGAGCACCGCGGCGTCATCCGCCTGGTCGATGCCCAGCAGTAACCGGCCTGCCGGCGGAGAGGAGGTCGGCGTGAGTCCGGCGACCAGATCCTCCAGCTCGCCCGGAGGGATCTTGCAGCTGCAGCCGCCTCCGTTGCCGTATTGCGTAAGCCTGATGTTGTTCATGGGTCTATGATCCACTTCGGAGGCGTTTAGGAGTCTGGTGGCCCTCCTGGTCTTCAAAACCAGTGGCGCCGAGCATCTCGGCGCGGCGGGTTCGATTCCCGTCCGCCTCCGCTGATCAGCGAAACCCGGGATGGTCGCGAGTGGATCGACGCAGTTCTGTGCCGCGGACCGATGTCATGCTGGCAGAACCTCGGTTGGCCGCCGCGCAGGAGACGCTCGGCCGCAGCCTCGTCAAGGCGGCGGTGGCGAACGCCCAGCAACGGGTCCGCCAGGGCTTGGCCCGCCCCGATGACGCTGTGGACGCCGCGCTCGCCCTGCTGCCGGCGACCGCCGGCGGCCTCAAGCGCGTCGTCAACGCCACCGGTGTGCTCGTGCACACCAACCTGGGCCGGGCTCCGCTCTCGCCCGCCGCCGTCGCGGCCGTCACCGAGGCCGCCGGCTACACCGACGTCGAGTTCGACCTCGCCGGCGGGCAGCGCGCCCGCCGTGGCCGTACGGCTCTCGCCGCGCTGGCACAGGCGGTCCCCGAGGCGCGGGCCGTGCACGTGGTCAACAACAACGCGGCCGCACTCGTGCTCGCAGCCGCGGTGCTCGCGCCGGGCAGGGAGATAGTCATCAGCCGCGGCGAGCTGGTGGAGATCGGCGACGGATTCCGCCTGCCCGAGCTGCTGGAGTCCGCCGGCTGCCGGCTCCGCGAGGTCGGCACCACCAACCGGACCGCCCTGCGTGACTATCAGAACGCCTGTGGCCCGGACACCGGCTTCATCCTCAAGGTGCACCCGTCCAACTACCGGATCGAGGGATTCACTTCCGAGGTCCCCATCGAGGAGCTCGCCACGATCGGGCCGCCCGTGGTGGCCGACATCGGCTCAGGACTGCTGCGCCCGGAACCACTGCTGCCCGGCGAACCGGACGCGGCCACTGCACTGCTCCAGGGAGCGGCCCTGGTCACCGCCAGCGGCGACAAACTCCTCGGCGGCCCGCAGGCGGGCCTCCTGCTCGGCGACGAAGACCTCGTGGAACGGCTGCGCCGCCATCCCCTCGCCCGCGCGCTGCGGGTGGACAAGCTCACCCTGGCCGCGCTCGAAGCGACCCTGCGCGGCCCGCGACCGCCGGTGCACCGGTCGCTGCACGCGAGCGCCGCCGAGCTCAGGGAACGCGCCGAACGCCTCGCGCGACGGCTCGGCGGCTGCGCGGAGGCGGTGCCGACCGTTGCCAGGGTCGGCGGCGGAGGCGCACCGGGAGTGGAGCTGCCCAGCGCGGGAATCGCCGTGGACGAGAATCTGGCCGTACGACTGCGCTCCTACGATCCTCCCGTGATCGGCCGGATCACGGGCGGGCGGCTGGTGCTCGACCTGCGTGCGGTGGAGCCCGGTCAGGACGAGGTCATCGCCGCCGCGGTGGAGCACGCGTGCAAGTGATCGCGACGGCCGGGCACGTGGACCACGGCAAGTCGACGCTGGTCCGGGCGCTGACCGGGATGGAGCCCGACCGCTGGGCCGAGGAACGCCGCCGCGGCATGACCATCGACCTCGGGTTCGCCTGGACCATACTGCGATCGGGTGAGCGGATCGCGTTCGTCGATGTCCCCGGGCACGAGCGGTTCGTCACCAACATGCTGGCCGGAGTGGGGCCGTGCCCGGCGGTGATGTTCGTCGTGGCGGCCGACGAAGGCTGGCAGGCCCAGTCGGCCGAGCACCTGGCCGCACTCGAGGCTCTGGGCGTACGGCACGGCCTCGCCGTCATCACCCGGGCCGACCTCGCGGATCCGGAGCCTGCCCTGAGGCAGGTTCACGGTCACCTCAAGAAGACCGGTCTGGCGGGGATCGACAGCGTCGTCGTGAGCGGGCGGACCCGGCAGGGGCTCCACGAGCTGGACGCCGCCCTGGCCCGGCTGGCCGCCGCGCTTCCCGAGCCGGACACGGAGGATGCCGTCCGGTTGTGGATCGACCGGGTGTTCACCGTCACAGGGGCCGGGACCGTCGTCACCGGAACGCTGACCAGGGGGACGCTCCGCGTCGGCGACGAGCTGGACACGGGCGGGCATCGGGTCAGGATCCGCGGACTCCAGACACTGGGTGAGACGGCGGAGCGGGTCTCCGCGACCGCCCGCGTCGCCGTCAACCTCCGGGGCATCGACCGTGACGACCTGTTCCGCGGCATGGCCCTGGTGACACCGGAGGCCTGGATGCCCACCCAGGTCATCGACGTACGACTGAATTCCGGTATGAACCATCGGGCGGAGGCGGTTCTCCACCTCGGATCGGCCGCCGTTCCCGTCAGGCTCCGCTTCCTGGGCGCTGACACCGCCAGGCTCACCCTCAGCCGTTCCCTGCCGCTCAGGACGGGAGACCGGGGCCTGCTCCGCGACCCCGGCAGGCGGGAGATCGTCGCCGGACTCCGCGTGCTGGACATCCGTCCCGCCGCACTGCGGCGCCGGGGCGCCGCGGCCGCCAGGGCGGCCGAGCTCGACGAAGTGGGCCTGCCCGACTCCGCGGACATGCTGCGCTGGCATGGCCTGCTGACGGGAAGGGAGCTCACGGCGATGGGATGCCCGCCCAGCGGGTCGCCCGTGGCCGGCGACTGGTACGCCGACCCAGGGTACTGGTCGTCGCTGACAGGTCGTCTCGCCGAGCACGTCGCGCGACGGCCCGCGCTCGATCCGGGGATCACCGTGGACGCTGCGGCCCAGCTGCTCAGGCTGCCCGATCGGCGACTCGCCGAGGCACTCGTGGCACCGCCGCTGGTGGTCGAGGGCGGGCGGATCCTTCCCGCCGTCAGGTCGCTGCCTCCCGCGATCGCCAAGGCGGTCGCGGAGCTGGCCGCCGACCTCGCCGCGCACCCCTTCAACGCCCCCACCGCCGAGCGCCTGGACGAACTCGGCCTCACGGGCAAGGCGCTGGCGGCCGCGCTTCGTTCGGGCGCGGTGACGTCGATCGGAAAGAACGTCGTGCTCCTGCCCGACGCGCTGGACAGGGCCGCGGACACGCTCGCGGGACTTCCCTCACCCTTCACCGCCGGCGATGCGCGGGTCGCCCTGGCCACCAGCCGCCGCGTCGCCCTACCTCTCCTGGAGTGTCTCGATGCCCGTGGAATCACCCAGCGCGTCGACAACGACCTGCGAGTATGCCGCTCGCGGGAATGACGTCGACCGGCTGCTGGCACAGGCTCGCGCAGGGCTCCAGCGCCTGCGGCCCGCCGAGGCGTGGGCCGCCGTGGGCCGCGGAGCGAAGATCGCCGACACCCGGCCCGAGTCTCAGCGCCGGGCCGCGGGGGAGATCCCCGGAGCCGTCGTCATCGAACGCAACCACCTGGAGTGGCGGCTCGACCCCACGTGCGAGTCCCGCATTCCCGAGGCCGGCTCCCACGACATCCAGTGGATCGTGATCTGCGCCGAGGGGTACTCGTCCTCGCTGGCCGCGGCGACGCTGCGGGAGCTCGGGTTGTACAACGCGACCGACGTCATCGGAGGGTTCGACGCATGGGTGGAGGCCGGCCTGCCGACAGTCCACCCCGCCCGGCCCACGGCACCGCGCGGGCCGGGGGAAGCGGGTTCTCACGAGGGATGATCGCAACCTCGGCCGGCGCGGCACGCGTCAGCGCACCGGCCGCGGAAGGGCTCCGGCCCGGGGGCGGCGAGCTGGTCAGGCACACGACCGCGGGCGCGCACCCGCGTACGAAGGATGAAGGGATGCATCGCTTTCGAGAGAAGGTTGCGCGCTGTCTCGCTCGCCCGCGTATTCGGAAAGGTCCGCCACGAAACAGCGGATCGGTTCGAGAATCCGGTAACGACGGCCGTACGAGTGGTCGACGGGCTGCACGAAGGACTGATCGACGAGCCCGATGAGCCCGCGGACCACCTGGCTCTCGGTCAGAATCGCGCATGCGCAGGAGGTTTCGGCGTCGGCCAGGCTGAACTCTCCCGGCAGCCCCACCAGGCGGGTCAGCAACAGCGCTTCCCGCTCTTCGAGAGCACGATGCGCGTGCAGGATCCGCTGGGAGAGGGTGGTCCCAGCGGCGTCCCTGCCGTCGAGCAGCATGCGGGCGTCCCTGGCCAGGACTCCGGCCAGATGGTCGGGGGTCAGCGTCCTGAGCAACGAGGCCGCGATCTCGATGGCGCTGGGCAGGCCGCCTGCCTGGTCGAGAAGGGGATCGACCCAATGGCGGTTCTCCGGGGCGTGGAACGCGCTGGGCAGGAACGCGGTGGCGCGGCTGATGAGCAGGTCCGCGGCGTCCGCAGGTCCCAGCGGACCCAGCGTCTGGGTGACCTCTCCCGGCATGCCGAGCACGCGGGAGCCGGTGCCGAGCACGACGAGGTCGGGGGAGGAGCCGACAAGGGCGTGGATCGCCGCCTTCACGTCCACGACCTGCCCGCCGTACCCGTCGAGGACGAGGATGTGCGGGCCACGCCCCGTCGGGAGCGCTCCCAAACCGCTGAGGCCCTGGGTTTCCAGGTCGACGACGGTGACGGCGCACTCCAGCCGGACGGCGGCCATGTTCGCGGCCGCCAGGGCGAGCGCGGACTTGCCGGCCCCCGGCGGGCCGGTCAGCGTGACGATGCGGCTGCGGCAGAGGTCGTCGGACAGCGACTCCAGGGCCTGCCTGCGCCCGGTCAGGCAGATCGGATCGGGGCCGTCTTTGGACCCGGACGTGATGACCGGGCCTTTCAGCACCCGCTGATGGGCCAGCTTGAGCCGGCTGCCTGGGCTTATGCCCAGTTCGGCGGAGAGCCGCCGCCTGATGTGATCGTAGACGGACAGGGCCGAGGCCATCTGCCCCATGCCGGACAGGGCCTCGATCAGCAGCGCATGGGCCTCCTCGTCCATCGGGTCGGCCTTGCATGCCGCCCGGAGCAACGACTCGGCCGCCTCCAGCCGGCCGCCCTCCATCGCGGACTTCGCGTACCTGCGCACCACCGCCTGGCGCTCGGCCAGCAACGTCTCGACCAGCTCGGTGTCGACCCGGTCCTCGGGGACGTTCGCGAACGGGCGTCCCCGCCAGAGCGCGAGCGCCCGGTGCAGAGTCCCCTCGTCGTCGTCCGAGGCCGCCGTCAGCGCGCGGAACTCGGCCAGATCCGTGGTGCCCTCGTACATGTCCAGCCGATAGCCGCCCGAGCCCGTGACGAGGACGATGGAGCCGCCCGCCTGCTCCTCCAGCCACCGGCGCAGCCGGTGGACCGTGAGGTGCAGGGTGCCCTTCGGGTTGGCGGGCAGATCCTGCTCCCAGATCGTGTTCATGAGACGGGCCGGCGGTACGGGCTCCGGGGCGTGCGCGGCCAGCGCTCCCAGGAGCGCCCTGACGACCGGAGGCCGGGGGCTGACGAGTCCTTCGGGGGATAACAGCCCCACACTACCCAGTACGCCGATGGAACCCACGGTCATCCGCATCCACTTTCTATGACATTCCCGAGATGACGATGACGGCGAGCGCGCAGGCCATGCTGAGCCAGCACCCGGCGAGTATGACCTTCTTACGAGCCGCGAAATGACGATCCCAGTCGGCCGCGTTACCAAGCCGGACGGCAGACAGGACCATGATCGCACGGCCCGCTCCGAAGCAGAAGCCCGCGATCGGCGCCGTCCACCAAGGAGCGCCCAGCAGGACCAGGCTCACCAGCACATACGGCAGATGGGTCGGCATGAACGTGCGCAGACCCGTCCCCATCTCGAACCCGAACTGCAGCGCCCCGCTCCCGTCCGACCGAGCGACGATGCTACTGGGCACCTGCCTGGCGTTCTGCGGCAACCGGAAGGGCAGCAGCTTCACGTCGCAGCCGAGCGCGAGCACGACGAGCCCGAGCATCAGCGGCACCGCCCAGGAGCCGGGAATCGCCGTATGCGTCACCGCCGCCGGGAGCAGCAGGAGCAGACCCGTCGCGGTGCCGCCGAGAAGCAGCCCGCGGTTGAAGTAGACGACGTTCTTCGTTCCCCGCCAGACCGACGAGGTCAGCAAACCTGCTGAGTTGTGGCTTCAAACCGAGCCCGACGTCGAGTACCCGGCGACCACGCCGGCCGCGCCGATCGCGACGAGCGCGACCATGGGTCCCGTCAGAAGAAGGTGGGCGAGCACGCTCGCGGCCATGGCCGCCAGGGCCAACGCCAGGCCGACCGCCACGGGCGAACTGCGCCAGTCGTGCCGGACCCCCGATGTGAACGTCATGCGGATCATCATCACGTGCCTCGCTTTCCGGCCTCTTTCCTCTTCCTTTCCTTCAGTCACTTCTTGTGTTGGACGTTCAACCTTGGTGTGGGCTATGGCGTTATGTGTACGTGGAGAGTCCCCCGGCTGGTTCGGAAGACGAGTTCAGGACGTTCGTGGCGGCGAGCGGGCCACGCCTGCTCAAGTTCGCCGTGCTCGTGTGCGGCGACCGCGACGGCGCCGAGGATCTGCTTCAGGACGGCCTGGAGAAGGTGTGGCTGCGCTGGTCCCGGCTGCGCGATCAGGAACCGGAGGCGTACGTGCGGCGCACGATGCTGAACCGGGCGACGAGCTGGTGGCGCTCGCCCTGGGTCAGACGCCGCTCGCCCGACGACCTGGAGGCACGGGCGGGGGCCGACGAGTTCGGCAGGTCCGACGACCGGGAGATGGTGCTTGCGGCCCTGCGTCGGTTGCCCCCGCGCATGCGGGCGGTGATCGTCCTGCGGTTCTGGCTGGGTTACACGGAAAGTGAGACGGCCGCGCACCTCGGCGGCTCGGTGGGCTCGGTGAAGAGCCAGGCATCACGCGGACTGCAGAGGCTGCGGGCCGATCTGAAGACGTCGATGGGAGTCGCCGATGCGTGAGACGGACCTGCGGGAAATGCTGGACAGGGCGACCGAGGACACTGTGCTCCCCGCGGGGATCAGCGGAAAGGTCATCATGGGCGCCCGCGCCAGGCGCCGGCGTTCCCGGGTGGCGGTGGCCGGACTGGCGGTCGCCACGGGCGGCGCCGCCCTGGCCGTCTCCCTCGTCCTCGTCCCGGTGACCGCGCCCCCCTCGGCCACCACCTCGGTCTCCGTCTCGGCGCGGCCCCCGGCGGACCCGCTGAGCCGCCTCGGCGGCCAACTGGGCCGCCCGCTCGGCCCGTCCGACGTCCTGGTGTACGGCCAAGCGGGTCCGGAGACCCTGGTCGTCCTGGCCAGGCAGGCCAAGGAGGAGGAACGCACGAAGGGAGGAAAGGCGGCCGAGCTGTGGGCGGGCACGGATGGCACGCCGTTCCGGCGGGTCAGCGACTACCTGTCCTACGATTTCGGCTGCGTGCAGGGCGACGAGGTGTGCGAGAGGACCCGCCCGTCGGGGCTGGGGTTCGCGGCCGTACGCATGACGCAGGGCCGGACCTTCGTGATCGTCTCGATCGCCCCCGGCCGGACCGCGACCGTGACCACCGCGGAAGGGCAGAGCACGACCGTGCGCGCCTCGGGGATCAGCAAGACGCGCACGGCACGGCCGTGGGAGATCGAGATCAGGGTCTCCATGGCGGACGGGGCGAGCTACGTCCTGCCGCTTCCGCCGGGAGGCGTCGTCGAGGGGTGACTCAGGCGTACTTGTACTTGCAGATCGTGGTGTAGCCGCTCGCGCTGGAGCCGGACACCCACTGGTCGTACTCGCCGTCCCAGCAGTTCCACTTGCCGGCGCTGCTCGACCAGTACCAGCCTGCGGCGCCGCCACAGGCGGCGACCCAGTTGTAGTCGTACCAGAAGGAGCTGCCGGAGCCGCCGGTGTCCGTGCGGTGGTAGTGGTCGCTCGCGCAGTGGGTCGACGAGATCGACGTACGCCCCCAGCACGGGGTGTCGCCGGACACGCTCACGCCCATGCAGTGCGAGGCGTGCCGGGTCGTCCTGCTGACGGCGAAGGCGGGCATGCGGTCGGCGATCCACCCCAGCGAGGTCATCGCCAGCGCGGTGCCGCCGATGATCGCCGTACGGAGGAAGGTGCGCCGGCCCGGCGCGGACAGGGGAAGCGCGGCCGCCTGTCCGGAGGCGGCGGCGGGCCGCGGCATGTCGCGGCCGGCTCGGGGGGCGTCGGAAATGACGGGAATCTGGTCGAGCATGCTCATGCTGGCTTCACTTTCATCAGATGGCGGAGGTCGCCGGCTCCAGGAACGGCTCGCACGACGCGTGCAGCCCCTCTGCGGAGCCGATCGGGTCGGCGGACAGCAGCGCGCCTCTGTCGTCGAAGACGAGCAACGCCGGCTGGTAGACGATGAGGAACGGCGAGGACAGCTCCCCGGCGAGGATCACGTTGGCGGCGCCGCGCTCCGCCCATTTGGGCGAGTCGTCCATGCTGGCGATCAGCGTGCGGTGGCCGGCGGCGTCGAGCCGGGCCGCCAGCGCGGGCCACTCCGCGAAGGCCAGGTCGCAGGTGGAACACGTGGACGACAGCGCCAGCACCAGGGTCCGGTGACCCTGGTCGCGGGCTGCCAGCTCCGGGTTGACCTGGCTCGGGCCGGGCCTGCGCTGCTCCTGCATCTCCCGCAGCTTGCCGAGCAGGCCGGCGTAACCGAAGGCGAGCAGCCCGATCGCGACCCACGCCAGCACGAGCCCGGCGGACAGGATCGCGGTCAACGGCCCCACCTGATCTCGAGCGACTGGAGCAGCTCCTCCTGATCCGCCTTGGTGACCCAGGGGAGCCGGCCGAGGCTGTCGTTGACCAGTGCGACGGAGTTGCCGCCGGCGTGCAGGTACTTGCGTCCTCGCTCCTGGCCGTCGACCTCCATGGTCTTGGCCCAGACCCGGCCGTGATCGACCGCCAAGCCCTCCTCGCCCTCGGGGAGGAGGCCCTGGGCGTCTTCCAGGGGGTAGAAGGAGATCTTGCCGGCGTGGGTGTACTTCATGCCGTACATGCCCCACATGACGATGTCGCTGCCCGGCTGCGGAGTGACGACCAAGCCGTCCGGGGTGTCGGTGATGGACAGCTGGTCCAGCAGGCCGGTGATGACGCCCAGGTCGGGGGACGGCGCGGCCCCGCCCAGGTGCAGCGTGTGGTACGGGCCCTTCCACGCCGCCATCCAGCTCTCCTCGGTGGCGTCGAGCATGACGAGCAAGGGCTGGGCCCGGTAGACGATCTGCTGCTTGACGGCCATCTTCAATGCCGTCATCGCGCCGTCGGCATAGCCGGGCCCGGCCACCCCCAGGCCGACGGCGATGGTCTTGCTGGTGAGCCGCATCTGCCACTGCCAGTCGCCCTGGACGTTCTCGCTGCGGCAGGAGAGTGTCACCCGGCGGCCGTCGGGTGCCAATGCGGTCTGGGTGTGTTTCGGAGCGGGCATGTCGGTGGATCCTCCTAGTAACGGCTGCTAAAGATGATCCACACGCCGGCTTTCTGCTCGATTTCCGCGGGCTTCCATCGGCCCCTCGGGTGGTACCGCGTGATTCAGGACACGCGCTGTGAGGTGCGGTTCCGGTGGTGAGGATCGCGTACAAGCCCTGTACGTCCCGCTGGGCAGGTCGTCTGGGGTGCTTGGCCCGCCGGACGCCAACGGGAACTACCGGGTCCGCTGATCGGGCAGACTCGGTGCCTGGTGGCCGCTGGTGAGCGAGCACTTCCGGACGCTGGACCGATCTTCGAGCCCTGGGGACAGACCGTGCCCTCACCGGTGGTCGGGGGTCTTGATCACTGATGGGATGTCGTGCCCGCCCTGGGTGGCGTGAGCCTGGGAACGGACCCGTCACATGCTGCGGCTGCGATCGGCGTTGCGGGACTACTTCCCCGCCGCGCCGGCCGCCAAGATCGACTTTGTGGACGTGGCGAGCGCGGCGGGCGTGGAGATCGCCTGCGACGAGGTGGACAAGCGGCTGCGCGAGCGCTTCTCCGGGATCAGCCTGGTCTTCCTGGACCCCACCCCGACCTGCCGCCGCTGACAGAGGGGTGGGGGCGGGTCAGCTGAAGTAGTGCATGGCGATGGCGACGCCGATCACGTGCATCAGCACGACGATGACGATGAAGGAGATGAACACGAACTTGGCCGGCCCATGCTCGAACGTCTTGCCCTCTTCGAGCGGCCGCCGCTGGGCCATGCGGTCGGCGATCCGCTCCTCCAGTGACTTCCGGTAGAACATGCGTGCCAGTTTATTCGTGGGGGATGGGCACCCGCCTGACGGGGGCGTCCGTGACGACGGCTACCCTGATGTCGGGCCCGACGCTCCATTCGAGCAGGTGACGGTCGCCGAGGTCGTCGCCGCCCGCGCGGAGCTTGTCGAGCGTCAGCTCGCCGCGCTTGATCAGCGCCTCCTTGCGCGTCCAGTGCCGGATCAGCTCGTCGTTTCCGGTGACCATCGCGCGCTCGCGCGGGGTGAGCACCCGGTCCGCGAGCAGCGGGTCCAGCGGCCCCGGCGGCACGTGCTCGGCGTCCACGCCGACCTTGCCGGGCCCGGCCGCCGCGCACACGTAGCCGCGCGTGTGGCTGAAGCTGACGCCCAGCTCGGGCGCCTCCTCGATGTACGGCCTGCCGTGCCCGGGTCCGTGCAGGTCGCAGTGCTGCCGCAGGGTCAGCTCCTGCGGCCTGACGTCGAGCACGGCGGCGGCGCAGAGCCGTACGAGCAGGTGGGCGGCCACGAAACAGGCTCGATCCGCCTCGAACCTGAACCGCCCGGCCCGCTCGGTCTCCACCTCGGTGAGCCAGTCCTCTGGGGCACGCACCTCGTCGGGGCGGCCACCCATCGCTAAGGAACCGATGGTCAGTCCTTCTTCTTGTCGCCGGTGAGGTTGTACTGGTCCTCCGAGGCCGCGCCGAGAACGGTCACGTCATGGATCTTCCAGCTCCCCTTCTCCTTCACAAGGCTGATCTTAAGGTGCGAGTCCTTGACGGAGCGGATCGCCTCGGAGGTGTTCACCTGCTGGTCGACCACGACGATCGCGTGAGCGGTGGCCTCGTCGACGTCGGACAGGTAGACCTCGCGGACCGTGGCCTGCGAGGTGGCCTTGAGCTTGACGATGACCTGCGCCATCGCCCCGCCGAAAGCCGCGTCGTAGGTGGCCAGGAAGTCGCCCGTGGCCTGGGCGGCGAGCGTGGAGCGGGTGCTCTGGAGGTTCTGGTAGTCGTAGCTGAGCAGGGCCTTGCTGAACGCGCCGGCCGCCCCCGACACCTCCAGCCGAAGCGCGCGCTCGGACTCGAGCCTGGTCCGCGCGGCCTCGGCCTGGGAGGCGGAGATCCACTGCAGCACGGCCGTGGCGGCGAGCGCGGCCACCAGCATCGCCGCCAGCGTCCCCAGCAGCCGGGCCCGCGTGACACGCCCGCCGCCCTTCGGGGCGGCGGCGGCCACCGTCGTGTCCTCAGGAGAAAGGGCCTCAGGAGAAGGGGCCTCAGGGGATTCCTCAGAGGGGGCCTCATCGGTGCGGGCGTCCTCTGCGAGGTCCTGCTTGGTGGTCATTTCGACTCCTCACGGCGGCGGGCGGCCCGGCCCGTCGCGATCCAGCCCACGATGCCACCGCCGGCCACCACCGCGAGGAATATCCCGGCAATCAGGGGGGTGGCGTTCGGTGGGGTGCGGGACGCGGGCCCGGCGGCCGCCGCGCCGCTGGGCGACGGCGTGGTCTCCGGGCGCTGCTTCGGTTTCTCGGTGTTCCTCGCCACCGGGCGCGCGGACTCGGCGGGTGCGGCGGTGCCCTGGCGGCGATCCGCGCGTGAGTCCCCGGAGTCCCGGGATTCGCCGGAATCCCGGGATTCGCCGGAATCCCCGGGGTCCCCGGCGGCGGGGGAGGGGCAGGAGCGCAGGGCGGGCACGGTCGGCGGCGCGGCCGCGCCGGCGTACTCCTCGGCCGGCATCGGCCCGCCCGGCACGCTGAAGATGAACGACGCCTTCCCGTAGACGGTGTCGCCGTGGCGTTCGCTGATGTCGTCCGCCAGGCTGAGCGCGGTCGGGACGATGCTGAGCAGATGGTGCACGTTCCGCTCGGTCTCCGGCGAGAACGCCGGCCGGTGCGGCTGCCCCAGGGCCGTCAGCAGGCACGAGAACCCGGGCCTGGACTTCTTGACGGCCGCGTCCAGCTGGGCGAACACCCCTGGCCCCCGGTCGAGGAAGGCGTTCAGGTCGGCACGGGAGGCGCGCAGCGTGCTCGTCACCGTGCTCAGGTCCGTGATCCCGGAGGCCAGCTCGCCCCGTTTGCCGGCCAGCGTGTGGGTCAGCCGCGTGAGCTGCACCGACAGGTCGTCGAGTACGGCGGCGTTGTCGGCCAGCGTGCCGGTCAGGGAGTGGGCGTCGTCGATGATGTTCCTGATCGCGGGGGCCCGCCCGTCCAGCGCGACGGCCAGCTCATGGGTGATCGTCTTCGCGTCGCGCGGCGGCACCGCGTTGAGCAGCTTGCCGACGCCCTCGAACAGCTTCTTGTAGTCGAGCGGCACCGACGTCTTGGCCAGCGGGATGGTGTCCCCGGCCGCGAGAGAGGGGCCCGCCGCGCCGGTGGCGGGCGGCGAGAGCTCCACGTACGGCTCCCCGATGGCCGACTTGCGCCGCACCTCGGCCGTGGCGCCCTTCGGCAGCCGGATCCCCCTGTCGATGTCGAGACCCACCACGATCCTGCCGGGCGCCAGCCGAACGTCGCCGATCTTGCCGACGCGCACCCCCAGATACGCCACGTCGAACCCCCGGATGAGGCCCGGCGACGACACGAACTCGGCCGAGACCCGGTAGGGCCGCTCGATGGCGTCCAGCCGGATGATCGTGCTGAACGCCCAGACGGTCATGACCACGCCCAGGACGGCGAAGAAGCCCAGGTTCAGGTAGATCCGGTGTCTCATCGCGGCGGCTCCAGGAGCAGGCGGAAGTCCTCGATCCGGTTCGGCAGCGGCCCGTCCGACGATCTCTTGGGCAGCAGGACGCCCTTCAGCCACAGGTAGATGAGCACCTGCCCGTTGACCGTGATCGGCGGCGCGTCGATGAACTTCTGGAGCCGCGCCACCAGCGTCTTGAGGTCCTCCTTGCCCCGCTGCATCGACGAGGAGATGGCCTCCAGCTCCAGCAGCAGCGTGCGCAGGCGGGCGGCGTGCCTCGGGTAGACGGTGAGGTTGGCCTCCTTGGCCAGCCTGGTCAGCGCGATGATCGTCTTCTTCACGTGCTTGCGTCCGTGCGCGAGCCGCGCGGTGGCGGCGGCCAGCGTGCCCGGCAGCCGGTCCAGCTCGCCGCTGCCCTTGGCGAGGTCGTCGCCCAGCTTGGCCAGGGCGTCGATGCTGGTGCCCAGGTCCCGGCGGGCCGCGGCGTAGGCGTCGGTGACCTCGGCCGTCTGCTTGATCAGCTTGTTGACGTCGTCGCCCTTCCCGGCGAACGCGGTGGAGGCCGCGTCCAGGATGGCGTTCACGTCCTGTGCGCCGAGTGCCTCGATGAGCGGCCCGGCCTTCGCGGTGACCTGCTCGATGTCCGGCTCGACCGACGTCTCGGCGATGGTGGCGCCGTTGCTCAGGTACGGCCCCGTGGCCAGGTCCTTGCCCGCGGGCGGCGTGAGCAGGACGTAGTTCTCGCCCAGCACCGACGTCTTGGCCACGGTGGCCGTGCTGCCCTGGGGCACCCGGTACCTGGACACGATCGACATCGTCACCTTGGCCCGGTAGCCCTCCAGCCGGATGTCGGTGACCGTGCCCACCCGTACGTCGGAGATCTGCACGCTGTGCCCGGCCACCAGGCTCTGCACGTCGTCGAAGACCGCGTGCAGGGTCAGGTCGCCGGTGGTCGCGCCGAGGGTCTGGAGCGAGCAGGATGCCGTAACAGCGAGCGCGAGGATCGCGGCCGCCAGCCGGGCTCTCATCGGCGCCTGCCCTGCTGCTCGTAGGGGCAGTTGCTCAGCCCGGCGGGCAGGCACGGCACCCGCCCCAGGTTCAGCGACTCGAACAGCGGCGTCAGCCACGCCCTGGTCATCGCGTTGAGCACGACGCGGATCTTCAGCACGTGCTGCTTCCTGTCCCACGAGTCGATCACCACGTCGGCGAAGTCGGCCGCGCCCTTGACCGCCTGCGCCACGGACGCGCTGTTGGCGCGCATGGTCAGCACCAGCTCGGCCAGCGTCCCGGCGGCCTGGGGGAGCCGCTCGGAGTACTGTTCGATGATCACGTCGCCGCGCCGTACGAAGTCGGCGATGCCGGTGACGAAGTCGCGCAGCCGCCGCCGCTCCTCCGCGAGGATCGAGCCGGCCTCGGCGAACGAGTCGATCGCGCCCGTCACCTGGCTCTCGCGCCTGTTGAGGCTGGTGGCCAGCCGGTTCAGCCCTTTGGCGAGGTCGATGAGCTGCTGGTCCTGCTTGGCCAGAGTGCCGGTGAGCCGGGAGGTGTCGGCGATGGCGTTGTTGATGGTCTTGCCGCGTCCCCTGACCCCGTCGGCCAGGTCGCTCGCCACGGAGCCGAGCTTCTTGTCGTCGAGCGCGTCGGTGAGCTTGGTGAACGCGTCGAGCGCGTCGTCGATCTCCACCGGCAGGTCCGTGCGCTCCAGGGGGATGACCGTCCCGGGCGCGACCTTCTCGTCGCCGGGTTTCCACGGGGGATAGAGGACGACGTTCCGCTCGCCGAGCGTGTTCTGGGGCGCGACCACGGCTTTCACGCCGGCCGGGAGCGGCACCTGCCGGTCCACCAGCAGGTCGACTCTCACCTTGTCCCCATCGATCCGGATCTTCTCGACATATCCGGCGTCCAGCCCCATCACCTTGACCCGCGCCTGCTCGTACAGGGAGGGCGCCTTCCGGAAGATCGCCACCAGCCGGTACGGCTCCGGCCCCAGCACGGTGCACCCCGACGACAGGAACATCCCGGCCACGGCCAGCAGCGTCGCGATCAGCCGTCTCATCCGGCACTCTTCCTGTCCTTGGAGATGGCGGCGAGCACCTCCGGGTTGATGGGGCCAAGGCCCGTGGCTATGGCCTCGAGCCACGGGCCTTGACCGCCCATCGTGGACAGGCCGGAGAAGGTCGGGCCCGCCCATGCCAGGAGCGAATTGAACTGCTTGTTGCTGTCGCTGAGCCGGGTCGTGATGGCCGCGTTGTCGTCCAGCACCTGGACGAGGGTCTTCTCGTGCTCGTTGATCAGCTTGGTGGTGCTGCGCACCAGGTCGCTGCCGTCGCCCAGCAGCGTGCGCAGCTCGTCGCGCCGCCTGCGCAGCTCGGCCAGCATGACCCCGATGGCGTCGATGAGCCGGGCGAGCTGCCGGTCCTTCTTCTCCAGGACGTTCATGATCCTGGTGCCGTTGTCGATGAGCCGCTGGAGCTGCGGCTCGCTCTTGCCGATCGTGTCCGACAGGTCGCCGATGTTGCGCAGCAGCCGGGTGATGCGCCCGCGCTTGCCGAGGTCGACCTTGTCCAGCTCGGCGAGCAGGTCGTCGACGGCGTCGGTGTCCAGGCGCTGGACCAGCCGGGTCGCGTCCTTGATGGCGTCGTTGATCAGGGTGGGCACGCCGGTCCGGGTCACGGGGATGCGCCGCCGTCCCTCGGGGAGCTGGTCCATGTACGGGGCCGCGACGGGACCGGTGAGCTTGACGTACCGGCCGCCGAGCAGGTTCGACAGGGTGATGTCGGCCCGGGTGCCGCGGCCGAGCCGCACGCCGTCGTCCACCTTCCAGGTGACCACCACGTTCCCCTGCGCGTAGTCGGCGCGGACCTCGGTGACCTTGCCGACGCGCACCCCGGCGACCCTGACGTCGTTGCCGGTGCGCAGGCCGCCGGAGTCCACGAACACGCCGGACATGTAGTAGCCGCCCTCCAGCAGCCCCAGGTTGCCGACCAGGAACGTGCCGGCGAGGATCGCGGCGAGCGTGGCCAGCGACGCCAGGCCGACGACGATCCGGTTGCGGTCGCGGAAGGACTTGAGCGCCATCACTCGCCCACCAGGAGTTTCTGGAGGTCCTTCGTGCTCTGGACCCGCGTGTTGCGCAGCGGCGGCGGCGCCTGCATCCCGTACGGGCAGGGCGCGGCGCTCAGCGCCACGCACGGCACCGCGGTGATGAAATAGCGGCCGCGGTCGACGGTCTGGTACGCGCGGGCGAACAGCGGCTGGAACGTGCTGATCGTCCTGTCGACCTCGTTCACGTGCCGCCTGATGCCGCCGGTCAGCCCCGACAGGTTGTCGACCAGCCGGCCCAGCTCGTCGGCGTTCTTGCCGAGCACCTCGTTGGAGGTGTGGACGGTCGTGGACAACCGCACCAGCGACTCGTCGATCAGCTCCCGGTTGTCGGCGAACGCCTCCGACAGCGTGACGAGGTTGTCGACGAGCTGCTCGATCTGCTTGTCGCGCCGAGCGACCACGCCGGTGACGGTGGCGTAGTCCTTCAGCAGCTGCTCGATGGTCTTCTTGCGCTCGGTGACCGTGGTGGTGATGGCGTTGACGTTGTCGAGCAGCCTCGGGATGTTCTGCTCGTTGCCCTTGAGCGACTTGGCGGCGGCGGTGAGGAGCTGGTTGATCTGGTCGGGGTCCAGGCTGCGGGTGAGCGGGCCGAGGTCGCTGACCAGCTGGCCGATGTCCACGACCGAGGACGTACGGGTGATCCGCGCCCCGGGCGCCAGCCTGCCGGGCGCGGTGCCGGGCAGCAGGTAGACCACGCGCTGGCCGACGGCGTTGCGCCAGCGGATGGCGGCCTCGGTGTCGGCGGGCACGGTGATCCCCTGCTGCACCTCCATGGTCACCTCGGCCCGCCCGTCCACCACCTTGATCGTGTCCACCTGGCCCACGGGCGCTCCGGCGATCTTCACCTGATCGCCCTCGTTCAGCCCCGACACGTCGTCGAACAGGGCGACCAGCCGGTAGCCGCTGCCCGTGCTCACCCGGGCGATCTGCACGCCGATCACCACGATCAGCGCCACGCACAGGCCGACGAAGACCGCGAACCGGGCGAACGTCCAGGCCCGCCGCATCTCAGCGCCTCCCGTCGGTCGGGCCGCAGGCGCCGACGATCAGCTCGCAGATGTCGGTCGCCACGAACGCCTCGACCTGGAGCTGGCGGGTGTTGCCCGGCCCGGGTGCCTCGATCAGCTCGTTGAGCAGGTCCACCAGCCTGTTCAGCCCGCGTACGCCGTCGCCGGCCAGGCCGAGCTGGGCGTAGATGAGCGCGGCCACCCGCTCGCCGGAGTGCACGCCGGCCCGCAGGTCCTGACGGTGCTCGGCCAGCCCGTGGGCCGCCAGGCCGGAGACGGAGGTCACCTCGTCGAGCAGCGCGCGTACCCTGTCGGCCCGCGCGAGCAGGTCGGGGGTGATGACGTTGACGTCGGAGGAGATCGACACGAGGTCGTCGCCCTTGTCCCGCAGAGCCGTGCCCAGCAGGGCGGCGTCGTGCAGGAACTGCCTGGCCCGGCCGCGCTGCCGGTGCGCGACGCCGATGACCGTGCCGGCGTCGCCGATCAGCTCGCGCAGGTTGCCGCCCTCGCCGTCCAGGCCCTGGGCCAGGGTGTGCACGATGACGGTGACCTCGCGCGGGTCGACGGCGTCCAGGCCGCGGTAGGCGGCGCCGAGCGTGTCGGACAGGTCGAGCGGGCCCTCGGTGTCGGTGATGACGGCGCCGCCGGCCAGGTAGGGGCCGGTGGTCTCGCCGGAGCCGGGCTTGAGGTCGAGGAACTTGGGGCCGAACACCGAGGCCGGCTCGACGGAGGCGACCGTGGAGCCCGGGACCTTGACGCCGGGGTCGAGGTGCATGGTCACCACGGCCCGGCCCTTGGCGTCCAGCGACACGCCCGTCACCTTGCCGACGGTGATGCCGCGGATCTTGACGGGGGAGCCGGCGTCCAGGCCCTGCCCGGCCCGGGCGAACACGGCGTCGATCCTGGTCCCGCTCAGCTCGGTGGCGGTGCGGACGACGTACAGGGTGGCCGCGGCGAACACGACGAGCACCGCGAACGCGATGCCCACCCGGGCGGCGAGGGAGAGCTGGAATCGGCCCATCGGCTCACCCCGTCAGCGGTATGTTGCCGCCGCCGCCCCAGAACAGGTACGACAGCAGCAGGTTGAGCAGCACGATCGTGACGATCGACTGGCGGATGGCACGGCCCGCCGCCACGCCCACGCCCACCGGGCCGCCGGTGGCGTGGAAGCCGTAGTAGCAGTGGATCACGATGACCGCGAAGGCGAACACGCCGACCTTGGTGACGCTGAACGCTATGTCCCGGACCGGCAGATACAGGTAGAAGTAGTAGTCGTAGACCCCCGGCGCCAGGCCGAACAGCACCGTGCACATCAGCCGGGTGGCGAAGAAGCTGGCGAACAGCGCGATCAGGTAGATCGGCACCAGCGCCAGCAGCGCCGCCACGACCCTGGTGCAGATCAGGTACGTGAAGGCGTTGATGCCCATGACCTCCAGCGCGTCGATCTCCTCCGAGATCCGCATCGCGCCCAGCTCCGCCGTGAACGACGAGCCCACCTGCGCCGCCAGCGCCGTCGCCGCGATGATCGGAGTGATCTCGCGGACGTTCGCGAAGCTGCCCACCAGGCCCATGAACGACTCCGCGCCGATCGCCTGCAGCCCCTGGTAGCCCTGCAGGCCCACGGTCGCGCCCACGACGAAGGCCATCGTGAACACCACGAAGATCATGCCGCCGCCGATGACGGTCGCCCCGACGCCCACCACGACGTCGCTGACCTGCCTGATGACGACCTTGAAGAACTTGAGCCGCAGGACGACGTCGCGTACGGAGTAGAACAGCACCTTCCACACGAACAGCGGCCAGTCGGCCAGCGTCGCGAAGCGCTCGGCGACGTCCCGCCCCCGCAGGGCGAGCCGCAGACCGGCCGTGCGCGTCACCATCATCACAGCGACCTCGGCGGGTAGGCCAGGAAGTAGACGGCCGAGATCACGTAGTTGAACGCGAACACCAGCATGAACGTCACCACGGTCGCCTGGTTGACCGCCCGCCCCACGCCGACGGGGCTGGAGGCGCACGTCATGCCCTTGTAGCAGGCGACCGCCGCCGCGATGAACCCGAAGATCCACGCCTTGAACAGCGTCACGTACAGGTCGGAGGCGACGACCAGGGAGAACGCGCCGTCGAAGTACGCGCCGGGGGTGACGCCCTGCACGACGACGTTGAAGAAGTAGCCGCCGCTCGCGCCGGCCAGGATGACCAGCGGGCACAGGCAGACCGCGATCGTGCTGGCCGCCCACATGCGCGGCGTGACCAGGCGGTGGATCGGGTTGACCGACATGACCTCCATCGCGCTCAGCTCGTCGCGGATGTGGCGCGCGCCGATGTCGGAGGTCATCGCGCTGCCCCCGGCGCCGGCGATCAGCAGCGCGCTGGCCAGCGGCGCCACCTCGCGGATGAGCCCGACGAAGACCGCGCTGCCGGTCGCGGAGCTGGCGCCCAGCTGCCTGGCCAGCTCGCCCACCTGGAGTGCCACGGTGGCGCCCAGCGGCAGGGCGACCAGCAGGACCGGGACGCTGGTGACCCGGGCCAGGAACCAGCACTGCTCGACGAACTCCCACCACCAGCGCCTGATGTCCCAGGTTCTGCGCAGGCCCTCCAGGACGATGACGAACAACTCGCCGACCTGGCCGAGCGCCGACCCGGCCCGGCGTCCGACGTACCCGGAAAGGGTCATCGGCGACCTCGGGTTACCGCCATGACCACCTCCGCCGCCTACGGATGAGTGGCAACCCTACTGACGGGTTGTCTAGTAGTCGATGCTTTCGTGGGAATTTGCGCGAAAGGTATGAGACGCAGGTCACATGTTGTCAGCCAGGCACGAAAAGTGACCGCACCGTTACGACCCGGCTCCCCTTGACGTCGTCCCCACGGGGTTGTTTGCCTGTACGCAAGGCCTGGAAGACTGAGTTGCAAGAGGTGGTGCACATGCTCATCGGGACGATTCTCCGCGCCAAGGGAAGTGACGTGGCTACCGTGTCGCCCGGGGCGACGGTACGCGAACTGCTGGCCACGCTCGCCGAGCGCAATATCGGTGCCGTGGTGGTCTCCACCGACGGCCTGTCCATCGAGGGCATCGTGTCCGAGCGTGACGTCGTGCGCCGTCTGCACGACCGCGGCCCGGCGATCCTCGACGGCCCCGTGTCCGCGATCATGACCACCGAGGTGCGCACGGTGGGTCCCGGCGAGAACGTCGACTCGTTGCGGCAGATCATGACCACGCAGCGGTTCCGGCACATGCCGGTGGTCGAGAACGGCCGGCTCGTGGGCATCGTGAGCATCGGCGACGTGGTCAAGAGCGCGATCGAGGAGCTGGAGACGGAGAAGGCGTCGCTCGTCGACTATCTCCATCGTTGACAGGGATGGCACCCTTGGTCCGTGATGTACGGGCCTCCTGACTATCCACCTGAGTATCCGCGTGCCACGAGCAGTCCGACGATCATCGTGCTCGTGTCCGGGCTCGCCGCGCTGCTCGGGTTCCTGCTGGGGGTCTTCGTAGGGTTCGGCGCGGCCGGGACGTCGGAGGAGCCCGCCCCGCGGGTCACGGTCACGGTCGAGGACACCCAGCCGCCGGAGCCCGAGGCCACCGGCCCGTCGTCGCCGGTCCAGCCCACCCAGCCTCAGGGCACGCAGCCGCCCGGGCCCGGTCAGACGGCGCCGGTCCAGCCGGGCCCCACCCAGACGGGTCCCGGTCAGACGGGGCCCACTCAGACTGGGCCCAGCCAGACGGGGCCCGGTCAGAACCCGCCGGGGCAGACCGGCCCGCCGAGCGGGGGGACCGGCAGCAGTCCCGCGTTCAACTCCCTGTCCATGCGGACGCTCATCGTGGGCACGGACATCCAGCCGGGCACCTACCGCACGGCGGGCCCGACCGCGGGGATCCCCATGTGCTACTGGGCCCGCCTGAGGAGCGCCACGGGTGACGAGATCGCGAGCGGCATGCCGTCGGGCCCGGCGAGCGTCACCGTCCAGGCCACGGACAAGGCGTTCCGGACCGCCGGATGCGCGGAGTGGACCAAGGTATGACGCTTTTGTGCATCAAAGTCTGGACAAAAGAGCAAGAATGCGCAATTCTGTGCGGCAAGCAGGAAGGGAGGCACGCCTGGAGCGTGCTGGCGTGACGTCCTACGGATATGGGCCACGCCACTCCGGCGTCCCTGGCCAGGACGCGACGCGGAGAGTGCGGAACAGCGCGCAGCGCCACTAATCCGAACCCGAACGTTCGCGAGGAGTGCCTGTGCGTCGTCTCCCAGCTCTCATCTCCGCGGCCGCCCTGGCCGCCACCGCCCTCATCTCCGCCCCCGCCATAGAAGCCGCCGCAGAAGCCGCCGCAGAAGCCGCAGCCCCCAAGGCGTTGCCCGCTCCCGTCGCCTGCAACGGCTGCTGGAAGCCCGCCCTGAACACGTCCTGGCAGTGGCAGCTCTCCTCCCTGCCGACCAAGCCGTACCCGAACGTGCAGATGTTCGACATCGACGGCTTCGCCGCCAAGGACGGCGCGATCGTCAAGTCGCTCAAGGCCGACAAGCCGGGCCGCGGCGTCGTCTGCTACGTCAGCGCCGGCACGTACGAGGACTGGCGCCCGGACGCGGGCCAGTTTCCGCCCGAGGTGCTCGGCAAGCCGCTGGAGGACTGGCCGGGTGAGCGCTGGCTCGACGTCCGCAAGTACACCGGCAAGCTCGGCGACATCATGAAGGCCCGGCTGGACATGTGCAAGGCCGCCGGGTTCGACGCCGTGGAGCCCGACAACGTCGACGGCTACAGCAACGACAGCGGCTTCCCGCTCAAGGCCGCCGACCAGCTCGCCTACAACGCCTGGTTCGCCAACGAGGCCCACCGGCGGGGCCTGTCGGTCGCGCTCAAGAACGACGTCGAGCAGATCCCGGCGCTGCTGCCGTACTTCGACTTCGCGGTGAACGAGGAGTGCTGGGAGCACTCCGAGTGCACCACCGCGCAGAACGACGACTACGGCTACGACCAGTTCGTCAAGGCGGGCAAGGCCGTCTTCAACGTCGAGTACAACCTGGGCACCTCGGCCTTCTGCGCGAAGTCCAACGCCCAGAACTTCAACTCGCTGAAGAAGAAGTACGAGCTCGACGCCTATCGCGTGCCCTGCCGTGGCGCGTGATTTCGACCTGCTGGTCGTCGGTGACGCCAACCCTGACGTGGTGCTCTCCGGGGCGCCGCGCGGGTTGGCGTACGGCCAGCGCGAACAGCTCGTCGCCGGCGGCGACCTGGTGCTCGGCGGGTCCGGCGCGATCACCGCGTGCGGGGCGGCCCGGCTGGGGCTGCGGACCGCGTTCGCGGGGCGCGTGGGCGACGACGCGGCCGGGCGCTTCGTGCTGGACGTCATGGCCGGCCGGGGCGTGGACGTCTCCCGCTGCGTGATCGACTCCCGGCCCACGGCCATGACCGTGGTGCTGGCCGACGGGGCGGACCGGGCCATCCTCACCTCGCCCGGCTGCCTGCCGTACCTGACCGTGGAGGACCTGCCGCGCGGTGTGGCCGAGCACGTCCACGTGTCGTCGTATTTCCTGCAGCCGGGGCTCGCGCCCGGCCTGCCGGGCTTCCTGGCGGAGGAGCGGCGCGGGGGCGCCACCACCTCCCTGGACACCAACGACGACCCCGCCGGGGAGTGGGACGGGCTCGGGGAGGTGCTGGCCGAGGTGGACGTGTTCCTGCCGAACGCCGCCGAGGCCCAGGCCGTCGCCGCCCGGCTCTTCGGCGCCGAGCGCGAGTGCGTCGAGGCCGCGGCGGCCCGGATCGGCGGCCTCGGTCCCGCCGTGATCGTCAAGGACGGCGGGAACGGCGCGCTGGCGTGGCAGGGCGGCGAGCTGACCCGGGCACCCGCCGTCCCCGTCGAGCCGGTGGACACCGTCGGCGCCGGCGACAGCTTCGACGCCGGCTTCCTGGCCGCCCGGCTGCGCGGCATGAGCCTGCGCGAATGCCTGAGCGTGGCCGTGACCTGCGGATCCCTCTCGACCCGGGCCGCCGGCGGCACCGCCGCCCAGCCTACCTGGAAGGACGTATGAAGATCGTCTTTCTCGGCGCGGGAAGCGTCGAGTTCACCCAAGGGCTGCTGGCGGACCTGGCGGCCTTCCCCGATCTGGGGGAGTTCGAGGTGGCGCTGCACGACATCCACCCCGAACGGCTGGACACCGCCGAGGCCGCCGCCCGCGTCATCGTGGCCGGGCGCCCCGTCAAGATCTCCGCCCACCTCGACCTGCGCCGGGCCCTCGAAGGCGCCGACTTCGCGATCAACATGATCCAGGTCGGCATGATCGACGCCACGCGCGTCGACTTCGAGGTGCCCGCCCGGTACGGGCTGCGCCAGACGATCGCCGACACCATCGGCGTGGGCGGCATCTTCCGCGCCCTGCGCACCTTCCCGGCGCTCGACCGGATCGGCCGGGCCGTGGCCGAGGTGTGCCCGGACGCGTGGCTGCTCAACTACACCAACCCGATGGCCATGAACGTCTGGTACCTGGCCGCCGCCACTCCCGTGCGCAACGTGGTCGGGCTCTGCCACTCCATCTACTGGACGGCCCACGACCTGGCCGAGCTGATCGGGGTGCCGCTGGAGGAGGTGTCGTACCTCGCGGCGGGCGTCAACCACCAGTCGTGGATGCTGCGCTTCGAGTCCGGCGGCGAGGACCTCTACCCGCGCCTGGACGAGGCCATCGAGCGCGACCCCGGCCTGCTGCGCCGGGTGCGCGTGGACATGTACCGCAGGCTCGGCCACTACCCGACCGAGACGAGCGAGCACTCGGCCGAGTACGTGCCCTGGTACCTGCACGACGAGAGCGAGATCGAGCGCCTGCGGATCCCCGTGGGCGCGTACCTCGGCATCAGCGAGGAGAACGTGCGCCAGTACGAGGCCACCCGCGACGCGCTGAGAGCGGGCCGGCCGATCACCGTGGAGGGGACCATGGAATACGCCCCGCAGATCATCCACAGCGTCACCACCGGCACGAGCCGGGTCGTCTACGGGAACGTCCAGAACAGGGGCCTGGTCGGAAACCTGCCGGACGGCTGCGTGGTGGAGGTGCCGTGCGTGGCCGACGCGCTCGGCGTCCGCCCGACGGCCGTCGGCGACCTGCCCGCGCAGTGCGCGGCGCTCAACCGGGCCTACGTCAACGTCAACGAGCTGACCGTGCGCGCCGTCACCGAGGGGCGGCCCGAGCACGTCCGGCACGCCATGATGGCCGACCCGAACACGGCCGCCACCCTCACCGTCGAGCAGATCGACGCCCTGTGCGACGCGCTGTTCGAGGCCCACGGCGAGCTGATGCCGGAGTCCCTGAGGAGCCGGTCATGAAGGGCATGGCGACGGGCGCGGCGGCGCTCGTGCTGGTGGCCGGGCTGCTGACGGCCTGCGGCTCCTCCTCCGAGGACGCCACGGGCCCGGTCGAGATCACCTGGTGGCACGGCCAGACGGAGCTGCAGGCGAAGGTCATCGAGGAGCTGGCCGCCGAGTACTCCAAGGCCCACCCGGACGTGAAGATCACGCCCGCCGTGGGGTCCACGAACGTGGACGACATGCTGCAGAAGGTCCAGGCCGTGCTGGCGGGCGGCAAGGCGCCCGACATCGCGTACATGTACGGCACGTGGATGCCGAATCTGGCGCGCAACCCCAAGGTCTTCGACCTGGCCGCCACCGTGAAGGCCCCCGGGTTCGGGTGGGACGACTTCTGGCCGTCGGAGCGGGCCGTGTCGGAGGTGAACGGCAAGGTCGTCGGCATCCCCGCCCTGGTCGACAACCTGGCCGTCATCTACAACAAGAAGCTGTTCGACGCGGCGGGGCTGGCCTACCCGTCCAAGGACTGGACTTGGGACGACTTCCGCGCCACGGCGAAGAAGCTGACCGGCGGCGGCGTGTACGGCACCGCGTACCCCGTGACCGGCCTGGAGGACACGGTGTGGCGGTTCTGGCCGATGATCTGGCAGCAGGGCGGCTCGATCCTGACGCCGGACGGCAAGAAGTCGGCGTTCAACACGCCGCAGGCGGCGCAGGCGCTCGACCTGTGGAGCGCCATGGCCCGCGAGGACAAGTCCGTATATCTCGATCAAAATGGTGAGAAGTTCGTGCCGTTGTTCCAGAGCGGCAAGATCGGGATGATCGCCGCGGCGCCGTACGCGCTGCTGGACATCATCGACCACAAGATCTCCTACGGCGTGCAGGTGCTGCCCGGCTACAACGGCAACCACGAGACGGTCGCGGGGCCGGACAACTGGGTCGTGTTCGACAACGGCTCGCGCCGGGCCAAGGCCGCCGCCGACTTCCTCACCTGGCTCTCCAAGCCGGAGCAGGACGCCCGGTGGTCGCTCGGCCTGGGCAACCTGCCGCTGCGCAAGGCCACGACCGCGCTGCCGGCGTACCAGAAGTTCGTCAAGGACTTCCCCGGCATCGACGTCTTCACCGCGAACCTCGAGAACGCCAAGCAGGCCAGGCCGCCCCTGCCCGCGTACCCGGAGTTCTCCGAGAAGGTCGGCGACGCGATCGCCCAGGCCATGGTCGGCGGCACGCCCGCGCAGCAGGCCCTCACCAAGGCCGCGACCGAGGCCGACGCGGTGCTGGGGCGCTCGCGATGACAGCCCCGACGGTGAGCAGGGCGGCGCGGGTGAGCGCGCCGCCGGCGCGGCGGCGCCGGTGGGCGCCCCAGCTGACCGGGTGGGGCTTCGTGCTCCCGGCGACGCTCGTGATCGTCGGGCTCAGCCTGTTCCCCGCGGTGTGGGCGCTGCTGCTCTCGCTGCGGGACGGCGACCTGCTCACCGGCGGCGACTACGTCGGGCCGGCGAACTACCGCGACATGCTCGGCGACACCGAGCTGGCCGCGGCGGCCGGGCACACGCTGCTCTACACCGTGCTGTTCGTGCCCGGCTCGGTGGCGCTCGGGCTCGCGCTGGCGCTGGCGCTCAACCTCAGGATCCGCCTCATCGGGTTCTACCGCACGTGCTTCTTCGTCCCGTACGTCGTCTCCGCCGCCGCCACGGGCATCCTGTCGAACTTCGTCTTCGACCCCGACTTCGGCATCGTCAACGCCGGGCTGAAGGCGCTCGGCCTGCCCGCGATGGGCTTCCTGCAGGATCCCGGCCAGGCGATGCTCACCCTGGTCGCGATCTCGATCTGGGGCGGCGTGGGCATGCCCGCCGTGGTCTACCTGGCCGCCCTGCAGGACATCCCGCGCGAGCTGATCGAGGCGGCCCGGGTGGACGGCGGCGCGGGCCGGCACGTGCTGCGCCACGTCGTGCTGCCGCAGCTGCGCCCGGCCACGGTCTTCCTGCTGATCTGGCAGACGATCACCGCGCTGCAGCTGTTCGACCTCGTCTACACCACCACCAAGGGCCAGCCGCTCGACTCCACGACGACCATCGTGTTCTACCTCTACCGGCAGGCGTTCCAGCTCTTCCACTCCGGCTACGGCACGGCCATCGCCTATGTCCTGTTCATCGTGACGCTCGCCGTGTCGGGCGCGGTCCTGTGGAGGGGTGCGAAGTGACGCGCCGCAGCCTCGCCCATCTGTTCCTGATGCCGCTCGCGCTGCTGTTCGTGGCGCCGCTGGTGTGGATGGCGCTGACCGCGTTCATGCCGGACGCCGACATCAACACCTACCCGCCCAAGCTCTGGCCCGAGCACTTCACGCTGGACGGGTTCAGGCGGATTCTCACCGAGGACGAGTATCCGCTCTGGCTGGCCAACACGATGATCGTGGCCGGGTCGGCGGTGCTCGGGCACGTGGTGCTCTGCTCACTGGCCGGGTACGGCTTCGCCCGGATCGAGTTCCGCGGCCGCGGGGTCGCCTTCGCGGCGGTCATGGCCACCATCATGGTGCCGACCCAGGTGCTGATGATCCCGACGTTCCTGCTGTTCAAGAACATGGGGCTGATCGACACGCTGGGGGCGGCCATCGTGCCGTGGCTGGCGTCGGCGTTCGGGGTGTTCCTGATGCGGCAGTTCTTCCTGTCGCTGCCCAAGGAGCTGGAGGAGGCCGCCGTCATCGACGGTTGCTCCCGCCTGGGCGTGTTCTTCCGCGTGGTGCTGCCGCTGGCCCGGCCCGCGCTGGCCACCCTGGTGGTGTTCACGCTGCTCGGCGCCTGGAACGACCTGATCTGGCCGCTCATCGCGATCTCGTCGGAGTCGGGCTTCACGCTGCAGCTCGGGCTGGCCACCTTCGCCGGCGCCCGGCACACCGAGTGGTCGGCGCTGATGGCCGGCAACGTGATCGCGGTGCTGCCGCTGGTGCTCGCGTTCATCCTGGCGCAGCGGCACTTCGTGGCCACGATGAGCTTCAGCGGACTCAAGGGCTGAGGTTGTTGGCACTGGTGGGGTGTGCGTAGGAGGATGCGCACAGCCCACCCGAGGAGAATGACATGTCGGTGTTGCAGAGCTTCGTGGACAGCGTGCGCAGCGGGGCGATCGAGGTGATCGACCTGACGGCGCCACTCTCGTCCGGGACGCCGATCCTCCAGTTGCCCGAGCCGTTCGGCAACACGATCCCGTTCCGCCTGGAGGAGATCAGCCGCTACGACGACCGCGGCCCCGCCTGGTACTGGAACGACATCCACACCGGCGAGCACACCGGCACCCACTTCGACGCCCCCGTCCACTGGATCACCGCCCGCGACGGCCAGGACGTCTCCCAGGTGCCCGCGCGCAGCCTCATCGCGCCCGCCGTGGTGCTCGACTTCGCCGCCGAGGCGTCCAAGGACCCCGACTTCCTCCTCCAGATCGACCACGTCAAGGAGTGGGAACGCGTCAACGGCCCGCTGCCCGACGGCGGCTGGCTGCTCTACCGCACCGGCTGGGACACCCGCTCCGGCGACCAGGCCGCCTTCCTGAACGCCGACGCCTCCGGCCCCCACACGCCCGGCATCTCGGTGGAGTGCGCCCGGTGGCTGGCGTCCGAGACTCCGATCACCGGGCTCGGCGTCGAGACCGTCGGCACCGACGCGGGCGCCGCCCACTCCTTCGACCCGGCCTTCCCGTGCCACTCCTTCCTGCTGGGGGCGGGCAAGTACGGCCTGACCCAGCTGCGCAACCTCGACCTCCTGCCCGTGACCGGCGCCGTCGTGGTCGCGCCGCCGCTGCCCATCGTGGGCGGCTCCGGCAGCCCCGTGCGCGTGCTGGCCCTGGTGGAGCGTTGATCGTCGCGGAGGCCGTGGGGCGGGCCCTGGCCGCCTGCGGCGTCGAGACCGCCTTCGGGGTGGTCGGCAGCGGTAACTTCCACGTGACCAACGCCCTGGTGGCGGGCGGCGTGCGCTACGTCGCCGCCCGCCACGAGGGCGGGGCCGCCACCATGGCCGACGCGTACGCGCGGATGAGCGGCCGGGTCGGCGTCGTGTCGGTGCACCAGGGACCGGGGCTCACCAACGCCCTGACCGGTCTCACCGAGGCGGCCAAGAGCCGTACGCCGCTCGTCGTGCTGGCCGGGGAGGCCACGGAGGTCCGGTCCAACTTCCACATCGACCAGGCGGCGCTCGCGACGGCGGTCGGCGCCGTGGCGATGCGCGTCAGCGCGCCGGAGGAGGCGGTGTCGCGGGCGGCCGAGGCGTACCGGGTGGCCTTGGGGGAGCGGCGCGCGGTCCTGCTGAACCTGCCGCTCGACGTCCAGTCCGCCCCTTTCGAGGGGACCGTCGACGTGCCGGCGGCCCCTCCGGCGGGTCCTCCTGCCCTGGAAGTGGAGGAGCTGGCGCGGCTGCTCGGCGCGGCCGAGCGGCCGGTGTTCATCGCGGGGCGCGGCGCCAGGCACGCGCGGCGGGAGCTGGAGGAGCTGGCCGGCCGCGTGGGCGCCCTGCTGGCCACCTCGGCGGTCGCGAAGGGGCTGTTCCGCGGCAGCCCGTGGGACCTCGACGTGAGCGGCGGCTTCGCGACGCCGCCGGCCGCCGAGCTGATCCGCGGCGCCGACCTGGTCGTCGCGTGGGGATGCGCGCTGAACATGTGGACGACCCGCCACGGAACGCTCATCACGCCCGGCGCGAAGGTCGTGAAGGTCGATCTCGACCCGGCGGCGTTCACTGCCCACGTGCCCGCCGACCTGGGCGTGACGGGGGACGTGGCGCGCGTCGCGGAGGCGGTGGCGGCCCGGGTCGCCTCTCGTCAGGGGTACCGGTCGCCGGAGGTCGCCGCCCGCGTGCGGGCCGAGGGGCGCTGGCGGGACGTGCCGTACGAGGACGAGAGCGGCGGCGGCCGGATCGACCCCAGGACGCTCAGCATCGGGCTGGACGACCTTCTGCCGCGGGAGCGGATCGTCGCCGTCGATTCCGGAAATTTCATGGGATATCCGTCGATGTTTATTGATGTCCCAGATGAGGGTGGTTTCTGCTTCACGCAGGCGTTCCAGTCGATCGGGCTGGGCCTGGCGACGGCGATCGGCGCCGCGCTGGCCCGGCCGGACCGGCTGCCGGTGGCCGCGCTCGGCGACGGCGGCGCCCTCATGGGCATCGCGGAGCTGGAGACCGTCGTCCGGCTCGGCCTGCCCATGGTCGTCGTGGTGTACGACGACGAGGCGTACGGGGCCGAGGTCCACCATTTCGGGCCGCACGGGCACCCGCTCGGGACGGTCACGTTCCCGCCCGCCGATCTCGCCGCCATCGCCCGGGGCCACGGCTTCGCCGCCGTGACGGTCGGCGGGCCCGGCGACCTGGCGGGCGTGGCCGACTGGGTGGCCGGGCCCCGCGACCGGCCGCTCCTGGTGCACGCCAAGGTCACGGCGGAGCACGGCTCCTGGTGGCTGGAGGAGGCCTTCAAGGGCCACTGAGCTCGGAGAGAGGCTTTTGTCAGAGCTTGCGGTAGCTCCGGGCCTCCTCGGCCGCCTCCAGCACGTCGGCCAGCGGCACGCCCGCGCCCGCCGCCACCGCCGCGGCGATCGACCCCTCCACGAACGGCACGTCCGCGACCACCACCCGCCCGTCCTCCTCCAGCAGGCGGGCGGTCAGCACCGAGCTGCCCAGGTCGGGGATGAGCACCACCCCGTCGCCCTGGTCGACGCTGCGCAGCGCGGCCTCGATGAGGTCCAGGCTCGTGCCCAGCCCGCCGTCCTGCGTGCCTCCGGCGGCGGCCACGGGCGTGTCGGCCCCGGCGATCCCGCGCGCCAGCGCCGCCGCCTCCGCCGCCAGCCCCGCGCTGTGCGAGACGAGCACCAGCCCCACCATCACCGGGCCCCACCGATCAGCCGGCGGCACATCACGCGATCACCGAGGCCGTCAGCGAGGTCATGGCCGTTCATCACGCCACCACCGAGGCCAGGGCCGCCATGAACAGGGCCGCCGACGCCGCCCCCGGGTCCTCGTGCCCGATGCTGCGCTCGCCCAGGTAACTGGCCCGCCCCTTCCGCGCCCGCATCGGGATCGTGTCCTTCGCCCCCTCCTCGGCGGCCCTGGCCGCCCGCTCGAACGCCTCGTGCACCCCGATCCCGTCGCGTACGGCCAGGGCGAGCGCCCGGGAGGCCGGGACCAGCGCGTCCACCATGGTCTTGTCGCCCAGCGCGGCCTTGCCCAGCCGTTCGAGCGCGACCACCCCGGCCTCGAACGCCGCCGAGAACCCGGCCAGCGTCACCGGCGACTCCAGCGACTTGCCCATCTGCCGGAACACGGACCCGTACAGCGGCCCGGAGGCGCCTCCGACGCGGCGGATCAGCGTCGCGCCCGCCGTGGCCAGCACCTCGCCGGGAGTCCCCGGCGGCGACTCGGCCAGCGTCTTGCGGACCTCGGTGAGGCCGCGGTCGAGGTTCGTGCCGTGGTCGGCGTCGCCGATCGCCGCGTCCAGCCGGGTCAGCCGGTCGCGGTCCCTGTGCACCAGCCTGGCCGCCTCCTCGAACCAGGCCACGAACACGTCGGTGTCCATCAACGCCCCCAGCGCAGCCCCGGCGTCTCGACCGGCGCGTCCCACAGGCGGGTGAGCACGTCGTCGAGCAGGCAGATCGACACGGAGAAGCCCTGCATGTCGAGGCTGGTCACGTAGTTGCCGACGAGCGAGCGCGACACCCGGGCGCCCTTGCCCCTGACGAAGTCCGCGACCTCCGCGAACACCACGTACAGCTCCATGAGCGGGGTGCCGCCCATGCCGTTGACCATCACCAGCAGGTCGCCGCGGAGCGGCAGGTCACCGTGGATGGCCTCCATGGCGATCGCGGCCAGCTCGCGCGCCGACGCCATCGGCACCCGGGCCCGTCCCGGCTCGCCGTGGATGCCGATGCCCAGCTCCACGTCCGTCTCCGGCAGGTCGAACGTCGGCTTGCCCGCGTGCGGCGTCGTACAGGAGGTCAGCGCGATGCCGAACGACCTGCTGCGCTCGTCCACCTCGCCCGCCACCGCGGCGAGCCGGCCCAGCGGCGCGCCCTGCTCGGCCAGCGCGCCCGCCAGCTTCTCCACGAACACCGTGGCCCCGGTGCCGCGGCGGCCCGCCGTGTAGAGCGAGTCCTGTACGGCCACGTCGTCGTCGACCAGCACGCTGGCCACCTCGACGTCCTCGATCAGCTCGGCGGCCATCTCGAAGTTCAGGACGTCGCCGGTGTAGTTCTTGACGATGTGCAGGACCCCGGCGCCGCCGTCGACCGCCCTGGTCGCGTCGATGATCTGGTCGGGAACCGGTGAGGTGAAGACCTCGCCGGGGCAGGCCGCGTCGAGCATGCCGTACCCGACGAAACCGGCGTGCAGCGGCTCATGCCCCGAGCCGCCGCCGGAGACCAGGCCGACCTTGCCCGGCCGCGGTCCCTCGGCCCGGTAGACCACCCGGTCGCGTATCCGCAGCGAGGGATGGGCCGCGGTCATGCCGTTCAGCGCGTCATCGACGGCGGAATCGGCCGTGTTGATGAGCTTCTTCATGGTGAGAAGATTTGCCCATTTTCACGAGGGCGCAAGCGTCGTAGCGTGGGCGGGGTGGACGTCGCCTACGATCCCTACGACCCGAGGGTCAACCACGACCCGTACCCCGTCTACGCGTGGTTACGCCGGGAAGCGCCGCTCTACCACAATCCCGAGCACGACTTCTGGGCACTGTCGCGGCACGCCGACGTGGCCGCCGCGCTCGGCGACAGCGCCCTGCTGTCCAGCGACCACGGCCCCGTGCTCGACCCGGCCGCGTGGGGGCCGCAGGCGCGTACGTATCTGTCGTTCGTGGCCATGGACCCGCCCGACCACACCCGCATGCGGGCCATCGTCTCGCGGGCCTTCACCCCGCGCCGGGTGGCCGCCCTCGAACCCATGATCAGGACGATCGCGCGGGGCTACATCGAGGAGGGCCTCGAACGCGGGACGTTCGACTTCGCCCGCGACTTCGCCGCCAAGCTGCCGCTCGACGTGATCTCCGAGCTGGTGGGCGTGCCGCCCTCCGACCGGGCGGACGTCCGCGACAAGTCCGACGCCCTGGTCGGATACGACCCTCAGGGCAGGATGGCCGACAAGGGGCTCAGGAGCATCCTGTCGCTCGGCGACTACTACGCCTCCATCGTCGCCGACCGCCGGGCGGCTCCACGGTCCGAGCCCCGCGACGACCTCGTCTCGGCGCTCATCGCCGACGGCGGGCTGAGCCCCGAGGAAATCGTGGCGTTCCTGTTCCTGCTGATCGGGGCAGGCTCGGAGACCACCACCCACCTGCTGTGCGCGGCCTGGTACTGGGCGTGGCGCAACCCCGGCCAGCGCGCCGCCGCCTTCGGCGGCGCCATCACGGAGTGGGTGGAGGAGTCGCTGCGCTACGACACCCCCGCGCACGGCATCGCCCGCCGCCTCACCACGCCCGCCGAGTGGCACGGCGTCCGGGTCCCCGCCGACGCGAAGGTGTGGATCCTGATCGGCTCCGCCAACAGGGACGAGTCGGTCTTCCCCGACCCCGACGTCTACGATCTGGGCCGCGACACCGCCAGGTCCATCAGCTTCGGCGTCGGCCGCCACTACTGCCTCGGCGGCCCGCTCGCCCGGCTGGAGGCGCGGGTGGCGCTGGAGGAGCTCACGAAGGCCGTCTCCCCCGCGTACGAGATCGACCAGGACGGCATCCGGCGCATCTCGCACGGCAACGTACGGGGGATGGTCCGGCTCCCGACTACCGTGGCACCCGCCTGAGTAGGCTACCTTCTGGTCATGGCTGAGATCGTGTACCCGCCGGTGATCGCCGCCGCGCGGACCCTGTTTCGCGTGCTCGACGTCCGCTTCCACATGGAGGGTACGCAGCACGTGCCGCAGACCGGGGGAGCGGTGCTGGTGAGCAACCACATCAGCTACCTCGACTTCATCTTCGCCGGGTTCGCGGCGCTGCCCTCGCGGCGGCTGGTGCGCTTCATGGCCAAGCAGGACGTGTTCGAGCACCGGATCTCGGGGCCGCTGATGCGCGGCATGCACCACATCCCGGTCGACCGGGGGGCGGGCGCGGGCTCGTACGCCACGGCCCTGCGCATGCTCAAGGCCGGCGAGGTCGTCGGCGTCTTCGCCGAGGCGACGATCAGCCGCTCCTTCACCGTCAAGGAGATCAAGAACGGCGCCATCCGCATGGCCCAGGCCACCAACACGCCCATCATCCCCGTCGCGCTGTGGGGCAGCCAGCGCTTCTGGACCAAGGGCCGGCCCCGCAAGCTCACGCAACGGCACATCCCGCTGAGCATCGTGGTGGGCGAGCCGATGCACCCCAAGCGCGGCGAGAACGTCAACGACCACACCGCCGACCTGCACAAGCGGCTGACGGAGCTGGTGGACCAGGCGCAGCGCACGTACCCGGAGGTGCCGCCGGGGGTGTGGTGGCAGCCCTCCCACCTGGGCGGCACCGCCCCGACGCCGGAGGAGGCGGCGGCCATGGACGCCGCCGAGGCCGAGGCCCGCGCCAAGAAGGAGTAGCCCTCCCGAATCAGGAGTGCTCATTCCGGGGCCCGCCGGGGCGCATCGCGCGGACCAGCACGGGCAGGGCGATCAGCAGCGCCACTCCGCGCAGCACGCCCGCCACGGGATAGGCCGCGCGCAACCCGAACGAGTGGGCCACCAGCCCACCGGCCAGCGCCCCGAGCGGCATCAGCCCCCAGCCGACCGTCTTGTACGCGCTGCTCACCCGGCCGAGCAGCGCGGAGGGCACGAGGCGCTGCCTGAGACCGGCGCTCAGGACGTTCCACAGGGTGACGGCGAACCCGTTGCAGGCCAGCAGCACGCCCAGCACGATCACGTCCGGGCTCAGGCCGATCCCCACGAAGACGACGGCGTTCGCGGCGAGCGCGGTCACCAGCGCCGCGCGCTCGCCGGTCCACGCGATGACGCGCGGGCCGACGAGTCCGCCGAGCAGGCCGCCCACCGCGGCCCCGGCGAGCAGGAGGCCGTAACCGCGCGCGTCCAGACCCATGGTCCGGGTCGCCAGCAGCACGAGGGTCGCGTTGGCCAGCTGGCCGCAGAAGGTGTTGACGCCCAGCAGCAGCGCGAGGGTCCGCAGCAGGCGGTGGCCGGCCAGCCAGCGCAGCCCGTCCGCGACCGCCGCACGCAGCGGGGGATGCCCGGATCCGCGGCGGGCCGGCCTGGGCAGGGACGCGAGCAGCGCGGCCGACACCACGAACGTGGCGGCGTCCACGCCGAAGGGCCAGGCCACGGCGGCGGTGAAGAGCAGGCTGCCCACCACCGGCCCCGCGAACTGCCGGCCGGCCGTCACGACGGCCTGCTGGTGGCCGTTGGCCTTGTGCAGCAGGGGGCCCGCCACGAGGTCGGGCAGGATCGCCTGCGCCGCGTTGTTCGAGACGACCGCGCACGCGCCCGAGGCGAAGATCAGGAACGCGAGCAGGGGGATGCCCAGGTGACCGACCGCCGCCAGGACCGCGACGGCGCCGACGACCACCGCCTGGACGGCCTGCGAACGCCACATCAGCGCGGCGCGATCACAGCGGTCGACGAGCGCCCCGGCGGGCAGGGACAGCAGCAACCACGGCAGGTACGTCACGGCCGACATCGCCGAGACGAGCCGGGGATCCCGGGTGATCGTGACGGCCAGCAGCGGGACTGCCGCCGCGAACACCCCGTCGCCCGCGGTGCTCACACCTGTCGCCCACCACAACCGCCAGTACGCCCCGGACAGTCGTCGCCCGCGCTCGGTCCGTGCCCTGTCGAGTTTCATGCCGGAGATCGTCAGGGGGGCGGGCACGCCCGCGACAGCATTTAGCACGGGGCTACATGTTCGATACCACAGCGCCGGAAGGCGCTCCGGCCGGGATCGCGGCGAAAGTATCAATTGGGTATCGAGTGCTTGAATGTGTTACAAGTACCTTGTGGTTACTATCGCCCCGCCCCGTCTCCTCGAACGCCTCCGGGCCAAGCGCGCCCCCGCCTACCAGGGCGATCTCTTCGACCCCGACTGCCCGACCAGGCTCGTGCTGGACCGGATCGGCGACAAGTGGACGGTGCTCGTCGTCCTGTCGCTGAGCGACGGCGCGATGCGCTTCTCGGAGCTGCGCGGGCGGCTCGGCCACGTCGCCCCCAAGGTGCTCACCCAGACGCTGCGCCGGATGGAGCGCGACGGCCTGCTCACCCGCCAGGTCTTCGCCGAGGTCCCGCCCCGGGTCGAATACGCCCTCACCGACCTCGGCCGCTCCCTCATCGAGCCGATCGCCGTCATCGGCGACTGGGCCGAGGTCAACATGGGCCGGATCACCTCCGCGCAGGCGGCCTACGACGCCGCCCAGCAGCGGTAGTCCCCCTGCCCGGCCGGCCGTCGCGAGCAGGGCTGCATACTCGGAGCCATGGCGTTGAGGGTCGAGCTCGGGGTGGACGAGCTGGCGGCGACGCGGTTCGCGATCTCGCCGCTGTCGGAGACGGTGTCCGCCCTCCAGCAACTGGCCGGCCGCGACCGCAATCCGGTCCATCTTCGCTGGCTGCGCTGGGCGCGCGACGAGCTGGCCGGCGCTCCGCTCGACCTCCCGCGGACGCGGTCGCTGATCGTGAGCGACAAGCTGAACTGGCCGGAGTTCCTCGTTCCGGCGCCGCAGGGAGCGGAGACGTCCATCGAGGAGGACCTGGCGGCACTCCGGAGGACGACCGCTCGCCAGGTCCGCGTGAGCCTTCGGCGGGTGTTCGGCGACGAGCTGCCCGCCACCGTCGCCCTTCTCGCCGCCCGGCCGGCTGAGGGCCTGCGCGTGATCGCGGCCGAACTGCGGGCGGCGCACGACCGGCTCATCGCGCCCCACTGGCCACGGATCCGGGCGGTGCTCGACGCGGACATCGCCCACCGCGCCAGGCGGCTGGCGGCGGGCGGCGCGGCGAGGCTGTTCGCGGACCTGCACCCCGACCTGCGCTGGCGCGACGGCCAGCTGACGCTGGGGGGACCGCGCTGGCGGCGCGAGCTCGTCGTGAACCGCGGCCCCGGCGGGCTCGTCCTCATGCCGGTCGTCCTCGGCTCGCCGTACGTGCTCATCAAGAAGAACACCTCGACGCAGACCACGGTCCGCTACCCGGCACGGGGCGCCGGCACGCTGTGGACGGCGGGGAGGCGGCCGCCCGCGGGCAGCGTGGTCAGGCTGCTCGGCCGGGTGCGCGCCGAACTGCTGGAGGCGCTTCGCTCTCCCGCGACGACGACGGACCTGGCGCGGGCCTTCGGCGTCACGCCCAGCGCGATCTCGCAGCACCTCCGCGTGCTGCACGACTGCGGGCTGGTCGCCCGCGAACGGTCCGGCCGCAGCGTCCTGTACGTGACGACGAGCCAGGGACTGTCCTTGGGAGCCGCCCTTCCGGCAAGCGGCCCCGCTGATGGCCTGACGCTACGTCCCGCCGTCGCCGACGATCACAGAGCCGCTGCTCCGAGGGCTCGGCTCGGGAAGTGACCTGGCAGGTCATCACGAGGCTGCAGCGCCCGGGCGGCCTGCGACCCGTAGCCGGGCGTCCCGGTCTCGTCCAGCCTGTCGATGACGGGCAGGATCCGCTCCGCCTCCACCAGTGTGCGCGCGGTGACCGGCTTCAGGCCGAACGCCGCGGTCAGGTGCCGGGCGAGCAGGCTCCTGACCGGTATGTCCGGATCGAGGCTCGCCGCCGAGATCCGTGGGAGATTTCCGCTTCGTCCCCAGCTCTCACCGGATCCGAAGGCTGCCAAGGATCGAAAAAAGGGGCACCAGATGATCTCTGGCACCCCTTCTGACCAGTCGGGACGACAGGATTTGAACCTGCGACCCCTTGACCCCCAGTCAAGTGCGCTACCAAGCTGCGCTACGTCCCGGTCGTGTCTGCCGCTCCCTGCGGAGTGGGACGTCATAACCTTAGCGCACATCGAAGGTGCACGCGTACACGGCGAGCTGGGGCGGAGGTGGCCGAGTGGGGCGCAAGCCGACCATCGATCGGCGGGAGCTGGCCAGGTTGGTGGCCGAGGGGATGAGCGTGCTGGAGCTGGCCGCGCACTTCGGGGTCAGCGAGTCCGGGGTGCTGCAGGCCAAGCGGGCCGCCGGGCTGGCCAAGCCGATGCTCGACCACAGCCGGGCCGTGCCGTGGAAGCTGGCCCGCGAGCACTCCCAGTCGGGGCCCGCCACCAACTTGCGTAATCTGTCGGCGGCCGCGCAGGGGAAGCCGCCCGCGGCCGAGCGGCTGAACACGGCTCTGCGCTGGGCTCAGCGACTCGTCGATCAGGGGCTCGACGTGCGCTATGACGCGGCCGAAGGGTTCAGCGAGGTCCCTGCCGCACCAGCGGGCTCACATGTCGCAGGCGTGCTGGCCGCGGCCAGGGAGGCACTGGAAGCCCGCTGAGGCGGTGCGTTTCGACCCGCCTGTTCGAGGGCAGTCGCTGGTCTCGACACAGAGACCGGAGGCGAACAACATGACCACCTTCATCTGGGTGGCCGTCGTCGCGGTCGCGGTGGTGGCGCTCGCCGCAGTGGGTTACGTCGCGCTGCAGCAGAGGCGTCGCGGCCATCTCCGCGAACGTTTCGGCCCGGAGTACGAACGCATGGTCGCCGAGCACGACAACCGCCGCGAGGCCGAGCAGGAGCTGCTCGACCGGGAGCGCCGGCATTCGGAGCTCGGCATCCATCCCCTGACGGAAGAGTCGCGCGACACCTACGCGAACCGGTGGACCGAGGTGCAGGAGCGCTTCGTCGACGCTCCCGGGTTCGCGGTGACCGGGGCCGATCAGCTGGTCACCGAGGTCATGGCGGAACGGGGTTACCCGACGGAGGACTTCGAGGAGCGGCTGTCCACCCTGTCGGTGGGCCACGCGGAGACTCTCGACCACTATCGGACGGCCCACGAGATCAGCGGGCGGGCGGCCAGGAAGGAGGCCTCCACGGAGGACCTGCGGCAGGCCATGGTGCACTACCGCGCGCTGTTCGAGGAACTCCTGCAGGAGACCACACGAGGACGGTGAACGAGGATATGAGCACCCCCAGGAGCGGCAGCGAGGAAGACCGCGCGCAGCGCCCTCCCGACGATGAGCGGCCCGGCGAATTCCCCGGTGAGCGCTCCGGCGACTCCCCTGATGCGCACCCCGGCGAGTTCGCCGACGACCCCTACGCCAGGACCGCCGAACCGGAGCCCGGCATCGGCGAGGTGCCCGCGCACGCCGCCCCCGAGGACGTCGTCCTGTTCGATCAGGACCCGGACCAGGTGCAGGCCCGCTGGCGCGACCTGCAGACGTCGTTCGTCGACGATCCCGGCGAGTCCGTGCGGCGCGCCGACGGGCTGGTCGGCGAGGTCGTGGACGCCCTCACCAGCAGCCTCACCAGCCGCACGGACGCCCTGCGCGACCGCTGGAAGGACGCCGAGGCCGCCGGCACCGAGCAGCTGCGCCTGGCGCTGCGCGACTACAGGAGCGTCCTGGAACGCCTGCTCGCCCTCTCCGGCGCCCAGGCTCAGGCCCAGCTCCCGACCGTGGGAAAGAGGTGACCTGACATGCTCGCGATAGTCGCAGCGATCATCTTCGGGCTGGGCTTCCTGCTCGACCTGGTCGGCGCGCGGATCCCCGGCGGGTTCTCCGGCATGACGTTCGCGCTGCTGGGCCTGACGCTGCTGGCGCTGCACCAGGCAGGCGTCGGCAAGGCCGGCTTCCGCTCCGGTTACGGCAACTGGCGCAGCCGGGCACGGAGGTAGCGCAGAACCCCTGAGCGGGAGGTCGCCGAGGACGTCGGCCTCCCGTCACATCCGGCCGTCACACCTGGCCGTCACATCTTGCCGGGGAAGCGCATGATGACGGTGCTGCCGCCGTTCCCGACCCGCAGGGTCAGGTCCGACGACACCAGGCGGGCCACCCACAGCCCCATCCCGCCCACCGCGCCCGGCATCGGCCCGGGCTTCCAGACGCCCCCGTCGTGCACCTCCACGATCAGGTCGCCGTTCACCGACCAGGTACGCATGGAGGCCCGGTCGGCCCCGTGCGTGACGGCGTTGGTGGCCACCTCGTTGACCGCGATGACGAAGTCCCCGATGGCGTCCTCGGGCATGCCGGCGTCGCGGGCCTCGTCCTCAGCGAACTGCCGGACCTGCGGCAGGTCCGGCAGTCGGAAGCGGAGCTCTTTCACGGGCGCGCCGGGTGGCGGGCTCGTGTAGCCCGACTGAGGCTCTCCGACCTCGTTCACCCGGCGACCTTCTTCTCGGCCGATCAGCCGACCAGCTCGGAGCGCAGCTGGTCGAGAACCTTGCGGAGGATGCGTGAGACGTGCATCTGGGAGATCCCGAACTCGGCGGCGATCTCGGCCTGCGTCATGTTGCCGAAGAACCGCAGCAGCAGGATGTGCTTCTCGCGGGAGGGCAGGGCGTCGATGAGCGGCTTGACGGCCTCCCGGTCGACCATGGTGCTCAGCGTGTCGTCGTCTTCTGGAATGACGTCGCCGAGGGAGGCGGCGTCGTCGTCGGTGCCGAGCGGCGCGTCGAGCGACAGGGTGCTGTAGGCGGCGGAGGCGTCGAGCGTCAGCAGGACGTCCTCCTCGGTGATGTTCATCTTGGCGGCCAGTTCGGCCACGGTGGGCGACCTGCCGAGATCCTGGCTGAGGTCGGCGACCAGCCGGTTGAGCTCCGAACGGCGCTCCTGGTAGAGGCGCGGCACCCGGATGGCCCAGGTGCGGTCGCGGAAGTGGCGCTTGACCTCGCCGGTCATCGTGACGACCGCGTAGCCCCTGAACGCGTGGCCGAGCGTCGGGTCGAAGCCGTTGACGGCCTTCATCAGGCCGACGTACGCGGCTTGGAGAAGGTCTTCCAGCGGTTCGCCGCGGTAGCGGTAGCGCCGGGCGATCTCCATGGCGAGCGGCCGGTGCATCTCGACGATGCGCTCACGCAGTCGCTCTCTGTGACTGTCGGGGGTTTCCTCCCGGACCATTTCGGCCAGGAGCTCTTCCGCTGTCATCTCCTCGAGGACGTATTCCTGCACAGCCATCGCTGCTCCTCTATGGGTCGCAGGCGGCCTCCCCCAGCAAGAAAAGCCCAGGCAGAGGCACGCCTCGCTCAACTCTCGAGACGAAAGCCCGCTGCTGGACTCCGCATCAAGTGTCCCCCGTATCGCCGGAAGTATTCCTCCCTCCTGCGGTGACAGTAGGGTTGCTCCGTGACAATGCCGGAGAACGGTGAGGGGCCCGTGGCGGCCCTGACCCTGACGTCGTCGACGGTGGACGAGATCACCGTGATCCGGGTCGACGGCGTGCTCGACGCCACGACCCGCGAGCAGTTCGCCGATTACCTGTCGTTGGCGGGTTCGGACCTGATTCTTGACCTGGCCGGGGTCACGTTCATGGACTCTCGCGCGCTCGGGCTCATCGTCCACCACTGGCAGACCAGCCTGGCGTCGGGCGCCAGGTTCGCGCTCATCGGCGTCGAATACTCCAAGTCCAAGGTGATGTGGATCACCGGGCTGGCACAGCGGCTGCCGCTCTACGACACGCTCGACGACGCCCTGGCGGCCATCGGCTAGCGCTTCGACTTGCGCTGGTGCTCGTCCACCAGGAGCCTGGCGAGGTCGGCCACCTTGACCTGGTGGTGCTGGGAGATCCTGCGCAGCTCCTCGAACGCGGCCTCAGCGGTGCATCCGCTGGTCTGCATGATGATGCCCTTGGCCTGGTCGATCACCGCCCGTCCGGCGAGGGCCTCCTGGAGTTGCGCGGCGTCGGTACGCACCTCCTCGAACTCCCACATGTTGGCCATCGCCACCCCGACCTGCTCGGTCAGCATGTCGGCCAGCGAGTGGGCGCCCTGCGGGGAGAACGCCCCCGGGCGTACCGAGTAGAGGCCGACCAGCAGCAGGGCGGGGGCCACGTCGATGGGGACGACCAGCACGGAGCGCACGCCCCAGCGGCTGGCCAGCGCGTCGTAGCGGGGCCAGCGGGGCTCGTTGAGCACGTCGGCGACGCCGACGCGGCCGCCGCTCTGCCGGGCCTCGACGGACGGGCCCTCGCCGAGCGCGCGCTCGCCTTCGACGAGCATGATCAGCTCGCTGTGGGAGCCCGACACCAGCACCCGGTGGTCGCGCCAGTGCTCGGCCGAGGCTCCGGAGCAGCCCGGCACGCCGGCGGCCAGAGCCGTGGTGAGGCCGCGCAGCACGCGTTCGGTGGAGGTGTCCTCGCCCAGCCGGCCGAGTGTGGCGAGGTCGCGGGCGAGACCGGGGGTGATCATCGCGGTTGATTTCATAGCAAGAAGCCCCTACCCGATATGGCCCCCCATATCCCCTGTGACGTAGCGTCAGAGGGTGACCATGCCGGACCTCGAACAAGCGCTGGACGCGCTGGCCGGGCGCGTGTCGTCGCTGCGCGAGGCGAGGACCGCCTACCCCGCCGATCTCGCGCCCACGCTCGACGCCGCCCTCGCCGAGCTCGACACCGCCGCCGAGCTGCTGGCCGAGGCCCGCGAGGCGCTGGAGAAGGCGCCCAAGCGGGCGGGCGGCAGGAAGGACGGCACGCAGCGGGAGCTGAAGCTGCTGCGTCAGGTGTTCCGGGCCTTTCCGGTGCCGGTCATCGTGCTGGACGGCGGCGGCGTGGTCAGGCGGATCAACCCCGAGACCTCGCGGATACTCGGCAGCCCCGACGGCTACCTGGTGGGCCGGTCGTTCCCGCTGCTGGTGGACGTGTCGCGGCGGGCGGCGTTCCGGTCGCATCTGACGGCGGTGCTGCAGACGGGGCAGCCGTCGGCGTTCGAGACGCGGCTGGCGCACCAGGGACGCACGCACACCGTCCAGGTGGCGCTGACCAGGCTGACCATGCCGGGCGAGCCGCAGCAGATGGTGGCGGCGGTCGCGCTGCCGACCGAGGTGCAGCTGCCCGAGCCGGGCGCACGGCGGCCCGAGCAGTCCGACGCGGCGCTGCTGCTGGCGGCGGCCAAGCGGCAGGACCTGCTGGTCAAGATGGCCAACCTGCTGCTGGAGGAGGAGGCGCTGCTGCGCCCGGTCGCGCTGCCGAGGGCGACGCGGCTGCTGGCGGCCGAGTGGGCCGACTGGGTGATCGCGGACATGGTGCGCGACGGGCTGCCGCGCCGCTCGGTCGTGGTGGCGCCGAAGAACCAGCCGCTCGGCGAGCTGGTCCGCCAGGTGGAGTCCGCGGATCCGGCGGGCGGCCAGGTCGTGACGCAGGTGCTGGAGCGCGGCTCCGGCGTGGTGCAGGAGATGCTGGACGACGAGAGCCTGCTGGGGTTCTGCGCGGACGGGCCGCTGCTGACGGCGATGGGCGCGGGTTCGATGCTGTGCGTGCCGATCGGCTCCGCTGACGGCGTGCTCACGCTGGTGCGCGGGCACGACCGGCGCCCGTTCGCGCTGGCCGACCTGGCCGTCATGCAGGAGGTGGGGCTGCAGCTCGGCCTGGCGATACGCGCCCAGACCAGCTTCCAGACCCGTTCGCGGGCGGCGGACGCGCTGTCGGCGAGCGTCGCGCCCCGCAAGCTGCCCGACGTGCCCGGCTACGAGGCGGCGGCCGTCTACCACCCCGGGTCGTCGGTGGGCGCGGAGTTCTACGACGTGTTCCCGGTGTCGTGCGGCTGGGGGTTCGCGCTGGGCGGGGCCGTCGGCAAGGGCGAGGAGGCCGCGTCGGTCAGCGCGATGGTGCGCGGCGGCCTGCGGGTGCTCGGCGTCTGGGAGTCCGACCCCGATCTGGTGATGCGCAAGGTCAACGAGGCCCTGGTCGCGCAGGGCGCCGGCATGTTCGTGATGGTCGTCGCGGGCTTCGTGAAGGGGCGCGAGATCCGGCTGTCGTCGGCCGGGCACCATCCCGCCGCGCTGTTGCAGGCCGACGGCGGCGTGCGCTTCGCCGCGGGCGGCGGCGTGCCGCTCGGCCTCGCTCCCGAGGCGGAGACCGGGGTGGAGAAGCTGACGGTGGCCGTGGGCGAGACGCTGGTGCTGTATTCGGAGGGTCTGGTCTCCTCCAGGAACGAGCACGGCGAGCCGTACGGCGAGGAGCGGCTGGCCGACGTGCTCGGCCGGTGCGCGGGGCAGTCGCCGGCCACCGTGGTCAAGGCGCTGGAGGCGGACCGGCACGCGTTCTCGGGCGGCCAGGTGTGGGACGAGATCGTCATTCTCGCGCTCCGGGGCGTCTGACCTGCGAAGGCAGGATGTCTGATCTGTGGGGGTTTGCGAGCGCGTCAAACCTGGGTATGGTCGAAAGCGTAGACATGTGCCTAAGACGCAGGCGCACCTTTCAGTCTTTCTTCGCTGAGGTGTGCCATGAATATCGCGATCGTCGCTTCCGCCGAGGGCAACCGGCGTGACCGCATCCTTTCCGTCGCCCGCGAGCTCGGCCGCGAACACCACGTCACCGTCTACTCCCGCCGTGACAGCACCGAGGGCAAGCCCAAGACGCGGGTGGCCCCGGGGGTCACTTTGGAGCAGATCGACGTGGGCCCGGCCGAGGAGCTGTCGGCCGACGCCGTCGTGCCGTACCTGAACGACGTCGGCGAGCAGCTCATGCGGCGATGGAGCCAGGACCGGCCCGATGTGATCCACGCGCATTCGTGGACCGGCGGGCTGGTGGCGGTGGCGGGTGTCAACGGGCTGGGGGTGCCGGTCACGCAGACGTTCCACACGGTCGACACCTCGCACAAGGAGCTGGAGCTGGCCCTGGGCCGCCGGGCCAACGCGGTCATCGCCGGCTCCGGGGACGAGGAGTCGGCGCTGATCCGGCTGGGCGTGCCGCGCGGCCACATCGCCGTCGTCCCGTACGGCGTCGACACCGAACGCTTCCAGCGCCGCGGCGCGGTGGCCACGCGGGGCACGCGCAAGCGGCTCCTGCACGTCGGCCCGCTGACGATGGACCGCGGCGCGGACACCGTCATACGTGCGCTGCCGGGGCTCGGCGACGTCGAACTGATCATCGCGGGCGGGCCCGAGCCCGAGGACCTCGACGCCGACAAGGACGCCCGCCGGCTGCGCGCGCTGGCCGCGGAGCTCGAGGTCGCCGACCAGGTGACGCTGCTGGGCCAGGTCAGGCGGTCCGCCGTGCCGAAGCTCATGCGCAGCGCGGACGCCGTGGTGTCGGTGCCGCGCGAGGCCGTGACGGGCATCGTGGCGCTGGAGGCGATGGCCTGCGGCGTGCCGGTGATCGCCTCGGCCGTCGGCGCGCACCTGGACTCCGTGATCGACGGCGTCACCGGCCTGCTGGTGCCGCCGGACCGGCCGGCGCGTACCGCGCGGCTGGCCCGCGAGCTGCTGTGGGACCCGACCCTGCGGACCGCGCTGGGCTACGCGGGGGCCGACCGGGCGCGCTCGCGCTACTCGTGGGAGCGCGTGAGCCAGGAGCTGGTACGGGTGTACGAGGCGGCCTGCGCCTGAACCACCGAGACCCCGGCAGGCGGCAGAAGCCGCCTGCCGGCACCATGAAGGGCGACCGGGGGCGGTCAGGGCCCGCGGAGCCGGGCGGCCTTGAGCCCCAGGTGCACCGCCAGGCGGTCGTCTCCGTCCGAAAGATCCCGATGGGTGAGGCGCTCGGCCTTGCCCAGCCGGTAGTAGAGCGTCTGGCGGTGGATGCCGAGCTCGGCGGCCGTCTTCTGGGCGTGGCCGCCGTGGTCGAGGTAGGACTCCACGGTCTCGGCCAGCTCGCGGTCCAGGACCGCGGTCTCGGCCGCCAGCTCGCGCAGGTCCGCCTGGCCGAGCCTGGCCAGCAGGCGGTGCACGCCCAGGTCCTCCCAGCGGGCGACGGGCGCGTAACGGGGAAAATGCTCGGCGACGCGCAGGGCGTGGCGGGCCTCGCGCCAGCTGAGCCAGGCGTCGGCCGGGTCCGCCCGGGGCGCGCCGATGCCGGCGGCGGTGCCGTACGCGCTCTGGAGGGTCTGCGCCACCTCGCCCGCGAGATGGGCGGGGGCGAGCAGGGCGACGGGCGAGCCGGGGCGGGCCAGGACGCCGCGCGGGAGCGTCCAGAGGGCGGCGACGCGCTCCGCCGACTCGCGTACGGCAATCGCCGTGACCGGGCCCGGCACCTCGATGGACGCGTCCGCGCGCTCTGACGGGTCGGCCGAGAAGAGCGCGAGCAGGCCGCGGCCGAGGTCCTGGCGGCTCCTGGCCTCCTGGGCGAGCGCGGCGGCGGCCCTGGCCACCAGCGGCGCGACGGAGTCGAGCGCCGTGAGCGAGCCCGGGTCGAGCAGCCAGAGATAGCCGTAGGTGACCTCGCCGTGGCGCAGCGGCCAGCACACCCTGGCCAGAACCCCGAGCTCGGCGTCGGCGGGGATCCGGACCGGGCCGGTGGCCCTGGCGATGCCGTAGCGCTCGAAGTAGTCGCGCACCTCGCCGGTGGCTCGCCGGCGCAGGATCGACTCTTGGCGGACCGTGTCGATGTCACCGTGCTGCGCACCGTACGCCAGCAGCCGGAACGAGCGGTCCTCCAGCGTCGCGGACGCCCCCAGCCGGGCGGCGATCTCGTCGACGATCTCTTGCAGGTCTGCCGTGTTGTGCATTTGTATGACAGCCTGCCACATCAGGCGTTACGCGCGTCGATGGCCCCCGCTGAGCTGCGTTTTTAGACTTGAAGCATGCTGGGTCAAGTGCTCCTCGCCGCGTCCGGGAGCGGCGTCGTACGCCGTGCCGTGTCGGGCTTTCCGCTCACCAGGAAGGTGGTCGGCCGGTTCGTCGCGGGCGAGAGCGTCCGGCAGGCCCGCGACGCCGTCGAGCGCCTGCGCGACATGAAACTCGCCGTCACCGTCGACCGTCTCGGCGAGGAGACGCGCGACGCGTGGGCCGCCGAGGCCACCGCGGACGCCTACCTCACGCTGCTCGACGCCGTCCGGCCGCTCGACCTCGGCGCCCGGGGCGAGGTGTCGGTGAAGCTGTCGGCCGTGGGGCAGCGGCTCGACGACGCGATGGCGCTGGAGCACGCCCGCGAGATCTGCGCCGCGGCGGCGCGCGGCGGCTCGACCGTCACGCTCGACATGGAGGATCACACCACTGTCGACTCGACGCTGGCCATCTTGCGCAAGCTGCGCGAGGACTACCCGTCGACCGGTGTGGCGATCCAGGCGTACCTGTTCCGCAGCGAGGCCGACTGCCGCGACCTGGCCGCCGAGGGCTCCCGGGTGCGCCTGGTCAAGGGCGCCTACCGCGAGCCCGCCGCCGTCGCGCACCAGGGCAGGAGCGCCGTGGACAAGGCGTACGTGCGATGCCTGCGGATCCTCATGTCGGGGAAGGGTTACCCCATGGTGGCGACGCACGACGGGCGCATGATCGCGATCACGGAGCTGCTCGCCGACCGGTTCGGGCGGACGATCGGCGACCACGAGTTCCAGATGCTCTACGGAATCCGGACCGACCTTCAGGAGTCCCTGGCCGGGGCCGGCCACACGGTCCGTGTCTACGTCCCCTACGGCGACGACTGGTACGGCTACTTCATGCGCCGCCTCGCGGAGCGCCCCGCCAACGTCGCCTTCTTCCTTCGCGCCCTTGGGGGTAAGTAATGGATGCCATCAGCAACGTTCCCGTTCCGGCCAACGAGCGCGTCTTCGGCTACGCGCCGGGCAGCGCCGAGCGGTCGGCGCTGGAGGACCGCATCAAGGAGCTGGCCGGGTCGTCCATCGACCTGACCATGACCATCGACGGCGAACAGCGCCTCGGCGCCGGCGCTCCCATCGACGTGGTGCAACCGCACAACCACGCCGCCGTCCTGGGCCGTACCAACGACGCTACGGCCCGGGACGTGCAGGACGCCGTCGACGCGGCGCTGCGGGCGGCGCCCGCGTGGCGGGCGCTGTCGTTCGACGAGCGGGCGGCGATCTTCCTGAAGGCCGCGGACCTGCTGTCCGGGCCGTGGCGGGCGACGCTCAACGCGGCGACCGTGCTGGGGCAGTCGAAGTCGGTTCAGCAGGCGGAGATCGACGCGGCCTGCGAGCTGATCGACTTCCTGCGCTTCAACGTGGCCTACGCGCGCCAGCTCTACGCCGACCAGCCGGTCTCCTCGCCCGGCGTGTGGAACCGGATGGAGTACCGGCCGCTCGAAGGCTTCGTGCTGGCGATCACGCCGTTCAACTTCACCGCCATCGCCGGAAATCTGCCGACTTCTGCGGCTCTGATGGGCAACGTCGTCGTCTGGAAGCCGTCGCCCACCCAGCAGTTCGCCGCGCACTTCACCATGCGGCTGCTGGAGGCGGCGGGGCTGCCGCCCGGCGTGATCAACATGGTCACCGGCAACGGCCAGGCCGTCTCCGAGGTGGCGCTCGCGCACCCGGCCCTGGCCGGGATCCACTTCACCGGCTCCACGGCGACGTTCCAGCACCTGTGGAACACCGTCGGCCGGAACATCGCCTCCTACCACGGCTACCCGCGCCTCGTCGGCGAGACCGGCGGCAAGGACTTCGTGCTGGCCCACCCGTCCGCCGACCCGGCCGTGCTCTCGACGGCGCTGGTCAGGGGCGCCTTCGAGTACCAGGGTCAGAAGTGCTCGGCGGCCTCGCGGGCGTACGTGCCGCGCTCGGTCTGGAACCGGATGCGCGACGACTTCGTGGCCACGGCCGAGTCGCTGACCGTGGGCGACGTGGCGGGCGACCTGTCGACGTTCATGGGCGGGGTCATCGACGCCCGGGCCTTCGCCAAGCACAAGGAGGCCATCGACCGGGCGCGGGCGGCCGCGCACATCGACGTCCTCACCGGCTCGTACGACGACAGCGTCGGCTACTTCGTCAAGCCGACGATCCTGGAGTCGGCCGACCCCGCCGACGAGATCTTCGTCAAGGAGTACTTCGGGCCGATCCTGGGCGTGCACGTCTACGAGGACCGCGACTTCGACGCGGTGCTCGACCAGATGGAGGGCATCGCCCCGTACGCGCTGACCGGGTCGATCATCGCCCAGGACCGGTACGCGATCGCCTCCGCGTCCGACCGGCTGCGCTTCGCGGCGGGCAACTTCTACGTCAACGACAAGCCGACGGGCGCGGTCGTGGGCCAGCAGCCGTTCGGCGGCGCCCGCGCCTCGGGCACCAACGACAAGGCGGGCTCGATCTTCAACCTGATCCGCTGGGTGAACGCCCGCACGATCAAGGAGACGTTCGTCCCGCCCACCGACCACCGTTATCCACACATGGGCTGATTTTTCCGCCCATCCGCACCCATGAGCCCTCCGGTCCTGCCCCGGGGGGCTCATGGCGTAATGTGCAATATTTGTGTCGTTGACGCCCTGACAGGCCCGCTATCAGCATGAAGACATGCAGCGTCGGGTTCTGATCATCGTCTTCCCCGGCTTCCAGCTGCTCGACCTGGCCGGTCCCGCCGACGTGTTCGCGACGGCCGCGCTGCTGGCGCCCCAGGACGGGTACCGGGTCGAGGTGGCGGCCGTGCGGGGCGGCCCGGTGACCGCCGGGAACGGGGTCACCGTCACGGCCTCCGCCCTCGGCGAGGTCACGGGGCCCGTCGACACCCTGATGGTCGCGGGCGGGTTGTCGGTCCCCGAGCAGCTGCGCGACCGGGAGCTCGTCGAGACCGTCGCCAGGCTGGCCGCGGGCGCGCGGCGGGTCGCGTCCGTGTGCAACGGCGCGTTCCTGCTGGCCGAGGCCGGGCTGCTGGACCACCGGCGGGCCACCACGCACTGGCTGGCCGCCCGCGAGCTCGACGCCCGCTACGAGTGCGTCGAGGTGGACGCCGACCCCCTCTACATCGAGGACGGCAACGTCTGGACCTCGGCGGGCGTGCTGTCCGGCGTGGACCTCGCGCTCGCGCTGGTGGCCAGGGACCACGGCCACGCGCTCGCCCGCGACGTCGCCCGCGGCCTCGTGGTGTACCTGCACCGGCCGGGCGGGCAGAGCCAGTTCAGCACCCCGATGCGGGCCATGACGCCGCGCAGCGAGCCGCTCAGGGAGCTGCAGGCCTACATCGACGCGAACCCCGCCGCCGACCTGAGCGTCCCCGCGCTCGCCGACCGGGCGGGGATGAGCGAGCGCCACTTCTCCCGCGTCTTCACCCGGCAGACCGGCCTGTCACCCGGCCGGTACGTCGAACGCAGCCGCGCCGAGGCCGCCAGGCGGCTCCTGGAGGTCACCGCCCACCCGCTGGACCGGGTGGCCAGGGAGTCGGGGCTCGGCACGCCGGAGACCCTCTACCGCGTCTTCCGCCGCCACTGGCGGATCTCACCAGGCGACCACCGTCGCAGGTTCCAGTCGAAGGAGAAGTAAGCGATGCATGTGGCGATCCCGCTCTATCCCCGCTTCACGGCGCTCGACGCGGTCGGGCCTTACACGGTGCTGGCCTTCGCGCCCGGCTGGACGGTCACGTTCGTCGCGGCCGAGGCCGGGCCGGTGACCGACGACCAGGGCACGCTCACCCTCGCCGCCACGGCCTCCTACGACGATCTGCCCCGCCCCGACGTGATCGTGGTCCCGGGCGGCCCGGGAACGTTCGACGCCATGTCCGACGAGGCGCTGCTGGGCTGGCTCCGGCAGGCCCACGAGCACAGCCGGTGGACGACCTCGGTGTGCAGCGGCTCGTTCGTGCTGGCGGCGGCCGGGCTGCTGGAGGGGCTGAAGGCGACCAGCCACTGGGCCCTGCTCGAGATGCTGCCGCAGTACGGGGCCGAGCCGGTGAGCGAGCGCGTCGTCACCGAGGGGAAGATCGTGACCGCGGCGGGGGTGTCGGCGGGGATCGACATGGCGCTGACGCTGCTGGCCCAGGCCACCGACGTGACGACGGCGCAGGCGGTGCAGCTCGTGATCGAGTACGACCCGCACCCGCCGTTCGACGCCGGCTCGCCCAGGACGGCGCCGGAGGGCCTGACCGAGCTGGCCGCCAAGCTCATCAGCTGATCTCCCGGCGCTCGCGCCCCCGTTCCCCGTGGGACGGGGGCGTTGCGGCGTCTAGGGTGCGCCCCGTTCTCCGTGGGATGGGGCGTTGCGGCGTCTAGGGTGTGTTCTCCTCCGCCGGACCCCGACCGGCGCCCACCGGCAGCACGTCGAAGTGGATGACCACGCGCCCCGCGGACGGATCCGGCGGGTCGATCTCCCTCCGGTCCGACAGCGCGCGGTACCTCTCCAGCACGTCGAACACCTCGTCCCGCAGCGCCGCGGTCTCCTCGGGCGTGAGCCGCAGCGACCGCCGCCCGTACCCGCTCGCCCGCACCCACTCCTCGGGCGCTCGCGATTCCTCCTCGCGCCACCGCGCCAGCTCCGCGCCCCGCTGGCGCACCAGGTCGTCCAGCAGGACCTCGATCGCCTCGGCCGCCTCGGGGTCGGAATCCGGCTCCCCGTAGGAGAACCCGCCGGGCGTGATGCGCCAGTACTTCTCCTTGCCGCGCCCCATCCCCGGCGCGACCTCGATCATGCCGTGCCCGGCCAGCTCCCTCAGGTGGTAGCTCGTGGCGCCGGTGTTCTGCCCGAGCAGGGCGGCGAGCTTGGTGGCCGTGGAGGGGCCGTGCTCGTCCAGCAGCTCGTAGATCCGCAGCCGCAGCGGGTGAGCGAAGGACTTCAGGGCGTTCGCGTCGAGCGTGCGGGCCGAATACCTCTTGCTCTGCATCACCATGCAAGCCTATCTTTGCAAAGAAAACTGTGCACACTTTCCCTTACACACTATCGGAGTCAGTCGTGGGGCGTTCGTTCGGGTTTCTCTGGTCCTCCACCGCTCTGTCGAACCTGGCCGACGGCGTCCTGAAGGTCGGTGCGCCGCTGCTGGCCGTGTCGATGACCCGTTCGCCCACGCTGGTGTCGCTGGTGGGGGCGGCCGCGACGGTGCCGTGGCTGCTGCTGGCGCTGCCCGCCGGGGCCGTCGCCGACCGGGTCGACCGCCGCCGCGTCATGGTCCTGGCCAACGCCGGGCGGGCCGTGGCCCTCTCCGTCGCCGGGCTGGCGGCCCTGCTCGGCCTGCTCGACCTGTGGGTGCTGCTGGCGGCTCTGCTCCTGGCCGGCGTGGCCGAGGTCTTCGCCGACACCTCGGCGCAGTCGATCCTGCCCATGACCGTCCCCCGGGAGCAGTTGACCAGGGCGAACGGCCGGGTCTCCACCGCCCAGATGATCGGCAACGACTTCGTCGGGGCCCCGGTGGCGGGCCTGCTCGTCGTGGCACTCCCGGCCGTCGTCGTCGGCGCCCCGGCCCTCCTGTACGGTGCCGCGGGCCTGCTGCTGCTGGGCATGCGCGGCACGTACCGGATGAACGCCCCCAGGGCCCAGGGGCGGACGCTGCGGCGGGACATCGGTGAGGCGCTGCGGTACCTGTGGTCCCATCGGGTGCTGCGGAGCCTGGCCGTCACCGCCGGGCTGCTGAACCTCGCCAACTCCGCCTACTTCGCCGTCTTCGTCCTGTGGGCCGTCGGCGACGGGTCGCGGATCGGCCTGGAGCCGGACGAGTACGGCCTGATGACGACCGCGTTCGCCGCCGGGGCCGTCCTGGGGTCGCTGCTGTCGGGGCGGGCCGCCGGGCGCTTCGGGGAGCTGCGCACGCTCGTGGGGGCGTGGCTGGTGAACAGCCTCCTGCTCATCGTGCCGGTGATCGTGCCCTCCCCGTGGACGCTCTACCCGGCGGCCGTCCTGTGGGGCGTGTCGGGCGGGGCGGGCAACGTCCTGGTGATCTCGGCCCGGCAGCGGCTGATCCCGGCCGAATTGCTCGGGAGAGTCAATTCGGCATACCGCCTCGTCGGCATGGGTGGGATGCCGCTCGGGGCGGCTCTGGGGGGCGTTGTGGCCGAGTTCGCGGGGCTTGGTGCCGTCCTCGTGGGCGCCACTGGAGTATGTTTGTTCGGTGTCGGACTGGTGTGGCGCGCGTTGTCTGATCGAATTTCTAGGCCGTTGACCAGCGCACCCGCACTTTCCGACATATCGGGATCACGTTAGGCACCCTACGGCCGGTGCTGAAGTGACATGATTATCCCCGAGCAAGAGGGGATGGTATGCGGGAGATCGGCGGACGGTACCTCCTGAACGAGGAGGCCGGTCGTGGGGGTATGGGAGTCGTCTGGCGTGCGTTCGATCAGCTCCTCCACCGTACGGTGGCGCTTAAGGAGCTGACCTTGGCCGGTGAGGCCGAGATGGTGCGCCGCCGGGTGCTGCGTGAGGCCAGGATGGCTGCCGGGCTGACGCACCCAAACATCGTCACGGTCCACGACCTGATCGAAGAGGGCGGCAAGCTCTGGATCGTGATGGAATACCTTGACGGGCTCTCGTTGCACCAGTTGCTCTCGCAGGTGGGCACCTTACCGGCCCAGTCGGTCGCCGCGATCGGGCAGCATCTGCTCGCCGCGCTGCGTACCGCCCACCAGGCAGGAGTGCTGCACCGCGACGTGAAGCCCGCCAACGTGATGCTGACCGGTGACCGGGTGGTGCTGACCGACTTCGGCATAGCGACGGCCGAGGGCGACATCCGGATGACCAGGTCCCGGCGGTTGCGGGGCACTCCGGCGTTCATGGCGCCCGAGCGGCTGCACGGGGGGCCGGCCAGCAAGGAGGCCGACATGTGGTCCTTCGGCGCCACGCTCTACAGCGCCGTCGAGGGCCAGCCGCCCTACCCGGGCCAGGACGCGGCCACGGTGCTCGGCATGGCCCGCAGCGGCCCGTACCCACCGCCTCGGCGGGCCGGGGTGATGCGACCGCTGATCGAGGGGCTGCTCCATCACGACCCCGTACGGCGCTACACGCCGGACCAGACGGCGGGTCTGCTGGCCGGCATGCGCGCCAGCTCGTTCCAGGCCGCCATCTGACCGGATCGACCTGGATCGACCTGGATCGACCTGGATCACAGCCCTCTGCCGGGTTGCCTGCCCGGCAGAATCTCCAGGCGGATGTCGTCGTTCTGCGGCAGGACGTACGTGCGGCCCCCGCCGTCCCGCCAGTCCTGCTCGCTCACCGGCGGCACGAGGTAGTACCGGTCGTCGCGCACGAGCAGGAGTCGCATCCCCGTGTAGGAGTGCCGGTACTTCCCGGTTCTGTATTTCTGGTGCTCGACGCCCGAAGGGTTGATCGAGAGGTCGTCCTTCGACCAGATCACCACCTGGGCGCGCACGGGCAGATCGCGCACGGCCTGCTCGGCCGTCCTCGTGCCCCGGCCGTTGGCGTACAGGGACGCGGCCCAGAGCAGCGAGAAGATGGCCACGGCCACGCTGAGGGCGAAGGCGATCCTGCTGGACTTCCTGGCCGGCGACGGCCAGGTCAGCAACAGCAGGCCGAGGGCCGACAGCGCGAGCAACTGGTACGTGCCCGTCTGCCACCACCGGTTCAGCACGGCGACGGCGCAGACGAGCCCGGCGAGCGCGAGAACACCGCCCACGACCCGGACGTCCGGCACGATCGGCACCCGGCTCCGCAGGCGCGCTCCGGCGCTCCGCAGCCGTCGCGGCAGGAACCGGACGAGGCGCGCGCGATGGGCGACGGCGGCGAGCGTCAGCGGGATCGCCACCATCCACGGCAGGAAGCCGGTGTCGAAGAGGTTGACGCCGTAGATGGCGTACTCGTCGGCGCCGTACCCCAGGTCGGTGGCTCTCAGACTGAAGTACTGGAGATAGCCCTCCAGGTAGGCCCATCCCATGTAGATGAGCACCGCGGCGCTGACGGTGATCAGCGCGGTGATCAGCCCGATCGCGTCGAGCGGACGCGACGGGACGGGCTCGCCGGTCTCCCCGCTCTCCGGCACGGCTACGGAGCCTGCGGGGCGGAGGCGGTGGCCAGCGCCGTCGGCGACGGCTCCGGGGACGCCTCGGCCGGAGGCGCGGGAGACGGCTTGGGAGACGGCCCGGGATCCATGCGCGTGGTCGTGGGCTGCGGGACCGTGATGGTGGTGGACGGGGTGCCGGGCGGTGCGATCGAGGGGCACGGCAACGGCGCCTCACCACCGCCCGTCGGACATGGCCTGCGCCTGTACTGCGTCGGTTCGGCGGAACGGGTTCTTCCGGGGGTACGCGTGCCATGCCGCACCGACGCCTCCGGCGTCCCCGCCCCTGGCCCGGACGCGATCGGCGTCCCCGACGCCGGCGGGCCGACCGCCTCCTCGTCTCCGCAGGCGCAGAGCGAGCCCAGCAGGAGCGCGGGGACGACGATCTCGGCCAGCGAACTCCGCCAGGTCATTCCGTCCGGTCTCCTCGCTCGTGACGCCGACATGGTGTTCATCACTGCGCGCGAGCGGCGCGTTACATCACCGCGGACGGCTTGAGGGGGCCGGTGCGGAGCCGGCGGCCATGATCCCGCACCTCCGATGTGCGCTAAGGTTGTGACGTCCCGCTCCGCAGGGGGCGGTCGACACGACCGGGACGTAGCGCAGCTTGGTAGCGCACTTGACTGGGGGTCAAGGGGTCGCAGGTTCAAATCCTGTCGTCCCGACGGTTGGGCGAGGCCCGTCGGCCGGAGGTTTCTCCGGGGTCAGTCCTCGTCCTCGGTGGCGAAGCGCATGCCCGGTGGGGCGATGCCGCGCCACAGGTAGGTCGTGACCTCTTGTCCGGCGGCGGGTTCGCCGGCCGCGTCCGCGGGAGCCGGCCAGCCGAGTCCCCGGTAGACGCGGCGCCGGTGCAGGTCGAAGACGGACTGCATGAGCAGCCCGTACGCGCGGGCCTTGGGGAGCATGGCGCCGTAGTAGACGGCGGGGCAGCCGATGAGGGCGACCAGCAGGGCCCACCGGTTCCAGGGCGTCCAGACGGCGAAGAGCAGGCACCACAGCCACAGCCGGGCGGCGTCGTCGAGGCCCTTGCGTGCCAGGGTGAGCTCCGCCTGGGTCTCCTTGTCCAGCGAGAGCCACAGGTGGGGCCAGCACAGGACGGGGTCGAGGCCGTACCTGGCGCGGGGACGGTCCTCGGCGGCGCGCAGGATGTTGCCCAGGCGGGTGGGCATGGTGGACCCGGCTTCCGCCGGGAGGTCGAAGAGCTGATGTTCGGCGATCGTCCGCAGGCGCTCGTCCTCGGGGCCCGCCTCGCCGTGGAACGCCTTGGCGGTCAACTCCCGCAGGCTCTTCGCGATGCGTTCGCGGCGGCGTACGGTCTGCTCCCGCATCGGGGCCGCGAGCAGCTCGGGCCAGTAGCCTTCCAGCAGTCGGAGTACGGGCAGCGTCAGGTGCTCGGCCAGGACCGCCGAGGCCGCGACGAGCATGAGCACGGCGGCGAGCAGGAGCACCTGCAGCACTGTCGGGAGGGCGGCCAGGCCGGTGGCCCAGGTGCTGCCGTACCCGGCGGTCCACAGGGCGAGCAGGCCACCGGCCCAGAAGGCGAAGGCGGGGGTCAGGACGCGGGGGGCGAGCTGTTCGACGAGGCCGGCGCCGAGGCTCTGGCCGATCGGGTTCACGGGCCCGTCCCGCCCTCGTGGTCGAGAACCAGGGCGACACCGTCATTGGGGCAGGTGGGGACGGGTTCGGACAGGTCGAGGTGGAACCATTCGTAGCCGTCCTGCGGGCAGACGTACCTGGGCGGCATCGGCGCGCGGCCGGGGCCCGGGGGCGGTTGCACGCCGAGGTCGCTCTCGCTGCCGGCCAGTTCGGCGGCGCGCCGGCGGAGGGCGGGGTGGCGGTGCAGGACGTCGAGGAACTCCTCCTCGACCGGCTCGCCGGCGCGTCCGCGCTCGATCAGGCCGGACAGCTCCTCCGCCGCGTCGGCCACGTCGCCGGGGGCCAGCAGCGCGGGCAGCTCGGCGAGCAGCCGGTCGGCGAGTTCGACCGTGGCGGCTTCCTCCATTGAGCTTCCCTCCCGCCGGCGTCCGACGCCGGCATGGCTGGGTGCGGTTGCCTGCGGCCGCGTGGGTGCCTCGGCGGACGTCGGGCGCATCCATCGTCGCGCGGCGCGGAGGGTGTCGGCGGTCGACAGGCCGTCGCGACGACGATTTTCGTAAAAGGCGACCATCAGGAGAGGGGCGCGGCTGCCGAGCACCGCCCACATCGAGCCGGACGCACGCGCGGCGGTGCTGGAGCGGCCCACCCATCAGAAGAGGGTCAGCGGGTCTGTGGGTTCGGGTTCGGGGAGCGGGGTCAGGGTGGGGAGGCGGGCGCGTACCGCCTCGTGGAAGTCGCGGGCCAGCTTCGGCGCGTCGGCGTTGTCCGGCGTGTGGACGAAGAACGTGGGGGAGCGGCCCTCCCGCAGCCACTCCGTGACCGTGTCCAGCCAGGGGCGCCAGCCCTCGACGGTGCGGGACTCGGCGTCCCGGCCCAGGTAGCGGACGATCGGGTGGCCGGTGAGGGCGCGCGTGCGGCGGGGCACGCGGGGCTTCTTCGTCCACGCGTCGCGCTCGGCGTCGCTGGTCGGCGGGCTCTGGAAGAGCGTCGTGGTGTCGAACGGGACCCACTCGGCGTCCGCGGCCGACAGGACGCGCTCCAGGAGCCGTTCGGACCGCTCGTCCTCGAAGAACGCGCGGTGGCGGACCTCGACGGCGTACCTGTGGGAGCGGGGGAGCCGGCGGAGGAAGGCCGCCAGGGTGCCGAGGTCGGTGGGGGAGAAGGAGCCGGGCAGCTGGATCCAGAGCGCGTGGGCTCGCGGGCCCAGCGGCTCGATCGCGTCCAGGAAGGCGTGGAGGTGCTCGTCGGCGCCCGTCAGGCGATGATCGTGGGTGATGGGCTTGGGGAGCTTGACGACCATGCGCAAGTCGGGGGAGGTCTGCCCGGCCCACGACTCCACCGTGCCGCGCGTCGGTGTCGCATAGAAGGTCGTGTTGCCCTCCACCGCGTCGCACCAGGTCGCGTACGAGCGCAGACGCTCGCCGGGCGGGAGCCGGTCGGGGAGGAATCGACCTTGCCAGCGCGCATGAGTCCACATCGCGCATCCCACGTGAAGCCGCATGCTCCCGACGGTATCGGAGATCCGTCGAGACGCCGTCGTGATCATCGGCGGCGGGGCGGCGGGGCGGCGGGGCGGCCTCAACCCGGCGTTCAGCAAGGGGTGGCGGCGACCGGCCGGCGAAGGACGCGCGACAGTATCGCGAAAGCCGGTTCTGCGAGACTCCTGGGGACTTCGGACCGCACTGCCCGATGGCCCCGCCGTCGGTCGATGCCGAGGACAGGAGGACGCCGAATGCCGGCGCTGCATGCTCCCCACGTCCACCACCAGGGTCTGGACGGCATGGGACGCGCACGTGCCTACCTCACGCGGCCCGTCCCGCTGGACGCGTATCTGGGGACCTGCCGGGCCCTGGACACGTATGCGCGGCGCGCCGGTGGCAGCAGGTGGTCGCTCCGCGGTGTCGTCGACGGCCCGGTCTCGCCGCGGGACGTGGCCGACCGGCTCGCCCACGACACGGTGATCGAGGTCAGCCAGGCTCCCACCGTCGTGGACGGCCGGCGTCTCACCTGCCTGTGGGTCGCCCGGAACTTCCCCGACCGCGTGCCCGCGCGCCACACCCGCGATGAGGTCTTCCGCGAGATCCAGAAGGTGCGGGCCGCCCAACGCGAACTGGACCCGGTCTTCCACCCGCGGACCGGCACGATGCTGGACCGGGCCCGCGATCACGGCCTGAGCCTGGTGTGCAACGACCCGTTCGGCGATTGGGGGTTCGGCGGGGTCGACGTCGAGCTGTTCGTCCGGTTGCTGACCCACTTCTTCTACGTGGACCCCGAGGCCGCGCAGCGCATGGCGCACGGCCACGGGTACTCGACGGGCGGGAACTACGCCTTCGGGATGAACGGCCCGGACGGGCGGCTGATGTGCGTGTTCGTGATGGCCGTCTGGCCGTGGGGGCTCGAACCCACGTACACCATCATCGACCGGACGCAGCTGCGGCCCATCCTGGAGCTGAGCGTGGCCTCCGTGCTGATGCTCCTGGCCAACGCCCTGGTCGTGGATCGTCACGGGCGCGACACGCTGGTCATCGGCGAGGCCAACTCGCTCAACGCCCGCCCCTGCATACAGGCCGGCTTCGAACCGCTCGAACCGGTCTTCGACGACGGCGACCACCCGGTGCACACCAATGTCGTGTGGGCCGACAACCCGCTCGGCGACTTCGGCGTGCCCTACGGCTCCGTCACCCGCGTCCCCGGCTACCGCGAGGTCCCGTACACCAACTACGGCGTCGGCGTCCTGGCCCCGCGCAAGGTGGAGCGCTACCGCGACGCCGCGCTGGAGTTCCTCGCCGGTGCGCGAGGCTGACGTCGCCCCGCGAGGACTGCCTCACGGGGCGGCGGCGATCCCGCTTGACGGCGCCGGTCGAACGTCCTACTCGTCGTCGTCCGGCGGAACCGGTCTCGGAGGGATGGGAATGGGAGGCTGGGCCCCCGTGGCGGGCACTGCTGCGGGCACTACGGCCGGCATTGCGGCCAGCACTGTGACGGCAGCCTGGTGGACCGTGGCCGCGCCGGCCGGCGGCGTGGCGAGCGAGGCCGAGGTGATGACCGTGGATGCCGCCAAGGCGGTGGCGGCGAGCAGGCGTACGAGCATCAGAGATCACTCCCTGACGTGCTGTTGGCTGACGGAGGGCTCCCCGGGGAACGCCGGTACGGCGTACTTCTCACGGTAGCGGGGGTGGCCTGCGGAATCTCCCGGCAGGAGGCAAAGCCTTTCTCCGGCGGGTGCGCGGCGGCCCGGCCGCCGGGGGAGCGCGCGTACGCCGCTCAGGCGAACCGCCAGCGGGTGGCTCCGTACGGTTCGGCCGTGGCGACGCCGAACGCGACGCGCATCGAGAAGCGGTAGAGGTGCCACGGCGCCGGCCCCGCGCTGGGCGCGCTGTACGGTGCCGTGATCGTGTCGCCCTCGGCGCTCGCCGGCCAGCCGTGCTCGGCGTACAGGGCGGCCACGCGCTCCACCGTGGCGGCGTCGGTGACCCGGTGCGCGGTGCCTTCGAGGTTCAGGTCGATGCCGTCGAGCCGGACGGAGACGGTGCAGTTCGGGTTGGCGCTCAGGTTGCGGGTCTTGCGGGCGCCGGGGCCGGTGGTGAAGTGGAGGGCGCCGTCGCACCAGATGGCGCCGACGCCCGCGGCGTGCGGCCGGCCGTCAGGGCGTACGGTGCCGAGGAACCAGGTGATGTCCGCCCCCGTCGAGCCGGCGAGCGCGGCGCGGGCGCGGTCCCACGGCAGCGTGTCGTTGTCGTAGCGGTCGAGGCTGGTGACTTCGACGGGCAGGTGCTCGGTCATCGGAACCCTCCGGGCGTCGTGCGGTGAGCCGGTCATGTGAGCAGACCGGCCGGCGGGGCGAAACTCATCGCGAACCAGGAGACAGGCAGTTGTCATACGAGTGATGGCTTCGTATGATGACTGACAACATCGCCTACCCTCTTGGACCGCCATGGCCGCCGATCGCATCCGCCACGTCTCGCTCTCCTCCGTCACGCTTCCGCTCGACGTCCCCGTCAGCGACGCCAAGGTCCTCACCGGGCGGCAGAAGCCGATGACCGAGATCGCCTTCCTCTTCGCCGAGATCACGACCGAGGACGGCCACGAGGGCACCGGTTTCAGCTATTCCAAGCGGGCGGGTGGCCCCGCGCAGTACGCCCACGCCAAAGAGGTCGGGGCGAACCTGATCGGCCAGGACCCGTCCGACATCGGCAAGGTGTACGACACCTTGCTGTGGGCGGGCGCCTCGGTCGGCAGGTCCGGTGTCGCCACGCAGGCGCTGGCCGCGATCGACGTGGCGCTGTGGGACCTGAAGGCGAGGCGGGCGGGGTTGCCGCTGGCCAAGCTGCTGGGGTCCTACCGCGACTCGGTGCGGACGTACAACACCTCGGGCGGGTTCCTGCACGCGCCGATCGAGGAGGTCAAGGCCCGCGCCACCCAGTCGCTCAAGGACGGCATCGGCGGGATCAAGATCAAGGTCGGCCAGCCCGACACCAAGGAGGACCTGCGGCGGCTGGCCGCGGTGCGCGAGCACCTCGGGGATGACGTGCCGCTGATGGTGGACGCCAACCAGCAGTGGGACCGGCCGACGGCCCTGCGGTTCGGGCGGGCGGTGGAGGAGCTCGGGCTCGTCTGGATCGAGGAGCCGCTGGACGCCTATGACGCCGAGGGGCACGCGCAGCTGGCCGCCGCGCTCGACACGCCCATCGCCACCGGCGAGATGCTCTCCAGCGTCGCCGAGCACGTCCGCCTCATCGAGGCCCGCGCCGCCGACATCATCCAGCCGGACGCCCCGCGCGTCGGCGGCATCACGCCCTTCCTGCGCCTGGCCACCCTCGCCGACCACGCGGGGCTGCAGCTGGCGCCGCACTTCGCCATGGAGATCCACCTCCATCTGGCCGCCGCCTACCCGCGCGAGCCCTGGGTCGAGCACTTCGAATGGCTCAACCCGCTGTTCGACGAGCGGCTCGAGACCCGCGACGGCCGCATGATCGTCCCCGACCGGCCGGGGCTCGGGTTCACGCTCAGCGAGCAGTGCCGCAAGTGGACCGTGGACAGCGTCGAGTTCGGGAAGGCCTGAGACCGATGGGCGACCGCGTCTCGTCGGTGCGGTTCGGTCACTACGCCGTGCCGCTGGCGCACCCGGTGAGCGACGCCAAGGTCGCCACGGGGCGCCAGCGGCCCCTGGCCGAGATCGACGTGCTGACCTGCGAGATCACCACGGACGACGGGTTCGGGGGCCTCGGGTTCTCGTACACGACGCGGGCGGGCTGCCGCGCGCAGTTCGCCCACGCGAAAGAGGTCGGGGCGAACCTGATCGGCCAGGACCCGTCCGACATCGGCAAGGTGTACGACTCCCTGCTGTGGGCGGGGGCGTCGGTGGGGCGTTCCGGGGTGGCCACGCAGGCGCTGGCGGCGGTCGACGTGGCGCTGTGGGACCTGAAGGCGAGGCGGGCGGGGTTGCCGCTGGCCAAGTTGCTGGGGTCCTACCGCGACTCGGTGCGGACGTACAACACCTCGGGCGGCTACCTGCAGGCGCCGATCGAGGAGGTCAAGGAGCGGGCCGGGCAGTCGCTGAAGGACGGCATCGGCGGGATCAAGATCAAGGTGGGGCAGCCCGACACCCGGGAGGACCTGCGGCGGCTGGCCGCGGTGCGCGAGCACCTCGGGGATGACGTGCCGCTGATGGTGGACGCCAACCAGCAGTGGGACCGGGCGACGGCGCTGCGGTTCGGGCGGGCGGTGGAGGAGTTCGGGCTCGTCTGGATCGAGGAGCCGCTGGACGCCTATGACGCCGAGGGGCACGCGCAGCTGGCCGCCGCGCTCGACACGCCCATCGCCACCGGCGAGATGCTCTCCGGCGTGCCCGACCTCGTGCGGCTGATCGAGCTGCGCGCAGTCGGCTTCCTGCAGCCCGACGTGCCGCGGGTGGGCGGCATCACGCCCTATCTCAAGGTCGCCGCGCTGGCCGACCACGCGCATCTGCAGGTCGCGCCGCACTTCGTGATGGAGATCCACGTCCACCTGGCCGCCGCCTACCCGCGCGAGTCCTGGGTGGAGCACATCGAGTGGCTGTCGCCGCTGTTCGAGGAGCGGCTGGAGATCGAGGGAGGGCGCATGCGCGTTCCGGACCGTCCGGGGCTCGGCCTCAGCCTCGCCGGCGCGGCCGCGGACTGGCGGCTCGACCAGGTCGAGTTCCGTACGGCGGCCGGGTAGGTTGTCACCCGTGCCGCCAGATCAGAGGCTCGACCGCGACAGCGGGCGCGGGCTCGCGCATGAGCTCGTCGAACGGCTCAAGTCGCGCATCCTCGCCGGCGAGATCGAGCCCGGCCAGAAGCTGCCGACGGAGTCCTCGCTCGTCGAGGAGTTCGGCGTGAGCCGCACGGTGGTCCGCGAGGCCATCTCGCGGCTCCAGGCGGCCGGGCTGGTCGAGACGTTCCAGGGGCGGGGCTCGTTCGTGCTGGCGCTGCCCGCCTCCACGGCCTTCTCGGTGGAGCCCTCCCAGATCCGCACCCATCGCGACGTGCTCGACATGATCGACTTCCGGATCGGCGTCGAGTCGGAGTCGGCGGGGCTGGCCGCCGAGCGCCGCACCGACCTGCAGCTGAAGGCCATCGAGCGGGCCCTGGTCGACCTCGGGCGCTCCGGCGAGCAGCCCAGCAGCGCCGTCGAGGCCGACTTCCAGTTCCATCTCAAGATCGCGCTGGCCTCGGGCAACCGGTTCTACTCCGACCTGCTGGCGTCCTTCGGGCCCATGGTGATCATGCTGCCGCGCACGCGGCTGGAGCACGCGTACACGGTGTCCAACGCCACCCATCTCACGCGGGTGACGCTGGAGCACGAGAACATCTACCGCGCCATCGCCGACCGCGACGCGGCGGCGGCGCGGGCCGCGATGCGGCTGCACCTGTCCAACTCGCGCGCCCGCCTCCAGACCCCGTAGCGGGCCGCGGCGCGGCCCCGGCTCGCGGGGCCCCGTGGCGGGCGGCGCGGCTTCGGCTTGCGGGAGCCCGTGGCGGGCGGGGCTGCCCGCGGGCCGGAGTGCGACCGCACTCGTCCCGGCCCGTGAGAGGCCGGGGCTACCAGCGGGCCGTGTTCGGGGTGAAGCCGGGCACGATCGTGCGCATGTACGCCGTGTCCTCGCGCCCGCGCTGACCGCACCGCACGTACTGCTCGTGCAGGGCGCCCAGCGCGTCCTCGTCCAGCTCCACGCCGAGCCCGGGCCCGGCCGGCACGGCCACGCTGCCGTCGCGGAACTCCAGCGCCCCCGGCTTGACGACCTCCTCGGTCTTCCACGGGTAGTGCGTGTCGCAGGCGTAGGTGAGGTTCGGGGTCGCGGCGGCCAGGTGGGTCATCGCGGCCAGGCTCACGCCGAGGTGGGAGTTGGAGTGCATCGACAGCCCCATCCCGAACGTCTCGCAGATGCCCCCGAGCAGGGCCGAGCGGCGCAGGCCGCCCCACAGGTGGTGGTCGGACAGGACGACCTGCACGGCGTCGGCGGCGACGGCGGGCTTGAGGTGCTCGAAGGCGATGACGCACATGTTCGTGGCCAGCGGCAGGTCGGTGTGCCGGGCCACCTCCGCCATGCCCTCGATGCCGGGGGTCGGGTCCTCAAGGTACTCCAGGACCCCGGCCAGCCGGTGCGCCACCTTGATCGAGGTGTCCACGGTCCAGGCGCCGTTGGGGTCGATGCGCAGGGCGTGGTCGGGGAAGGAGGCGGCCAGCGCCTCGACGGTCTCCATCTCGTGGCCGGGTTCGAAGACGCCGCCCTTGAGCTTGATGGCGGTGAAGCCGTACTCGTCGACCATCCGGCGGGCCTGGGCGACCATCTGCTCGGGCGTGACGCCCTCGCCCCACGAGTCCTCGTCCTGGCCGGGGTGGCCCGCCCACTTGTAGAACAGGTAGGCGGAGTACGGCACCCGGTCGCGTACGGCGCCGCCGAGCAGGTCGCTCACCGGGCGGCCGAGCGTCCTGCCCTGGAGGTCGAGCAGCGCCACCTCGAAGGGCGCGGCCACGGTGTCCACGGCGCTGGAGACCTCCAGCATGCCGCCGAAGCTCGCGCCCGCGCCGCCGGTGGACCTGCCGAGCGTCTCCACGACGACGCGGCGCAGCCCGTGGACGTCGAACACGTCCAGGCCGGGCAGGGCGGCGGCCACGGCGTTCAGCCGGTCGAGATGGGCCTGGTCGGCGTACGTCTCGCCCAGCCCCACCAGCCCCGAGTCGGTGTGCGCCTGGACGATCGCGCGCAGCACGAACGGCTGGTGGACGCCGACGACGTTGAGGAGGGGCGGGTCGCGGAAGGCGACAGGCGTGACCGAGACGCGACTGATCCGCCCGCCGTCACGAAGCCCGCCGTCACGAAGCCCGCCGTCACGAAGCCCGCCGTCACGAAGCCCGCCGCCACGAAGCCCGCCGTCGTGCAGGCTTGAGCTCATGCTCATCGGGGGGCCTTCACCGTCAGCACCGGGACGCTGGCCTCCATGAGGATGCGCTGCGCCTCGCTGCCCAGGATGAACTTGCCCACCAGCGACCGGTGCCGCAGCCCGATGACGATGAGCGTGCCGCCCGTCTCCTTGACGAGCGCCTCGAACGTCTCCGGCAGGTCGTCGTCGTGGAGCGGCTGGCGTACCTCCGCGTCCACGCCGGCGGCCCGCGCCCGGGCGAGCAGCGCGGAAGAGGCGTCGTCGTCGATCTTGTGCTCGTCGACGGGCGCGCCGCGGCGGGGGGAGTTCACGATGATCACGCGCTCGGAGCGTAGCGCGCCCTCGCGCAGGCCCGCGTCGACCGCGGCCTCGCCCTCGGGGGTCGGCAGGTAACCGACGAGGATCGTCATGACGTCTTCTCCTCAACAGGAACGGGGTCCGCGGCGGGCTTGCGGCGTACGGCCTTGCGGATGAGCGGCAGGAAGGCGACGACGACCACCAGGGCGAGCACCGTGCCGGAGATGGGGCGGGTGAAGAAGCCGGTCGGGTCGCCGCCGAAGATGAGCAGCGCCTGCCGCGACGAGTTCTCGATCATCGAGCCGAGCACGAACGCGAGCACCAGCGGCCCCGGCTCGAAGCCGAACTTCTTCATCAGGTAGCCCAGCACGCCGAAGGCGATGACCAGGAAGACGTCGTACACCTGGTTGTTCACGGTGTACGCGCCGAGCAGCGTGATGAGCACCGTGATCGGGGCCAGGATCGCGGGGCGCACGCGCAGGATCTTCACGAAGACGCCGACCATCGGGATGCTCATGATGAGCAGCAGGATGTTGCCGATGTACATCGAGTTGATGACGCCCCAGAAGACGTCGGGGTGCTCGGTGACGAGCTGCGGCCCCGGCTGGATGCCCTGGATGAGCAGCGCCCCGAACATCAGCGCCATCGTCGCGTTCGCCGGGATGCCGAGGGTCAGCAGCGGGATGAAGGACGACGTGGCGGCGGCGTTGTTGGCGGTCTCGGGGGCGGCCACGCCCTCGACGGCGCCCTTGCCGAAGCGCTCCGGCTGCTTGGCGCGGCGCTTCTCGAACGCGTACGCGGCCAGCGACGACAGCACCGCCCCGCCGCCGGGCAGGACGCCCAGCACGAACCCGATGAGCGAGCCGCGCCCGATCGCGCCCTTGGCCTGCCCGAGGTCCTGGCGCGACGGCCACACGTTGCCGACCTTGGCCGGCGCGTGCACCTGGTTGTGCCGCTCCTCAAGGTTGTAGAGGATCTCGCTGAGGCCGAACAGGCCCATGGCGATCGGGATGAAGTCGATGCCCTCGGCGAGGTTGAGGCTGTCGAAGGTGAACCGCTCGGCGCCGGTGAAGGTGTCGCGGCCGACGGTCGCGATGAACAGGCCGACGCAGGCCGCGATGATCGCCTTGAGCTTGTTGCCGTTGCCGACCGAGGAGATCAGCAGCACGCCGAGCACGCCCAGCGCCGCGTACTCGGGCGGGCCGAAGTCGAGCGCGAAGCCGGCGACGACCGGGGCCAGGAGCGTCAGGCCGATGATCGAGACGGTGCCGCCGACGAAGGAGCCGATGGCGGCGATGCCGAGCGCGGTGCCCGCCTTGCCCTGTCTGGCGAGGGCGAACCCGTCGAAGACGGTGACGACGGAGGACGCCTCGCCGGGCAGGCGGAGCAGGACCGAGGTGATGGTCCCGCCGTACTGGGCGCCGTAGAAGATGCCGGCCAGCATGATGATCGCGGAGACCGGCCCGATGCCGTACGTGATCGGCAGCAGGATGGCGATCGTCGCGCCGGGCCCGAGCCCGGGGAGCACGCCGATCAGCATGCCGATGATCACGCCGATGAGGCAGTAGAGCAGGTTGGCCGGCTCCATGACGACGCCGAAGCCGTTGAGGATGGGGGAGATGTCCATGGGGTCTTCTCAGATGAGGCGCGGGAGCGGGACCTGGAGCAGCACGACGAAGAGCAGGTAGAACGCCGCCACCGTGACCACGCTGACCACGATGGAGGTGCGCCACGACTCTTTGCCCAGCCACCGCAGCCAGACGAACACCAGCAGCAGGGAGGGGATCTCGAAGCCGATCAGCGGCAGCAGCCAGGCCAGCAGGATGAGCGTCACCAGGCCGCCCGCGGTGAGCAGGCTCGCCTTCGAGAACCGCTCGGTGTCCTCGAGCTTGCGGCCGGTGACGACGAGCACCGCCGACAGCACGACGATGACGACGCTGATGGCGAACGGCCACAGGCCGGGGCCCGGCTGGGTCAGGCGGCCGAGCCCGAGCGCGACCGAGCCGATCGCCCCGGCGACGCCGACGGCCAGCGCCGCCAGGGCCGCGGCGATCTGCGAGACGGGGCCGGCGTGCGGCGGCCGGCTCTCGTCGGCGACCTCCTCAGGAGGCGCGGACTGAAGAGGGCCGGGCTCGCGGGGGCCCGCCTCCAGAGGGTCAGACATGGACATGCTCGCTCCTAGGGGACTATCCGGCCAGGTTGATGCCGAACTTGCTCAGCTGCTCCTTGTACGTGGCGGTGTCCTTCTGCAGGGCGTCGAGGACCTCCTGCGGGGCGACCTCCATCGGAGTGAGCGAGTTGTCCTCGTTGAACTTCTTGTACTCAGGCGTGGCGAACGTCTTCTTCGCCGAGTCCAGCAGGCGGGCCTTGACGTCCTCGGGCGTGCCCTTGGGCGCGGTCAGGAAGCGGTACTGCGTCACCAGGACGTCGAAGCCCTGCTCCTTGGCCGTCTTCACGTCCGGCAGGAAGGGGATGCGCTTGTCGGAGAAGACCGCGAGCGGGACGAGCTTGCCGGCCTTGACGTTCTCGATGGCCTCGCCGATCTGCATGGTGGAGACGTCCACCTGGTTGCCCAGCAGGGCGGTCAGCGCGGGGGCGCCGCCGTCGAAGGGCACGGCCGTGGCCTCGATGCCGGCGGTCTTGAAGGTCAGCGCGGAGGCGAGCTGGGCGCCCGTGCCGACGCCGGTCGTGCCGTAGCGGATGGTCTTGCCGGCCTTCTTCATGTCCTCGATGGACTTGTAGCCGGACTGGGGGTTGGTCGCCATGACGTAGTCGTCACGGGAGACGCCGGTGATGACGTCGAACGAGTCGATCTTCGTGGCCTCGGCCGGGGAGACCGTGAGCGGCGTGATGGTGAACAGGGACGCGTTCTGGACGGCGATCTTGTAGCCGTCGGCCTTGGCGGACTGGAGCTCCTTGGCGTTGAGCGCGCCGTTCGCGCCGGGCTTGTTGAGCACCGGGGTGGAGACGCCGAGATCCTTGCCCATGCCCTGGGCCAGCGCCCGGGTGATGAGGTCGGTCGAGCCGCCCGCGGACGCGCCGACGCTGAACTCGATGTTGCCCGTCGGATATTTACCGTCACCGCCGCCGGAGGAGGTGGTCTTGACACCGCCGCACGCCGTCAGCGCGAGCGCGGCGGCGCCGCCGATGACGCCCGCGAGAATGCGGCGGGTGGTCGTCCGGGATGTCGGCATGGACTTCTCCTTATGTACGAGCGGCGTGTATGGAGGTTACGGGGTGGTTTCCGCTCTGTAGTTCTCCGGAGACTAGGGACCAGCCTCGATGCCTGTCCAGGCTCAATTCGGTATCAGGTGATACTCTGCGGGCATCATGCTAACACTCGATCAGATCCGGGCATTCGTGGCGGTCGCCGAGGAGCTCCATTTCGGCCGGGCGGCTGATCGACTCCGCATGACGCAGCCGCCGCTCAGCCGCCACATCCAGAAGCTGGAGCGTGCGATCGGCGTCACCCTCCTGGAACGCGACAACCGCCGCGTCGTGCTCACCGACGCCGGGCGCGGCTTCCTGGAGGACGCGCGGCGCATGCTCTCGCTCGTCGACACCGCGGGCGACCGGGCCCGCCGCATCGCCAAGGGCGCCACGGGCACCGTACGGCTCGGCTTCACCGCGGTCTCGGCCATCAGCATGCTCGGCACGATCCTGCGCCGTCTCACGGAGCAGCTGCCGGAGATCGACGTCATCCTCCACGAGCGGGTGACCGCCGGGCAGGTCGACGGCATCCTGCGCGGCGAGCTCGACCTGGGCCTGGCCCGGCCGCCCTTCGACATCGCCACGCTCGACTCCCGGGTGGTCTTCCGCGAGCCGCTGTGCGCCGTGGTCCCCGTCGGCCACCCGCTGGCCGACCTTGGCCGGCCGCTCGCGCCGGACGACTTCGACGGCCTGCCGGTCATCAGCTACAACCCCGTGCAGTCGCGTTACTTCCACGAGCTGACCGTCCGGTTCCTCACCAACGCCCACCCCAGGATCGAGCAGCAGGTGCACCAGATCCTCACCGCCGCCCTGCTCGTGGCCGCCGGCCGGGGCGTGGCGCTGGCGCCGGCCAGCGCGCGCTCGCTCGGCATCGACGGCATCGTCTTCTGCGACCTGGTACGCGGCGGCGGCGACCCGCTCGACGAGGGTGCCGAGGAAAGAAGGGGTGTCCCGGGCAAGCCGGTGGAGCTGCACGTCATCTGGGACCGCGGCTCCACCAACCCCGCCCTGTGGCGCGTCCTCGAACTGCTGCCCGAGCCCGGACGGGACGATGCTCGTTCGGTATCGCCAGATACAGAATCGCACTTGGACAGGAATCCACCCTCCTTCCTAGCCTGACGGCATCAACCTTTACCGGCGGTGCGGGGGATCCCACGGGCCGCGTGTCAGCAGAGGACGTTCATGCCGAATTACTCGCCCCAGGAGCTCGCCGACCAGCTCAAGAGCGGCCTGCTGTCGTTCCCGGTCACCCATTTCACGCAGGAGCTGGAGTTCGACGAGGCGGGTTACCGTGACCATCTGTCCTGGTTGAGCGCGTACCCGGTGGCCGGGCTGTTCGCGGCGGGCGGCACCGGCGAGGGCTTCTCGCTGACCGCCGCCGAGATCGACCAGGTGGTGCGGGCGGCGGTCAGCGAGGTGAACGGCAAGCTGCCGGTCGTGGCCCCCGCCACCGGCGGCACCGCGAGCGCCGTCGCGCAGGCCCGGGCCGCCGAGGCCGCCGGGGCCGACGGGTTGCTGCTCATGCCTCCCTACCTCACGGAGGCGGGCCAGGCGGGCCTGGTGGAGCACGTCTCGGCGGTGTGCCGCGCCACCGGCCTCGGCGTGATCGTCTACAGCCGGGCCAACGCGGTCCTGAACGACCGCTCCGTCGAGGCCCTGGCCGAGCGCAACCCCAACCTCGTCGGGTTCAAGGACGGCGTCGGCAATATCGAGAACCTCACCCGCATCTACGCCACCGTCGGCGACCGCCTGGCCTACATCGGCGGCCTGCCCACGGCCGAGACGTTCGCGCTGCCGCTGCTGCAGCTCGGCGTGAGCACCTACTCCTCGGCGATCTTCAACTTCGTGCCGCAGTACGCGCTCGACTTCTACGCCGACGTGCGCGCCCAGAACCAGGAGGCCGTCTACCGGCGGATCAAGGAGTTCGTGCTCCCGTACCTGGACATCCGCGACCGGCAGAAGGGGTACGCCGTCTCGATCATCAAGGCGGGCCTGGCCGCCGTCGGGCGCCCGGCGGGCCCCGTCCGGCCGCCGCTGCAGGACCTCACCGACGGCGAGGTCGCCGAGCTGACCGCCCTCATCAACAAGATCAGCTAGGGCGCCATGTCTCCCACCATCCAGCGCGTCGAGGTCGTCCCGGTGGCCGGGTACGACAGCATGCTCCTCAACCTCAGCGGCGCCCACGGCCCGTTCTTCACCCGCAACGTCGTCATCACCACCGACTCCGACGGGCGCACCGGCCTCGGCGAGGTGCCCGGCGGCGAGGCGATCCGGCGGACCGTCGAGGAGGCGGGCGCGCTGCTGGCCGGCGAGCCCGTGGCCCGGTACCGGAGCCTGCTGCGGTCGGTGTCGGCGCGGTTCGCCGACCGGGACGCCGGCGGGCGCGGCGCCCAGACCTTCGACCTGCGCACCACCGTGCACGCGGTCACCGGCCTGGAGTCCACCCTGCTCGACCTGCACGGCCAGTATCTGGGCCTGCCGGTGGCCGACCTGCTCGGCGAGGGGCGTCAGCGGGACCGGGTGCCGATGCTGGGCTACCTGTTCTACGTCGGCGACCCGGGCAGGACCGACCTGCCCTACCGGGTGGACGACGCGGGCCAGGACCGCTGGTCCCGGCTGCGCCGCCAGGAGGCGCTCACGCCGGACGCGGTGGTCGCGCTGGCCGAGGCCGCCCAGGAGCGGTACGGCTTCGCCGACTTCAAGCTCAAGGGCGGGGTGCTGACCGGCGAGGAGGAGATCGAGGCGGTCACGGCGCTGGCCCGCCGCTTCCCCGAGGCGCGCGTCACCCTCGACCCCAACGGCGGCTGGCTGCTCGCCGACGCCGTACGGCTGTGCCGCGGGCTGGGCGGCGTCCTGGCCTACGCCGAGGACCCGTGCGGGGCCGAGGGCCGCTTCTCCAGCCGGGAGACGATGGCCGAGTTCCGGCGGGCCACCGGGCTGCCCACCGCGACGAACATGATCGCCACCGACTGGCGGGAGATGGCCCACGCCGTACGCGCCGGCGCGGTGGACATCCCGCTGGCCGACCCGCACTTCTGGACCATGGCCGGCTCCGTCCGCGTCGCCCAGCTCTGCCACGACTTCGGGCTGACCTGGGGCTCCCACTCGAACAACCACTTCGACATCTCGCTGGCGATGTTCACGCACGTCGGAGCGGCGGCCCCGGGGGAGATCACGGCGCTGGACACGCACTGGATCTGGCAGGACGGCCAGGCCCTCACGACCAGCCCGTTCCAGATCGCGGACGGCGCCATCGAGGTGCCGACGGCCCCCGGGCTCGGCGTCGAGCTCGACCGCGCGGCCCTGGCCGAGGCCCACGAGCTCTACCTCCGCCACGGTCTCGGCGCCCGCGACGACTCCGTGGCGATGCAATACCTGGTGGAGGAGTGGGTCTTCGACCCGAAGCGCCCCTGTCTCGTCCGCTGACGGCTTCCGCGGCGCCCACTTTTACGGGGTCCACGCCGACCGGCCCATGACGGCTGGCCTAATGTTGGCCTCATGGGCATGGTCGGTACGGTCGGGCTGGTGCTGCATCCCCAGCGCGACTCCAAGAAGGCGATAGACACCATCCTGCGCTGGGCCGGTGACAAGGGGGCCACCGTCCTCGGGCTGCCCGAGGAGGTGGGGCGGATCGACTGCACCGCCGTCCCCGTGGACGCCGAGGCCCTCGTCGACCGGGCCGACCTGCTGGTCGGGCTGGGCGGCGACGGCACGATGCTGCGGACCATGCGGCTGCTGGCCGGCCGGCCCACGCCCATCCTGGGGGTGAATCTCGGCAAACTCGGCTTCCTCGCCGAGATCGACGTGGACGAGCTGGCCGACACGCTGTCGGCCATCGACGACCACCGCTACACGATCGAGCCGCGCATGGCGATCAAGAGCCGGCTCGCGGGCACGGACGTGACCGCCTTCAACGACATCGCGCTCGTGCGGATCCCCGGGGAAGGGCTGGCCGCGATCTCCGTCACCCCGGCGGGCAGCGACTTCGTGCGCTTCGCGGCCGACGCGGTGATCGTGGCGACCTCCACGGGTTCGACCGCCTACAGCTTCTCGGCCGGCGGGCCCATCGTGTCGCCCCGCGTCGAGGCGGTGCTGGTGGTGCCCGCCGCCGCCCACTCGGCCTTCAACCGGGCCCTGGTGCTGCCCGCCGACGAGGAGGTCACGCTGGAGGTGCTGCCCACCAGCGGGCGGCTGGCGGTGGAGGTCGACGGGGCCGTGGTGGCCCATCTGTGCCCGGGAGACACCGTCACGGTGGCCGCGTGGCCGGGGGCGGCGAAGGTCGTCCGGCTCGGCACCACCTTCTACGAGCGGGCCCGGCGCAAGCTGCGGGTGGACGGCAGCGCCGAAGCCCTCTGATCCGGCTCAGGCGCGCGTCCGGCGGCGGTGCCGGGCCGGACGCTCCGCGGGGGCCCCGTGGTGATGGGCGTGCTGGTCGGTGTGGGGCGTGAAGAAGCTCTCCTCCGCGGGAAGGGGCTCCGGGGGGTCCTCCGGGTGGTGGCGGGAGGCCGTCAGGGCCGCCAGCGCCGTGGTGATGGGCACGGCGGCGATGAGCCCCAGCGTGCCGACGATGCTGCGGACGATCTCCTGGGCGATGACCGGCGTGGTCAGCACGTCCCCCAGTGGTTGCTGCCCGATGCTGAACAGCAGCAGCAACGGCAGCGACGCCCCCGCGTACGCCAGGATGATCGTGTTGATCACCGAGGCGATGTGCGCGCGGCCGATGCGGCCGGCCGCCCGGTAGAGGCGGGCGAAGCCGTAGGAGGGGTTGGCGTGGGCCAGCTCGGCCACCGTGACCGCCTGCGTGACCGTGACGTCGTCGAGCACTCCCAGCGCGCCGATGATGATGCTGGCCAGCAGCAGGCCCTGCGTGTCGATCTTCAGGCTCATGTCCAGCGCCAGCGCGCTGTCGTCGGTGATGCCGTTGAGCCGGGCGAACCCCAGCGCCCCGTACGACAGCACGCCCGTCAGCGTCAGGCTGGCCAGCGTGCCCAGCACGGCCACCGACGTGGCCAGCGAGAAGCCGTGCGTGAGGTAGAGGACCAGCAGCATGATCGCCGAGGCGCCCACGATGGCCACCAGCAGGGGCGGCTCGCCCTCCAGGATGCCGGGGATGACGAACCTCAGCAGCAGCACGAACGTGATCACCAGCCCCACCAGCGCCGTCACCCCGCGCCAGCGGCCGAAGGCGATGACCGCCAGCGCGAAGGCCGCCCCGAACAGCCACAGCGGCGTCGACCGGTCGTGGTCCGAGATCTGGTATTTCCCGTCGGCGCCGCGCAGCAGGATCACGTCGTCGCCCGCCGCGAAACGCTGGGCCCCGGGCCCGCTGGGCAGCCGCAGCGTGACGGCCTCGCCGCCCTCGACCCGGACGTCGGCGTTGCCGCAGGTGGCCGGGTCGGACTGGGGCGCGCCCTCCGGGACGGCGGGGCACTTCTTGAGCGTGACGGCCGTGACCGTGCCCGTGACCCGCTCCACACCGGACCCGGCCGGATCGCCGGCCGCCGTCCCGTCCGGCCAGAGCCACAGCAGGCCGGCCAGCGTGATGACCGCCAGTGGCACCAGTATGGCCACGCCGGCCATCACCGTACGCCGGGAGCTGGGAGGATGCGCGTGATTGGCGCCCATGGCCGACGACAGTACTGCATCCCGGCCCCCTGGGTAGGCGTTAGGCATGTCGTGGCTGGTGGGCACTTCGGGGTGGCAGTACAAGGACTGGCGCGGGGTGCTCTATCCGGAGGGCGTTCCGCAGCGGCTCTGGCTGGAGGAGTACGCGGCGGAGTTCCCGACCGTCGAGAGCAACAACGCGTTCTACCGGCTGCCGAGCCCCGAGACGTTCGCGGCCTGGCGGGACCGCACGCCCGGCGCGTTCGTGATGGCGGTCAAGGCCAGCAGGTTCCTGACCCACATCAAGCGGCTGGCCGACCCCGAGGAGCCGGTGGAGCGCCTCTTGAGCCGGGCCGCGGAGCTGAAGGACAAGCTCGGGCCGGTTCTGCTGCAGCTGCCGCCCACGCTCAAGGCCGACGCCGACCGGCTCGACCGCTGCCTGCGCTGCTTCCCGGCGGGCGTGCGGGTGGCGGTGGAGCCGCGGCACGAGTCGTGGTGGACGGAGGGCGTACGCGAGCTCCTGAGCGCGCACGGGGCCGCGCTGTGCTGGGCCGACCGGCTGGGCAGGCCGCAGAACCCGCTCTGGCGCACCGCGGAGTGGGGTTACGTGCGCCTGCACGAGGGGCCGTCCGGCTGGGCGTACGGCGACACCACGCTGAAGACGTGGGCCGGACGCCTGCACGAGGCGGGCTGGCGGGACGTGTACGTCTACTTCAACAACGATCCGGGAGGAGCCGCTGTGCGTAACGCGAGACGATTTGCCAGACTCGGCTAGTGCATACACGTCTCTACAGGAACGGCACCCTCGAAAAGGAAGGTTTTCCGATCGAGGAGGTCTCCGACTATGTGGAAGATCCCGGCAACACGGTGTGGTTCGACCTGTGCTGCCCCTCGCCTACCGACCTCGGCGTGATCAGTGAGGAGCTGGGGCTGCACGAGCTGGCGATCGAGGACGTACTGTCCGACCATCAGCGGCCGAAGGTCGATATATACGACGCTCACTTGTTCATCACCGTTTATGGGGTGCACTTCGACGACGATCGGCTCGACCCCGTCGAGGTCAACGTCTTCGTCACCAGGAACGCCCTGGTCACCGTCCGCGAGAACGACCACTTCGACATCCGCGAGGTGGTCAAGCGCTGGGACGCCAACACTCGGCTGGCCGGGCACGGCGTGGCGTTCCTGCTGCACGGGCTGCTCGACTACGTGGTCGACAGCCAGTTCGACCTGGTGCAGGACCTCGACACGCAGGCGGAGGCGCTGGAGGAGTCGCTGTTCGACGAGGACGACCCCCATGACGGCAGGGCGCTGCAGCGCACGGTGTACGAGCTGCGCAAGAACACCGCCAGGCTGCGCAAGATCGCGATGCCGATGCGGGAGGTGATCTCGACCCTGCTCCACCGCGACCAGGACTTCATCGACGAGCCCGCCATGGCCCCCTATTACGAGGACGTCAACGACCACGTGATCCGCGTGACGGAATGGGTGGAGACCATCCGCGACATGCTCGCGAACGTCCGCGAGACCCGCCTCGCCCAGCAGGGCTTCCGGCTGAACGAGATCATGAAGCGGGTCACGAGCTGGGCCGCGATCATCGCCGTGCCCACCGCGATCACCGGCTTCTACGGGCAGAACGTGCCCTACCCGGGCGAGGGCCAGCCGTGGGGGTTCTGGATCTCCACGATGCTGGTGGCCGGCGCGTCCGTGTGGCTGTACGTGGTGTTCAAGAGGAAGGACTGGCTGTGAGGGCTGGGGCGGCCCAGCGCAGCGCGGGCAGGTCGTAGGGCGGGCCGCAGGGCCCGCCGAGCGCGTCCGGCCGCTCCTCCACGGCCAGCCGCACCCGCGCGGCGCCGCCCGCCGGGTACAGGGGCAGGCAGCGGCCGCCCGAGATGAGGGTCCGGCGGCCGATCGGCGTGGTGAGCAGCGACAGCTCCTCGTACGTGGCGGGCACGGCCAGGCGCAGCACCCACATGCCCTCCGGGGTGCGCGACCGCGTCCCGTCGAGCTCGTAGTACTCCAGGACGCTCTCGTTGGTCGAGACGACCGCCCGCATGGTGAACCGGCGGCCCTCCACGGTGAACACCTCCGCGGAGGGCGCCCGGTAGATCGAGTGCACGTACCCGATCGAGAAGGCGCCCGCGACGACGGGCAGGCCGTTCACGGTGAGGCGCCCGGCGCCGCCGCCGGAGCAGAGCGCCGCCACCGCCGCGAGTGCCGCGAGCAGCCTCGTCAGGCCTTCTCCTTGAAGTAGCGGGCCGCGCCCGGGTGCAGCTCGACCGGCGCCACCTGCTGGCCCAGCATGACGTCGAGCTTCTTGGCCTCCGGATGCACCTTCGCCAGCTCGGCCTTCTTCTCGAACAGCGTCTTGGTGATGTCGTAGGCGAGCTGCTCGCTCATCTTGTCGGGCACCAGCAGCACGTTCGCGATGCCCACGGTCTTGACCGTGCCGGACAGCTTGTAGACGGACAGGTCCATGTCGAGGCCGACGTACTGCTGGCCGTAGGTCGACTGCATGCTCGTCAGCACGTCGCTCGTGTCGAGCACCTTCACGTCCGGCTTGCTCGTGGCCAGGTCGGTGATGCCCGCCGTGGGCAGGCCGCCGACCCAGAAGAACGCGTCGATCGTGCCGTCCTTGACCGCCTGCACCGACTCGTTGATCGACAGCTGCTGCTTGGTGATGTCGCTGTCCGGGTTGATCCCGGCCGCCTGCAGGACCCGTCTGGCCACGACCTGGGTGCCGGAGTTGGCCGGGCCGAGCGAGACGCGCTTGCCCTTCAGGTCGGCCACCCTGGCCGCCCGGACGCCGGGCGCGACCACGAGTTGCGTGTAGTTGTCGTAGATGCGGGCGATGGCCTTGATGGGCTGCTTCGAGGAGAAGGTGTCCTTGCCGTTGACCGCGTCGGCCGCCGTGTCGGACTGCGAGAAGCCGATGTCCGCCTTGCCGGAGGCCAGCAGCTTGATGTTCTCGACGGAGGCCGAGGTCACCGACGCCGTGGCCTGGGTGTCGGGGATGCTGGACGACAGCAGCTTGGCCAGGCCGCCGCCGTACACGTAGTAGACGCCCGTCGTGCCGCCCGTGGCGATCGACAGCCGGTTGCCGGAGCCGCCCGCGCCACCTCCGCCGCAGCCCGCCGCGGTCAGGACGGCGACGGCCACTATCGCAAAGATCCGCTTCACGCTGGGTCCCTTCTCCTGCTTCTGACGAGGTGCACGGCTCCGGCCACGGCCAGCACGGCCAGCCCGGCGACTATGGGAACGGGTTCGAGGAACAGCAGCAGCACCGCGGCCACCGCCGCGAGCACGCGCTCGGGCCATCCGGCCAGGCCGCCGGTCGCCATGGCCAGGGCGGCGACGGCGACGGCCGAGACGGCCGTCATCAGCAGCACGGTGCCGATCGGCCCCTGCCCGAGCAGCGCCTGCCCGTTCGGCGTCAACACGAAGGCGAACGGCACCAGGAAGGCCGGCAGCGTGTAGCGCCAGGTCATCATCATCGTCTTGTAGGTGTTGCCGCCGGTGATCGCGGCCGCCGCGACCGCGGACAGCGCCGTGGGCGGGCTCACCTCCGACAGCACCGCGTAGTAGAAGACGAACATGTACGCCTCGGCCGGCGTCACCCCGAGCGTCGTGAGCGCCGGGCCGATGATCACCGCCGCGATGATGAAGCTCGCGGTCACCGGCACGGCCAGGCCCAGCAGCATGACCGCGATGCCGGACATGAGCGTGGTCAGGATGAGGTTGCCCGCGGCGAAGTCCACGATGATCGCGCTGAGGTTGAGCCCGAGGCCGGTCTGCGTGATGACGCCGACGATGATGCCCGCCGCCGCGCACACCGCGGTCACCGGCAGCACCTCCAGCGTGCCCTTGGCCAGCGCCTGCCCGGTGCGCTTGGGGCCCATGCGGTGCTGCGGGTCGAGGAAGGACAGCGCGAATGCGATGGCGGTGGCGATCACCACGGACTGGAACGCCGAGCGGTCCAGCGCCATCAGCACGATGATGAGGATGAGCGAGCTGAAGTGGTAGCCGAAGCGCAGCAGCAGCTTGCCCGCCCTGGGCGCGTCGACCTGCACGGCGTGGGTGCTGAAGCGGCGCGAGTCGATCTCGATCGCCAGGAAGATGCCCAGGTAGTAGAGGAGCGTGGGGATCGTCGCGTACAGCAGCACCTCAAGGTAGCTGACCCGGAGGTACTCGGCGATGATGAACGCCGCCGCGCCCAGCGTGGGCGGCGACAGGATGGCGCCGATGCCGCCGGCCGCCAGGATGCCGCCGGCCGGCTCCTTCGGGTAGCCGGCCCGCCGCAGCACCGGCCAGGCGACGCTGCCCAGGCTGACCGTGGTGGCCACGCCTGAGCCCGACACCGTGCCGAGCAGGAAGCCGGCCGTGGTGACGGTGCGGCCGGGGGCGGCGCGGGACTTGCGGAAGGCGGCGAAGCTCAGGTCGATGAAGAACTTGCTCGCGCCCGAATAGTCGAGCACGGCGCCGTAAATCGTGAAAAGGATGATGTAGCTGGCGGCCACTTGCATGGGAACGCCGAAGAAGCCCTCGGTGCCGGTGTAGAGCTGGGACACGATTTGGCCGAGGTCGAAGCCGCGGTGGCCAATGGTCCAGTCGATCGGCAAATAGGCCCCGTAATAGGCATAGACCAGGAAAATTATGCAAATGATGGCCAGGGACCAGCCGACGGTGCGCCGTACCGCCTCCAGGAGCAGCACCGTCAGCGCCAGGCCCGCCACGATGTCGAGGTCCGTCAGCGCGGCGCCGGAGCCCCGGTCGCGGAACCCGTCGATGTCGAGCAACGGGTAGACCAGCACGGCCAAGGAGGCGGCGGCGAGCAGCCAGTCGACCACGGTCGGCCGCTCCGGCCGCCGCGTCCCCTCCGGGTGCGCCACCGCCCGCGACACGCCCGCGAGCGGGTCGTTTTCAGCCGGTGTCCCAGCCGCGTTCCCAGGGGGCGGGCTCGCGGGGGTGCCGCGTCCGAACAGGCGCGGCACCAGCGACGACCAGCCCGACCGGTAGCAGAGGAAGACCAGCGGCAGCGCCACCGCCAGGAAGGTCATCCGATGCTCCAGCGCCTCCACCGGCCGGAACACCACCATCAGCGAATAGACCGACAGCAGCCCGCCGACGATCCACACGCCGAGCCGTAGCCGCCCGCCGAGTTGCCGCGCCGGGCGTTCCTGCTCGTGCGCGGAAACAAGCTCGGCCTCACGGTCGCTCAGCTCGGTCAAGACGTCCTCCCCCGACACGGCGTTGCAGCGGACTTTACGAGCCGGTAACGCGCGGAGGGAAGAGGCCGTTATCTTTTCGATCTCCTAACGTCAGAACAAAGGCCGTGAATCCCCGGCAAGTCGTTCCACCGGCACCTCGCCGGCCTGGCTTCCGTCGCGCAGCCGCACCGAGGCCCGGCCGCTCGCGGCCTCGCGCGGCCCCACGACGAGCTGGTACGGCACCAGCCGGTGCGCCCTGATCCTGGCCCCCAGGCTGCCCCGGTCGGCAGGCGCCAGCTCCGCCCGCAGCCCGGCGGCCAGGCAGCGGCGCAGCAGGGCCTCGGCGGCGGGCAGTTCGGCGTCCGACAGCGGCAGCACCACGGCCTGCACGGGCGCCATCCAGGCGGGGAACGCGCCCCCGTGGACCTCGATGAGGTGCGCGACCAGGCGTTCGAGGCCGCCGACGACGCTGCGGTGCACCATGACGGGGCGCTCGCCGCCGGCATAGCGCAGGTCGAAGCGCTCCGGCTGGAAGAAGTCCACCTGGACGGTCGACAGGGTCGCCTCGCGGCCCGCCGGGTCCGCGATCTGGATGTCGATCTTGGGGCCGTAGAAGGCGCCCTCGCCGCGTTCCTCGTCGAAGTCGCGGCCCCGCTCCCGCAGCACGCCGCGCAGGATCGCCTCGGAGCGCGCCCACATGTCCGGGTCGTCCACGTACTTGCCGCCTCCCTCTCCGCCCTCGCCGCGCAGCGAGAGCCGGTAGCGCGCGGCGGCGATGCCGAGCTGGGCGTGCGCGGCCTCGATCAGGTCGAGCACGGCCGACACCTCGGCGACGGCCTGCTCGGGCGCGCAGAACACGTGGCCGTCGTTGATCTGGATGGCCCGCACCCTGCTCAGCCCGCCGAGCACGCCGGACAGCTCGGAGCGGTACATGCCGCCCAGCTCGGCCACGCGCAGCGGCAGGTCGCGGCGGCCGCGCCCGCGCGAGCGGTAGATGAGCGCGTGGTGCGGGCACAGGCTGGGCCGCAGCACGAACTCCTCGCCGCCCACGTTCATGGGCGGGAACATGTCCTCCATGTAGTGCGCCCAGTGGCCCGATCTCTCGTACAGCTCGCGTTTGCCCAGCACGGGGGAGTTGACGTGGTGGTAGCCGTTGCGGCGTTCGAGCTCGTGGACGTAGTCCTCGACGGCCTTGCGCACGGCCGCTCCGGCGGGCAACCAGTAGGGCAGACCCGCGCCGATCAGCGGGTCGGTGTCGAAGATGCCCAGCTCACGGCCGAGCCTGCGGTGGTCGTTCATGATCGTCCTTTGCGTGGAAAGGGCGAACGACCAGCTCCCGGGCGTCCGCCCGGGATGCATGGAATCAGCGCGCCGGGACCGTGTCCGGCGTCGTCGTGACGAAGGCGCGCTGCATGTTCCTCACGGTAGCATCCGGGCGCTCGTGAAAAAAAGTTTCAACAAGACCCCAAGGTTTGGCAAATGATATAAAGGCTCGGTGGCCGAGATCATCCTGGACGTCCGCCAGCTCCAGGCGTTCGCGGAGGTCGGCTACCAGGTCGCGGGCGGTGGCGACGCGCACGCGGCGATGGCGGCCCTGCGCCGGGTGGTCCCGGTGGACGCGTACGAGTTCGTCGCGTTCGATCCGGCCACCGGGCGGCACCACAGCGTCGTGTCCGACGGCCATCACCGCATCGACCACGACGCGGCCGAGGAGTACGCCAGGCTCGACGCGTGCCGCAGGGCCATCGTCACCCGCGCGCCGGTGGTCATGCCGGAGCCGGGCACCGAGCGCTACTTCCGGCGCCACCTCGCCCCCTACGGCTGGCGGGCGGGGCTGACGGCGCCGCTGTTCCTCAGCGAGGGCCGCTACACGGGGCTGCTCCACCTGGCCACGAAGGACGCCTTCCCCCGGCGCACGGGCGCGCTGGTCCTCGCGCTCAGCCCGATGCTCGCCCACGTCACAGACCTGACCAGGTGCGTGATCGACCCGGTGGGGCTGCCGCGGGACTTCCGGGCGGTCGCCTTCGACCGGGTGGGGACGCGGCGCGAGGTGCCGGGCCACGAGGCGTCGGCCGCGCTGCGCGACGACCCGGCGGTGGCCGCGTTCGCCCGGGCGTTCATCGACTCGCGGGAGCTGAGCAGGCACGGGCTCTGGCTCGACCGCGAGGGGCGCTGGCACGAGTTACGGCTGTTCAGGGCCGGGGTCGGGTTCCAGGGGGCGCTCCAGGGCGCGGTCGTGGCCGAGCGGCCGTGCCCGCTGCCGTACGACCTCACCGGGCGCGAGGTCGACGTGCTCACCCGGGTGGCGGCCGGCGACTCCAACCCGCAGATCGCCGCCGCGCTGGTGCTCAGCGTCCGCACCGTGACGACCCATCTGGAGCACATCTTCGCCAAGCTCGGCTGCGACAGCCGTACCCGCCTGACCACCAAGGCCCTCGCCGAGGGCCTGTGCCGCCTCGACGTCCAGCTAGACGGCCACCCCGGCTGACAGGCGCGACCCCAGGAGCTCGAACCAGACCGTCGTCGTGCCGTCCTCGCGGGTGAAGCCCCAGCGGTGGCTGAGCGCCTCGATCAGCGGCAGGCCGCGCCCGCTGGTGGACTGCGTGCTCGTACGGCACACGCAGGGCGGCCCGTCGGACCCGGCGTCCGACACCAGCACCCGCACCGCCGTCTCCGAGCTCGTCACGGTCACCGTGAACGATCCGCCCGAACCGGACCTGGTGTGCAGGATCGCGTTCGTGGCCAGTTCGCTGGTGAGCAGGGCCACGTCGTCGTACAGCGGGTGGTCGCGGCCGAGCGCGGCCGTCACGAGCCCCCGGGCCCTGGCCACCTGGGACGGCACGCCCGGGAGTCGGGCGACGAGATCACGGGAGTCGCCTCCGTCGACGCTGTGAAAGTCCGGCGGTGCCACGGCGACCTCCCCCAAATCCGGTGACGTTGTGAGACGCGCCGACGGTGGGCCGGAGATTACCGCGAAAAGGTAGGAATGACCTTGCCCGAGGTCGGCTGCACGACCGCGGACGCCGACCGAGTACGCTGCGATCGACGAGTCGTCTAGGCCATAGGGGAGAGCGTGGGAGGTCGCGTGAGCAGCCTGGAGGCCGTCTGGGTGCAGCCGTACGACCGGCCGGGGGCGGCGGTCGTGACCGGCGTCTTCGACATCCTGCACGTGGGCCACGTGCGCTACCTGGGCGCGGTGGCCGACCGCGGGCTGCCGCTGGTCGTCGGCGTCGAGGACGATCCCCGGGTGCGGGCCTGGAAGGGGCCGAGCCGCCCGCTCAACCCCGCTGAGGAGCGGGCCGAGGTGCTGGCCGCCCTCCGCTTCGTGACCGGCGTGTTCATCGTGACGGGGCCGCCCGAGGCGCACGGGCCGGAGGACTACATCGACCTGCTGGCCCCCATGCGGCCCGGGGCGCTCGCGCACACGGCCGGTGACCCGCACGCGGGCGCGCGAGCGGCGGCTGCGGCGATCCTGGGGGCCGAGTGCTGGGAGATGGCCTCCATCCCCGGCCGTTCCACGACCCGGATCGTGAACGCGGCAGGCAAGGGCTGACGGCCCCGGCCCAGCACTCGCCGAGACCCGCGGGTGGGAGGGCATGATCGCGTACGCTTTCGTGACATGACAGCCGACCTGCTGGCGAAACGCGTGACGAACCTGCTGGCACCCCAAGTGCTGGTGATCGCCATGCCGCCCCTGGTCGGCCTGCTCGCCCAGGGCTGGGGTGGCGCGGCGTGGGGCCTGGTGGCCTCGGCGATCTGCGGCGGCGTGCCGGCGGCGGTGATCGCGGTCGGCGTGCGCGCGGGCCGCCTCGACTCCCACCACATCGTCGACCGCGCCCGCCGCACCGGCCCCCTGCTCGCCGCCGTGGCGGCCGTGCTGGTGGCGTTGGCCCTGCTGGTGGTGCTGGGCGCGCCGACGCTGCTCGTCGCCACCGTGAGCGCGATGCTGGTCGCGCTGGCCGTCACCGTGCCGGTGACGCTGCGCTGGAAGATCTCCTTCCACGCCGCGGTCTCGGCGGGCACGGTCGTGGTGTTCGCCCACGTCCTGCCCGCCTGGCCGGCCGCGACCGCCGGGGCCGCCGTCGTGGCGCTGGTGTGCTGGGCGAGGGTACGCCTCACGCACCACACCTGGCCCCAGGTCGTCGTGGGAGCGGTGGTGGGCATGGCCGCGACCTGGGCGACGCTGGCCGCGTTCGGCCTGAGCTGAGCCCCTCGCGGCCCCCGCCCCGGACCGGAATAGCGGCACCGCGGCCGGGGTTTGCGCTGATATGGATGCCACGAACCGCGGTCGGGTACGCGTCGAGCCGACGGCCAAGCGTGTGAGGACCTATCTCGGCGGCCGGGTGGTGGCCGACTCCACCTCCGCCCTCCTGGTGTGGGAGGTGCCGTACTACCCCACCTACTATTTCCCGCCGGCCGATGTGGACCAGTCCGCGCTCAAGGCCACCGGCGCGACCAAGCACTCCCCGAGCAGGGGAGACGGCCTGGTCCACACCGTGACCTCGGGCACGGCGCAGGCGGCCGACGCCGCGCTCGTCCATCCCGACTCGCCGCTGGAGCAGATCCGCGGTTACGTCCGGTTCGAGTGGGACGCCATGGACGCCTGGTTCGAGGAGGACGAGGAGGTCTACTTCCATCCGCGTGACCCGTACACCCGGGTGGACATCCTGGCGAGCTCGCGGCACGTGCGGGTGGAGGTGGACGGCGTGACCGTGGCCGACTCCCACGGCCCGCGCATCCTGTTCGAGACGGGCCTGCCCGCCCGCTACTACCTGCCGAAGACGGACGTACGGCTCGACCTGCTGGAACACACCGACACCGCCACCCACTGCCCCTACAAGGGCACCGCGGAATACTGGACGGTCAACGGTCAGAAGGACCTGGCCTGGTCGTACCGCACGCCGCTGCCGGAGAGCGAGAAGATCGCCGGGCTGGTCGCGTTCTACAACGAGAAGCTCGACATCTACGTGGACGGCGAGCTCCAGGAGCGCCCGAAGTCGAAGTTCGCCTGATCGTCCGCGGTCAGGAGGAGGGGGTCCAGCCCGGGTCGCGGCCGAGGTAGCGAAGGAGCGCCGCCACGTCGTCGTCGCCGGGCTCGGAGTCCAGCGCCGGGGCGTACGCGCCCCAGGCGCGCAGCGGCTCGACGATCTCCATGGCCACCTTCAGCAGGGGCCTGGCCAGGTCCGGCGTGAGCGGCGAGGGCCGGCCGGTCGCGGCCGCGATGTCCCAGGCGTGCACGGCGGCGTCGAGCGCGCACGCCGTCGAGCCGGACCACGGCGACAGCTTGTGCGGCGGCACCGGCGTCGGCACCTCCGCGGCGCCGCGGTCGACGCCCGCCCACGCGCGGGCCGAGCGCGCCAGCGCGTCCTCCGTGAAGGCCGAGGGGTCCGACTCCGGCTCGCCCGACGGCTCGAACGGGTTGAACGTGGGGCCGGGCTCGCCGGTCAGCGCGGCGGCGAAGCCGATCTGGTCGCCGACCGCGTGCTGGAGGACCTGGGTGACATTCCAGGCCGCGCAGGGCGTCGGCAGGTGCCAGCCGCCGGCCGGCACGCCGCCGACGACCCGGCGCAGCGCCTCGTGCGAGGCGTCGAGAACGTCCCAGCCGCTGATGGTGATGTCGCTCATTGGTGAGCCCCCTTTCGTGGTGCTTTCAGCTTAGCAGAACGGAATAGTTTGTTCCACTAGTTGGCGGGACTGGATGCCTCGGCTGTCAGGCCGTGGATCAGCATGTCCAGCGCCCGCTCGAAGTCCGCCGCCGGGTCCACGCCGTTCCGTGTGCTCCGCAGCAGCCTGCTGAAGTGCGGCAGCCGTGCCGGGTCCATCTCGCGGATGTACGCGCTGACCCCCTGCTCGCCCGCGTGCACGCCCGGGTCGCCGGTGAACCCGCCCGTCGACAGCATCAGCGACCCGAACACCAGGCTGTTCACGGCGGTCAGCGCCCGCCACGCGCCCAGGTCGTCGAACCCCGCCTGGAACAGCGCCCCCACCAGCGCGTCGAGCGGCTCCAGCGCCCGTACGGAGGTCGGGTTGGACTGGTCGGTGACCAGCGCGAGCGGCACCGCCGGATGGCGGCTGAACGCCCGGTACATGCTCAGCGCCACCCCGCGCACCTGCTCCTGCCATGACAGCCCCGGGTCCGGCCGCTCGACCTGCACGAACACCCGCTCGGCCACGCCGTCGAGGATGTCGGCCTTGTTCGAGACGTGGTTGTAGAGCGACATCGCCTCGACGCCCAGCACCTTGGCCAGCCGCCGCATGGTCAGGCCCTCCAGGCCCTCGTTGTCGGCCAGTTCGAGGGCCGCGTCCAGGACCCTTTCCCTGTTCAGCGGCTCCCGTCGTGCCATCCGGCGCCCCTTCCTCGGATTTCTCGGATTGACAAAGCTTACGGTGTATGTGTTCTACTTACTGCGTAAGCTTACGCCGTAAGTAGGGAGCGGAGATGACCGACGTGATCATCGTCGGCGGCGGGCCCGTGGGGCTGCTGCTGGCGTGCGAGCTCAAGCTGGGCGGGGCGGACCCACTGGTCCTGGAGGCGGCCACGGGCGAGGAGCGCCGCACGCGCAGCCTCGGCCTGCGCTCGCTCAACGCGCGCACCGTGCAGTCGCTGGCCCTGCGCGACCTGGTCGAGCCGGTCGCCGGGGAGCAGTGGGCGATGCTCGACGACCTGGCCGCGCGCCGCGGCCCCGCCGGGGCCGACGTGGTCGCCATGATGGTGGAGCTGCTCAGGAAGGGGATGATCAGCGGGCACTTCAGCGGGCTGCCGCTGCTGGACGAGGCCGGGAAGGCCGAATACCTCATGCTCAAGCAGGACCGGCTGGAGGCCGTCCTGGCCGAGCGGGCCGCCGGCCTGGGGGTGCGGATCTGGCAGGGGTGCGCGGTGGCCGACGTCGCGCAGGAGGAGTCCGCCGCCGTCGCCACGCTCGCCGACGGGCGGACGGTGCGGGCCGCGTATCTCGTGGGGTGCGACGGCGGGCGGAGTGTGGTGCGCAAGCTGTCGGGGTTCGCGTTCGAAGGGACGCCGCCCACCATGACGGGGCGGACCGCGGTGGCCGAGCTGGCCTCCGACGAGGCCGTGACGTCGTCCCTCCGCCACCCCGGCGGGCTGGCGAACCTGTCGCTGGTGCCGGGGGAGATCGCCACCATCGAGTTCGACGGCGGGCCCCGGGGCCGGGACGCGCCGATGACGGCCGAGGAGCTGGAGGGCAGCCTGCGGCGGGTGACGGGGCACGACGTGGTGGTCAAGGGGCTGGAGGCCGGCATCCGCTACGGCGACAACACCCGGCACGCGCAGACGTACCGCAAGGGGCGGGTGCTGCTGGCGGGGGACGCGGCGCACGTGCACTCGCCGATCGGCGGGCAGGGGCTCAATCTGGGGCTGCAGGACGCGTTCAACCTCGGGTGGAAGCTGGCCCTGGTGGTCCGGGGGCTCGCGCCCGAGGGGCTGCTGGACACCTACACCGCCGAACGGCACCCGGTGGCGGCGCGGGTGCTGCGCAACACCCGGGCCCAGGTGGCGCTGATGCGGCCAGGGCCGCAGGTGGACGCCCTGCGGGAGGTGCTGGGGGAGGTGATCGAGCTGCCGGAGGCCAGGCGGCATTTCACGGGGATGGCCGACGGGACGGCCGTGGACTACGCGCCGGGCGCGGCGCATCCCCTCGTCGGCCGCTTCGCCCCGCGCCTGGAGGCGATCCCGGCGGCCCCGCCCGCGGGCCCGGCCTTTGAGACGGTACGGGCGGCTGGAGCGTTATCCGAGCCTGAGGGAGGTCAGCCGGTGCCTGGGCCCGTGGGGGACGGGGCGTTGCCTGGGGCCGTGGGGGATCGGGGGGTGCGTGGGTCCGTGGGGGCGCGGACGGTCGCCGAGCTGTTGCGGGACGGGCGTGGCCTCGTGCTGGCCCTCTCGGGCGCGCCCGGCGACGGGCTCGACGCCGCCGTGGACGCCGCCGTGGACGCCGCCGTGGACGCCGCCGTGGCGGGCCACCGCGACCGGGTGCGGGTGGCGCACGCGGCCACCACCGCGCCTGCCGATGGGATGGGCGGGGCCGGGGGCGCGGAGGTGCTGCTGGTGCGGCCCGACGGCTACGTCGCCTGGGCGGGCGGGCGCGACGGGGTCGCCGAGGCGCTCACCACGTGGTTCGGCCCGCCCAGGACGGCCGGCTGAGGACGGCCGGTTGAGGACGGCCGGTTGAGGACGGCCGGTTGAGGACGGCTGGTCAGGTGAGGAGGCGGGTGAGGACGCGGGTGCCGAATTCGAGTCCTTCCACCGGCACCCGCTCGTCCTTGCCGTGGAACATCCCGAAGTAGTCCAGGTCCGGCCGGAGCATGAGGGGCGCGAAGCCGTACCCCTTGATGCCGAGCGTGGCGAAGGACTTCGCGTCCGTGCCGCCGCTCATCACGTACGGCACCGGCCGCGCGAGCGGGTCCTCGGCCACCAGCGCGCCCGCCAGCGTGTCGAAGAACGCCGACGGGTACGGCGCTTCTGGCGCGTCCTCCAGGTTGACGAACTCGCGGGTGATCTTCGGCCCGAGCAGCGCGTCGATCGTCTCCAGGAACTCCTCCTGCAGCCCCGGCAGGTAGCGCCCGTCCACGTGCGCCTCGGCGGTCGAGGGCACCACGTTCACCTTGTATCCGGCGTTCAGCATCGTCGGGTTCGCCGAGTTGCGGATCTGGCTCTTGAACAGGCTGCCCAGCGGCCCGAGCCGAGCGGCCTCCTCGTCGAGGCGGTCGAGGTCGACCGGCTGACCGGTGATCTCGGAAAGGCTCTGGACGAGGGCGGCCACCGACGGCGTCAGGCGTACCGGCCACTGGTGGGAGGCCACCCGCGACAGGGCGTGCACCAGCGTGGCGACCGGGTTGTCCACCGGCGGGCGCGAGCCGTGCCCGGCCACGCCGTGCGCGGTGAGCTTCATCCAGGCGGTGCCGCGCTCGCCCACCGCGATCGGGTACACCCGGTGCCCGCCGGAGGACACGCTGAAGCCGCCGGACTCGCTGATCGCCTCCGTGACGCCGTCGAACAGCCCCCGCCGCTCGGTGACGGCGTGCCGGGAGCCGTAGTCGCCGGTCGCCTCCTCGTCCGCCAGGAACGCCAGCACCAGGTCACGCTTCGGGCGCACGCCGCGCGCGGCCAGGTCGAGCACGGTCGCGAGGGTCATCGCGCACGAGCCCTTCATGTCGACCGCGCCGCGCCCGTACACGCAGTCGTCCACGATCTCCCCGGAGAACGGGTGCAGTTGCCACTCGGCCGGGTCGGCGGGCACCACGTCCAGGTGGCCGTGGATCAGCAGCGCGTCGGGGGAGTCGCCGTCGATCCTGGCCACCACGGTGGTCCGCCGCGGAGCCGACTCGAACACCACCGGCTCGATCCCCGCGTCGGCCAGCAGCGTGGCGACGTATTCGGCCGCCGGTCGCTCGCCGGAGCCCGGGTTGGTGGTGTCGAACCTGATCAGATCCGAGCAGATCTCGGCAACGCTTTTCACGCTCTCCCTTTCAGTGTCAGCGGCGGCACCTCGGGCATCTCCATGTCGAAGATCAGCCCGTAGAAGGCCAGCTCGGCCTCCAGCACCGCGACGATAGTCTCCTCCCGGCGCCAGCCGTGCTGCTCGCCGGGGTAGGTGAGCAAGGCCCACTCCTTGCCGTGTTTGTCCAGCTCGGCGGTGAACCGCTCGGCCTGGCTGACGTCCACGATCGCGTCCTCCAGGCCGTGCAGCATGAGGCAAGGGCCCGACGCGCGGTAGGCGTTCAGGAGGGGCGAGCGTTCGGTGTAGCGGTCGCGGGTCTCGGGCAGCGGACCCACCAGACCGTCCAGGTAACGGGACTCGAAGTCGTGCGTCTCGGCCGCCCAGCTCTCCGGGTCGGTGATCGCGTAGTGCGCCACCCCGCCCGCGAACACGTCGCTGTGCACGAGCGCCGCCACCGTCGTCCAGCCTCCGGCGCTGCCGCCCCGGATGGCGATCTTCGCGGCGTCGGCCCTGCCCATCTCGACCAGGCCGCGCGCCACCCTGGCGCAGTCCTGTACGTCCACCACGCCCCACTGATGGCGCAGCCGCTCGCGATAGGCCCGCCCGTACCCCGTCGACCCGCCGTAGTTGACCACGGCCACGCCGAGCCCTCTGCTGGTGAAGTACGCGATCTCCAGGTCGAGCACGATCGGCAGGTTGCCGGTCGGGCCGCCGTGCACGAAGATCACGTACGGGCTCGGGCCGCCCCGGCCGCCGGACGGCGGGTAGAGGTGCGCGTGCACGCCCTCGACGGTCACGGCCTCGGGGGTGGGGAGCAGGTCGCGGTCCGGCAGCGGCTTGCGCTGCGACACGACCTCGTGGGTGCCGTCCGCGAGGTCGACGAGGGTGACCTCCAGCGGCGTGTACGGGGTCGCGCCCACGGCCGCCACCTTGCCGCCCGCGACCGACACGGTCGAGGACCAGTAGGTGGCCGCGCCGCCGATGTCCCTGATGTCGCCGGTCTCGGGGTTCAGCACGCCCAGGTGGCGCAGGTCCGGGGTGCCGTACACGACCGCGACCTCGCCCGTGCCCGCGATCGCCAGGTACGTCATGCCCGGCTTCCACGCGGCGGCGCCGAACTCCTGCTCGATCGGGGTGAGGTTCGTGGTGGGGGAGCCGTCGAGGTGGACGAGGTGGACGTTCCACCAGCCGGTGGGGTCGGTCACGGCGTACAGGCTGCCGTCGTCGCGCCACTCGGCCTGGGCCACCGACTCCTCGGGGCCTCCGGCGACGATCCGGTACGCGCCCGCCGTGCCGTCCTCGCGCAGCGGGGCCACGCACAGCTCGGTGCCGTCCCAGGGCATGTTCGGGTGGTCCCAGCCGATCCAGGCGACGTGGCGGCCGTCCGGGGACAGGCGCGGATTCATCAGGAAGTGCTGGGCCCTGGCGACCACCGTGACCGGGCCGCCGTCCAGGGGGACCGCCACCAGGTCGCGCACGCCGTCCGTCTCCCGGACCGCCCACACCTCGCCCCGGCCGGGCGGGAGATAGAGGTCCGCGTAGCGGTACGGGCCCTCGGGGGTGATCGCCACCGGCCCCTCGCCGCCCGCCGGGTCGAGGCGGTAGAGGCGCTGGTCGGCCCAGTTCGTGAAGACCAGGCTGCCGCCCGGGAGCGGACGCCAGGAGCGCCCGCCGTACTCGATCACCCGGTTGCGCGCGTTCCAGCCCGGCGGCAGGGCGTCCACGCGGGTGCCGTCCGGGAGGCGGCGCACCACGCAGCGGCGCCCGCCCTCTTGCGGGCGCGGCTCGTCCCACCAGACCTCGACGCCGGAGGGCGTGGCCACCGCCTCCACCCACTGCGGGCCGCCGTCGGTACGGGCCACGTCGATCGGTCGAATGCTCATCAAGTCACCAATTGCCATTCGTGCAGGGAGGAAGTGGATGGTCGGGCGGGTGAAGGATGTACGCGATGCCCCCGCTGCCCGAGCTCCTGAGCCATACGTTCTCGAACGCTGCCCGCGGATAGACCCTTCGAACCGAGGCGTCCCCAGGAGCCGCGGGATCGTTGACGACGACGTCGCCCTCGGCGGTGAAACCGGTGACGACGAGGATGTGCCCGCTGGTGGAGTAGCAGGAACCGGGCAGCTCGGCCACCTTGAACGACTGCGACGTGATCACCGGGATGCCCGCCCGCACGAACGCCTCCAGCTCCACCGCGGACCGCAGCCGCGTCACGAACCCGGCCAGGCCGTACCGCCCCGCGTACGCCACGTTGAACGGCCAGTTGCCGGTCCCCTGGTAGCTCTCGTCGTACGTGCCCATGGCGGCGTGGTCCACGGACGGGGCCGGGTCGCCGTCCCCCACCCAGGCCAGCTCGTCCGGGCCGGGACCGCGGCCCCAGTAGCCCAGCACCATGGCCACCGAGGCCGGGCTGCACCAGTTGACGCCCCCGCCGTCCCACTGCGGATGGTGCCCGGCGTGCGTGTGCTGGGAGTGCGCGGGCACCGCCAGTTCCACCGCCCCCGCCGTGCCGAAGGGGCTCGGCGCGGTCGGGCGCCGCGGCACGGCCGAGGCCATCACGCCCAGCCCGGTCACGCGCGCGTCCGCGCCGTGCGCCGCGACCCGCACCTGGTAGGCCACGACCGGTCGCCGGGCCACGAACGTGTCCACCGCCACGTCCCCGTCCTGGTCGCCCTGACCGGGCACGGAGGTGCGGGGGCCGCCGTGCTCCGACCAGCGGCCCATGACGTACCACTTGGTGAGATCGCCCTGGACGGTCCTGGCCCGGAGCGCCACCTCGATCCACGAGCCCGGTGAGGTGAGCGCGGTCCACGAGGGCACGAGCTGGGTCGCCGGGAACCCGACCTGGTGCTCCCCGCTCGTCCACGAGCCCGCCGACGAGCCCGCCGGTACGGCGAAGCGGGCGAAGGCGACGCGGGCCAGATCGACGGTGAGCACCAGCCACATTGTGGTTTCGCACTGTGTGTCGCACATCGGATGTTTTACGTACCGGCCCAGATTTGTGTCGGTGGTGATCTCTATGGTTCGGGGCATGACTCAGGCGGTACAGGCATACTCCTACGCGGGTCCCTCCACGCTCGCGGACGGCAGGCTCGGTCTCTCGACCTCCGGCGGCACGGCGTTGTCGGGGCCGCGGACGCACCCGCGCTTCTTCAGCGGGCTGCTCACCCACGCCGCTCCGGCCGCGGCCGGGCTGCTGGCCGTGGCGGACGTCGCGCTCGCCCGCTACCACCAGCCGAGGCCGGGCTGGACCCGCGACCCGGTGGTGACGTGCGACGGCGGGCGGCTGCGGTTCGAGTCGTTCTCGGCCTGCGGCGGCGTCTACGCTCGGCTCGACGTGCTGGGGCTCGACGGCGACGTGCTCGACCGGGGCACCACCAACGTCGACGTCAACGGCCCGCTGCGCGAGTCCCTGGCCAGGGTGGGCGGCAGGGACCCGCTCCACCTGGGCGTCGGGCCCGACGAGCTGACGGTCACCACGCTCGACGGCGCGGTCCTGGAGAAGAAGGTGCCGCTGCCGTCGCGGTGGCTGCGCGGGTTCGCGGAGGTGCAGGTGATCGCGGCCGGGTGGGACCTGCGGGCCGAGCTGGCTGGGCCGCACGCCGTGCGCTTCCTGCGCTCCCTGCCGAAGGGCGCCCGTTCCACCGTGTGGGCCGTCCCCTCGGGCCGCGACCTGCGCCTGGCCTCGGGCCCCGCGCGGGGCGGGGTCTGCCTGTCGGGCACGGGGCGGGTGGCCACGCTGCTGCCGCTGCTCAGGTTCGCCAAGGCCCTGCGGGTCTACGGGCCCGCCGACGGCTCGTCCACGGCCGGCGCCTGGGAGCTGGAGCTGCCTGGCATGCGTTACACGCTGGCGGTCTCGCCCGAGCCGTGGCGCGGGTTCTCCGGCGAGGGGGCGGTGCTGTCCGACCTGGCCACCGACGAGGCCGCGGACGACGCCGACGTGGTCGGCATGCTGCTCAACTTCGAGCCCACGGTCGAGCTGGGGCTGCTCGCCGACCGTTCGGGGCTTCCGCTCGAACGCGTACGCGCCGCCCTCACCCAGCTCGGCACCGCCGGGCGCGTCGGCTACGACCTGCACGAGGCGGCCCACTTCCACCGCGAGCTGCCCTACGACAGGGAGCAGGTGGCCGAGCTCAACCCCCGGCTGACGGCCGCCCGCGCGCTGGCCGGCTCCGGGGCCGTGCGCCTGCTCGGGGAGACGGCCGAGGTGACGACCGACGGCGGGGTGCGGCGGGTGCGGATCGCCGAGGGCGAGTGCACGTGCCCGTGGTGGTTCGACCATCGCGGCTCGCGCGGGCCGTGCAAGCACGTGCTGGCGGCCAGGATCGCCGCCCGCGTCGCCGTAGAGGTCGCTCCGTGACCGCATGGGAAGCGGTGGTGGCGGCCATCGACACCGGAGACCCGCAGCGGGTCGCCGACTGCGTGCTGGCCCTCGGCGAGCGCGAGCGCCGCGAGGTGGCCGCCCTGCTCCCTGGCCACATCGCCGTGGCGGAGCGCCGGGCCGAGGCCCGGCAGCTGGAGCGCATCACCAGGCGGGAGCGCGAGAGCGAGGCCGCCTGGCGGGAGCACGTGCGCCGGGCCAGGAGCGTCGGCCGCACCGTCCTCGACCGCGAGCGCTGGGAGTGGAACACCCCCTGGAACTTGCTCTGGCAGCCCGGACGAGAGGAGACCTGGGTCGATCCCCTGCGGGTCGCGGGCGCGGCCGCCATCGGCGGCGCGGCGGCCGTCGTGGCCTGGCTCAACCGGCGCGAGTTCCAGGACCGCTGGGAGGTGAGCGGCGACACCACCGCGATCCTCGAACGCGTCCTGTCCACCCGCCCGGCCGCCTGGCAGGAGGACTTCGCCACCCGCGCCGCGCTCCGGCTGCGCCCCGCCCCGCGCCGGCGCCGCCGCTCGGACGAGACGGACGCGCTCGCCCTGGCCATGCTGCGCCGCACCGGGGTGGCCCCGCCGGAGCACGATCCCCTCGTCGTGGCCTGGGTACGCCAGCCGCCCGCCCCCGGCGACCCGCTGCTCGACCACCTCCTTCCCCGGATCTTCGAGGCCGAGGGCGTGGGCTCGGTCCTGCGGGGCGAGCGCGCGGAGCCGCCGGCACCCGGCGCCTGGCTGGCCGCGCTCACGGAGCTGGCCGGCCAGGGCCGCCGCGACCTGCTGCTCGACGGGTGCGTACGGCGCTTCCTGCGCGGTGGCGAGGTCACCGACCTGCGCTTCTTCGTCCGCCTGCACGAGCTGCTGGAGCCGTCCCGCGACGAGGTGAGCAAGCGCGCCGTCGACTACCTGCGGCTGCTGCCCGCCGCGCCGGGGGCCGTCGCGGAGATGGCGCTGCGGCACCTGCGCGGGCTCGACCACCTGGACCGCGCGGAGGTGTCGGAGGCGCTGCGGGCGCTGCTGTTCAGGGCGGAGCGCAAGCTGGTGACGGCCGGGCTGACCTGGCTCGACGCCGTCGCCCGCGGCTGGCCTGGCGACCTCGACGAGCTGGCGCCCGCGCTGGGGTACGCGTTCGCCTGCGAGTCCGCGGACGTGCAGGGGCGGGCGGTGCGGATCGCGGTCAAGCACGCCAAGCGGTTCACGCCGGTGGGGGCGCAGGCCCTCAGGGACGTCATCGGGCAGCTGCCGCCGCAGCTCGGGGAGACGCTCGCGGCGGTGTTCGGCGGGGAGGCCGCCGAGGAGCCGCCGGAGCCCTTCACGCCCGTGCCGCTGCCCGCGCCGCGCTACGCCGAGGCGTTCCCCGATCCGGTGACGGCGCCTGTCGAGCTGGGACCCCGCGGGGGCGGATGGGAGGCCGCGGAGCTGTGGCTGGCCGGCGTCGTACGGCTGCACCACGACGATCGGGCCGGGCTCGTGACGAGGCTGTCGGAGCGGCGGCCGGGCGCCCGCTCGCCCGAACGGCCGTGGCAGGACGTCTGGCAGTGGTCCGAGGAGATCGCCCGGCTCATCCTGACGGGCGCCTCCCCGGCCCAGGGGCTGCCCCGGCCCGGCTCGGTGTCGGCGCCGCACCTGTTCCTGCTGCGGCGGTGGGCCGAGGTCCACTCGGCGCTCCGGGACGGCACCCTCCCGCCGTACCTGCTGGCCGAGCCCACCGAGGGCACCGGGCACGTGGACGCGGCGGAGCTCGTGGCGCGGCTGGCGGGCTACGAGCGGCATGGCGTCGAGGCCCTGCCCGCGGACCTGCAGCAGGCGCTGCTGCGGCTGCCGCGCGAGGTGGCGCCCGAGGTGGTGGCGCGGGCGCGGCGGCTCACCTCGGAGGCGGGGCGGGCGGCGGCCCGCTGGATGGACGGCGGCCGCCCCGAGCCGGTCACGGAGATCGGCTGGCTCGCCTCGGGGCGGCTGAACCCCGGTGACGAATACCGCGACGACCAGGAGGCGGCCGACACCCGGACCCCCGACCTGGAGCCCAGGATCCGGGTGGTGCCGACGGGGCTCACGCTGCTCGACGAGCTGCTCGCCGAGCCCGGCCGGCGGCGCCGCGAGGGGCACGGCGGGCTGCTGCCGTGGTGGCCGTACGTGATGCCGTCCCACCGGGAGGTCGTCGCGCTCCACTTCGTCCCGCACCTGCTGTACGGGTGGCCGGCGCAGGGGCCGAAGCCGGCCGAGGTCTACGCCCTCGCGCTGGCCGGCGGGCCGTGGGGCGAGGGGATGTCGCTCGTGCTGGCGTATCTCCTGGCCGACCCGTCCTGGTCGAAGCTGCCCGTGGTGCGGGCGCGCCCGGTGGTCGACCTGGCGGCCCGCGGCGACGGGGACGCCGGGGAGACCGGACGCCAGCTCGGGCTGCTGCTGCGCAGGACGTGGCTCAAGCCCGGCCCGGTCTTCGAGACCCTGGAGAGCGCCGCCGAGCAGGGGGCGCATGAGGACGTGTGGCGGATCATGACCGGGTTCCTGCCCGTGTTCCTGCCGGGGGCGGAGGAGCGGCCGCAGACCCGGCACACCCAGGTGCTCGCGTTCGCGCTGCGGGCCGCCCGGTGGGCCGGGGCGCGGGAGCCGGTGCCCTGCGTGGCGGAGATCGCCGAGCGGCGGGCCTCGAACAATTTCGTCCGCGAGGCCCGCCGCCTGCACACCTACCTGACGTGACCTCCTCTGACCGGCGCGCCGGTCAGAGGTACAGGCCCGTGGACTCGTCGCCCGGCTGCGGGGTGAACTCGCGGCCCGCGCGCAGGGCGTACAGCTGCGCCAGCGTCGCGCCCGACGGGCCCACCCCGTTGGTGGAGCCCAGCCACGTGACGGCCTCCTCCTTGGACAGCGGGCCGACCTCCACCTGCGCCAGGCAGCGGCCGGGGCGGACGACGGCCGGGTGGAGGCGGGCGAGGTCCTCGTTCGTGGTGATCGCCACCAGGACGTCCCGCCCCTGGCCGAGCAGGCCGTCGGTCAGGTTGAGCAGGCGCGAGAGCCCCTGGCCCGCCTGGGCCTTGGCGCCCGAGCTGATCAGCTCGTCGCAGTCCTCCAGGACGAGCAGCCGCCAGCGCTGGGTGTCCTCGTCGGAGTCGTAGCCGACGGCCACCTCCATCAGGTAGCCGGGCTCGTTGAACAGCCGCTCGGGGTCGAGCACGCAGTCGACCTGGCACCAGTCGTGCCACTGCTTGGCCAGCGTGCGCAGCAGCGTCGTCTTGCCGGTGCCCGGCTCGCCGTGCAGGAGGATGAGGCGGCCGTTGACGTCGGCGGGGGTGATCGACATCAGCCGGTCGAGGGCCGGGCGCACCCTGCCCGAGTAGTTCTTGCCGATCTCGGCCCAGGGCTGCGCCGTGATCGGCTTCTCCGAGCGGGTGCCGCCGTGCATGCCCCGCCACCAGAAGCCCATCTCGACGTGGTCCACCTCCGGCATGGCCTCTTCGGCGCCGTCGATGCTCTGCGCGAGCACGCTCTTGGCCAGCTCCTCGTCCACCGCCGTGACGCTGACGGTGGCCGTGCGGTTGCGGTGACGCACGACGCGCAGGGTCCAGCCCTCACCGGCGATCAGCCGCGACTCCGAGCCGTCCTCGACCCGCGCGGTCCGCAGCAGCCGGCCGTCGGCCGGGCTCAGCGGGGCGTCAGGGCGTACGCGCTCCAGGTTGGCCAGGCGGGACCACGGTTGCGCACCCGTCGCGAACGGCGACAGCGCCAAGGCGTCGATGACGTCGATGGCGGAGTCGGCGTCGTCGATCCAGATGTTCATCGGGAGCTCTGAAGACTCCCGGCTGGGGAACGGCACCTCCCTCATCACAGACATAACGTTAATGATCCAGCGTCCAGCCGTCACATGTCGAAGGGTTTTGCAGGAAAGTTCGGTCTATCTGCTAGCTCTTGCCGAGGGTGCCGGTCTGGGTGACGAGGCCGGGGCCGGGCTCGTCCTTCCACGTGTAGGCGAGGGTGTCGCCCTGCTTGGCGAGCCAGATGGTGCCCGCGATGCAGTTGCCCTCGTTCGCGCCCAGCGAGAACGTCAGCCGCGACGCCTCCACCTTGGTCAGCGTGATCGTGCCGCGGCAGCTCGCGCCCGCGTCCTTCTCGCTCCACTGCGCGGTGGACGCGTCCGGCTTCAGCACCACGGTGTTCTCGGCCCCGTCGGTGTCCAGGGGGTTGGTGCTCTCCGTCCGGCCCGTCCACGTGCCCGCGTAGGCGGCGGGGATCCTGGGCTTTTCGCCGGGGGCGGTGGAGGCGGACTCCTGCGGCGTGCCGGTGGCGGACGGCGACTCCGTGGGGGTGTCGGTGCCGGTGGCGGACGGCGGCCCCGTCGGGGTCTCGGTCGCGGACGGAGAGGACCGCGATGGCGACGGCGAGTCCGGTGGGGTGGCCGAGGCCGAGCGGTCGTCCCGGTCGGCGAGCGGGGTCGGGGTGCTGTTGAGGTAGAGGGTCGTGGCGATGGCCGCGGCGAGGGCGACCAGGCCCGCCAGCGCGCCGATGAGCAGGCTCCGGGAGCGGGCGCGACGCGTCTCCCGGGTGGTGGCCGCGGCCTGGGGATCCGTACGGAGGCCCGCTTGGACGCCGGGGCCCGCCGGGACGCCGGGGCCCGCAGCGCCGGCCGGCGGGCCCTGCGGGGTGTTGGGGTTGACCAGGGACACCATCAGGTGCTGGGCCGTGGGGCGCCGCGACGGATCCTTGGCCAGGCAGGACGCGAGCAGCCCGCGCAGGCGCGGCGGCAGCGGCGACAGGTCCGGCTCGGCGTGCAGCACCCGGTGCAGCACGGCCGGCACGGTGTCCGCGCCGAACGGGCTCGTGCCCGTGGCCGCGAACAGCATCGACGCGGCCCACGCGAACACGTCGGAGGCGGACGACGCCGGGGAGCCGTTGATCTGCTCGGGCGCCAGATAGGCGGGGGTCCCGATCAGGCCCGACGTCATCGTGGCCGCCCCCTCCGCCCGGGCGATGCCGAAGTCCACGACGCGGGGCCCGTCGGGCCCGAGCAGCACGTTGGCGGGCTTGAAGTCGCGGTGCACGATCCCGGCCGCGTGGATGGCGGCCAGGGCGGTGGCCGTGCCGACCGCCAGGCGTTCGAGGTCGCCGCCGCGCAGGGGGCCGCGCTCGCGCACCCGCTCGGCCAGCGAGGGGCCGTCCACGAACTCGCTCACCACGTACGGTCGCGGCCCGTCGGCCGAGACGTCGAGGACCCGCGCGGTGCAGAAGGAGGCGATGCCCTCCAGCGCGTCCAGCTCGCGCGCCAGCCTGGCCCGCGTCTGCTGGTCGCCCGCGCTCAGCAGCTTGATCGCGACCTGTTCGCCGACGGCGGAGTGGGCTAGGTAGACCACGCCCTGCCCACCTTCCCCGAGCCGGCCGGCCAGGCGGTACGCGCCCAGAGCCGCCGGGTCGTCTGGTCGGAGGGGGCTCGCCATGGCCGATACGTTACCGCTCGCCATGCGCGCGTGAAGATCCACCGGTACCTTGGACCGTTGGATCAAATCACTCCATACGCGGAGGTATCGGGGAAAGTGTCGAAGGTTACGTTCCGTGAGCGGGCGCGTTACTGGTTCGACAACACCATGTCCAAGGGCACCGCCTCGCTCATTGGCTGGCTGGCGGTCGTCTCGGTGGGGCTCGTCGTGGTGGTGACGGCGCTGACTCTCTGGCTCGCGCCAGGTGAGCCCGAGGGCGTGAGCGACGCGGGGGAGGTGCTCTGGATCTCTCTCATGCACGCGCTGTCCCCTCTCAAGATCGCCAGCGACAAGGGCTCCGTCGCGTATCTGACGGTCATGTTCGCCGGATCGCTCGGCGGCCTGTTCATCGTGAGCATCCTCGTCGGCCTGCTGTCCAACGGGCTCAAGCAGAAGGTGGACCGCCTGCGCAGGGGGCGCTCGCGGATCGTCGAGTCCGGTCACACCGTGGTGCTCGGCTGGTCGGACCAGGTGTTCACGATCGTGGCCGAGCTGGTCAAGGCCCAAGCCAGCCAGAAGCGCTCGGTCATCGCGGTGCTCGCCGAGCACGACAAGCTCGACATGGAGGAGGCCGTCCGCGAGCATGTCGGCGACCTCGGCCGGACCCGGCTGGTCTGCCGCACGGGGCGGCCCACGGAGCCGCGCGACCTCGCGCTGATGAACCTGGCCAGCGCCCGCTCCGTCGTCGTGCTCTCGCCCGAGGGCGAGGACCCGGACGCGCACGTCATCAAGATCCTGCTCGCGCTGGCCAAGCGCCGCGGCGTCCACCCGCCGGTGGTCGCCGCGCTCGCCTCCAGCCGCAACATCGCCGCCGCCCGCCTGGCCGGCGGGAAGGACGTGCACCTCGTCGACTCCGACGACACCGCCTCCCGGCTCATCGTGCAGTCCTCGCGGCAGTCCGGCATGTCCGTCGTCTGCATGGACCTGCTGAACTTCGACGGCGGCGAGATCTACCTGCGCACGCCCAGGAAGCTCGTCGGGATGACGTACGGCGAGGCGCTGCACGCGTACCAGACCGCCTCGGTCATCGGCCTGCGCCGGCCGACCGGCGTCGTGCTGAACCCGCCCACGGACACCGTCGTCAACGCCGACGACGAGGTCATCGTCATCGCCCATGACGACTCCCACGTCCGCCTGGCCGCCGGCAAGCCGTCCCTGGACGAGGCGGCCATCGTCGAGTCGGGGGCGCCGCCCACCGAGCCCGAGCGCACGCTCCTGCTCAACTGGAACGGCCGGGCCGAGCAGATCGTCCGCTACCTCGACGGCTACGTGGCCCCCGGCTCGGTGTTGGAGGTCGCCGCCGACCACCCCAAGGCCGGCACCGGCCTGGCGGGCCTGCGCAACCTCACCGTGAACGTCAAGGACTGCGACACCACCGACAGGTACGCGCTGGAGTCGCTCGGCGTCGGCCTCTTCCAGCACGTCATCGTGCTGTCGGACGACCGCTATGCCGGCCACCACTCCGACACGCGCACGCTCATGACGCTGCTCCAGCTGCGCGACATGCAGAGCGCGCTCGGCGAGCACTACTCGATCGTCAGCGAGATGCACGAGGAGAGCAACCGGGCCCTGGCCGAGGTGACCGAGGCCGACGACATCGTGATCAGCGACACCGTCATCGGCCTGCTGCTGGCCCAGCTCGCCGAGAACCGGCACCTGGCGGACGTGTTCGGCTACCTGTTCGACTCGCGCGGCTCGGAGATCTACCCCAGGCCCGCCGACTCCTACGTGAAGACGGGGACGCAGGTGCACTTCTCCACGGTCGTGGAGTCGGCCAGGCGCAAGGGCGAGACCGCCATCGGCTACCGCAACGCCCTGGCGCGCAACGACCCGCCCCACTACGGCATCGTCCTCAACCCGGACAAGTCCGTGCCCGTCGTCCTGAACAAGGGGGACTCGGTGATCGTCCTGGCCGAGCGCTGAAAACGTACAGTTTGCCCTGTGAGGACCATTGACTGGGTGGACGGCGCCGTCGAGCTCGTCGACCAGACATTGCTGCCCGACAAGTGCGTGACGCTGCGCGTCCGCACTGTGGACGAACTGGTGGACGCCATCCGGCGGCTGGCCGTGCGCGGCGCGCCCGCGCTCGGCGTGGCGGGGGCGCTCGGCGTGGTGCTGGCCGACGGCGACCCCACGCAGATCGCCAGGCTCCGCGCCGCCCGGCCCACCGCCGTCAACCTCGCGTGGGGCGTCGACCAGGCCGCCGCCCACCTGCGTGACGGCCACGAGTCCGTGCTCGCGGCCGCGCTGCGCGTGCGCGACGACGACATCGCCGCCTGCGTGGCCATGGGGGAGCGCGGGGCCGACCTGCTCGAAGGCGACCGGCTGCGGATCATGACCGTGTGCAACACCGGCGGGCTGGCCGCCGTCGAACGCGGCACCGCGCTCGGCGTCGTCCAGACGCTCCACGAGCGCGGGCGCCTGGCCGAGGTGCTCGCGCTGGAGACCCGCCCGCTGCTGCAGGGCGCCCGGCTCACCACCTGGGAGCTGGCCAGGATGGGCGCGCCGCACCGGCTCATCGCCGACTCGGCGGGGCCGTACCTGCTGGCCAAGGGCGAGGTGGACGCGGTGCTCATCGGCGCCGACCGCATCGCCGCCAACGGCGACACCGCCAACAAGATCGGCTCGTACGCCCTCGCGCTCGGCGCGGAGCGTGCCGGGGTGCCGTTCGTGGTGGTCGCGCCCGAGTCGACGATCGACCAGAGCACCCCCACCGGCGAGCAGATCCAGATCGAGGACAGAGGGGCGGACGAGATCGTGACCGTCCGGGGCGTACGGGTGGCGCCCGAGGGGACGCAGGCCCTGAACCCGGCGTTCGACGTGACGCCGCACGATCTCATCACGGCGATCGTCACGGACAAAAGGGTGATCAGGCCGTAGCCCAAATCATCCAACTTCAGGACCCGTCCGCATGCTCCGAGTTACGCTCGGTGGTCTCGACAGCGACACTCGGAGCTCACCGTGGCCATCGACCTGGTGTTACGCAAAGACTGGAACGCCCGCCCGCCGCGCGGCGACTACACGCAGCTTGACTCCACCAAGGGAGTGAAGGTCCACTACACAGGCGGCAGGGTCGACCCCGGCATCGTCTCGGACCACAGCGGCTGCGTCGCCCTGGTGCGGTCGATCCAGGCGTTCCACATGGACGACAACGGCTGGATCGACATCGGCTACTGCGTCGATGAGGAGACCGAGATCCTCACCCGGCAAGGGTGGAAGTCGTATCGGGAGCTGCGCGAGGGCGACGTCGCGCTCACGCTCGATCACCGCACGGGCCTGTCGGAGTGGCAGCCTGTGCTCGAAGTGTGCGTGTTCCCCGCGCAGGAGCGGGAGATGATCCGGATGGAGGGGCCCGCCCACTCCTCCCTGACCACTCCCCATCACCGCTGGCCCGTGGAGCGCCATGCGGCGGGAGGCGTGGAGCGCCGGTGGGTGACCACCGAGACCATCGCGCACCCGGACCGCATTCCGGTCGCGGCGCCCTGCGCCGACCTGCCGGCCGAGCCGAAGTGGTCGGACGCCTTCGTGGAGCTGGTCGCGTGGTTCTCGGCCGGAGGCGCCTCGAACGGCGCCGCGATCCACCGGCCGCGGCGGGACCACGCGCCTCTCATGCGCATCCGCGCGGTGCTCCACGGGGTGCCTGGGTGGAGCGAGAGGGTAGAGGGCGACCTCGTCGAGTTCCGGCTCCCGGCCGCCACGGGACGGCGGCTGGCCGAGGTGGCGCCGGGCGGGGTGCCGAGGTTCGAATTCCTCCTGTCACTGTCCCGGGCCCAGCTCGCCCTGTTCCTGGAGACCGCCCTGACGGCGGGCGACGCCGGGCGTGACCGGCTCGAACGCGGGGACCGGGCGGCGGCGGAGGCGTTCATGTTCGCCGCGCTGCTGTCGGGGGCGGGGGCGACCATGCGGCGCGTGCCCGAGACGGGCCTGTGGGTGACCACGATCCGGCGGCAGCAGTCCCTCGTGCCCCGGCCGGCCTTGAGCGTCCGGAAAGAGATCTACCGCGGCCGGATCTGGTGTCCCAGGACCGAGAACCAGAGCTGGCTGGCCCGCAGGGACGGCACGGTCTACTTCACCGGCAACACCGTGGTCGCCTGCCCGCACCGGAAGGTGTTCGAGGGACGGGGACTGCATCACCTGCCCGCCGCCAACGGCCCGGGGCTCAACGCCGGCCACTACGCCGTGCTGGGGCTCGTGGGCGACGCGGGGCTCGTCCAGCCGCCCGACGGGGTGCTGCACGCGATCCTGGACGCGATCCAGTACCTGCGCGACAAGGGCCGCGCGGGCAAGGAGATCAAGGGGCACCGCGACGGCTACTCGACCGACTGTCCCGGCGACCCGCTCTACGCCTGGATCCGGCGGGGCGCGCCACGCCCGGGCGGCGGGACCCCGCCCACGGTGCCGTCCGCGCCGCCGTTCCCCGGCCGGCTGCTGAAGTATCCGCCGGTCATGCACGGCGAGGACGTGCGGACCTGGCAGGCGCGGATGAAGAAGCGCGGCTTCGACCTGGCCGTGGACGGGGCGTACGGCGCCGGGTCGCGCGAGGTGTGCCGCACGTTCCAGCGCCGGCAGGGCATCGAGGACGACGGGATCGTGGGTCCCCTGACGTGGCGGCTGGCCTGGGAGGCCCCGGGGTCCTGAAGCCAGGGTTGGCTGGTCTGGAGGCCCCGGGTCCCTGAAGCCAGGGTGGCGACACCCCGAGCCCGGACCCGGGGTTACCGCGCTTTCGAAGCTCCGCCTAGTATCCGACCATGGAACTGGCCACGGGGTTCGAGTCCATCTCGCGAGACGGCTGGCGGGCGCTGGCGGTCGAGGTCCTCCGTAAATCGGGCATCGAGACGGAGGCGCCGGAGGAGGCGCTGTCCACCGCCACCTACGACGGAGTGACGATCTCGCCCCTCTACGACCTGGACGACCTGCCCGGCGACCCCGGGCTGCCCGGGGAGGCGCCGTACGTGCGCGGAGCCCGCGGCACCCCCGGCTGGGAGGTGCGCCAGCGGCACGCCGTGGCCGACCCCGAGGCGGTCCTGGCCGACCTGGAGAACGGGGTCACGTCGCTGTGGCTCGTGGTCGGTGACGGCGCGATCCCGGTGGACGCGCTGGGCGCCGTCCTCAAGGACGTCTACCTCGACCTGGCGCCGGTCGTGCTGGAGGCCGGGGATCAGGCGCGCGAGGCCGCCGAGGTCCTGTTCGGGCGCGGCGGCGCGGTGCTGGGCAACCTGGGCGCCTCCGCCGTCACGGGGCCCGGGCTGGAGCTGGCCCGGCGCTGCGTCGACGGGTTCCCCGGGCTCAGGGCGGTCACCGTCGACGCGACCCCCTACCACGACGCCGGCGGCAGCGACGCCGAGGAGCTGGGCTGCTCGATCGCCCAGGGCGTCGCCGAGCTGCGGGCGCTCACCGGCGGCGGGCTGTCTGTCGAGCAAGCGCTAGGGCAAATCGAGTTCCGGTACGCCGCCACCGCCGACCAGTTCGCCACCATCGCCAAGCTGCGCGCGGCCCGCCGACTGTGGGCCAGGGTCGCCGAGGTGTGCGGCGCCGCCGCCGGAGGGGCCGCCGGGCAGGGAGGCCAGCGGCAGCACGCGGTGACCAGCTCGGCGATGATGACCGCCCGCGACCCGTGGGTGAACATGCTGCGCACCACCCTGGCCTGCTTCGCCGCCGGAGTCGGCGGCGCGGCGGCGGTCACGGTGCAGCCGTTCGACGCCTGCCTCGGGCTGCCGGACGCCTTCTCGCGGCGCATCGCCCGCAACACCCAGGCGCTGCTGCTGGAGGAGTCGGGGCTCGGCCGCGTCATCGACCCCGCCGGGGGCTCCTGGTACGTCGAGCGCCGCACCGCCGACCTCGCCGAACGCGCGTGGGCCTGGTTCCAGGAGATCGAGGCGGCGGGCGGGATCGCGCGGGCCGCCGGGCTGGTGTCGGACCGGATCGCCGCCACCCGCGCCCGCCGCGCCGACGACGTCGCCCACCGCCGCCTCCCCATCACGGGCGTGAGCGAGTTCCCGAACGTGCACGAGAAGCCGGTGCGCCCGCCCACGCCCGCGCAGGCCGCCCCCGAGACGGGCGGCCTGCCCCGGGTCCGGTACGCCGAGGAGTTCGAGGCCCTGCGCGACCTGGCCGACGCGCAGCCCGAACGGCCCACGGTCTTCCTGGCCACCATCGGGCCCGTGGCCGCCCACACCGCGCGGGCCGCGTTCGCCGCCAACCTGTTCCAGGCGGGCGGGCTGGACACCGAGACCGCCGGTCCCGGGGCCGATCCCGAGCAGATCGCCACCGCGTTCGCCATGAGCGGCGCGTCCACCGCCTGCCTGTGCTCGACCGACAAGCTGTACGCCCAGCACGCCGCCGCCGTCGCCACCGCACTGCGCAAGGCGGGGGCGAGGAAAGTCTGGCTGGCGGGGAAGGGGGAGTACGAAGGCGTGGACGGAAACCTCTTCGCGGGCTGCGACGCGCTGGCCGTGCTCCGCCAGACCTTCGACGACCTGGAGGTGACGCGATGATCCCGGACTTCTCCGACATTCCGCTCAACGCCCTGCCCAAGGACGGGCCGGAGGCGCCGGCGCGTGCGGGTGAGGTGTGGGAGACGCCGGAGGGCATCGGGGTCAAGCCGCTCTACACGGCCCACGACCTCGAGGGGCTCGACTTCCTGCGCACGTATCCGGGCGTGGCCCCCTACCTGCGCGGCCCGTACCCCACCATGTACGTCAACCAGCCCTGGACCGTCCGCCAGTACGCGGGCTTCTCCACGGCCGAGGACTCCAACGCCTTCTACCGGCGCAACCTCGCCGCCGGGCAGAAGGGCCTGTCGGTGGCCTTCGACCTGGCCACGCACCGTGGATACGACTCCGACCACCCGCGCGTGGCCGGCGACGTGGGCATGGCCGGGGTGGCGATCGACTCCATCTACGACATGCGGCAGCTGTTCGACGGCATCCCGCTCGACCGCATGTCGGTGTCGATGACCATGAACGGCGCCGTGCTGCCCGTCCTCGCGCTTTACATCGTGGCCGCCGAGGAACAGGGCGTCGCGCCGGAGCAGCTCGCGGGGACCATCCAGAACGACATCCTCAAAGAGTTCATGGTCCGCAACACCTACATTTATCCCCCGAAGCCGTCGATGCGGATTATTTCGGATATTTTCGCTTATACGAGCGAGAAGATGCCGAAATTCAACTCCATCAGCATTTCCGGCTACCACATCCAGGAGGCCGGCGCGACGTGCGACCTGGAGCTGGCCTACACCCTCGCCGACGGCGTCGAATACCTGCGGGCCGGGGTCGCCGCCGGGATGGACATCGACCGGTTCGCGCCGCGGCTGTCCTTTTTCTGGTGCATCGGCATGAACTTCTTCATGGAAGTCGCCAAGCTCAGGGCCGCGCGGTTGCTGTGGGCCAACCTCGTTTCCGGATTTAACGCGAAAAATCCGAAATCTTTGAGCCTTCGTACCCACTCCCAGACCTCCGGCTGGTCACTCACCGCGCAGGACGTCTTCAACAACGTGGCCCGCACCTGCGTCGAGGCCATGGCCGCCACCCAGGGGCACACCCAGTCCCTGCACACCAACGCCCTCGACGAGGCGCTCGCGCTGCCCACCGACTTCTCCGCCCGCATCGCCCGCAACACCCAGCTCCTCCTCCAGCAGGAGTCGGGCACCACCAAGGTGATCGACCCGTGGGGCGGCTCCTACTACGTCGAGCGCCTCACCCACGACCTCGCCGAACGCGCCTGGGCCCACATCCAGGAGGTCGAGGCCGCCGGCGGCATGGCCAGGGCCATCGAGGCGGGCCTGCCCAAGCTCCGCATCGAGGAGGCGGCCGCCCGCACCCAGGCCCGCATCGACTCGGGCCGCCAGCCCGTGATCGGCGTCAACAAGTACCGCGCCGAGAGCGACGAGGCCGTCGAGGTGCTCAAGGTCGACAACAGCGCCGTACGCGCCCAGCAGCTCGACAAGCTGGCCCGGCTCAAGGCCGAACGCGACCCCGGCGCCGTGCGGCGCGCGCTCGACGCGCTCACCGAGGCCGCCGGCAACCCCGCGCCGGGCCTGGAGCACAACCTGCTCAAGCTGGCCGTGGACGCCGCCAGGGCCAAGGCGACCGTGGGCGAGATCTCCGACGCCCTGGAACGGGCGTTCGGCAGGCACGCCGAGCAGGTACGTACCATCTCTGGGGTGTATCGCGACGAGTCAGGCCCCTCCGCCGGCATCGAGCGCGCCCGCCGGGCGTGCGCCGACTTCGAGCGGGCCGAGGGCCGCCGCCCGCGCATCCTGGTCGCCAAGATGGGCCAGGACGGGCACGACCGCGGCCAGAAGGTGATCGCCACCGCGTTCGCCGACCTCGGGTTCGACGTGGACGTCGGCCCGCTGTTCCAGACGCCGGAGGAGGTCGCCAGGCAGGCGGTCGAGGCCGACGTGCACATCGTGGGCGTCTCGTCGCTGGCCGCCGGGCACCTCACGCTGGTGCCCGCGCTGCGCCGGGCGCTGGCCGACCTCGACGCCGGCGACATCATGATCGTGGTCGGCGGCGTCATCCCGCCCGGCGACCACGACGAGCTGCGGGCCGCGGGCGCGGCCGCGATCTTCCCGCCCGGCACGGTGATCGCCGACGCCGCCCTCGACCTGCTCGACCAGCTGAGGAACCGTCAATAAGTCCCGCGGTCGCACATCGTCACGGAGATCGTCCGCTGCGTCGCGACCGGGGACGTGATCCGGAGCGTGACGCGATGGACTCCGCCCGTGCTCCGGAGGTTCTGCGGCGAGGTCAGGACGCGCCGGCCGTTCGCGGTGATGAGCGCCGACGAGCGGCCCACGGCGGCGTTGTCGATGTACCAGGTGTAGGCGAAGTTCAGCGGCTGGCCCGTGCGCTGCACCAGCGCCTGGAGCGTGACCTCGCCGCCCGTCCAGCAGTTGCCGTTCCTGGCGCCGCCCGGGCGGACGTAGACGAGCCTGAGCCGGTCGACGCCGGGCGTGGCGTCGCCGGTCGGGTCCGTGGTCGGGTCCGCCGTCGGGACGTTGCTCGGCGTGCCGTCGTTCTGTGGGCTGGGCCTGGGGGTACGCGTGCGCTTCGGGCGGGTCGTGGGGGTGGTGGCCGTTCCGGTGGTGGGTGCGGTGGACGCGTCGGCGACGTTCTTGGCCTTGGGGGTGGGCGTGGTGGGGGTGAGCCACATGATGGCGCCGGCCAGCGCCAGCACGGACACGCCCGCGACGCCCGCGATGAGCACGGTCTTCACCCGCCGCCGCCCGGGCCTCGGGGGCGGCGCGGGAGCCTCGGGCGGGGCCTGCGGGGCGGGCTCGCCCGGCACGAGGAGGTCGACCAGGGCCGAGTGCTGGGCCACCGCCGGCTCGGGCGCCACGTGCTCGGCACCCGGCCTTTCGGCGTTCGGAAACCCTTGCGCCTCCATGGGCGGGTACCCCGGCGCCTCCACGGGAGGGAAACCCGGCCGCGCCTCGGCGGGCGCGTGGTGCGGGAACCCGGCGGCCGCCGGGGCCTCGACCGGAGCCGCCATCGGGAATGTCCCCGGCCCCTGGCCGTGCTGCGCGGTCGCACCCTGGTGATGCGCGACGGGCCCCTGGTCGTAGTGGGGGGCCGGGCTTTGGCGTGCGGCCGGACCCTCGAAGTGCGCGGGTGCGCCCTGGCCGACGTGCGGGCCCTGACCGTGGTCCGCGGCCGGGGCGGCCTGTCCCACCGGCTGTCCCACCGGCTGGCCCGTGGGCTGGTCCACCGGCCGCCCTGCCACGGGCCGGCCCAGGGACTGGGGGTCGGCGCCGTGAGTCTGGCGCGCGTTCCTGCGCGGCAGCGGGGCCAGGGGCTGCTCCGCCGCCGGCTCCTGGGGGCGGGCCCGGCGCGGCGGCGTGTCCTGATCGAGGGTCGCCTCGGGCGTGTCCTGCCAGGACTCCAGGGGCGGATCGGGCCGGTGGGGCGGGGACTGGTACGGGGCCGTCTGCTGGCGGGACGGCGCCGCCAGCCGCAGCAGCACGTCACGCATGGCGGGGCGGGAGCCCGGGTCCTTGGCCAGGCAGGCCAGCAGGATCTCGCGTACCGGCCCGCGCAGCTCGCCCATGCGCGGCTCGTCCTGCAGGATGCGGTTGATCACCGCGGGCAGCGAGTCGTCCCCGAACGGCGGCGCCCCCGTGGCCGCGCAGACCATCACCGACCCCCACGCGAACACGTCCGCCGCCGCCCCCGCCGCCTTCCCGGAGAGCTGCTCGGGCGCCATGTACGCGGGCGTGCCGACGAAGGAGCCGGTCGCCTTCACACCGGTGCCGAGCGCCCCGGCGATGCCGAAGTCCACGACCCGCGGCCCGTCGGGCCCGATCAGGACGTTCGCCGGTTTGAAGTCCCCGTGGACGACGCCGGCCTGGTGGATGGCGTCCAGCGCGGTCGCGGTCGCCACGGCCAGCCGCTGGAGCTCCGCCCCGCCGAGCCGGCCGACCTGCTCGAGAGAGGGCCCGTCCACGTACTCGGACACGACGTACGGCCTGCCGCTGGTCGAGGCGTCGAGCACCTGCGCGAGACAGAACGGCTCGACCTTGCGCGCGGCGGCGATCTCCGTGGCGAGCCGGTCGCCGACGGCGAGCCCTTCGCGCAGCACCTTGACGGCGACGGGGGTCCCGTTGCGAGCCTGGCCGAGGTAGACGACACCGTGGCCGCCCGCGCCGAGCCGACCGACCAGCCGGTAGGGCCCCACCGTTGCCGGGTCGCCCTCGCGCAGGGGTTCGACGTTGGGCATGAGGGGAGTGACTCCTGTGACGGCTGAGGTTAGAACTCCAGCACCCTACTGGCAAAAGTCAAGACTTGTCAGAGCTTAAGCTGATCAACTGGGAAGAAAGGGGTAAGCGGGGTGCATTCGCTGGAGGCCTACGCCCAAGGCGTACGGGCCGGGTCCCGTACGTGGATCGCCCGCGCGATCACGCTGGTCGAGTCGACCAGGCCCGACCACAACGTCCTGGCACAGCGCTTGCTCGTCGAGCTCACCCCGCTGTCCGGCCACGCCCGCAGGATCGGCATCTCCGGCGTGCCCGGCGTGGGGAAGTCCACGTTCATCGACGCGCTCGGGACGATGCTGACCGCGCAGGGCCACAAGGTGGCCGTGCTGGCCGTCGACCCCTCCTCCACCAGGACGGGCGGCAGCATCCTCGGCGACAAGACCCGCATGGCCCGCCTGTCGGTCGATCCCGCCGCCTTCATCCGCCCCTCGCCCACCTCCGGCACCCTGGGCGGCGTCACCAAGGCGACCAGGGAGGCCATGGTCGTCGTGGAGGCGGCCGGCTTCGACGTCGTCCTGGTCGAGACCGTCGGCGTGGGCCAGTCGGAGACCGCCGTGGCCGACATGGTGGACACGTTCCTGCTGCTCACGCTGGCCCGCACCGGCGACCAGCTCCAGGGCATCAAGAAGGGCGTGCTGGAGCTCGCAGACGTCATCGCGGTCAACAAGGCCGACGGCGAGCACGAACTGCCCGCCAGGAAGGCCGCGCGGGAGCTGGCGGGCGCGCTGCGCATGCTCCGCTCCGACTCGACCCCGCCGCCGGTGCTCACCTGCAGCGGGCTCACCGGCGACGGGCTGGACAAGCTCTGGCGGCACGTGCTGACCCACCAGGAGTCGGTCGACCTGGCCGCCAAGCGCCGCGGGCAGCAGGTCGGGTGGACATGGACGCTGGTGCGGGACCGGCTGCTGGCCGAGTTGCGCAACGACCCCGAGGTGGCGGCCATCGCCGAAGAGGTCGAGCGGGAGGTCCTCGCCGGCGAGCTGACCCCTTCGCTCGCGGCCGACCGGCTCCTGTCCGCCTTCAAGCGCCCCTGAGACGGCAGGCGCCTGGAACGTGGGATCACGCGGCTGCGGCGCGCTGGTCTATCCCAAATGGTGGGATTGCTCTTAGAGTCGGCCTCAACACCGTCCAGGAGGTTCAGGCATGGCCAGCATTCCGTCCCTGCTGCGCGACCGGGTCGCGGCGACCCCCGACGCTGAGGCGTACCGATTCCCCTCCGACGACGGCTGGACCTCGCAGTCGTGGCGCGAGGTGGGCGAACGCGTGCGCGAGCTGGCGCTGGGCCTGGCCGGGCTGGGCGTGGGGCCCGGCAGGCGCGTGTCGATCCTCTGCTCGACCCGCTACGAATGGATCCTGGCCGACCTCGCGGTGCTGGCGACCGGAGCGGCCACGACCACGATCTACCCCTCCAACACGGCGGCCGAGTCGGCGTTCGTCATCACCGACTCCGGCAGCACGATCGTCATCGCCGAGAACGACGAGCAGGTCGCCAAGATCAGATCCGTCCGGGAGGAGCTGTCCGACGTCACCCACGTCGTGGTCGTCGACGGCACGCCCAGCGACGACGGCTGGGTGGTCACGCTCGGCTCTCTCAGCGGCGAGGGCGACTACGACGCCATGGTGGACGCCATCGCCCACGACGACCTGGCCACCCTCATCTACACCTCCGGCACCACCGGCCGCCCCAAGGGCGTGGAGCTGACCCACGACAACTGGCTCTACGCCTCGGGGGCCGTCCGCAAGCTCGGCCTGGTGTCCGAGTCCGACCTGCACTTCCTGTGGTTGCCTCTGTCGCACTCGTTCGGCAAGCTGCTGCAGGTCGTCATGATCGAGGCCGGCGTGGCGACCGCGATCGACGGCCGCCTCGACAAGATCGCCGAGAACCTCGGCGTGCTCAAGCCGACGTTCATGGCCGCCGCGCCGCGCATCTTCGAGAAGATCCACAACACGGTCGTGGCCACCGTGCGCCGCGAGGGCGGGGTCAAGCTGCGCATCTTCGACTGGGCGCGGCGGACCGGCATCCGGGTCGTCAGGGCCCGCCAGCGCGGGGCGGACCTCCCGATCACCACCCGGATCGAGTACGCCCTGGCCGACCGCCTGGTCTTCGCCAAGCTCCGCGACCGGTTCGGCGGCCGGATCCGCTTCTTCGTCTCCGGGGCCGCCCCGCTCTCGCGGGACATCGCCGAGTTCTTCGACGCGGCGGGCCTGACCATCCTTGAGGGGTACGGGCTGACAGAGTCGTCGGCGGGCAGCTTCTTCAACCTGCGGGAGTCGGTGAAGTTCGGCACGGTCGGGCCGCCGCTGCCGGGCACCGAGGTCCGCATCGCCGACGACGGCGAGATCCTCATCGGCGGGCGCGGCATCATGCGCGGATACCACGGGCTGCCGGAGGAGACGGCCGTGGCGCTGGAGGACGGCTGGTTGCACACGGGCGACATCGGCGAACTCGACGAGACCGGCCGGCTGCGCATCACCGACCGCAAGAAGGACCTGATCAAGACCTCGGGCGGCAAGTACGTCGCGCCGACGTACCTGGAGGGCCGGATCAAGGCGGCCTGCCCGTACGCGTCGCACGTCTTCGTGCACGGCGACCGGCGCAACTACGTCACGGCGCTGGTCACGCTCGACATGGAGGTGGTCACGCCGTGGGCTCAGGCCGAGGGGCTGCCGCCCGACCCCGAGGCGCTGCGCGAGCATCCGCGCATGCGCGAGGAGGTCGGCCGGGCCGTCGACCAGGTCAACGCGGACCAGGCCAGCTACGCCACGATCAAGAAGTTCGCCATCCTGGCCGAGGACTTCACGGTCGAGACGGGCGAGCTGACGACCAGCCTCAAGATCAAGCGCAGGGCCGTCGAGGAGCGCCACGGCAAGATCCTCGACTCCTTCTACGACGGGTGACCCCGTCGTGATCTCCCGGCTCCCGGTGCGGCCGAGGCACTGCGACGCGCAGGCCATGATGCACGCCTCCCGGTACTACGAGTACATCGAGGACGCGTTCCTCGACTGGATCGGGGCCCGCGGGGGCTACGAGCGGCTCCGGCGGGAGGGCGCCGACCTGGTGGTCAAGGCGAGCGGGTGCGAGCACCACGCGCCCGCCCGCCTCGGCGACGTGCTGGCCGTGGAGAGCGCGCCGGCCAGGGTCGGCACCACGTCGATCACGATGAGGTTCACGATGCGGCGCGGGGACGAGCTCGTGGCCGTCGGCACGGTCACGTACGTCTGCGTCCGCGACGCCCGCCCCGCCCCGCTTCCCCCCATGCTGACAGGACCGCCTCCGCCGGCTCTGTGAGGTTCGCTCAGAGGACCCGCTTCGCCCCGGGCAGCGACCGCACCAGGTACGCCAGCCACCAGCACAGCGGCAGCGCGACCACCAGCATGATCGCGAACTTGACGACCGCGATCGCCTCCAGCGGGCGCAGCGCGTAGCCGATGGCGACCAGCACGAGCGGATGGATGATGTAGACGGTGAAGGCGTGGTCGGACAGGAACCTCCCGCGCGGCCCCTGCTCGGCGAAGCGCTCCCGGAAGAGCACCGACAGCCCGATGATCATGCTGACCGCGAAGGCGGACTCCCAGGTGGCGATCACCGCCGAGTTGACCGCCCCGCTGGTCATGGACGAGAGCGGCAGCAGCACGGCGGTCGACGCGCCCGCCGCGGCGAACGCGAGATGCCCCGCCCGCGCGGGCAGCGTCTCGAACCAGCCACGCCTGAAGGCCACGCACCCGACCGCGAACATGGCCACGTACTGCGGCATGAAGTTCGGCGTCGGCAGCCCGAGCACCGGCACGTAACTGCCGGTCGGCACCGGGATCCGCCACAGGAACGTGGCGAGGGACAGCCCCAGGACGAACAGCACGACCCAGCGCGGACGCAGCGGCGCGGGACGCGGGCGGGGCGCCGGCCGCCGGCTCCGCCACCACGCGTACGCCAGCGCGAAGACGATCAGCACCTCCGCGAACCACATGGGCCCCGGGTCCCACGAGCCCAGGTAGTACTGCCAGTACGGCATTTGCGGGCGCTGCGCGAGCCCGCCGAAGTTCACCAGCGGCCGCAGCAGGACGAGGAAGACGAGCAGCGGGATGCCCAGCCGCACCAGCCGGTCCCGCACGAAGGCGCGCGGTCCCTTGCGGTCGTACGAGCCGGGGGTGAAGAAACCGGAGATGAGGAAGAAGAACCCCATGAAGAACGCCTGATTGAACACCACCAGGATGTCGAGCGCGACCCCCGAAGGGTCCTTGGCGGGCTCGGTGTAGAACCACAGCGGGATGTTCCCGTACGTGACGGCGGCGTGGTGGGCCACCACCAGCGCGGTCAGCACGATCCGCAGGTTGTCGATCGAGTGGAGCCGGGTCCGCGACTCGGTCTTCACTTTTTGCACGCCCTTTCGAAGAGGTCGGCCAGCTCGCGCGCATGCGCTTCGAGGTCGTGGTCGGGATAGGCGGCCCAGTAGCCGAACATGCTGTCCATGGCCGCCGACACCGTGACGGACATGACGCGGGGGTCGAAGTCCCTGAACTCGCCGGTGTGCCGCCCGAGGGTGAAGATCTTCTCCAGCGCCTGGTAGATCTCCTCACTGGTGCGCACGCCGTAGCGAGGCTTGCCGTCGGCGGTGCGCAGGTTGTTGAAGATCTCGCCGAGCGCCAGGATCTTCGAGCGGTGCCTGCGCATGTGGGCGGCGTTGGCGACGAAGTACATCCGCAGCAGCGCGCTCGCCCCCTCCACGCCCTCCACCGCGGCCAGCAGCTCCTCGGCGGCCTCCGTGTAGGTCCGGGTGACCACCTCCTCCATCAACTCCTCCTTGCCGGCGAAGTGGTAGGAGATGACGCCCTTGCTGATGCCCGCGTGCTTGGCGATGCGCGCGAGGGACGCCTGGGCGAACCCGACGTCGGCGATCACCGCGACGGCCGACGCCACGATCTGCGCGCGCCTGGCCTCCTCGATGAACGACCGCCGCTTCTGGCCGTCCGGCTCAATTTCTGACCGCATGGCCAAAATTTAACACGTACGGCCAGAGCGCGTCGATGCCCGTCGGATTCGCCGGCCTCAGCTCAGCCGGGACCGGTAGACGGCCCTGGCCTGCTCCAGCAGGGACACGTGGTCCCCGAACTGGTAGGCGACGGTCAGGCGGCCGTGCTGCTTGATCAGGTCCTCCAGCAGGTCGAGCCACTCCAGGCACCACACGACGTCCTCCCGCCGGGCGACCCGCCTGCCGTCCACCTCCACGTAGACGGGGCTGGTCAGGGCGTACCCGGTGCAGGTCAGGGTGCGAAGGTGCCGGCCGCACAGGACCTCGGCGATCACGTACGTGGGCGCGTCCACCGTGAGGTCGGCCGTCACGGTCAGCGGCTCGTCGAAAGCCCGGCCGGGCTCGTCCGCCGGCCGCTCGCCCCTGGCGACCACGCCCTCGGCCGTGCGGATGCGCACCGCCGCGACCTCCGGGCCGACGGCGACGGCCGAGACCCGGACCTGCTGACCCCTGCGGGCCCGGATCACGTGGCCGGGGCCATGGCCGGCCACCGACAGCTCCAGCCAGGGACCGGTGGTGGCGAACGTACGGCCCGCGCGTACGGCCGCCGCGAACGACCGGGCGGTCAGCTCGCCCTCGACCTGGGCGTAGACGCGGGCCCAGCCGGGCGGGTTCGACCGGTTGCCGGAACGGGTGAAGGAGATCATCGCGTCCGTGCCCGCGCTCACGGAGAGCCGGTTGCCCGCGCCGATCAGCCGCCGGTAGACCGCCGCCGTGGACGGGATCGCGGCGTGCGTGAGCACGTCGAGGCTGTCCACGAGCCCGAGCGCGACGTCGGCGACCAGCTCGCGGGCGGCGCAGTTGCGCCACACGGGCGACACGATGCCCTTGGGCGGGTCGCCGCCGGAGATCGGGGTGCGGAAGGGGTGGCTGTAGCCGACGAGCGCGCCGAGCCCGCGCAGCTCCCGCAGCCCGTCGGCGTTGGGCGGCCAGTCGGCCTCGCCCGCGAACCCGGTGTGGTGGCGGCCGGGCGCGGCCCGCGGCGCGAACGCGTAGATGTGGCCGAGCAGGTCGTTGCGGTATTCGACGCCCACCCTGGCCACGTGCGTGGCGTCGGACCACGGCAGGTCCACGTCCGTCCAGTGTTCCAGGGCCTCGCGGTCGTGGACGCGCCTGCCGGAGACGTTGCCCACCAGGAGGTTGAGCACGTGCAGGTCCTCGCCGTGCTGCGCGGCGGCGGCGTCCGCGGGCGCGCCGGCGAGGTCGCCCGCCCAGTCGAGGTGCACGTGCATGTCGGCGCCGTACCAGCCGCGCGCCGCCGCGTCGTAGATGCGCCGCGGGGCGAGCTCGACCAGTCGCTCCTCGCCCGGCTCCGGTACGAGCTCCAGCCTGGCCTCGTCGTACTCCATGCCGCGGGCGGCGGTGATCGTCAGGGGCACGCAGGGGACCTCCAGGACGATGTCGTCGCCGTGGAAGTACGGGCGGCCGTGGTAGTCGTACCGATTGGGGGTGTCGGGTGGGAACCAGCCGCTGCCGTCCTCACTTGTCACGCTCCACCGGCACGACATCCCCGCCACCAGTCGCAGCCTGGCCGCCTGGGTGGGTCTCAGGAGCGTGTCGAGCTGGATCCGCACGCCGTCCACCACGACCGAGCCGTCGTGGTCCACCTCCACCAGCCACGCGTCGCCGGGGAGCCGGGGCAGTCTCAAGCGCCGTCCATGCTCCTCCAGGGCGCCCGCCACACTTTCGGGCAGCACTGGCTCAGTACCCATCCGCGCTCTCCTCATCTCGCTTGCGCGCCATGGTGACATGGATCACGGAAAGCGAGCCGTGGCGGCCTTGGCGGCGGTGCGGAAACTTCTCCCGCGGGGGAGAATCTCTCCCTCGACGTATTCCTCTGGCCTCTCCGCGTGTCCTGGATTGCCGGGTGTGAGCGATTGATGGACGAACCCGGCCGGGCCTTCGACGAGCCGGCTGAGCTAGCCGTGGTGGCGGGGTGGGACGGTGGCCACCATGGCCGAAGTGCGCACCTCCCACACGCCGCAGGCGCACCGCAGGTAGGAGACCGTGCCCTCGGAGGTGCGGTGGGAGGAGACGACGGCCAGGGCCAGGGGATCGTGCAGGTGTCTGGAGTGCATGTTTCCAATCTGCTGTAATGGCCTTATGCATTTCAACGCTTACGGCGGCAATGGGGCGGCCCTCGCGGCGGCGCTGGTGAACGCGACCGACTTCAGCCCCGAGGCGGTCGAGGCGATGCTGACCGAGCATCGCCTCGTCCGCACCGCCGTCACCGCCGAGCAGGCCGAGGAACTGCGGGGGTGGGCGGGGCGGCTGTCGCCGGTGTTCGGGGAGCGCGACCAGGACACGCAGATCAAGCTGATCAACGATCTGCTCGACGTCACCGCGTCCAAGCCGTACGTCAGCGCGCACGACGGCCGCGAGCCCCACCTGCACTTCTTCTCCGTGGACGCCGACGTCGTGTCCAGGGCGAAGGACACCACGGCCGGCGGGCTGGCCATGGCCATGTCGTTCGCGGGCAGGCACCGGCTGGGGCGGTGCGACCGCGACGGGTGCGAGTTCGTCTTCATCGACACCTCCCGCAACGGGCGGCGCCGGTTCTGCTCTCCCGCCTGCGCGAACAGGGTCAACGTCGCCGCGCACCGGGCGCGCGGCCTTGCGAGGTGATCGACGCGTCGCGTACGCTTTGGGCGTCTTATCGCCGAGCCGTGGGGGCAGTTGACGTGAGGATCTGAGGTCGCGGGCACCGCGCCGTTCCGCCCTGTCGTGGGCACGCGCGCACACCTGGACCTCCGGCGATCCTTTCTCGCCCCGAATTCCCTTGTTGTGCTACGCGCGTTTGCGGTGTTTCCCGCCAAGTCACGAAATTTCGACCTTTGTGACGGGAGCCGCCTTATGTCTTTTTCCATTGTCGTAGATCACGTGTCCTTCGGCTGGCCGGACGGCACCAAGGTGCTCGACGGGCTCGACGCCGCGTTCCCCGCGGGGCGCACCGGCCTCATCGGGACCAACGGGTCGGGCAAGTCCACCCTGCTGAAGATCATCGCGGGGGAGCTGGCCCCGCGACCCGGATCCGTTTCCGTGTCCGGGGAGGTGGGATACCTGCCGCAGAACGTCCCGCTGGTCGCCGGACGTACCGTGTCGGACCTGCTGGAGATCGGCGCGACGCGGGCGGCGCTGCACGCCATCGAGAGCGGGGACGCCGCCGAGGAGCACTTCGCGGCCGTCGGCGACGACTGGGACGTCGAAGAGCGCGCATGGGCGGAGCTCGACCGGCTCGGGCTCGGCCACATCGGGCTGGACCGCACGGTCGGCACGCTGTCCGGCGGCGAGACCATCATGGTCGCGCTCGCCGCCCAGCTGCTGAAACGGCCCGAGGTGCTGCTGCTCGACGAGCCCACCAACAACCTCGACCTGGACGCGCGGGAGCGGCTCTGCGCCGCGGTCGCCGCCTGGCCGGGGGTGCTGGTCGTGGTCAGCCACGACCGCGCGCTGCTGGAGCTGGTGGACCAGATCGCCGAGCTGCGCGACGGGGTCGTGCGCATGTACGGGGGCAACCTGAGCGCCTACGAGGAGCAGGTCGCCGCCGAGCAGGAGAGCGTCCAGCGGATGGTACGGACCGCGGAAGGCGAGGTCCGCCGGCAGCAGCGGGAGCTCGTCGACGCCCGCACCCGGATCGACCGGAGCCGGCGGGCCGGCCGGAAGGCGTTCGAGAACAAGAAGGCGCCGAAGATCGTCGCGAACGGCCTCAAGCGGAAGGCCCAGGTGACGGCCGGCAAGCAGCGCAACCTGGCCATCGAGAAGCTGGAGGAGGCACGGGGGCGGCTGACGGAGGCCGAGCAGGCGGTGCGCGACGACGCGGAGATCCGCATCCAGCTGCCGGGCACCGAGGTCCCGGCGGGGCGCACGGTCCTGACCCTCCCCCTCGACCCGCCTCCCGCCGGCAGCCCTGTCGAAGCTGACGCCGCACTCGAAACGGCCGCTGTCAGTGCGTCCGGCGTGCGCGCCGCCGAAGAGGCGCCCGCGTCCGAGGCCACCGGCGGCCCGGATGCCGGTGGGGCGGCTGAGACGGGAGGCGCCGAGGAGGGCGGGGTGCGTGGCGTGGTGCTGGAGGCGCTGGTCGTGCGGGGTCCCGAGCGGATCGCGCTGCTGGGCCCCAACGGCTCGGGCAAGACCACGCTGCTCAAGCGGATCGTCGAGCACGGCGCCCACGTCCCGGTGCGATACCTGCCGCAGCGCCTCGACCTCCTGGACGACGCGCTGAGCGTGGTGGACAACGTGCGGGCGGTGGCGCCGTCCGCCTCCGTGAACGACGTCCGGGCACGTCTGGCGCGCTTCCTGTTCAGGGGCGAGCGGGTCAACCAGGCCGTCGGCACGCTGTCGGGAGGCGAGCGCTTCCGGGCGACGCTGGCCGCGCTCCTGTCGGCCGAGCCGCCGCCCCAGCTGCTCCTGCTCGACGAGCCGACGAACAACCTGGACATGGCCGGCGTCCGCCAGCTCTCCCAGGCGCTGAACGCGTATCGGGGGGCGCTCGTGGTGGCCGGCCACGATGTGCCGTTCCTGGAGACGATCGGGATCACCCGGTGGCTGCGACAGGATCGCAACGCCGGACTGGCCGAATCCTGAATTGACGGGCAGGGATCAACCGGACGATAGTGTGACAGGTGGCTGGACCCCGGTTGATCTCCTGCGTTCTCGCCCTGGCAACCCTCACGCTCGGCGCGTGCTCCTCGGCGTTACCGTCACCGACCGGAGGCGAGCCGAAGGTCAGTGGTGTCGCCGGCGGCAACGGCGGCGGCGTGCCCGCGGGCGGCGGCACGGCGGCGGGCACCCCCAGCGCGACAGCCCTCACGCCCGAGGCCTACAAGGGCGAGCTCCAGAGCAGGCACAAGTCGATGGCGGACGCCATCGGCGCCCTGGCCGGCGCGCGCGGGGTCAAGGCCCTGGACCAGCGCGTCACGCGCGCCGAGGAGTCGCTGAGCGGGGCGGCGGACGCGCTGGCCGCCATCACCCCGCCCGACGCCGTACGCGCCCAGCACGACGCGTACGTGACCAGCCTGCGCGACTTCGCCGGCGAGCTGGGCTCCACGGCGGGCAAGGTCGGCGGGCGGAACCTGTGCACGTCGTCGGCCGTCCTCATCGACCTTGACGACAAGCTGGCCGCGCTCGACAAGGCGGGCGAGGCCCTGCAGAGCGCCGGCGACTACCCGGCCGACATCGTGAACGTGAAGGCCGGCAAGCGGCAGACCAGGCGGCTGAGCAACGGCTCGTTCATCAAGAAGAGCACGTTCAACGGCCGCAGCTCGCTGGAGATCGACAACGGCGGCACCCGCGACGCCGTGGTCACCGTCATGAAGGGCGGGAGCAAGACGTTCAGCGTGTACGTGCGCAGGAGCGCCAAGTTCAAGATCAAGGGCGTGCGCGACGGCAACTACAAGATCTACTTCACGCACGGCGTGGACTGGGACGGCAAGAACAAGTCGTTCACGCGTGAGTGCAGCTTCGAGCGGTTCCAGAAGTCGGTGAAGTTCAAGACGACGTTCACCGCCACGCAGATCCGCTGGCACGACTGGCGCATCACGCTGCACGCGATCGCGGGCGGCAACGCCCGCACCGCGCCCGTCGACCCCGACGACTTCCCCGGCTGACCCCCGGTCCCCGCAGGCGACACGAAGGCCGCGCACCCCCACCGGTGCGCGGCCTTCGTCGCGGTCAGGTCGAGAACAGCATGCCCACCCAGCTGCGCTGCCGGTGGTGGTGGCCGCCGTAGTGGCCGCCGTGCGGGGGCGGCGCACCCCAGGCGGGGCCGGCGGCGGGAGGCGGGGGAGCCGTGTGGTACTGGGTCTCCATCCGGGTCAGCGTCTCGAGCTCGCCGTAGTCGAGGAAGATCCCGCGGCAGTTGTCGCACTGCTCGATGTGGACGCCGTTGCGCTCATAGGTCCGCATGTTGCCGCGGCACTTGGGGCACTGCATCTAGGTCGCTCTCCTTGGCTTCGAGGTCTCAGGGTTGAAACCTACCGCGCGCAACCCCGTCACGCTCGGACGATTCTGTTGCACGACTCCACTAACGAATGTTCGACCTCGTCCAGTTCCCGGCCGTCGCGCTCGGCGTTCACCACGGCCACGGCGGCGAGCTGGACGGTCAGCGCCCTGGCGGGCACGTCGAGCCGCCGCCAGGGGTCGTCGCCCCGGCCGAGCGCGGGCCCGCCGGAGGCGAGGTAGGCCCCCAGGAACCGCTCCCATACGGCCGGGTCGAGCAGCCCGGCGGCATACCAGGCGGCCGGCCTGGCCAGGTCCCAGGCCGGGTCGCCGACGCCCAGGTCGTCGACGTCGATGAGCAGCCAGTCGTCGCGGCGGACGAGCTGGCCCAGGTGCCAGTCGCCGTGCGTGAGCAGGCCGGGCAGCGGGTCGGGCTCGGGCAGCTCCTTGAAGGTCCGCCGGATGAGCTGCTCCACCGGGCCGTCGCCGGTCATCCGGGCCACCGCCCTGGCGGCCCGCGCCGGCCCGCCGGCAGGGGGAAGGCCGGGCAGCGGCGTCAGCGGGATGGCGTGCAGCCTGGCCAGCAGCCTGGCGCCCTCCTCCCACGGCGCGGAGTCCGGGTCGTCCTGCGCGACCGGCCGGCCGGTCGGCCAGACCGTCACCGCGCGGCCCGCGACCGTCAGCACCTCGGGGTCGAGCGGGGGCAGCATCACGCCGGTCACCGCGGCCGACGCCGCCGCCCGCAACCGGATCCGCAAAGACTCCACGTCGTCGCGCGCCGAGTGGGCCTTGACCACGACCTCGCCCCTGCGTAACACCACGACGTCCGTGCGCGTCGGATGCAGCACGGGCTCGCCCGCCCCTCCGTACGCCGCGGAGATCCCCGCCAGCTCCTCCTCCAACCCCACTCGTACAGACTATTCGGCGGTGTGGGCGGTGCACGCCGCCGGAGGCGATTGCCGGATCGGGCCGAACCCCCGACCGGACCTGCGGTAGCGACGCCCTGACGTGCTACCGGCGCCATGACCACGCAGCACGAAGGGAGAGCGGTCCCAGGCGGGTGGCGGACGAAGTCGCAAGTTCCGCGTTTCCCTGGGCCACCAGCCCTACGTCGACCGCGACTATTGCTGGGTGAGAGCGAGTCTGACACCGAGCGCGGCGAACGCGGCGCCGAACCCGCAGCGCATCCACGTCAGTACTTTGGGCCGTGAGATCACGTGGTTCCTGACCGCGGCGGCGAACAGGCCGCAACCGGTGAAGGCGACGAATGTCAGCAGCATGAACACGCCGCTCAGTTCCAGCATGCGGGCCAGCGCGGCGGGCTCGCCGGTGCTCACGAACTGCGGCAGGAATGCGAAGAAGAAGATCGACAGCTTGGGATTGAGTATGTTGATCAGCACCCCGTCGACGATCACCTTGGCCGTCGGGCGCGGGGAGGACTCCTGGTCCACCTTCAGCGCGCCCCGCTCGCGCAGCGTGGACCAGGCCATGTAGAGCAGGTACGCCACGCCCGCGTACTTCAGCACCTGGAAGGCGACGGCGCTGGCGTGCAGCAGCGCCGCCAGGCCGGTGACGGCCGCCGCCATGTGCGGCACGATGCCGAGCGTGCAGCCGAACGCCGCCACGACGCTCGCCCGCCCGCCGCGCGACAGGCCGGCCGCCAGCGTGTAGAGCATGCCGGTGCCCGGGGTGACGACGATGACGAGTGAGGTCAGCAGGAATTCAATGCTCACGAGTGGAGGTCCTCCTGGAGGCGGGGTGCTCCCTACACACCCAACCGCTTCCCCCTTTCTATGTCAATGGCTGTTTGTTTTAGTCTCTACTGTTGTCCCCTGCCGACGCCCCTGGCCGGAAGGGCCGGCCTGATGGCCTTCGCCGGCGTCTTGTAGGACTTGTCGGAATTTAGAGGGCGCGGAGGAAGCGGAGCGCCTCGTCCTCGGTCATGCCGGTTTCGCCGCGCACCAGATGGACGGCCTGTTCGACGCGTCCGGCCTCCTTGAGCTGCCGAACCCGGGCGGCCAGGTTGTCCGGGGGTGCGGCCGCAGGTGCGGTCGGCGGGCGATGCAATGCCGGATGGTTGATGGGACGCCCCGCGGCCAGGCCGTCCACCTCGTCTTTGGCCTCTTTGAGACCCATACCGGTGTGCCGGCGCAGCAGCTTGATCGCGTAAATGCGTTTGCCCTGGGCGACCAGGCTGCGTAGCTGGTGGTTGAGCTCATCCGGCGGCAGGAAGACAGGCGGCCGGCTGCCTCGGGCGCTCGCCCTGACGATCGCCACGGCGACGATGGCGATGACGGCGATGAAGGTGAGGACGAGGAGCATCTCCGGGAACCCGATCACGACTCGATCCTAGACCGGCACGTCGTCCGCCGCGGCAGCTCAAGCCGCTTGTCCCTGTCTCCCTGCGAGCTCACCGTCATCCCCGGTTTTCGGCACCGCCCGGACCCGGCGGCTGCCCGATTCCGCGAGCGCGTCCACGACCGCGGCCTGGTCGCCGATGACGCCGGCGGCTACCACCTGACCGAGGCCGGCCGCGCCCTCTACGCTGCCCAGCGGGGCCCCTACGTGCTGATGTCGCCGGCCGCCGGTCTCGTCCGGCATGCCCTGGCCGTGCGGCGCAAAGGAACGCGATTGCCAATCAGCGCATCCAGAAGGCGCTGGAGAAACAATGAGCGACAGGACGCCGCTATGGAATGGCCGCGTCCGTGGAAGGCTCGTCTCGTTCTTTCTTGCAGGTCAAAGGGTCCTGCGGGGAGTGGATTCGCGTCGGTCAGACTAGGGGGCATGAGAGTCGGTTTCGCAGTGCCCCAGTCAGGCCCATGGGCGACCCCGGAGAACATGCGCCGCGTCGCCCGGCGGGCGGAGGAGCTCGGCTACCACGAGCTGTGGACGTTCCAGCGGCTGCTGTACCCGGTCGGGCACCCGATGGGGCCGACGTACCGCAGCGTGCACGACCCGCTGATCACGCTGGCCCACCTGGCGGGCGTGACGGAGCGGATCCGGCTGGGCGTGGCCGTGATCAACGCGTACGTGCAGCCGGTCGTGCTGGCCAAGCAGCTGGCCACGCTGCAGACCGTGTCCGGCGGGCGGCTCACGGCCGGGCTCGGGCTGGGCTGGGTGCCGGAGGAGTTCGAGGCGGCGGGCGTCGGCATGGAGCGGCGCGGGCGCAGGGGCGAGGAGTTCGTCGAGGTGCTGCGCAAGGCGTGGGCCGACGACGTGATGGAGCACCGCGGCGAGTTCTACCGGGTGTCGCCGTCCCACCTGGACCCCAAGCCCGTGCCGGGGCCGCCGCCGATCCTGCTGGGCGGCACCGCCGAGGTCGCGCTGCGCCGCGCCGCCCGGCTGGCCGACGGGTGGGTGAGCTCCAGCAGGGAGGACCTGTCCGCGATCGCCGGACGCGTGGAGCTGATCAAGGCGGCGCTGGCGGAGTCGGGGCGCGACGCGACCGGGTTCCGCTTCGTGTGCCGCGGCGTCACGCGGGTCGGGGCGGCCGATGACCGCCCCCTGACGGGCACCTACGACAAGATCAGGGCCGACGTGGACGCGCTGGCCGCCGGCGGCGTGACGGACGTCTTCCACGACCTCAACTTCGACCGCGAGTTCGTCGCGCTCGACGCCAAGGAGGCGATGCGCCGGGCCGAGGAGGCGCTGGAGGCGCTGGCCCCCTAGCCCCAGCCGCCGTAGGGGACCGTGATGATCTCCAGGTTGTGGCCGTTGGGGTCGGACCAGTAGAGGCCGCGGCCGCCGTCGTGGGTGTTGATCCGCTCCGGCTCGGAGTGGTGCGGATCGGCCCAGTACGTCAGCCCGCGGCCCTTGATCCGATCCCAGATCTGGTCGAACTCCTCCTCGCTGACCAGGAACGCGTAATGCTGCGGCAGCACCGCCTCGTCGCCCACCTGGATGACGTCGAGCGAGACGCCGTTGCCGAGCGTGACGACGCGGAACGGCCCGTACACGGGCGCGGGCTCCAGGCCGAGGACGTCCACGAGGAACGCGGCGGTCGCGTCTCTGTCCTTCGCCTGCACGATGGTGTGGTTCAGCTGGACGGACATACTTGCAGGCTATGCGAGGCCGCGCAGTCGCAGCGCTTCCCCGGCCACCGCGTGGCGCAGCTCGCGGATGCCGTCGCGGCCCCGTACGGGGTGGACGGCGTTCGTCAGCAGCACCACGGTCAGGCCGCGGGCGGGATCGACCACCAGCGAGGTGCCGGTGAAGCCGGAATGCCCGAAGGCGCCGCTCAGCGGCCCCACGATGGCCGGGTCGCCGATCCGCACGCCCAGCCCGTGCCGGAAGGCGGCCCCCTCGGCGCCCTGGTCACGCACCATCTCGGCCACGCTCTCCGGGCGCAGCACGCCGCCCCCGTGCCGGAGCGCGGCCGACCGCAGCGCCTCGCCGAAGGTCAGCAGGTCGCCGGCCGTGGCGAACAGCCCCGCGTGCCCCGCCACGCCGCCCAGCGCGTACGCCGTCTCGTCGTGGACCTCGCCCCGCACGCAGCCGGGTCCGGGCCGCTCCGGCTTCCACTCGGTGGCGGCGATCCGAGCGAGCGCGGGGACCCGGGCGGGCGCGGGGACCTGAGCAGGCACGGAGACCCGAGCAGGCGCGGGGACCCGGGCGGGCGCCCGCGACGGCGCGGTGGGCCGGTAACCGGTGTCGGCCAGGCCGAGCACGTCCGTGACCCGGGCGCGGACCAGCGCGTCGAGCGGCGCGCCGCCGGCCAGTTCGGCGACCCGGCCGGCGATGACCAGGCCCACGTCGCTGTAGAGGTACGGCCCGCCGACCGGGTGGGCGATCGGCGTGCGCACCATCGCCTCCATGCGCTCGGAGGCGTCCGCGTCCGGCAGCTCCAGGTCGATGCGCCGGGTCGGGGGCAGGCCCGCCGTGTGCGTGAGCAGGCGGCGCGGCGTGATCCTCGGGTCATGGCCCGGGATCCAGGCGGCCACCGGCTCGTCCAGCTCGATCGCGTTCTCCTCGGCCAGCGAGAGCAGCACGGCCGTGGTGAAGAGCTTGCTGATCGAGGCCAGGTCGAAGATCGAGTCGAGGCCGGCGGGCGGACGCTCCGCGGCGAGCGTTCCGTTGGCGTCGGCGTGGCGTACGAGCTCGCCGGTGGCGGCCGCGGCGGCCACGGAGCCGTCCACGGCGATCAGCGCGACCGCGGCCGAGCACACGCGCGGCACCGCGCCCGCCAGGACCGCCCCCAGCCGGTCGGTCATCCCCGTTCCCCTCAGCCGCTCAGCGCGTCGCTGAGGCGCTCCCCGTGCGACTCCAGCAGTGCCCGTGCTCCCTCCGCGTCGAGCCCGTGCTGGATCATCAGCACGGCGATCTTCGCCTGCCCGCCGGCCGCGTCCAGCGCGGTCTCGGCCGTCTTGAGGTCGGCGCCGGTGATGTCGCTGACCATGCGCAGCGCGCGCCCGGCCAGCTTGTTGTTCATCGCCGACATCTCGATCATCTTGTTGCCGTAGGTACGGCCGAGCTTGACCATCGAGATCGTCGAGATCATGTTGAGCACGAGCTTCTGGGCCGTGCCCGCCTTGAGCCGGGTCGAGCCGGTCACCACCTCGGGTCCCACGACCACCTCGATCGCGTGCTCGGCGGCGGCCGACAGCGGCGCGCCGTCGTTGCACGACAGGCCGACGGTGAGCGCGCCCCGGGAGGCCGCCTCCGCCAGCGCGCCCAGGACGAAGGGAGCCCGGCCGCTGGCGGACACGCCCACCACCGAGTCGAGCGGTCCCACCTCCAGGTCCTTCAGCGCGGCGGCGCCCGCCACGGGGTCGTCCTCCGCTCCCTCGACCGACCGGGTGAGCGCCTCCGGCCCGCCGGCGATGATGCCCTGCACCAGCGACGGATCGGTGCCGAACGTGGGCGGGCACTCACTCGCGTCGAGCACGGCCAGCCGCCCCGACGTGCCGGCGCCGACGTACAGCAGCCGGCCGCCCTCCACCATCCTGGCGGAGATCGCGTCGATGGCGGCCGAGATCGCCGGGATGGCCACCGCGACGGCGGCGGGCACGGCGGCGTCGGCCTGGTTCATGAGCCGGGCGATCTGCTCGGTAGGCAGCCGGTCGATCTGGCTGTAGCGGGGATCGCTCTGCTCGGTGGACAGCTCGGGTAGCGGATCAATCATGACGCTAATTTCCACCCTCTCCTTCACACTTGTAAATATCTTTCAGACAATGGCTTTCATGCCACACGTACGCACTGGAGCCGAACGGCTGGCCGTGGATACCGCCCTCGCGGGCGGAACCCGGCTCGGCCTGATCACGAACCCCACCGGGGTCCTGCCCGATCTCACCCCCACCGCGGACGCGCTGCCGGCCGCAGGACTGAACCTGACGGCCCTGTTCGGCCCCGAGCACGGCATGCGCGGCACCGCCCAGGCGGACGGCGGCGAGGCCGACACCGTGGACGAGAAGACCGGCCTGCCGGTCTTCAACACCCACAAGCTCGCGGGCCAGGAGCTCGATCGGACGGTCGCGGGGTCGGGCGTGGACACGCTGGTGTTCGACATCGCCGACGTGGGCACGCGGTTCTACACCTACGTCTGGACGATGTACGACCTCCTGGCGTCGGCCGCCCGGCTGGGGCTGAGGTTCGTGGTGCTGGACCGGCCCAACCCGCTCGGCGGGACCGTCCAGGAAGGACCGCTGCTCGACCCGGCGTTCGCGAGCTTCGTGGGCCGCTTCCCGCTGCCGGTACGGCACGGCAGGACGGCCGGGGAGCTGGCCACGCTGTTCGGGTTCGACGTGGACCTGCGCGTGATCGAGATGGAGGGCTGGCGGCGCGACATGACGTTCGCCGAGACTGGCCTGCCCTGGGTGATGCCGTCGGTCAACATGCCGACCCCGGACACCGCGCTGGTCTACCCCGGCACGGGCCTCTTCGAGGGGACGAACTTCTCCGAGGGCCGCGGCACGACCAGGCCGTTCGAGCTGGTCGGCGCCCCGTACGCCGACGCGCAGTTCGCCCCGGCGCTGGCCGCGCTGGACCTGCCGGGCGTGCGGTTCAGGGAGACGTGGTTCACGCCCACCTTCCACAAGCACGCGGGCGTCGCCGTGCGCGGCGTCCAGCTCCACGTGCACGACCGCGAGGCGTTCAGGCCCGTCCTGACGGGCCTGTCCATGCTGCACGTGGCCCGCACCCTCTACCCGGACGACCTGCGCTGGTGGGGCCCCGACCTGTTCATGGACCACTTGTGGGGCTCCGACACCCTGACCCGCTGCCTGGACGCAGGGGAGGACCCCCGGGGCCTCTGCCCGCCGCCGGGAAGGCCGGAAGGACGACTCCTCTACGGTGACCGCGCCGAGCGGCACACCGCAGGCAGCCGGAACAGCGCCTACGAGTGACATCACGCCAGTTCGCGCCGGTATAGCCAGAAGACGCGTTCCGCTCGCGCGCCCACGGCGTGGGAGTAGAACCGCAGCGGCCCGACCCAGCCGATCTGGGCGCTGGTCTGCCCGGCGGCCCGCTGGTCCGCCAGGCACCTGCGCAGCAGTACGCGGCCGACGCCCAGCCCGCGGGCGTCGGGCGAGGTCCCCATGGGGCCGAACCAGCCGGGCCGGGCGCCCCAGGCGGCGAAGCCCAGGATGCGACCGTCGCGCTCGGCGTAGTGCAGGCCGGTCGCGTGGGCCGCCTCCCAGGCCCAGCGCTCGTTCCAGTGCTCCAGGACGAACGCGGCGACGTGCTCGCGGCCCGGGCCGCCCGCCCCGCCATCCAGCCCGTCATCCACCCCGTCATCCGGCCCGTCGCTCACAGGGCCGCCGGCCGCGTGCACGCGCACGCCGGACCGCTCCAGCCGCAGCAGGTCGTCCGCCACGGACAGGTCGGTGTTCAGGTCGGCCGTCATGTTCCAGGCGACGTCGTACCGGTGGTAGCCGAGGCTCTCGGCCAGGCAGGCGGCCGCGGTGTAGCGTACGTCGATGCCCGGCCAGAGGTAGCACGGCGGGTTGCCGGCGAAGCGCGCCTGCCGCGCGCCCTGGCCGCGCAGCCAGTCCTCGGCGGCCCCCACCAGGGCGCGCCCGCGCCCCTGCCCCTGCGCGGAGGGGTGCACGGCCAGCAGGTCGATGTGCCCGACGTGCGGGTCCACGGCCGACAGGGACGCCATCACCACGCCGCCGTCGGTGGCCAGCGCGGTCCAGCGCCGGTCCGCGGGCGGGCGCGACAGGAAGCCGACCAGGCCGGCGGCGTCGGCGGCGTCCAGCGTCAGCGCGGCGGCGGCGACCTCGGCCGCCTCCGCGAGCCCCGCGGCCCCGACGGCCCCGACGGCCGGCCCCGTGGCCGACCCTGCGGCTGACCCTGCGGCGGACATGAAGGCCCGCACGGCGTGGGACATCACACCTCGCTCAGCGGGCGGGCGATCACGTTGCGGCGCTCGGGGTAGAAGCACGCGTGCTCCTGCGGCACCCCCTCGGTCAGCTGCAGCAGCGGGCGCTCGCTCGCGCACCGCTCGCCCCTGAACGGGCAGCGGCGGGCGAACAGGCAGCCCTCGTCGGACTGGCTCTCGTCCAGCGACTCCAGCGGCGCCACCGGCTGCTCGCCGGGCTGCTCCAGCCCGTGCAGCACCGGGATCGCCGACAGCAGCGACTGCGTGTACGGGTGCACGGGGTCGGCGATGACCGTGTCCACCGGCCCGCGCTCGATGACCTGGCCCCGGTAGATGACGTACAGCTCGCCGTCGTCGCCGATGTAGCGGGCCGTGGCCACGTCGTGGGTGATGAACAGCACGCTCACGCCGAGCCGCTCGCGCAGGTCCTTCAGCAGCGCCAGGATGCCCAGCCGCAGCGACACGTCGATCATCGAGACGGCCTCGTCCGCGACGAGCATCTCCGGGTCGACGGTCAGCGCGCGGGCGATGACCACGCGCTGCCGCATGCCGCCGGACAACTGGTGCGGGTAGCGCGCCAGCACCGTGCCCGGGTCGAGGCCCACCAGCGACAGCACCTCGCCGGCCCGCTCCTCGATCCACGACTGCGACCGGCCGGTCTGCTTGGCCCGCAGGGACAGCGGGGCGTACAGGGTCTGGTGGATGGTCCTGGTCGGGTTCAGGGCCGAGTACGGGTCCTGGTGGATCATCTGGATCTTGCGGAAGTGCGGCTGGCGCTGCTTCGGCTTGAGCGGCGACATGGAGACGCCGTCGATCAGGATCTCGCCCTCGTCGTACGTCTCCAGCCCGGCGATGATCCGGCCCAGCGTGGTCTTGCCGCACCCGGACTCGCCGATGAACGAGGCCGCGCCCCCCCTCGGGATCGCGAAGTCCACCCCGCGCAGCGCGCGCACCTCGCGGGCGCCGAGCATCTTGCCCCGCTGCTTGAACGTCTTGACGACGCCGTTCCCAGTGATCATGCGGGCTCCTTCACGTTCGCGGTCACGGCGTGGCAGGCCACGACCCGCGACCCGTCGGCGCCTTGATCGACGCGGGGCAGCGGATCGACGGTGTCGCACACGTCCATGCGCAGCGCGCAGCGCTCCCTGAACACGCACCCCTCCTTGGGCACGGTCGCCAGCGTCGGCGGCCGGCCCGGCAGCGCCCTGGCCTCGTCGATGTCGCCGACGAGCCGGGGGATGGCCTGGATCAGGCCCCTGGTGTACGGGTGGCGGGGCGAGCCGAGCACCTCCCTGGTGGGGCCCTGCTCGACCAGTCGCCCGCCGTACATGACGGCCAGCCGGTCGGCGACCTCGGCCACCACGCCGATGTCGTGCGTGATGACGAGGGTGGTGAGGCCGCGCTCCGCGTGCACCTCGCGGATGATCTTCAGGATGTTCGCCTGCGTGATCATGTCGAGCGCGGTCGTCGGCTCGTCCAGCACCACCAGGTGGGCGTTGAGGACCAGCGCCAGCATGATGCCGACCCGCTGGCGCATGCCGCCGGACAGCTCGTGCTGGTGCGAGTCGAGCACCCTGGCCCCGTCCAGGCCCATCCGGGCCAGCAGCTCCTTGGCCTCGCGGACCAGGCCGCGCAGGTCGTCGACGCCATGCGAGCGGCCCAGATCGAGCAGCTGCTTGCCGACCGTCTTGAGCGGGTTCAAGGAGTTCTGGGCGGCCTGGAAGACGTACCCGATGTGCTTGCCCCTGGCCTTGCGCAGGTGCTCGCCCTTCAGGCCGACCACGTCGCCGAGCCCGTCGATCTCGACGCTGCCCGCCGCGATCCTGCCGGGCGGCTGGACGGCGTTGAGCAGCGACAGGGCCATCGTCGACTTGCCCGAGCCGGACTCGCCGACGATGCCGGTGATCGTGCCCGGCTCCAGGGTCAGGGTGATGTCCCTGACGGCGGGCAACTCGCCCGCGGGGGTCTTGTAGACGACCGTGAGGCCGTCGATGCGCACTCCCGGCGCTTTTCGAGCCACTTACCTACTCCTCCCGCAGCCGGGGGTTGAAGATCTCGTCCATGGCGTCCACCACGAGCACGATGGCCAGCGTCAGCAACAGGATCGCCAGCAGCGGCCCGATGAGGAAGCCCAGCGCGCTCGGCACCTGGAGCGCGCCGGAACGGAACACGGCCGTGTTGAGCATCTGCCCCCAGTTGTTCGACTCGTACGGCAGCACGCCCAGGAAGAACAGGCCGACCTGCGCGTAGACGCCGCCGGTGACCGCGATGAGCATGTTCATCGCGATGTACGGCGCCATGCTCGGCAGCAGTTCCTTGCCCACGATGTGCGTGGTGGACAGGCCGAGCCCGCGCGCCGCCTCGATGAAGCCCCGCTCGCGCAGCGACAGCGTCTGCGAGCGCACCGCCCGCGCCACGCCGCCCCAGCCGAGCAGCCCCAGCACCAGGCCCATCTGGATCGCGCTGCTGAACTTCCACACCGTGGACAGCACCAGCAGCAGCGGCAGGCCGGGGATGGTCAGCTTCATGTCGGTGAGGCGCATGAGCACGTTGTCCCAGCGGCCCCGCTTGAAGCCGGAGAACAGCCCGATGGCGGCGCCCAGGACCACGGTGATGACCGCGGTCACCAGGGCGGCCAGCAGCACGTACCGCGACCCGGTGACCACCAGGGCCACCACGTCCCGGCCCTGGTCGTCGGTGCCGAGCCAGTGCTGCCAGCTCGGCGGCTTGGTGATCTGGGTCGGGTCGAGAGGCAGCTGGGCGGGGTAGAACATCGGCCCGAACACGCCCATGAAGACGAACCCGAGCACGAGCGCCACGCCCACCATGCGGCTGGGCTTGCGCTTCATCACCCGCCAGACGCCCGCCCAGAAGTTGCGGCGCATGGTCGCGCTGGTCGAAGAGCTCTCCAGCAGAATGCTCATGACGACACCTCCTCCCCGCTGCGGACCCGCGGGTCGATCGCGGAGTAGAACAGGTCGGCGACGATGTTCGCCACGATGATGGACACCGTGATGAGCAGGAACGCCCCGCCCATCAGCGCGTAGTCACGCATGGTGATGCTGTCGATGAGCAGCAGGCCGAGCCCCGGATAGTTGAAGATCCGCTCGATGAACACCGCGCCGCCGAGCAGCAGCCCGAGCGACAGCGCGAGGATCGTGAACAGGGGCAGGATCGCGTTGCGCGCGATGTACCTGAAGATGATCGACCGCTTCATCCCGCGCAGCTCCGCCGCCAGGATGAAGTCGTCGCCGAGCACCGTCACCACGCTCGACTTCATCGCCAGGATCCACCCGCCGTAGGCCGCCAGCGCGTACGTCAGCACCGGCAGCACCGCGTGCTGGGCCAGCGAGCCGATGTAGCCGGCGTTGAACCCGGGCTCGAACAGGATGTCGACGGGCCCGTCGACCGGCAGGATCGGGATCAGCGTCGCGAAGACGGCGCTGAGCAGCAGCCCCAGCACGTACTGCGGGACGCCGTGCAGCAGCGACCCCGAGATGGCCAGGACGTCGCCGAGCTTGCCCGAGCGCTTGATGGCCGCGTAGACGCCCAGCAGGATGCCGACCAGGAAGCTGAGCAGCGTTCCGGCCAGCACCGGTAGAACGGTCCACTTGGCCGCCTCGCCCAGCACCTGGGTGACCGGCGCGCCCCCGTGGGTGATCGACTGGCCCAGGTCGAACCGGAGCAGGCCCGACATGTACTGGGTGTACTGCTCCCACAGCGAGCCCCTGGGCTGGAACCCGTACAGCACGCGCGTCGCCTGCTCGGCTGTCTGCGGATCCATGCCCTGCTGGATCAGCTTCTGGACGTTCGCGGCCACGGGGTCGCCGGGAATGCTCCTGACGATGAAGAAGCTGATCGTGGCTACGACGAGGATCATGACGACCCCGCGGGCCAGGTGGCCCGCGAGTCGCCGTGCGATGACTACCATAGGCTCTTTCTCTACTGCTTCGCCTTGATGAGGCCCAGCTGCATCCAGACGCCGGCGTTCAGGCGGAGCAGGTCACTGTCCTGCTCCGGCCAGCCCGTGAAGCGGCTGGTGTTGGTGAACTGCGAGTTCACGTAGTCCCACAGCTGGATGGCCGGCAGGTCCTGGTTGGCCGTCTTGGCGAGCTGCGCCATGATCGGCTTGGCCTGCTCGGGAGTGGCCGCGTTGAGCTTGGCCGTGAGCTCGCCCGGGTTGACCTTGCCCACGCCCTCGACGTCGATCTCCTCCGCGCTGCCCATCCAGTTGCCGCCCTTGCCGGGCGCGCTGTGCGCGACCTTGCCGGCGACGTTGGTCCAGCCGTTGGAGGCGCCGTAGAGGCGCTGGAAGATGTCGTATGGCGCGGGGCCGAGCGCCATCAGCCAGAGGCCGACGTCGTACTTGCCGGCCGCGATCTCCTCCAGATAAACGGGGAAGTCGGCGACGGTCACGACCTCGGCGTCCACGCCGCCGGCGATGAGCTGGCTCTTGATGTTCTCCTCCGCGGAGATCCAGTCGGAGAACGGCGCGGGCGCGCGCATGCTGAGCTTCCACGGCGAGCCGTCGGCCAGCGTCCACTTGCCGCCCGTCTTCTTCAGACCGGCCGCCTTGAACTCCTCCTCCGCCTTGGCCACGTCGTGCTTGTACGGGTTCAGGCTGGCCAGCTCGGAGCCGATCCACTCCTGGGCGGGCTTCTGGTGGATGCCGGAGGTCGTCACGGCCGGCGTGCCGCCCTCGGGCGAGGCCACCTTGGTCACCTGGTCGCGGTCGATCAGGTAGGCCAGGCCGCGCCGCACGTGCACGTTGTCGTACGGCTTCTTCGACTGGTTGAACGCCATGCCGACGGCCACCGGGGAGAAGCCCCTGATGACGCTGGAGCCGGGCGCCTGCTTGATCCGGTTCATGACGTCGGTGGGCATGGCGGTGAAGCCTGCCTGGTCGAGCTTGCCGGCGCTCAGGTAGTTCCAGATCTGCTCGTTGCCGTTGTAGTTGAGCAGCTTCACCTGCGCCGGCGCGACGTTCGCGGCGTTGAAGAAGTTCTTGTTCTTGACCAGCAGGGCCTCGCCCGGGTTCACCCGCTCAAGGGTGAACGGGCCGGCGGAGACGTCCTTCGGCGGCGCGAAGGCGAGCACCTTCTGGCCGATGGTGAGGATCTCCTCGCGGGCCTTGTCGGCGTCGGCGCCGGTCTCCCTGGCGGCCTTCAGCTTGTCCCAGAAGTCGGCCGGCAGCAGGCTGTTCCAGACGTGCGCGGGCACGACCCAGTTGTCCATGATGCCGCGGGCGAACTTCATGCTCGGGTTCTTCATGTCCTGGGAGACCTTGACGGTCTTCTGGTCGACCACCTGGACGTCGGACGCCACGCCCGCCGCGCCCGGCGTGACCGCGAACGCGGTGCTGCCGGTGGTGGAGGCCAGGCCGAGCGAGAGCTTGACGTCGTCGGCCGTCACCGGCTTGCCGTCGGACCACTTGGCGTTCGGCTGGATGTGCAGGGTGATCGAGGAGTTGTCGGGAGCGATCTCCCAACTGGCCGCGATACCTGGGTAGAACTGGTTGGGATCGGTCAGGTGGTTCTTGATCCAGCCCAGCTTCATCGCGTTGTAGCCCAGGAAAGAGTTGCCCTTGGGCGCCCATGGGTTGGCCGGGCCGCTCGCGTCGAGGCCGGGCTTGAGCACGTCGACCGTGGTGAAGAGCCCGCCCCCGCCGCCCGAGCCGCCGGAACTGTTGGTGGAACCACCGCTGCACGCCGCTGTCGCGGTGGCAAGGCCCAGCAACGCGACTACCGCTGCCAGTCGTTTCATTTGCCGCTCCGGGGAGTGTTCGGACCTGTCGAAGATCTCTGTAGGGATTGACCGGACACTACGATCGTGCCTCACTCGCGTCAATAATCTCCAGAGGTTGTGAGGCTAATGTAACTTTCCTTCATCAGTGTGCGGAGTGGAGCTAAGCGCCGTCAAGTAAAACGTCATTCCATTACCAAGACGGCAGCCCCTCTGACCTGGTCATTCGCCAGATCGGTGAGCGCCTTGGCGGCCTCTTCGAACGGGTGGAGGCTCGTCGTCACGCGTGGCGGATGCGCCAGCGCCAGCTCCAGATAGGCACGCCCGTCGGCCCTGGTGTTGGCCGTGACGCTGCGGAGCGTGCGCTCCTGGAAAAGGTGCCTTTCGTAGTTCAGGACGGGCACGTCGGTCAGGTGGATCCCTGCGATGGCCAGCGTGCCGCCCCGGTCGAGCGCTTCGAGCGCTGATGGGACCAGGGTACCTACGGGTGCAAATAGGATGGCCGAGTCAAGTGGCTCCGGGGGTTCGTCCCCGGCGGAGGCGGCTCCCAGCTCCAGCGCGAGCGCCCTGGAGGCCGCCGATCTGGTCACCGCGTGCACGACCGCGCCCTGGGCGATGGCGGCCTGCGCGGTCAGATGGGCCGAGGCGCCGAAACCGTAGATCCCCAGCCGCCCGCCCGGCGGCAGATCGCAGCGCAGCAGCGCCCGGTAGCCGATGATCCCGGCGCACAGCAGCGGCGCCAGCCGCTCGGCGGGCACGTCGGCGGGCAGGGGATAGAGGTAGTCGCGGGGCGCGGTGAGGTATTCGGCGTACCCGCCGTCGGCGTCCCACCCCGTATAGGTGGAGGAGGGGCAGAGGTTCTCCGTGCCCCGCAGGCAGTACCCGCACGTGCCGCAGGTGGAGCGCAGCCAGGCCACGCCCACCCGCTCGCCCGTGCCCTCGACGCGCCCCACCACCTGGTGGCCGGGCGTGGTGCGCGGCCGGTGCGGCAGGAGGTCGCCCTCCGCCAGGTGCAGGTCGGTACGGCACACGCCGCACGCCTCGACCCGCACCAGCACCTCGCCCGGGCCCGGCTCGGGCACGTCCCGCTCCACGAGTTCCAGCGGCCGCGTCGCCATCGGCCCAGGCTCGGCCACGACCCACGCCCGCATGGTCACGACAGCCTGGCGTGGGCGAGCGAGGCGTAGAGCGCGGCGCCGTCGGGCAGGACGGCGTCGTCGAAGACCGCCTCGGGGGAGTGGTTGTAGGGCGCCGTGGCCGGGTCGCGGTCCGCCGGGCAGGCTCCCAGGAACACGAACGCGCCCGGCACCTCCTCCAGCACGTACGAGAAGTCCTCGGAGCCCATCACGGGCTGCGGCGACACGAAATAGCGCCCCGGGCCGAACAGCTCGTCGGCCGTCCTGGCCACGAACCCCGCCTCGGTGTCGTCGTTCACCGTCACCGGGTAGCCCATCCCGAACGACGCCTCGACCTCCAGCCCGTGCGCCGCCGCGATGCCCCGCACGACCTCCACCAGCCTGCGCTTGACCTTCGTCCGGTTGTCCTTGCTGAAGGTGCGCACCGTGGCCTCGAACCTGGCCTCGTCGGGGATCACGTTGTCGGCGGACCCGCCGTGGAAGCTGCCCACCGTCACGACGACCGGGTCGAACACGTCGAACCCCCTGGTCACCATGGTCTGCAGCGCCGTCACCATCTCGCAGCCCGCCGCGATCGGGTCCAGCGACCGGTGCGGGCTGGAGCCGTGCCCGCCGCGCCCCTTGACCGTCACGAGGAACGTGTCCGCCGCCGCCATGATCGGCCCCGGCCGCGACGCGAACAGCCCCGGCGGCAACATCGCCGACACCACGTGCATCCCGTACGCCGCCACGGGCCGCGCGCCCGCCGCGTCCAGCACCCCCTCGGCGATCATGTGCTTGGCGCCGTCGTGGCCCTCCTCGCCCGGCTGGAACATGAAGATGACGTCACCGGCGAGCTCCTCCCGCCGCGCGCTCAGCAGCCGCGCCGCCCCCGCCAGCATCGCGGTGTGCAGGTCGTGGCCGCACGCGTGCATCTGGCCGGGGAGCTGGGAGACGTACGGCAGGTCGTTCTTCTCGGCCACGGGCAGCGCGTCCATGTCCCCGCGCAGCAGCACGGCCGGGCCCGGCCTGCCGCCCCTCAGCACGGCGGTGACGGAGCTGAGCGAGGCGCCCGTCTTCACCTCCAGCGGCAGCCCGTCCAGCGCGGCCAGGACCTTCTCCTGCGTGCGCGGCAGGTGCAGGCCGAGCTCCGGGGTGGTGTGCAACGAGTGCCTGAGCTGGACGAGCTCGTCCCGCATGTCACGGGCGGATTCAGTGAAGGACATGAAGAACATTGTTCATCCACCGGGCGGGAAGTCGATAAGGCGCGCTCGGTACGATATGCGGGTGACTCAGCGTAAACGGATCGACTCCTGGTTGTCCGACATGGACGGCGTTCTCGTCCACGAGGGGCGTCCGGTCCCCGGTGCGGACGAATTCATCAAGCGGCTCAGCGAGTCGGACAAGAAGTTCAGGGTGCTGACGAACAACTCGATCTACACCCAGCGCGACCTGTCGGCGCGGCTGGCCGGAGCGGGCCTCGTGGTGCCGCCCGAGTCCATCTGGACCTCCGCGCTGGCCACCGCCCAGTTCCTCGACGACCAGCGCGCGGGCGGCTCGGCGTACGTCATCGGCGAGGCGGGCCTGACGACGGCGCTGCACGAGGTCGGCTACGTGCTCACCGACCTCGACCCCGACTACGTGGTGCTCGGTGAGACCCGCACCTACAGCTTCACGCAGATCACCCGGGCCATCCGCCTCATCGAGGGCGGAGCCCGCTTCATCGCCACCAACCCCGACCCCATCGGCCCCTCCACCGAGGGCTCCCTCCCGGCCTGCGGCGCCGTGGCCGCCCTCATCACCAAGGCCACCGGCGTCGAGCCCTACTTCGTCGGCAAGCCCAACCCCCGCATGATGCGCAGCGCCCTCAACGCGATCGAGGGCCACAGCGAGACGACCGCCATGATCGGCGACCGCATGGACACCGACATCGTGTCGGGCATGGAGGCGGGCCTGTTCACGATCCTGGTCCTCACGGGCGTGACCCAGCGCGACGAGATCGATCGTTTCCCCTACCGCCCCTCGCTGGTGGTCGACTCGGTCGCCGACCTCATCGACCTCATCTGAACCTGACCTGTTCTGACAGGTACGGGTGCCACTCTTGGATGCCATGACCCGCGTGTACCTGGAGATCGGCCCGAAGAAGGCGTTCGCCTGCTCGCTCGACTGGCCCGGCTGGTGCCGGGTCGCCAAGGGCGAGGAGGCGGCGCTCGACCTGCTCATGGAGTACGTCCCCCGCTACGGCGCGGTGGCCGCGCGGGCCGGGCTGGACTTCGCCCCGGGCGACCCGGTGGTCGTGGCCCGGATCCCGGGCAGCGACATCACGGACTTCGGGGCCCCGTACGCCGTCCCCGACCTGGACCAGGAGCCTCTGCCGGCGTCCGAGGCGGCCCGCGGGGCCGCCCTCCTGCGGGCGGCCTGGGCCCTGTTCGACGAGACCGCCGCCGCCTCGCCCGAGGACCTGCGCAAGGGCCCGCGCGGAGGAGGGCGCGACCTGTCGGGGGTCGTCAGGCACGTGGAGGAGGCCGAGCGCGCCTTCGCCAGGAAGGTGGACGTGCGGCACAAGCCGTACAAGGAGCCCGGGGACCGGGACGCGATGCGGGCGGAGCTGGCCGAGGTGCTGTCCCGCGCCTGGGAGCCGCCCCAGACGACCGGCTGGCCGCCCCGCTATGCGCTGCGCCGCATCGCCTGGCACGTCATCGACCACCTCTGGGAGATCGAGGACCGCCGGTAGCGACCCGGCCCGCGGAGCCCGGGCAAAGAATCGGCCCTTATTTCGTCGAGGTCTGGCCAAAATCGCTCACCTGCTGCAACCATGTGGTGACCAAACGCGGTCGTCGAGGGGGACAGCCGCACCATCAGCGACCGCAAAGGTAAAACGTGTGGACGTACAGGCGGAGATTCACGACTTGAAGCTCCGTGTCGACGGGCTTGAGGCGTGTGACCGGCTCGGCGATGCCACGCCGGGGGACGGCGGGGAGCGGGATCTCCTCCGTGAGGTCAACGATCGCGCCAAGCGGCTGGAGGCGCAGCTCGCGGCCATGAGGTCCGAGACGGCGGCGGCCCGCACCGAGATGATCGAGCAGTTCGCGGCGGTCGACCTCGAGGTCGCGGCCATCCGGCGGGAGGTCAACGCCCGCCTCGTGGCGGCGCCCGCCGCGGACCACATCCCGACGCAGATCGCCGACGAGTTCGCGAGCGTGCGGGCCGAGGTCGCGCGGGAGTTCAACGCCATCCGGTCGGAGCTGCTCGACCTGGGCATCAAGCTCGATCGCCTGCTGAAGAAGGACTTCATGTGAGCCGTCCCGCCTCTCGGCGGTCCGCTAGGCGAGCGCGTCGGCGCGCTCCAGGAGGGCGCGCCGTTCGGCTCCGGGGCCGAGGAGCCCGGCCGCCCGGCGGAACAGCGCGGCGGCGTGGGCGCGGTGGCCGAGGCGGGCCGTGAGGTCGGCCTGGGCGGCGATGGCGAGCGGATAGTCCTTCAGCGCGCCGGTGGCCAGCACCTGGTCGAGCAGCGCCAGCCCGGCCGCCGGGCCGTGCGCGTAGCCGTGGGCCACGGCGCGGTTGAGGGCGATCACCGGTGAGGGATGGATCTCCGCGAGGCCGTCGTACCAGCGGGCGATGGCCCGCCAGTCTGTCGCGTCGGCGTCCGGCGCGGTCGCGTGGCAGGCGGCGATGCGCGCCTGCAGCACGTACGGGCCGTCGGCCGGTGCCGCCGCCAGCGTCTCCAGCCCTTCCCTGATCGCCGCCCGGTCCCAGCGGGTGCGGTCCTGCTTGTCGAGCGTGAGCAGGTTGCCCTGGCCGTCGCGGCGGGCGTCGCGCCGGGAGTGCTGGAACAGGAACAGCGCCAGCAGGCCGGCGACCTCGGACTGGTCCGGGAGCAGCTCGCGGAGCAGGCGGGCCAGCCGGACCGCCTCGTCGGCGAGGGCCGGTTCGCCGTCGGGGTCGTAGCCGCGGGTGAAGAGCACGTACAGGACCGCCAGCACGCCGGGCAGGCGCTCGGCCAGCGCCGTGCCGCGCGTTCCTTCGTCACCGGCCGGCGAACGGCCGCAGCTCCAGCCGCCCGTGCCGGGCCATCGGGTGCGCCCGCGCCACTTCGATCGCCTCGTCGAGATGGGCGCATTCGAGGATGTCGTAGCCCACGATCACCTCCCGGGTCTCGGCGAACGGCCCGTCGGAGACCAGCAGCTCGCCGCCCCGGACGCGGACCGTCGTGGCGGCCGACACCGGCCCCAGCGCGTCGCCGTCCAGCCGCCGCCCGCGGGCGTCGTTGTCGGCCACCCACGTCTCGATGTCCTCGCTGCCGGTGGAGTCCTTGTCCGGGTCGGCGTCGGTGCAGACGAACATCATGTACTTCATCGATCTCGCTCCTCGTGTCGTGCTGTCATCACCATGACGAACGAGCTCCCCGGATCCGGACACCCACCCTGCACATCCCTCTCAATCCGGACTCTCTCCCTAAAGCCGACCCTAAACCCGGTAACCACCTCCATATCACCAACGCTCGCTCAACGAAATCTTGCGCGATCACGAGGAATTCCAGCCCGTCACGTTCTCGATTTCCGCGGGGCGCGCGACTACGATCAAGGCTTCGTTGGGCGATTGTTCGCGTATTCCGTAGGAAAAACCTCGCTACGCAACTATGGGGTGGCAAATTGCCCGAAGGGAGACTATTAGCTTTTTGGGGGGATTAGGTCGGCTATTTCAGCGTCGATCCGGTCAAACTAGATTATTTCCGGAGAAGTAGTGGCTGTTAGTGTTGGGGGCCACCGCTGGGTCGGGCGGTGGGGAGGGCGGCAGAGGCCGAGGCTCTGGAAGGCTGTCCAACCACTTGGCCTGGTCTGCATCGATCTCATCTGCATGGCGTTCGCCGCGGCCAACGCCGGTCAGGCCCTGCCGCGAATCGTGCTCGCGGGAATCCTGGTCGTCGCGGTCAATGGCATCGGCCAGGTCTACGCGCCGCGCGTCCTGCCCTCCAGCCTGGATCGCGGCTTCTGGCTCGCCGGGTCGGGACTCGTGGCGGCGCTCGCCGCTTTCCGGGGGACGGCGCCGCTCATCGTGGTCGTCCTGGTCGCGCTGCTGTTCACCTTTCTCGCCGTGTGCGGCAGAAGCGTCCTTTATTTTCTGGTCCGCAGGGCGCGCCGCCGTGGAAAGGCCGTGCCCGCCCTGGTCGTCGGCGCGGGGGCGCACGGCCACCAACTGGCGAGGAACCTGCTGGCCTACCCCGAGTGCGGCCTGCTCCCGCTGGGCTTCCTGGACGAGACGGCCGGCGAGGACGCGTGCGTCCCCGTGCTCGGCGGGCCCGGCGACGTCGTCCGCGTCGTCCAGGCCCACGGGGTGCGCGCGGTGGTCATCGCCGGGCAGGGCCGGCAGTCGACCGCGAGAGCGGCCAGGTCGCTGGGCTGCGACGTCTACCTCGCGCCCGACCTGGGCGAACTCGTCATCGACTTCGTGACGTCGCGCGAGCACGTACGCGGCTTCCCGCTCGTACGGATGCGCCCCGAAGCGCAGCGCGGCCTGTCCTGGCCGCTGAAACGGGCACTGGACATCGCGGTCGCGCTGACCGGCCTCGTCGTCAGCGCGCCGATCCTCGCGGTCTGCGCGGCGCTGATCCGGATGGAGACCGGCCCCGGGGTGCTGTTCCGGCAGCGGCGCGTGGGCTACCGGGGCGAGCCGCTCGAACTGATCAAACTCAGGACCCTGAAACCCGCGGACGCGCACGAATCCGAGACTTTGTGGAGCATCGCCCACGACAGCCGGATCGGGCCGGTGGGCCGGCTGCTGCGCCGGGCCTCCTTCGACGAGCTTCCCCAGCTCTGGAACGTTCTCAAAGGCGACATGAGCATCGTCGGCCCGCGGCCGGAACGCCCGCACTTCGTCAAGAAGTTCTCCCGGGCGATTCCGGGCTACGGCCTGCGCCACCGGATGCCGGTCGGCATCACCGGCTGGGCCCAGATCCACGGGCTGCGCGGTGACACCTCGATCGAGGACCGCGTCCGGTTCGACAACCACTACATCGACGGGTGGACCTTTCGAGCGGACCTCAAGATCATGCTGCAGACGGCCTGGTCCCTGCTCCGGCCGGGCGGGAGCTAGACGTGCGCGCCCTCTGCCGGCGGCCCAGCCTGGCGGCCGCCGCCACCGTGCTCCTGACCTGCCTTCCGGTGGGCCGCCAGGACCTGTCCTCCGGTGTTCAGGTGACGGCCGCCGACATGGCCTCGCTCCTGCTGGTCGCCGTCGCGGCCACCGTCGCGCTCGCGAGCCACCCGGCCCGCGCCCTGCCGACACGCGCCCTGCCGGCCCGCGCCGTGGTGTCCGCCCGTGCGGTGGTGCCCATCCGTGCCCTGGTGCTGGCTCCCGTCGTGGGCGCGGCCGGCCTCGCGGTGCTGGCCTCTCCCGACGTTCTGGCGAGCCTGCCGGGGTACGTCAGGTATCTCCAGGTGTTCGTGCTGGTCCCGCTGGCCGTCCTGGTGACGGTCCGGGACCGTGCCGACACCCTGATCGTGGGCGGGGCGATCGTCGGAGCGGCCGCCCTGCAAGGCCTGGTCGGCTGCGTCCAGGCGCTCACCGGCACCGGCGCGTCGTACGCGGGGGAGCGGGTGCGCGCCGTCGGCACGTTCGGCGCGCTCGACGTCATGGGCATGGCGAGCGTGGTCAGCTACGGGACGATCATCCTGCTGGCGGCCGGCCTCGCCGGGCGAGGCGGGCGCCGCGCCGCCGCGTTCGGTGGCGCGGCCCTGCTCTGCGTGCCGCTCGCCCTGTCGCTCAGCCGGGGCGCCTGGCTCGCGCTGCTGGGCGCGGCGCTGGTCGTGCTCTTCGTGCACAGCCGGGTGCTGGCGGCCAGGGTGATCCTCGTCGGCGCGGCGGCGGCGGCCCTGCTGGGCCTCGGCCCGGGCGCGGGCTCGGACCTGCTGGGACGGCGGCTGGCCTCCATCACCTCCTCCGTCTCGCAGCCGGACCAGTCCGTGAGCGACCGCTACAGCCTGTGGCTCACCGCCACGAGGATCTGGCTGGACCACCCGCTGACCGGGGCCGGCCCGCGCCGGTTCGCGGAGCTGCGCGACGCCTACGCGCCGATCGAGCTGTCGTCCGGCAGCGACGCCGACGACCCGGTGAACGGCTTCCGGCGCCTGCCGCTGCTCTCCCCGCACAACATGTACCTGCTGACGCTCAGCGAGCAGGGCCTGCTCGGGCTGTCCGCGCTGTGCGCGTTCCTCGGGGCCATGGCCTGGTGGGCGGTGCGCGCGGCCGTGCCGGCGGCGGCCGGGCTGCTGGCCTGGCAGGGCATCGACTTCCTCTACGGCGATGTCGGCGGCCCTTCGACCGTGGTCACGTCCGTCGTCCTGGGGCTGGTCCTGGCGCTCGTGGCCCGGCCGGCCACCGAGGCGGCGCCACGACCGGCACCGCCTCGCCGGCCGGCCAGAGGGCCGACCAGGTGGCCGGCCGGGCGGCGGGCCGGGCGGTGGGCCGGCCTGGGCGTGGCACGATGACGACGGCCACCTCACCCATGGCGCGGGCGGTCGGCGTCACCGTCCTGCTGACCGGGCTGGGCTCGCTGCTCGGCTTCGTCCGCGACCTGCTGCTGGGCAGGTTCTTCGGCGCCGACGCCGGCACCGACGCGTTCCTCGTCGCGTGGACGATCCCGGAGACCGCCGCGCCGCTGCTGATCGAGGGGGCAATGGCGTTCGTGCTGGTCCCGCTGTTCAGCCGGGCGATGGAGGCGGGCCAGGACCTGAGGGGCCTGGTGTCGGCGACGCTGCCGTACCTGTGTCTCGCGCTGCTGGCGCTGACCGCGCTGACCGCCGCCGGCGCGCCGTGGCTGGTCGGCCTGCTCGCCCCCGGCATCCGGCGGGCCGACCTCGCCGCCGACTGCATGCGCGTGGCGTCGGTGACGATCCTGACGTTCGGGCTGGCCGGATACCTGAGCGCGGCGCTGCGCGCCCATCAGGCGTTCGCGCCGCCGGCGGCCATCTACGCGGCCTACAACGTGGGGATCGTCACCTGCGTGTGGGCCCTGCGCGACCAGGGCCCGTACGCGGCGGCGGTCGGGGTGGCCGCGGGCGGGGCGGGCATGGTGCTGGTCCAGGCCCCGGCGTTCGCGCGGCGCTGCTGGCCGCCCCGCCGGCCCGCGCGCGGCGTGCCGCTGCCGATGAGCGTCTTCCTGCCGGTCGCGGTCTTCACGCTGGCCCGCCAGAGCCAGGTCTTCGTCGAGAGGTTCGTCGGCTCGAAGCTGGCCGAGGGCTCGATCTCGCACCTCAACTACGCGCAGAAGATCGCCCAGGTGCCGATGGTCCTGTCGCTGATCGTGGCGACGGTGAGCTTCCCGCAGCTCGCCCGCGCCCTGGCTGCGGGCGATACCGCGCGGGCGCGGCGCAGGATCGCCGACGACCTGGTCACCGCCTCGGCGATCGTGCTGATCGCCGGCGCGGCGCTGCTCGTCTGCGCTCCGGACGTCGTGGCCCTGCTGCTGCAGTACGGCGCGTTCACCGCGGCCGACACCGCCGCCACCGCGTGGATCATGCGCGTGTACGCGCTGGGGCTGCTCGGCCAGGCCGTGGTCGGGGTCGTGTGCCGCGTCTACTTCTGCGGCGCCCGCGCGTCCTGGTACCCGGTCCTGGCGATGGGCGCCGGGCTGGCCGCGACGGTCGTCCTGGCCCGCCCGTCGTGGGGGGTGACGGGGATCGCCGCCGCGAACGCGGCGGGGATCACGCTGGCCGCCGCGCTGCTGCTCGCGGGGCTGCGGCGGCGGGCCGTCGCACTGCCGGTCCGCACGGCTCTGGTCCCGCTCGGCGGCCTGCTGGCGGCCGCCGCGGCGGCCGCGGGGGCGGGATGGGGCACGCGGACGCTGCTCGCGGGCCTGCCGCCGCCGATCGCCCTGGCCTCGACCGGCGCCGCCATCGCCGTCGTCTTCTGCCCCGTCGCCTTCTACGCCGTGGCGGCCCTCTCGGGTGCCACGGCCACGCTCACCGACACCACCAAGATCACCCATTTGATCAGGATGCGAGGTCGCTCATGACCGCCATGCCGCTGGTGCTCATGTACCACTCAGTGGACAAATACGACAGCGACCCGCTGCACGTCACGGTTACGCCCGACCGCTTCGCCCGGCAGATGCGCTGGCTCGCCCGGCGCGGCCTGGCCGGCGTCTCGATGCTCGAGCTCATGCGCGCCCGCAGCACGCGCGGCCTGGTCGGGCTCACCTTCGACGACGGGTACGGCGACTTCCTCAGCGAGGTCGTGCCCGTTCTGCGCAGGTACGGGTTCACGGCGACGGTCTTCATGGTCACCGGCCTGATCGGCGAGCACAACGCCTGGGACGCCGGCTCCCCGTGCAAGCGGCTCATGGACGCCGAGGGCCTGCGCTGGGCCGCGCGGCAGGGCATGGAGGTCGGCTCGCACTCGGCCAGGCACTACTCGCTGTCCGGGGTGAACGACGACGAGCTGCGCCAGGAGGTGGCCGGCAGCAAGGAGGAGCTGGAGGAACTGCTGGGCGGCCACGTGAACGGGTTCTGCTACCCGTACGGGCACGTCAACGCCCGGGAGGTGGCCGCCGTCCGCGAGGCGGGCTACTCCTACGCCTGCGCCATCTGGAAGTCCGAGCTCACCGGGCCGTACGCGCTGCCGCGCACGTACGTGGGCGACCGCGACGGCGCGCTGCGGTTGCACGCCAAGCGGGCACGCCACCGGGTCCGGTGGGGTTGGTGAAGGTCCTGCACGTCATCACCGGCCTGGCCGCGGGCGGCGCGGAGCAGCAGCTGCGGTCCCTGCTGCCGTACCTGCGGGCCCGGTGCGAGGTGGCGGTGCTCACCGGGCACGGCGTGGTCGCGGACGCCATCGAGCGCTCGGGCGTGCCCGTCCACCACGTGGGCATGCGCGGCAACCGGGACCTGCGCGCCGTCGGACGGCTGGCCCGGCTCATGCGCCGGCACCGCTACGACGTCGTGCACACGCATCTCTACCGCGCCTGCGTGTACGGCAGGCTGGCGGCGCGGCTGGCGAACGTCCCGGCGATCGTGGCGACCGAGCACTCGATCGGGCGCGAGCACGTCGAGGGACGCCGCCTCACCCGTCCGATCAGGGCGCTGTACCTGGCGAGCGAGCTGCTCGGGCACCTCACCGTGGCCGTCTCGCCGACCGTGGCCGACCGGCTGTCGAGGTGGGGCGTCCCCCGCTCGCGCATCGTGGTGGTCCCGAACGGCGTCGACGGCGGGGCGTTCGGCTTCGACGCCGCCCTGCGCCGGCGCACCCGGGAGCGGCTCGGCCTGCCCGACGGCGCGTTCGTGATCGGCGGCGTCGGCCGCCTGGAGCCGAGCAAGCGCTTCGACGCGCTGATCAGGGCGCTGCCGCCGCTCGAACACGTGGTCCTGCTCCTGGTCGGCTCCGGCTCCTGCGAGTCGCGGCTGCGGGAGCTGGCCCGCGCGACGGGGGCCGAGCGCAGGGTGATCTTCGCGGGGGAGTCCCCGGAGGTGGGGGCGCTGATGTCGGCGATGGACGTGCTGGCCGCGCCCTCGGTGGAGGAGACGTTCGGGGTGGCCGTCGTCGAGGCGCTCGCGTCCGGGCTGCCCGTCCTGTACGACGCCTGCCCGGCCGTGGAGGACCTGCCGCCCGGCTCGGCCCCGGGAGCCCGGCGCGTCGCGCCGCACCGGCTCGCCGCCGAGCTGGCCGAGCTGGCCGGCCAGGCCGGTCCGGCCGCCGGCCCGCCCCGCAGGCTGCCCCCGCCCGAAGCCGTCCGGCTCTACGACGTCCGCCACCAGGCGGACCAGCTGGAAGGGCTCTACCTGCGCCTGCTGGGCGCCGCACCCACGGAGGAGTGACGATGACATGGACCTGGGTCCGCATCACGGGCCTGATCGTGCGATGGTGGCTGCCGCTGTCCCTGGGGGCCGGGGCGCTCGGCGGCGCCGTCTACACGCTGGCCCGCGACGCCGTCTACGCCGCCGAGGCCTACGTCGTGGTGGCGGGCGGAGACCCGGCGCAGGCGGCCGGTTTCGCCGCCGCCTACGCGCGGATCTCCAGCCATCCCGGGTTCCTCACCGGCGGCACGGACGGGCCGGACGGCCTGCGGGCGGCGGCCTCGCCCGACGCGCCGCTGGTGCGCCTCACCTCCGTGGCGACCGGCGCGCGGGAGGCGGCCGACCGCGTCAACCGGGCGGCCGCCGCGCTGATCGCCTACGCCAACGGCCATGCCGCCGACACCCGCGTACGCCTGGTCTCCCTCGCCGCCGCGGCGCCGCCGCTTCGTCCCTCGTCCCCGGTGCCGCTGCTCAGCGTGGCCGTCGGCGCCTGCGCGGCGGCCCTGGTGGCCGGCCTGGTCCGGCTGGCCGCGCCGTGGGCCCCCCGCCAGCCGCGGCGGGAGCCGGCGGCGCTGACCGGAGCGCCGGCGTGAGGGCCGCCCGGCCGGGAACCTCGCGCGCGGGGCTCACGCTGCGGGTCGTCAAGGAGGGCGCGGGCCTGGCCGCTCTGTCGGCCGAGTGGGCGGACCTGTACGCGCGCAGCTCGGCCGCCACGCCGTTCCAGTCGTACGGCTGGCTCAGCTCCTGGTGGCGGGTCTACGGGAGCCCGGGACGGCTGCGGCTGTTCCTGGCCTACCGGGACGGGCGCCTGGTCGCCGCCGCGCCGCTGCGGCTGGAGCACCGGCTCGGCTGCCGGGTGCTGACCCCCGTCGGGGGCGGGCAGTCCGACTTCACGGACATCGTGGTGGACGACGCCGAGGGCGACGCGGGCCTGCGCGACCTGCGCGCGGGGCTGCTCGCCCAGCCCGGCTGGGACGTCATCGACCTGCCCGAGGCGCGCCCCGGCGCGGCGATCCGCCGCCTGGCGGAGACCTGGGACGGCAGGGCCTGGACCTTGCCCGCCTCCACCTGCCTCCAGCTGCCCGGCCGCCCCATCGAACAGGTCCTCGACGGGCTGAACAGCCGCCGGGCCCGCAAGGTGCGGGCCGCGCTGCGCAAGCTCGACGCGATGGACGTGTCGGTGGCGGCGGTCGAGCCGGACCGGGTCAGGGCGTCGACGGCCGAGCTGCTGCGGCTGCACGCCATGCAGTGGGAGAGCCGGGCGATCAACACCCAGCACACGCAGCCGAGCTTCATGGAGCACCTGGCGGGGGCCGCGCGGACGCTGGTGGCCGAGAAACACGCGGCGCTGTGGGAGTACCGGGTGGACGGGCGGCTGCTGGCCTGCGACTTCACGGTGATCGGCAAGGACTTCGTGGGCGGCTATCTGTACGGGGCCCACCCGGAGCTGCGGGCCCGGGCCGACCTGGTCACGATGCTGCTGCGGACCAATCTGGCGATGACGCACCGGCTGGGCAGGCCCGTGCTCAGCCTGCTGCGGGGCGACGAGCCGCACAAGGCGAAATGGGAGGGCGAGGCGCTGGTCAACCAGCGGGTCCTGCTCGGGCGCGGCAGCCGTTCCGCCGCCTATGCCGCGATGGCGGGGGTGCGCAGGGCGGGCGGGGAGCTGCTGAAGAGGCGCTGCCCGCGCCTGGCGGAGAGGGTCGCGGCATGGCGCTGACGCCGGGCGTCCTGCACGTCACGCAGCCGGTGGACGGCGGTGTGGGGGCGTACGTGGCCATGGCCGCCGCCGACCAGGCGCGGCGGGGCTGGCGGGTCGCGGTCGCCTGCCCCGGGACCGGCCCGCTGGCCGGCGAGCTGGACCGGCTGGGCGTGCGCCGGCTGGAGTGGACGGCCGGACGCGCTCCCGGGCTCTCCGACGCCGTCCAGGCGGCGCGGTTGCGGCGGATCGTCGGCGAGTTCGGCCCCGACGTGGTGCACCTGCACTCGTCCAAGGCCGGGCTGGCGGGCAGGGCCGCGCTCAGGGGCCGGGTGCCCACGCTCTTCCAGCCGCACGGCTGGTCCTGGCTGGCCGCCCGGGGCGTCGCCGCCACCGCGGCGCTGGCCTGGGAACGGCTGGCCGCCCGCTGGGCCGACCGGCTGATCTGCGTGGGCGCGGACGAAGCGGCGCTGGCCAGGCGGCACGGCGTGCCCGGCGACCTTGTGGTGGTGCGCAACGGCGTGGACCTGCGCCGCTTCCGGCCCGCCGGGCCGCGGGAACGGGCCGAGGCCCGCGCCTGCCACGGCATCGCCGGGGACACCCCGCTGGCGGTCTGCGTGGGCCGGGTCACCCGCCAGAAGGGCCAGGACCTGTTGCTGGCGGCCTGGGAGCGCGTCGCCGCCCGCGACGGGCGGGCCCGGCTGGCCGTCGTCGGCGACGGCCCGCTGCTGGGCGCGCTGCGGTCGCGGGCGGTGCCCGGCGTTCACTTCGCCGGGGCCGTGGCCGACGTCCGGCCCTGGTACGCCGCCGCCGACGTGGTGGTGCTGCCCTCCCGCTGGGAAGGACTGCCGCTCACCGCGCTGGAGGCCATGGCCACGGGCCGGCCCGTGGTCGCCTGCGCGGTGCCCGGGCTCACCGAACTCGTGACCGGGGGAGCGGGCGCGCTCGTCCGGCCAGGGGACGGCGCGGGGCTGGCCGAGGCGCTGCTGGTCAGGCTCGGGCAGCCGGCGCTGGCCGCCGCCGAGGGCGTGGCCGCCGCCACGCTGGCGGGCGGGTTCGGCGTGGACGGCGCGCTGGACGGGCTCGCCGCGCACACGCTGGGCGTGCTGACCGGGGTGGGAACGGGCGTCGGGGAGGCGTGCTCCAGCAGTCGCCTGCGGAAGGCCTCCGACGAGCGGGGGTTCGACGAACACTGCCAGACGCCGTGGGGACAGTAATCGGAGATCGAGTGATAGACGACGTTGTGCGTACTGATCCAGTCGAGCATGCCCTCCACGTAGCCGGGGCGGTCGCCGTTGCGGAACAGCCCCCACTCGGGGAACGAGATGGGCTTGCCGTGCCGCGCGGCGAAGTCGGCGTGGGCCCGCAGCCCGTACGGCTGCTCGACGTAGTCGGCGAACTCGCGCCCGGGCTCCTGGTCGTAGCTGTCCATGCCGACGATGTCCACCACGTCGTCGCCCGGGTAGCACCGCGTCCAGGGGATCGCGTCACGGCCGCGGCTGGGCGCGAAGTCGAAGCGGAAGCGCTGGCCGGGCTCCTCGCGCATGATCGTCACGATGCGCCGCCAGTACTGCTTCCACGCCTCAGGGTCGGGCCCGCACCGGCTGGAGTAGGTGATGCCGTTCATCTCCCAGCCGAGCACGATGATCGTGTCGCCGGCGCCGGAGGAGACCAGCTTCCCGGCGAGCGTCCTGAAGCGGTCGTCGTAGGCGCCGTGCGCTCCTCTGGCCAGCCGCCGCGACACGGCGCGGTCGGACATCCCGGACTCGTTCGGAGCGATCATCGGCACGTTCACCGCCAGGGTCCGGCCCGGCTGGGCGGCCCGCCAGCGGATCCAGGGGTCGAGGATCTCCTCGTCGGAGCCCTGGACGGACTTCCAGCGCATGCCGGGGAGATAGGTGCGCCCGACCGTCACCTTGAGCCCCAGCCACGACTCGAAGCCGGGCAGGAGCCGGGGACCGCGCGCGTCGGAGGCGAGGAAGACGCCCAGCGCGGCGGGGGCGGCGGGGGCCGCCGGCATGCTCAGGCCGATCGATGCCAACGCCACCGAACCCGTGATTATCGCGAGCGAACAGTGCAGATAGCTCTTTCCTGTCACGAACGCACATCCCCGATTCTTGCCTCTCCTTCCTTCTCCATACCCCATGTTTCGGCAATTCGGATATCCCGCTCGCGATTTGCCTGATTTATAGCTTTTCGCGAAGGAGAAGGAAACATGCTCGATTGCACCGTCCCGGCACTTGTTCTGCGGCTGGACGTCAACAACTTTCACCACGGGACCCTCGCCGCCATTCGCTCCCTCGGCAGGGCCGGCGTGGAGGTGCACGGGCTCATCGGGGGCACGGGCTCGCCGACCTTCCGCTCCAGGTACCTGGCGCGCGGGCATCCATGGCCGGGCGCCAGGTACCTGGAGCGGGACGTCGTGCGGGCGCTCACGCAGGTCGCCCAGCGCATCGGCCGCCCGGCCGTGCTGCTGGCGCTGGACGACGCGGGCGCCATCGCCGTCGCGGAGCACGCGTCCGAGCTGCGCCCGTACTACCTCATCCCCGATCAGGTGCCCGGCCTGCCGCGCACCCTCGCCGACAAGCGGCTGCTGGCGCAACTGTGCTCCGGGCTCGGGATCGTCCAGCCGGAGACCCGGCTGATCACCGGCGAGTGCGACGCGGCGGCGGCCGTCATCGACTTCGGGTTGCCGCTGGTCGCCAAGTGGGCGCAGCCGTGGCTCCTGCCCGCCGGCACCGGGCTGCGCAACACCAGCCTGGTGCGCCGGCCCAACCAGGTCACCCGGCTGCTCCAGCACGTGGAGGGCCGTGACCTGCTGTTCCAGCGGTTCGTGCCCGGCGGGCCGCACTCGGACTGGTTCTTCCACGGCTACTTCGACGAGAACTCCCGCTGCCTGTACGGCGGAGCCGGACGCAAGGAGCGCGCCTATCCGAGGGGCGCCGGGCTCACCACCTTCGGCCGGTGGCTGCCCAACCCCGTCGTGGAGGGCACGGCCCGCGAGCTGGCGGCCCGGCTCGGCTACCGCGGCGTGCTGGACATCGACTTCCGCCACGACGCCGGCAGGGACGCCTACCACCTGCTGGACTTCAACCCCCGGCTCGGCGCCCAGTTCCGGCTGTTCAGCGACAGCAGCGGCCTGGACCTGGTACGGGCCGCGCACCTGCACCTGTCCGGCCGGCGCGCGGTACGGGGACGGGCCGGCCACGGCCGGACCTACGTGGTGGAGAACTACGACCTCCTCACCGCGGGCCCGAAGAGCCTGCCCGCCCTGTGCGCGGCCGACGAGCTGGCCTGGCTCTCGGCCGACGACCCCCGGCCCTTCGTGGCCATGGCCGGGCAGGCCGTGAAACGCGGACTCACCCGGCTGGCCCGGACGCGGACGTAGGAGGGCGAATGGAGGAGAAAGTGCAGACCCCGGTCATCGACGTGGCGATCGTGGGCGCCGGCCCGTACGGGCTCTCTGTGGCGGCGCACGCCTTGGCAGCCGGGCTGGACGCCCGGGTGTTCGGCAGGCCGATGCGGGCGTGGGAACGCCACATGCCCGCGGGAATGCTGCTGAAATCCGAGCCGGACGCGTCCCATCTCGGCGACCCGGGCCGCAGGCACGGCCTCGACGCCTTCCACCCGTACTCCTACGGGGAGCCGGTGCCGGTGGAGAGGTTCGTCGCCTACGGCAAGTGGTTCCGCGAGCGCGCGGTCGGCCGGGCGCTGGACGAGACGGAGGTGAGCGCCGTCGGCGTCGAGGGCGGGCTGTTCGCGCTCTCGCTGTCGTCGGGCGCGTCCGTGCTGGCCAGGACCGCCGTGCTGGCCCTGGGGTTCCTGCCGTTCGCCCACCGGCCGCGCGCGCTGGCGGCGTTGCCGCCCGAGGCGGTCACGCACAGCTCCGACCACCACGATCTGAGCGGGTTCGCGGGCCGGGACGTGACCGTGCTCGGAGCGGGGCAGTCGGCGCTGGAGACGGCGACGCTGCTGGCCGAGGCGGGGGCGGCCGTCCGGCTCGTCGCCCGGACCGGCGCCCTGGCCTGGAACGACGTTCCCGTCCCGCGGCGCCCGGCCATCTCACGCGTGCTGGCGCCCCGCTCCGCGCTCGGGAGCGGCTGGCCCTCCGTGGCCTGGTCGCGGATGCCGGGCGCGGTCAGGTACCTGCCGAGGGCGGCCCGCGGCCACATCGTGCGCAACACCCTCGGGCCGGCCGGGTCCTGGTGGCTGAAGGAGCGTTTCGACGGCGCCGTGCCGGTGACCCTCGGGACGCGGCTGACGGCCGGCGAGTACCGCGACGGGGTCCGGCTGCGGCTGCGGGACGCCGCCGGGGCGGTCACCACGCTGGAGACCGAGCACGTCATCGCGGCGACCGGCTACCGGGTGGACGTGGCCAGGATCGGGATACTCCAGGAGGACCTGCGGCGCGCGGTGGCGGCGCGGGGCCCGGCGCCGCGGCTCGGTCCCGCGTTCGAGACGTCCGTGGCGGGGCTTCACCTGGTCGGTCTCGCGGCGGCGGCGACGTTCGGGCCGGCCATGCGGTTCGTGTGCGGCTGCGACTTCGCCGCCCGCCGCGTCACCGGGGGGCTCGTGAGCCGCCTGCGCGGACCTCGAAGGGCTCGGTTCCAAGGGGAGCAAGAATGACTTTTCATACGGTGCTGGCCTGCGTGATGTTCGTCGGCGGCGCGGGGGGCGTCTCCGGCGACGCGCCGTCGTCCTTCGCCAACTCGCCGGCCACGGCCTCGGGCCGGACGCCGTCCGGCGTGACCGTGACCGTGCGCAAGACGATGATCGGACGGACGCGCGTGGCCTCGGCCGAGGTGCTGCCCGCCGCCGCGTCGGTGCCCGCCGACGAATACCTCGTCCCCGCCAACGCCAAGACGACGGCGGGGTTCATGGACGTCTACGAGGACTTCGCGGCCACGCCCGGCCGCTGGAACGGGGTCGCCACGCTGACGTTCACGTTCTCCCGGCCGGTTCGCGACCCGCACCTGCACGTCTTCGGCACGGGCGGCCTGTCGCGCGACCCCGGGAACGGCCGCGACGACTACTGGCCCGCCATCGACCTGGTCGGCGGGACCCCGGCCAGGCCCGCCTTCTCGGCGGCGGCCGGTTTCCCCGGCTACCGGGTCACGGCGGATTCGATCGAGCCGCTGGGGGTCGGTCCCGTCGGGTCCACCACGTGCGGCGTCGTCTACACCTGCGGGACCGCCAAGGTGAACGGCACCGTCACCGCGTTCACGATCCGGCTGCGCGCCCGTGACGTGCGCTACGGGAGCGGGGGCCCGGTCCCGCAACTCTGGGCCGCGTTCAAGCTCACGCTGGCCGAGGACGGCTCCGACGCGCCCGCCTCGTACGGAGCGGCCTCCCATGCGATCACCGACTCGTTCCTGGGACGTTCCGTGACCGCCGACCATCCGGACGCGGTGAGCGTGAGCCCCCGCGGGGTCAGCGCCGACGCGGACGACGCCGTGACCGGCTCGCCGGCGCGGGTCGCCGTCCGGGGCCGGGCCTGCGCGCTGACGGTGCCCGTACGGGCCGGATCGCCGGCGTACGTCACCGGCTGGATCGACGCCGACCACGACGGCAGGTTCGAGGCGGACGAGCGGGCCACCGCGAAGGTCGCCAAGGACGCCACCACCGCGGAGCTGCGCTGGAACCTGCCGAAGACGCTCCGCACCGGCCCCACCTGGATGCGGCTCCGCCTGACCGCCCAGGCGACGGCCTCGCCCACGGGATGGGCCGACGGCGGCGAGGTCGAGGACCACCGGATCCAGCTCGTCCCCCCGGAGCAGCCTGGCAAGCGCGGGACGGCCGGCGCGCGCTGAGCCGGGTCAGAGCGAGAGCGCGGGCTCCATGACCTGGGAGGGGCAGAGCTGGTGGATCACCCTGCGCACCTGGGCGCGCAGGGCGGGGTCGGTGAGGTGGCCGTCCTCGTCGAAGTGCGGCCAGGCCGGGGAGATCACCAGCTCGGCCCCCATCACGACGGCGCCCGCCGCCTGAAGGTGCTTGTACAGCTCCGCCTGCGCCCACATCGCGCCGCACGCCCGCGCGCTCGCGCTCATCACCGCCACGTGCTTGCCCGACAGCCCGTTCCGCGCCGACATCCAGTCCATCGCGTACGTCAGCTCCTCCGGCAGCAGGCAGTGCTCGGGAGCGGTCAGGAGCACCGCGTCGGACGCGGCGGTCAGCCCGATGAGCTCGCGCGCCATGACCGGCACCGGCCCGTGCTCGTACGGCGGGATCTCGCCCAGCCCCGGCCACACCGCGAAGTCGACGCCCGTGGGCAGTTCCCCGCCCGCCGCGTCCAGCAATTTGTTGATAAATGACCCCGCGTGGAGACTGGCGGCGATCCCGATGATTTTCACCCTCTGCTCCCGAGCGGTTCCGAAGTTTCCAGGAACCTGCCCGATGCCTCGGATGTCCAAGACCAGCTCTGAGTCAAGACACGCCTGGTGCCCTATCGCCGCGCTGGATGATCGTCCGAGGCGTGCGGGCGGCGGAAGATCAGGGCCAGGACGCGCAGCACCAGGATGGCGGCGATCACCAGCAGGTTGTAGCCGATGAGCTGGAACAGCGAGGTGTTCGCCAGCGCCGGCGGGCCGCCGGCCGTCCCGAGGAGGATGACCGCCATCACCCCGGCCGTGGCGCCGAGCACCGTCAGCAGCACCTGGTGGAGCAGGCCCGTCACGTAGCGGCGGTCGCGGTCGTCGGCCAGCAACCGCACGTTCATGGTGAACCGGCCGTGCTCCGCGGCGCTCGCGATGCGCTCCACGCGGCGCGGCAGGCGACGCAGCATCGGTAGCAGCGCGACCAGCTCCTGCGTGGCGAACTCCTTGATCGTCTCCGGGGTGACGCGCTCGGCGAGGTGGCGGCCGGCGAACGACCGCGCCTCGCCGATGAGGTCGAACCCGGGTGAGAGGCGCACGAGCGTGCCCTCCAGCGTGGCCAGCGCGCGGAAGACGGCGGCCACCTCGGGCGGGATCGACAGCCCGTACGCCGAGACGATCCTGAACAGGTCGGTGAACATCTGCGCGCTGTCCATGCCGGCTGTCACGTGCCTGGCCATGAACTGGCCCAGCGCCCGCTCCAGCGCGGCCTCGTCGATGTCCTCCGGCCTGGGCACGACCTCGAGCAGCGCGTCGGTGACGCCCAGCGGGTCCTGCCGGTTCATGGCGAGCAGGAAGCGGCGCAGCGCCGAGCGCACGGAGTCGTCCAGCCGCCCGACCGAGCCGAAGTCGAGCAGCCCGAGCGTGCCGTCGTCGAGCAGCATGAGGTTGCCGGGATGCGGGTCGGCGTGGAAGACGCCCTCGACCAGGATCTGCCTGAGCAGGCAGTCGAGCAGGTCGCGGGCCAGTCGCGGGCCCTGGTCGGGGGCGGCGGCGGTGACGGAGCGGCCGGACAGGCGCCGCATGACGAGCACGCGTTCGGTGCACATGGCGCTGATCGGGGTGGGATAGGTGACACCGCCGCCGCCGGAGGCCGTGACGGCCGCCATGTTGGCCGCCTCCACCCGGAAGTCGAGCTCCTCGCGGATCGCCGTCGCGAACCCCTCGGCCAGGTCGCGCAGGCCGAGCGAGCGGCCCCAGCGGGTCCTGGACTCCAGCGTGGCCGCCAGCCGCCGGACGATGTCGAGGTCCTTGGAGACCACCGGCCAGATGCCCGGCCGCAGCACCTTGACCACGACGCTCTCGCCGGAGTGCAGGCGCGCGGCGTGGACCTGCCCGATGGAGGCGGCGGCCAGCGGCGTCCGGTCGAACTCGGCGAACACCTCGTCCACCGGCCCGCCCAGCTCGGCGGCCAGCATCGGCTCGATCTCCGGCCACGGCGCCGAGGCGACCTGGTCCTGCAGCCGGCCCAGTTCCTCGACGAACTCGGCGGGCAACAGGTCGCGCCGGGTGGACAGTACCTGGCCGAGCTTGACGAACGTGGCGCCGCCCTCGTCGAGGGCCTCGCGCAGCGACCTGGCCAGGCGCACCATCCCCGGGCGGTCGTCGAGCCGCTCGCCCCGGCCGCGCAGGTACGGGCCGAGGCCGTGCTTGATGGCGATCCTCGTGATCTGCGAGTAGCGCCGGGTCCGCGAGAAGCGGCCGCGTACGGACCTGATGAGCTCCAGCGGCCCCGGCACCGAGCCCGGAGGCACCAGTGCCTCGGCGATCACCAAGATCACCATGGGGATCAGCACCACGCTCATGACGATGAGCAGCAGGATCCCCAGTCCCGCCGCGACCGGCGGCTCCTCGCGGTCGACGGGGCCGAGCGAGGACAGGATCGGCTCCAGCATCGGCTGCGCCAGCGCGAAGGCGAACAGCGCCGCCAGGAACGTGCGCAGCCTGCCGAACCTGACGTCCAGCAGGCGCTGCGCCACCGTGGCGAGGGCGATGATCGTCAGAAGCGTGACGACGCTGAGGAGCAGCTGGGTGGGGAGATCCATGGGGCAGGATCATTCCACGGCGGCGCTCCTCGCCGCGGGTCGCGTCAGCGTGCGGCGGCGCGCGCCCGGCGCTCCTCGCGGCGCTCGACGAACCTGGCGGCCGTGGTCTCGGTCCTGGCCAGGAACGCGGACAGCTGCTCGCGGGCCTGCTCGCCCTCGGCGTCCAGCCCCGTCTTGTCGAACACCGACCACTGCCGCAGCACCGGCATCAGCACGTCGTCCAGGTGGAGGCGCAGGTCGTAGATGCCCTCGTTCGCGATGATCATGGCCTTGCGGGCGAACCCGTCGATGCCCGTGCCCGGCATCTGGAACGTGGTGACGACGTCGGTCACCGCGCGCATGGTCTGGTTGGGGTCCAGCTCGAAGGCGGCCTTGAGCAGGTTGCGGTAGAAGAGCATGTGCAGGTTCTCGTCGGCGGCGATCCTGGCGAGCAGGCGCTCGCAGCCCTCGTCGCCGGAGGCCCTGCCGGTGTTGCGGTGCGCGATGCGGGTGGCCAGCTCCTGGAAGGAGACGTACGCGAGCTGCTGGAGCATGGTGCCGTACTCGGAGGTGAAGCCGTTCTGCATGTGGTGCATGCGGGCGCGCTCGAGCGCCACGGGATCGACGGCGCGGGTGACCGTGAGGTAGTCGCGGAGCGCGGTGCCGTGGCGGTCCTCCTCGGCCGTCCAGCGGTGCACCCAGGTGCCCCAGGCGCCGTCGCGGCCGAAGGTGGTGGCGATCTCGTGGTGGTAGCTGGGCAGGTTGTCCTCGGTCAGGAGGTTGACGATGAGCGAGACGCGGGCCGCCTCGGGGATCTTGGAGTCGTCCTCCCGCCAGGCCTCGCCCCCGTAGATGCCGTCGAAGTCGCGGCCCTCGCTCCAGGGGATGTACTCGTGCGGGAACCACTCCTTGGCCACCTTCTCGTGGCGGTTGAGCTCCCCGGCGACCACGGGCTCCAGCTCGTGCAGCAGCTCCGTCTGAGTCATCGCCATAAAAGATCTTCTCCTTCAGGTTACGGTACCGTAGGTTAGGCTACCGGAAGGACATACCGGTCAAATAGGGTGGTCGTATGCGACCCAGTGTCCGCGGTGTCCTGCTCGACCACGACGAGAGGCTGGTGCTCTTCCGTCGTACGGTTCCGGGGCGTGACGTCTATTGGAGCATCCCCGGAGGGCATGTCGAGCCGGGTGACGACACGCTGGAACACACTTTGCACCGGGAGCTGCTCGAGGAGCTGGGCGCGACCGTCTCGGCGGTGACGCCGCTGGTCACGCTGTCATACCAGTGGCAGGGCGAGCTCAAGACGCAGCACGTCTACGGGTGCCGCCTGGTGTCGATGGATCCGGGGCTGCGGCACGGGCCCGAGTTCGAGGATCCGTCGCGGGGGCTGTACGAGGTGGAGCGGGTGCGGCTGGACCGCTCGGAGATCACGTCCCGGCACCTGGTCCCCGAGCCGGTGGCGGACTACCTGTCGGCCACCATCGCGGAGCTGCCCCGGCTGATCGGTCAGGGTCCACGGGTCGGCTAGGGGTCGCGGCCGGCCAGGGGTCGCGGTCCGGCTAGGGCTCGCGGCGCAGGCGCTTCAGGTCGGAGCGCTGCTTCTTCGCGGCGATGCGGCGCTCGACGGAGCCGCGGCTGGGCTTGGTCGGGCGGCGGCGCTTCGGCGGCGGGGCGATGGCCTCGCGCAGGCGCTGGGCCAGGCGCTGCGCCGCGGCCTCGCGGTTGCGCAGCTGGGAGCGGTACTCGGAGGCGGCGATCGTGATCGTCGGGGCGCCCAGCCGGTCGAGCGCCCTGGCCTTCAGCGCGGGCGGCAGCGCGGTGCTGGCGGCCACGTCGAAGACGAGCTCCACGCGGCTGTCGGTGGTGTTGACGCCCTGGCCGCCGGGGCCCGACGAACGTGAGAAACGCCAGACGAGCTCGACGTCGGGAATGACGACCGAGTCGTTGACGGTCAGCGGGCCGGGCATGCGCGGGACTCCTGTTCTCTCTCCAGGCTCAACAGTAAATGGGCGACACCGGCCGGGCGCAACGGCATTTCCGGCACTATCGACAGAACGCCTCGGACGGCGGGCGGGATTCCACACCCCGGGGCAAGGCGCGGTCGTGCGGCGAGGAGGCGCGTGAAGCGCCCTCCCGATGGCGGACTGCAAGTGACATGTGCCACCATCGCGCGTAAAGATCGCCGGGTGGGGGAGGCGCAGTGACCGCGATCGTCGGGGTCCACGGGATCGGCAAGTACAACTACTACCTCGAAGCGGGCCGGTCCGCGGGCGGGGCGGCCGAGGCCATGCGGGCCAAGTGGGACCGCTACCTGCACGTGGCGCTCGGGGGCGAGGCGCGGCCGTACTTCAGCGAGGTCGCCTACTTCTCGCACCACCTGCACAGCGGCAAGGGCGGCGACGGGGAGGCCAAGCCCGGCGCGGGGACGGACGGGCAGGTCCAGCAGGTGCTCGTCGACTGGGCGAAGAACCTGGGCGTGGGCGAGCACGTGACGGGGGCGCTCAAGTCGTTCACCGGCTGGCTGCTCGACCGGCTGGACAGCCGGTCGGCGGCGTTCGCCAAGCTGTTCGCGCCGGAGGTGGCGGCGTACCTCACGGACGCGGGCAAGCGCGAGAAGTGCCGGCAGAGCGTGGCTGACACGATCAGGCGGAATCGCCCCAAGGTGGTGATCGCCCACTCGCTCGGCAGCGTCGTCACGTACGAGACGCTCTGGGCCAACCCCGACCTCCAGGTCGACCTCCTGATCACCCTGGGCAGCCCGCTCGGCATGCGCAACGTCGTCTTCGAGCGGCTCCTGCCCGCCCCGATCAACGGCCGCGGCGAACGTCCCGCGGGCGTCAGGCGCTGGGTGAACATCGCCGACAAGGACGACATCGCCGCCATCCCGCCCAACCTGGCCGTCAGCTTCACCGGCATCGACGCCGAAGAGCTGGTCAACCTGGACTGGATCGACTTTCACACCGTCGAGAAGTACCTAGGTTGCCCGGCGCTGGACTCGCATCTGCGACCATTCCTGGCATGACGTGGATTGTGTTCGACTACGGCGGTGTCCTGTGCCTGCCCCAGCCCGACTCCGACAACGAGGCCATGGCGCGGGCGGTCGACGCGGACCCGGAGGCGTTCAGGCGGGGCTACTGGGAGCACCGCCTGGAGTTCGACCGGGGGAGCCTGAGCCCGCTCGACTACTGGGCGGCCGTGCTGGACCGGCCCGTCACCCAGGTCGAGGTCGCCCGCCTGGTCGCCATGGACGTGGCGAGCTGGGCGTACCCGAACGAGGGCACGATCGCCCTGCTCGGCGAGCTGATCGGCGCGGGGCGTGACGTGGCGCTGCTGTCCAACGCGCCCGTCTGCGTCGGTGACGGCGTGGACGAGCTGCCCTGGATCGCCGAGATCGGCCATCGCTTCTACAGCGGCCGGATGGGCCTGGTCAAGCCCGACCGGGAGATCTACGACGAGATGGCCCGCGCGCTGGGCGCGGACCCGTCCGAGATCGTGTTCATCGACGACCGCGAGGAGAACATCGAGGGCGCCGAGCGCGCGGGCATGACCGGCGTGCATTTCACGGACGCATCCACGCTCCGCGGAACGCTGGCCGGCGTTCACGGAGCCATCGGATGAACGCTCAGTGAGGGCAGCGGTCAGGGCGAAACCTCGCGAACAGGACGACTGATGCTGTTCACCCGCGCTTGACTCGGCTGTCACGGCCGGGTCAGCACGGGCGGACATACCTGTGAACGTGGACCGCAGAGCCTTCCTGACAGCGGCGACAGCCGGACTCCTCCTCCCCCAGACCGCCACTCCGGCGGCAGCGGCCAGAACCCTCAGATCCGACCCGTTCACGCTGGGCGTGGCCTCCGGCGACCCGTCGGTCGACGGTTTCGTCCTGTGGACCAGGCTGGCCGCCGACCCGCTGGCCGGCGACGGCCGCGGCGGCATGCCTTCCCGCGACGTGGACGTGGACTGGCAGGTCTCGACCGACGAGCGCTTCTCCAAGATCGTTCGCTCCGGTACGGCCACCGCCAGGCCACGCGACGCCCACAGCGTCCACGTCGAGCTGGACGGGCTGAATCCGGGGCGCGAGTACTTCTACCGCTTCAGAAGCGAGGGCAGGCTCTCCCCGGCGGCCCGCACCAGGACGACCCCCGCCGGTGAGACGCCGCTCACCTTCGCCGTCGCGGCGTGCGCGCACTACGAGCACGGCTACTACACCGCCTACCGCCGCCTGGCCGAGCAGGAGCCCGAGCTGGTGGTGTTCCTCGGCGACTACATGTACGAGTACGGCCCCAGCGGCTACACGGCGCTGGCCGGCCGCGTACGCACCCACACGCCCGGCAAGTGCGAGACGCTCGCCGACTACCGGCTGCGGCACGCCCAGTACAAGAGCGACCACGACCTGCAGGCCGCGCACGCGGTGGCGCCGTGGCTGGTGGCGTTCGACGACCACGAGGTGGAGAACAACTGGGCCGGGCCCGTCTCCAGCACGAACGCGCCGGGCTTCACCGGGCGCAGGGCCCAGGCGTTCCGGGCGTACTACGAGAACATGCCGCTGCGCCGCGCCAGCCTCCAGGGGGCGGTGCTCAGGGTGAACAGGCGGATCTCCTGGGGGACGCTGGCCCGCTTCCACCTGCTGGACACCCGGCAGTTCCGCGACGACCAGGCGTGCCTGGACGGCGTGCGGGCCGGGTGCGACGACCGGCTGGCGTCGGGGCGGACGCTGCTCGGGGCCGGCCAGTGGCGCTGGCTGGAGAGCGGGCTGAGCGGCTCCACCACCCGCTGGAACCTGCTGGGGCAGCAGATCATGATGGCGCAGCGCGACTACAAGGTCGGGCCTGGGCGCGAGGTGAACCTGGACTCGTGGGACGGGTACGCCGCCGAGCGGACCCGGCTGCTGGGGTCCCTGGCGGGCACGGAGAACCCGGTGGTGCTGACAGGGGACGCGCACATGCACCACCTGGCCGAGCTCAAGACCGACTTCGACGACCCGGACTCGCCGGTGGTGGCCAGGGAGCTGATCGCCTCGTCGATCGCGAGCGACGGGGACGGCTACCGGGACCGGACGTGGATCGCGGAGGCGCTGCAGGAGAACCCGCACATCTCCTTCATCGACCAGCGGCGGGGCTATCTGATGGCGCGGCTGACCCGGGATGAGCTTTCCGTCGATTTCCGGACATTGGATTACATCTCGCGTCGGGGCGCCAAGGCCAAGACCGCCCACCGCCTCACCATCCCGGCGACGGCGGGCGCGGCGGCCGCCGGCCGGGCGAGCGCACCACGCGTTGGCTGAACGTTCGCTGGGAGCACGCTGAGAATCCGCTCAACCCCCGGCACCCCCTCTCCTTCTGGCGGTCGTGCCCGGCGGTGTCGTGCCCCGCGTGGCGGGGTGGGTGCCGCGCCCGCCGGAGGCGCCAGGTGGCGCCTGCCGGGGGCGCGCCGGGCCGGGGCGGCACGCCGCACGTGCGGCCCTGCCCGGGACCCGGCGGGAGAGGAGGTTGCCGGGCCGGTCCAGGGGGTCAGGCGCCGGGCCAGCTCCCGTCCGGGAACTCGCCGTTCGTGGCGCCCGACATGACCACTTCGTCGCTCGGTTGCAGTCCTGAGGTCACCTCCACGTACTGGTCACCGCGAACGCCCGTCCGCACCACCGTCGCCGAGTCGCGGCCATTCGCCCGGACGGTGACCACCTGGGCCCCGTCCGACCTGCTGCGCACCGCGGCGGCGGGCACGTAGATCGCGTCCTCGACCGTGTCCGTGGTGACCGTGACCGAGGAGGTCTGCCCGAGCATGAGCCCGGTGGGCGGCTCGTCGAAAGCGAGGGTGACCGAGTAGCGGACGAGCTGGCCGCTCACCGTCGCGGTCGGCGCGATGGCCGTGACCGTCCCCTCGTACTGCTCGCCGTTCCGGGTGGCCAGGGTGATCCGGGCCTTCTGCCCGAGCTTGAGCCGGTTCACGTCGGACTCGGTGACCATGGCCTGGACCTGCAGCTCGTTGAGGTCGCCGAGGCTGACGAAGGTGCCGGTGCCCGCCTGGTCACCGGCCGCGCCCGCCAGCGACAGGACCGTGCCCGCCGCCGGGGCCACGATGCGGGTCGCCCGTACGGCGTCGGCGGCCTGTTCGAGCGCGGCCTGCGCGCGGTCGACGTTCGCGGACGCCGGCTCCTCGCTGGTGCCGCCCTGACCCTGACCCTGGCCTTGGGTCTGACCCTGGCTCTGGCCCTGACCCTGGCTCTGACCTTGGCTTTGGCCCGTCGAGCCCGTGCCGCGCTCGCAGGAGGACTGCGAGTTCGGCCGGGCCCCGCCGGTCGCTCTCGTGCTCGGCCGCGCCGACGGCTTGCCGCTGCCCGTGGGGCGGCCGCTCGCCGACGGCTTCGCGCCGGTGGACGGCTTGCCGGAGCTCGTGGCGGACGGGGTGGTGTCCGAGGCCGGGCGGCTCCCGGACTGGTCGGAGCCGCCGCCTGGGGTGCCGCCGGTCGGGGTGGCGGTGACGGTCGCCGTCACCGTGGCCGTCACCGTGGCCGTCACCGTGGCCGTCACGGTGGCCGTCACCGTGGCCGTCGCTGTGGCTGTCACGGTGACTGTGACCGTGGGCTGCGGCTCGGGCCCGGGGCCGGTGGGGCCGGGGTTCGTGGGTCCGGAGGTCGGCGTGCTGGTGGGGCGCGGGGTGGAGCTGGTCGGGTTCACGTTGTGCACGGACACGCCCTGGGCGGAGGGCGCCGTCGGCCCGAGCGCGCCGTTGCCGCTCACGGCGTTCCCGGTCACAGCGTCGCCGTTCACCGTGTTGCTGCCCGCCCGGTCCGTGGGCCTGGGCGTCGCGCTTGCGGTGGGCGTCGCCGAGCCGGTGGGTGTCCCCCTGCCCGTGGGGGCCGCCGAGCCGGTGGGGGACGCGGCCGGTGTGCCGCCGTTCCCGGACGGCGTGCAGGTCGCGGACCTGGTTCCGGTCGGGGAGGTGGCCGCGGCCGGGGACGCGGCCTTCTCCTGGGCCTCCTCCAGCGCCTCCTCGGCCGCGGCGAGGTCGGCCTTGGCCGCCGTGTACGCCTCCCGCGCCGCCCGCCCGTCGATCCTGGCCAGCACCTGGCCCTTCTTCACCTTGGTCCCGACTTTGACGTACACCTTGGTCAGCGTCCCCGAAGAGCCGAACGCCAGGTCCCTGCGCGAGCCGTCCACGGTGTTGCCCGCCGCGCTGACCGTGGCCGTGACCTGGCCGCGCTGCGCGGAGGCGAGCCGTACCTGGACGGCGGGCGGGGTGTCGTCGCGCAGCGCCAGTGCCAGGCCGGACCCGGCCACGAGCACGGCGAGGGCGAGGCCGCCCAGCGCGAAAGTCGGTCTCATGGCGGCCCATCCTGGCGGAGCCGCCTCGCGCCAGGCTGCGAGCAGCCTAAGAGTTACCTGTGTGCCTTGGGGGAGGCCCGGGTTGTCAGCGAACGTTCAGCTCGCTCGCGGCTCCGGCGCAGCCTGGTGTGCAAGGGTCACCGCCTGTGAAGGTGTCGAGAAGGCGCAGAGCGCTGATGACCAACGGAGCGCTGGTGGTGCTCCTGCTGGGCGGGGCCGCGCTCGCGTACGCCCAGCTTGGCACGGGCCAGGCGGCGGGCCAGACGGCCGTCAGGACCGTGACCGCGAGCCGCGGCTCCGTGGTGGCCTCGGTGTCCGCGTCGGGCGCGGTCGAGAGCTCCCGGTCCCGGGAACTGTCGTTCGGCACGACGGGCACGGTCGAGAAGGTCTACGTCAAGGCCGGCGACAAGGTGAGCAAGGGCGACATCCTGGCCAGGATCGACGACGACGCCGCGCAGGAGAGCCTGTCGGCGGCCAAGGCCACGTACGACGAGGCCGTCGACGACGGGACCTCGACAGCCCAGCTCTACGCCTCCTACATCAAGGCCCGCAACGCCTACCGGGAGGCGCAGCGCACGGTCGCGGCCACCGTGCTGAAGGCGCCGTTCAAGGGCACGATCACGGCGGTGAACGGCTCGGTCGGCGGCAGCAGCTCGGGGTCGGGCTCCGGGACGAGCTCCGGGTCGGGTTCGAGCTCGGGTTCCGGCCAGGGCGCGAGCCAGTCCTCAGGCTCCGGCGCCGCCCAGAGCTCCGGCGGCTTCATCGAGCTGGCCGACGTCGGCAAGCTGCAGCTCGTGGGCACCTTCACCGAGTCCGACGTCGGCAAGCTCAAGAAGGGCCAGGAGGCCACGGTCACGTTCGACGCCCTGCCGGGGGTGACCGCGACGGGCAAGGTCACCCAGATCGATCCGGTCGCCTCCACCAGCAACAATGTCGTGCAATATCCGGTCACGGTGACGTTCACGAAGGTCCCGAGCCAGGTGCGGCTGGGCCAGACGGCCACGGTCGAGGTCGTGGTCGGCCAGGCCGACAACGTCGTGACCGTCCCCTCGACGGCGGTCTCCACCAGCGGCGGCCAGACCACGGTCACCCTGCTCAGGAACGGCACGCAGGCCAGGACCCCGGTGGAGGTCGGCGTGCAGGGCACGACGCTGACCGAGATCAAGTCGGGCGTGTCCGAGGGCGACCAGATCGTGCCCCCGGCGACCACGACGACCGGCACCACGGGCGGCGGCCTGCGCTTCGGCGGCGGTGGCGGCTTCCCCGGCGGCGGCGGGGTGCCCGGTGGCGGCGGCGGTCCTGGAGGCGGGCGATGACGCCGCCGGAGGTCCCGCCCGTCCTGCGGGTGAAGGACCTGGTCAAGGAGTACGGCGAGGGCGACGCGAAGGTCCGCGCCCTGCGCGGCATCAGCCTGGACGTCGAGCGCGGCGACTACGTCGCCATCATGGGCGCCTCCGGCTCCGGCAAGTCCACGCTCATGAACATCCTCGGCTGCCTCGACGTCCCCACCGCCGGCACGTACCTGATCGACGGCGCCGACGTGGGACAGCTGGACGAGCACCAGCTCGCCATCCTGCGCAACCGCAGGGTCGGGTTCGTGTTCCAGTCGTTCAACCTGATCCCGCGCATGAGCGCGCTGGCCAACGTCGAGCTGCCGCTGGTGTACGGCGGCATCGGCCAGGCCGAGCGGCGCAGGCGGGCCCTGGCGGCGCTGGACCAGGTCGGGCTGGCCGATCGCGTGCACCACGAGCCGAACCAGCTCTCCGGCGGCCAGCAGCAGCGCGTGGCCGTGGCCAGGGCCCTGGTCACCGCGCCCGCGCTGCTGCTGGCCGACGAGCCGACCGGCAACCTGGACACCGCCTCCACGAGCGATGTCCTGGAGATCCTGGACCGGCTCAGCGACTCGGGCCGCACGATCGTGCTCATCACGCACGAGAACGACGTGGCCGCGCACGCCAAGCGGGTGATCAGGCTGGTGGACGGCGAGGTCGTGGAGGACCACCGCCAAGGCCCGGTGGACGGCCCGCCCCCGCGGATGGCGGCGAAAGGCCCGGAAAAGGACCCGGAAAAGGATTCGGAAATGGGCAGGGCGGCGGCCAGGTGAACCAGCTCGAGATCCTCCGCTTCGCGCTGCGCGGCCTGCTGGCCAACAAGATGCGCAGCTCGCTGACCACGCTCGGCATCCTCATCGGCGTCGCCGCGGTCATCATGCTGGTCGCCGTCGGCGAGGGCTCCTCGCAGAGCATCACGCGCAACATCCAGCGCCTCGGCGCCAACACCCTGACGATCTCCCCGCAGTTCTCGGGAGGAGGCGGCGGCGGTGGCGGTGGCGGCATGCGGGCGCCCGGCGGCGGCGCGAACACCGGTCCGCGCACCCAGGCCAGGCAGCTCAGCCTGGCCGACGCCAAGGCGCTGACCGACAAGACCCTGGCGCCCTCCGTCAGCAGCGTCTCGCCGGTCGTGACCGCCTCCTCCTCGACCGCCACGTACGGGGCCGCCAGCCACGCGATCTCGCAGTTCGTCGGCACCTACCCCAGCTACTTCGAGGCCGTCAACAAGCCCGTCACGAAGGGCACGTACTTCTTCAACGACGACGTGCTGGCGGCCAGGAAGGTCGTGGTGCTCGGCCAGACCGTCGTGGAGGAGCTGTTCGGCACCGTCGATCCCATCGGCAAGCAGGTCAGCGTGTCGGGCGTGCCGTTCACGGTCGTCGGCGTGCTGAAGGAGGCCGGGTCCACCGGCATGCAGGACGCCGACGACGTGGCCATCGCGCCGCTGCCCGCCGTACAGCAGAGCCTGAGCGGGTTCGGCTCGCTCAACTCGATCGTCGTGCAGGCGTCCGGGGCGGAGACCACGACGGCGGCGCAGGCCGAGGTCACGGCCATCCTCAACCAGCGGCACGGCATCACGAACGACAACGCCGACTACCGCATCCTCAACCAGGCCACGCTGCAGGAGACCGTCAGCGCGGCGACCGGCACCTTCACCGTGCTGCTGGGCGCCGTGGCCGCGATCTCGCTGCTGGTGGGCGGCATCGGCATCACCAACATCATGCTGGTGACCGTCACGGAACGCACCCGCGAGATCGGCATCCGCAAGGCGATCGGCGCGCCCAGGAGCGCGATCCTGGGCCAGTTCCTGCTGGAGGCCACGTTGCTGAGCCTGGTCGGCGGGCTGTCCGGGGTGCTGGTGGCGTTCATCGGGACCAGGTTCACCGTGGCCGGCATCGAGCCGGTCCTGGTGCCGTCGTCGGTGGCGCTCGCGCTGGGCGTGTCGGTGGGGATCGGGCTGTTCTTCGGCAGTTATCCCGCCAACCGGGCGGCCAAGCTGAGGCCCATCCAGGCCTTGCGCCACGAGTAAGGAGAATGACATGGCCCAGCTCGACTCCTCGCCGTACCCCGACGACCTGGGGGAGGAGCTCGCCGTCCAGCCGCGGAAGGGCACCTCCAAGCTCACGCTGGCGCTGGCCGCCGGCGTCGTGCTGGTGGCCGGTATCCTCATCGGCATTCAGGCTTCCAACCTGTTCGGCTCGTCGGCCGGGCCCGCCGCCGGGGCGCAGCAGCGTCCCATGGGCGGCGGGTACGGCCAGTCGCAGGGAGGTTCCGGCCAGCAGCGCGGCGGATTCGGCCAGCCGCCCGGCTACGGTGGAGGCCAGCGGATGGGCGGCGGGGGAGGCACCATCGGCACCGTCGAGAAGGTCGAAGGGGGCAAGGTCTACGTGAAGACCATGGACGGCTCCACCGTCACGGTCACCACCGACGACCGGACCACCGTTCAGATCTCCAAGCCCGGGAAGGTGGCCGACCTCCAGACCGGCACCTCGGTGGTGGTACGCGGCCAGCAGGGCGGCGACGGCTCGGTGACCGCGACGTCGATCACGCAGGGGAACCTCGGAGGAGGCCCGCGATGACGCGTGAGCCCGAGGCCCGGCTGCTGGTGGTCGACGACGAACCCAACATCAGGGAGTTGTTCTCGGCCAGCCTGCGCATGGCCGGCTTCGAGGTGCTGACCGCGGCCGACGGCATGGAGGCGTTGCGGGTGGCGGAGGAGAGCACACCCGACCTGGTGATGCTCGACGTCATGCTGCCCGACCTGGACGGCCTGGCGGTCGCGGGCAGGCTGCGGTCCCGCGGCCGCCGGGTTCCGGTGCTGTTCGTGACCGCCAAGGACACGCCCGAGGACCGCCTCGCGGGGCTGGGCCTCGGCGAGGACTACGTGACCAAGCCGTTCAGCCTGGAGGAGGTCATCGCCAGGATCCGGGCGGTCCTGCGCAGGACCCGGCGCGGCGTCCCGCCGCCGAACCGGCTGCGGGTGGCCGACCTGGAGCTGGACGAGGAGAGCCACGAGGTGTGGCGTGACGGCATCCCGGTGAAGCTGTCGCCGACGGAGTTCAGGCTGCTGCGGTACTTCATGCTCAACGTGGGCCGGGTGCTGTCGAAGACGCAGATCCTCGACCACGTCTGGAACGGCGACTGGCGCACCGACGTGGGGCTGGTCGAGTCGTACGTCTCCTACCTGCGGCGGAAGGTGGACACGGGGGATCGCAAATACCTGCACACGCTGCGCGGGGTGGGCTACATCCTGCGCCCGCCCCGCATATGAGCGACGCCGTTTCCCTTGTTCACCACCTCCGCGCCAAGGGCGCGGCGGCGCGCAAATACCTGGCCAGGTCCCCGCTGTGGCTGCGGCTGGTCTCGGCGACCCTCCTGCTGGTCACCCTCGCCATCACCCTGACCGGCCTGTTCGCCGTCCGGCTGCTGCGCGGCTACCTCGTCGAACGCGTGGACCAGCAGCTCATCGCGGCCAGCCGCCCGCTGCGCGAGCCGCCCCCGCCACCCACCGAGCAGCCCCGTCCCGGCACTCGCCCGCAGCGCTTCTTCGGCCTGTTCTACGCGGTGATCCTCGACGCCACCGGCGCGCCGATCAGGACGCTCAGCGAGTCCACCGAGGACCACACGCCCGCCCTGCCCAAGCTCGACCTCCCCAAGGTCGTCGCCCTGCACGGCCACCCCTTCACCGTCGAATCACGCGCCGCCGCAGGCCCGACCTGGCGCGTCGTCGCCGTGCCGGTCCGGGACGGCGAGACCCGGGTGATCGCCGTCAACCTCGGCGACGTGGACGCCACGGTCTCCCAGCTCGCCCTGATCGTGGGGGTCGCCGGCGGCGGCACGCTGGTGGTGCTCGGGTTCGCCTGCTACTGGCTGGTACGCCGCAGCCTGCGCCCGCTCCGCGAGATCGCCCGTACGGCCAGGGACATCGCGGGCGGCGACCTGTCGCGCCGCGTGCCCATGTGGGCGGGTACCACCGAGGTCGGCAAGCTCGGCCGTTCGCTCAACAGCATGCTCGCGCAGATCGAGTCGGCGGCGCGCGAGCGGGAGGCGGCCGCCGAGTCGGCCCGCCAGTCCGCCACGGCCGCCCGGCGCTCCGAGGAGCTGATGCGCAGGTTCATGGCCGACGCCTCCCACGAGCTGCGCACGCCGCTGACGTCGATCAGAGGGTTCGCCGAGCTGTTCCGGCTGGGGGAGGAGAAGGACCTGGCCGAGGCCGTACGGCTGCTGAGCCGCATCGAGGGGCAGGCTGCCCGGATGGGGCTGCTGGTGGAGGACATGCTCCTGCTGGCCCGCCTCGACCAGCGACGGGAGCTGGCACGGCGGCCCGTGGACCTGCTCAGTCTGGCCGCCACCACCGTCATCGACGCCCAGACGCTGGCGCCGGACCGCAGGATCGAGCTGGTGCGGCTGTTCGGCGGCGAGGGGGACGTGATCGTGACGGGGGACGAGTCGCGGCTCGGGCAGGTCCTCAACAACCTCGTCACGAACGCCCTCACCCACACGCCGCCCGGCACGCCCTTCCAGGTGCGGGTCGGAGTGGAGGGCGACCAGGCCGTGGTGGAGGTGGCCGACGAGGGGCCCGGATTCCCCCCGGAGGTCGCCGAGCGCGTCTTCGAACGCTTCTACCGCGCGGACCCGGCGCGGAGCGCGGGCGGTTCGGGACTGGGGCTGTCGATCGCGGCCACGCTGGTGGAGGCACACGGGGGCATCGTGATGGCGGAAGGCTCACCCGGCAAGGGCGCCCTGTTCCGCATCATCCTCCCCACCAACCCACCCATCCCCTGACCTTGCCGAGCTCTCCCCGTTCGAGAGGCTCCCCCCAAGAGGGCCCCAGCCGAAGCGCGGCGGGGGAGTGGCTCAGCCGAAGGCGTAGCCGTACAACCCCGTGCCCTTGCTGAGCCGGCGCACCTTGCCCAGCTTCAGCCCCGCCTTGCGGGACCCGGGAGCGTACATGATCAGCCCCTGGTCCGGCGCCGCCACGACGAGCCCGTACAGCGGCCGCCGCGCCCCCAGCGCCCGATAGCGCTCGCTCAACGGCAGCGCGGCCAGGGCGGCGCCGAAGTCTCGCCCCTCGCCCTTGATCAGCAGGTTCCCCACCCGGGTGAGCCCGCCGGAGCTCCGCCCGGCCAGCACCTGGACCGCCTTCTCCCCGGGCACGCCGATGGCCAGCTCGTCGTGTCCGTCCCCGTTGAAGTCCCCGGCGGCCAGCGACGCCCCGAACCGGTCGTAGTACCGGGGCACCCCCTTGAGCGTGTTCTGCGACCACGCCTCGCTCTTGCGGGTGGTCAGCCCGCTCCGCGTCCCGTACAGGACGTCCACGGTGCCGTCGCCGTAGTCCATGGCCCGCTGGTTCGCGCTGAGCCCCTCACCCGGCACCCCGATGGCCAGGTCGGCCCGCCCGTCCCCGTTGAAGTCGCCCGTGGCCAGCGAGGCCCCGAACGCGTCCCACTTCTCGGAGGCCCCCTTGATGCCGGAGCTGCTCTGGGTGAGCTGCCGCGCCCGCTTCGCCCGCACGTCGACGACGGTCACCGAGCCCTGCCCGTCCAGCTTGACGCTGTCGGCGGGCGCGCCGATGACCAGCTCGTCCTTGCCGTCCCCGTCGAAGTCGCCGGTCGCCAGCGCGGCGCCCCACTGGTCGGTGACGTTCGCCGCCTGCCGCACCCACGACGTCTTCTGGGTGATCTGGTACGGCTTGCGCCCCTTCATCCAGTACACCGTCACCGCCCCGCCCGACCGGTGGCTGGGCGCGCCGACGACCAGCTCGTCCTTGCCGTCCCCGTCGAGGTCACCGGCCGCCAGCGCCGCCCCGAACCGGTCGCTCGACGGCTTGGCCAGTGCCAGCTCCTTGCCCGGGACCAGCCCGTCGACCGAGCCGTTGAAGATCTGGACGACCCCGTTCCCGTCCGCGCCCGGCACCCGCGTCCCCACGAACTCCTCCGACACCCCGACGGCCAGGTCGGCGCACTCGTCCCCGTTGAAGTCGCCCACGGCCAGCGCGGATCCGAACGAGTCACCGGGTTCGGCGCCCTTCTGGGTGAGCTTCACCTTCTTCCCTGACCCGTACATCACGGTCACCGACCCGGCCCGGGAGTCGTCGTAGGGCGCGGCCACGGCGAGGTCGGGCCGTCCGTCGCCGTCGAAGTCGAGGGGGTGCCCACCGCACGACCGGGCCGCGGCGGGAGTCGTACCGGAAGCGAGTGGGAGAACCAGGCAGGCGGCGAGGAGAAGGTTCATAACGGAAGTAATGTCCACACAGGTCGAACCGTGCCTGAACAGCGCGAGAACGGCCCAGGAGAGCCGGATGCACATCGCTTGGCGATCCACGACATCGTGGGAACGTGCCAGGATAGACGCGTGGACATCGATCTCGCGGATCTGGATTTCTGGCGCAAGCCGCCGAAAGAGCGTAACGAGGCGTTCGCCCGGCTCCGGCAGTTGGAGCATCCGGTGTTCTTCCCCGAGAAGAAGGTGCCGTTCCTCCGCTCGGGCAAGGGTTTCTACGCCCTCGTACGCCACGCGGACGTGGTCGAGGCCAGCCGCAACGCCAAGCTCTTCTCCAGCGAGCCCGCCGTCACCAACCCGGAGCCGCCGGGCTGGGTGAAGCAGGTGTTCGGGGAGTCGATGGTCAACATGGACGACCCGCGCCACGCCCGCCTGCGCCGGATCGTCACCCGCTCGTTCAGCCCGAAGATGCTGGCCAACCTGCAGAGCGATATCGAGGCCGCCTGCGCCCGCATCGTGGACGACGTCGTCAGGGACGGGCCGAGCGACTTCGTCACCCAGGTGGCCGCCCGGCTGCCCATCCACGTCATCTGCGACATGCTGGACATCCCGCAGGAGCTGCGCGAGAAGGTCCACCAGCACGTCGACATCTCCACCGCCTACACCGGCGTGCGCCCCAGCCTGGCCCGCAGCGTCCAGATGGCCGGACAGAACATGCTGGCCCTGCTCGCCCTGCAGCGCATGGTCATCAAGCTCGGCCACGAGCGCGTCGCCGACCCCAAGGGCGACCTGGTCTCCCTGCTGGTCAACGCCAACCCCGACGGGGAGAAGCTGACTGACAAGGAGCTCGGCTCGTTCTTCTCGCTGCTGCTGGTCGCGGGCAACGAGACGGCCCGCAACACGATGGCCCACGGCGTCAAGCTCCTCACCGACAACCCGGCGCAGCGCGAGCTGCTGACGGGCGACTTCGACACGCACATCAACGGCGCGATCGAGGAGATGGTCCGGTACGTGTCGCCGATCATGCAGTTCCGGCGCACGGTCACCGAGGACTGCTCGCTGCGCGGGCTGGAGCTGAAGAAGGGCGACAAGGTCGTCCTCTTCTACGGGTCGGCCAACCGGGACGAGTCGGTCTTCCCCGACGCCGACACGTTCGACATCACCCGCGAGACCAAGCCGCACGTCGGCTTCGGCGGCCCCGGGCCGCACTTCTGCCTCGGCGCCAACCTGGCCAGGCAGGAGATGCGTACGATGTTCCGCGAGCTGCTGACCAGGCTGCCCGACCTCCGCTCGGTCGGCGAGCCCGACCTGCTGCTGTCGAACTTCGACAACAGCGTCCGCAGCCAGGCGTTCACCTTCTGACGACGCCTGCCGGAGTTAGTCCTTGACCGCCAGGACGTTCGTCCTGATGGAGAAGAACGTGATCAGCGCCGCCACCACCATCATCACGGCGCTGATCAGCATCGCCAGGTGGAACCCGGCGTTGAACACCGGCGGGTTCTTGAACGCGTCGCCCACCAGCCCGACCAGCGGCGGCACGGCGGCGACGGCGAGCAGGCTCCCGGTGCGGGCCACGGCGTTGTTGACGCCGCTGGCGGTGCCCGCGTGCCTCTCCTCGGCCGTGGCCAGCACGGTCGAGGTCAGCGGCGCGACCGTCGCCGACAGCCCCAGCCCGAAGAGGGTCGCCGCGGGCAGCACCTGCAGCGGGTAGGAAGCGCCCGGCCCGATCGTGCTCATCGCGAGGAAACCGCAGGCCGCGAGCAGGATCCCGGCCGTCATCGGCCAGCGTGGCCCGATGCGCTTGGCCACCTCGCCGGCCCGTGGCGACAGCAGCAGCATCAGGATCGTCGTCGGCAACATCGCCAGCCCCGCCGCGATGGGCCCGAATCCCGACACCACCTGGAGCTGCACCACCAGCAGGAAGAACACCACGCCCATGGCCGCGTACATGATCAGTGTCACCACGTTCACGGCGGTGAACACCGGGTTGCGGAAGATCTCCACCGGCACCAGCGCGTTCGGCGACCTGCGGATCTCGGTCACCACGAAGATCGCCCCCAGCGCCAGCCCCGCGATCAGCGGCACCGGCGCGCCCATCTCGATCAGCCCGTACGTGATCCCGGCCAGCGCCAGCGCCGCCAGCGCCGCCCCCAGCACGTCGAACCGCCCCGCCGCCTGCTCGTCCCTGCTCTCCGGCACGTGCCGCATCGTCACGAACACGATGAGCAGCGCGAACGGCAGGTTGATCAGGAACGCCCAGCGCCACCCCACGCTCTGCACCAGCCAGCCGCCGAGCAGCGGCCCGATCGCGCTGGCCACGCCGCCCAGCCCGGACCACACTCCCACGGCCCGCGGCCGGTCGTGCTGCACGAACGACGCCTGGATGATCGCCAGCGAACCCGGCGTGAGCAGCGCCCCGCCGATGCCCTGCAGGGCCCGGGCCGCGATCAGGAACTCGATGTTCGGCGACAGCCCGCACAGCGCCGACGCCACGGCGAACCACACGGTGCCGATCATGAAGATCTTCCGCCGCCCGTACCGATCGCCCAGGGACCCGCCCAGCAGGATCAGCCCGGCGAGGGTGAGCGTGTACGCGTTGATCGTCCACTGCAGGCCGTCCATGCCCGCGTCGAGCTCGTCGCCCAGGAACGGGAGGGCGACGTTGACCACGGTGCTGTCGAGCAGCGCCAGCCCCGAGCCGAGCACGGTCGCGGCCAGGATCCACCGGCCGCGCACGGACCCGAGCTGGACGTGGCCGTCCCCGGGCGCCGTTCCCGCGCCGTCGTTCGCAGCGCTCACGTGAGCCCGCCGATGGCCCGCAGCACGAACTCGGACACCAGCTCCCCGGCCCGGTCCACCGTCACGTTCCCGCTGATCAGCGGAACCCGCTCGGCGCCGACGACGGCGAGGATCATGCGAGCCGTGGCCTGCACGTCGAGCACCCGGAACTCGCCGGACTCGACGCCGCTCTCGAGGATCTCCACCAGGATGCGCTGCATGGGCGCGACATGCTCGGCCAGCTGCTGGTAGGCGTCGGGCCCGAGCGCGGCACTGAGATCGGCGGCACCCGGATGAGGATGGGCGAGCAGCCCGGCCAGCTGCAGCCGCACGAACACCCGCAGCCGATCTGCCGGAGAGGCGCTCTCCGGCAGCTCCTGCTCGTAGCTGTCGATGAAGTATTGAGTCACCCGCTCGGTGAACGCCAGCAAGAGAGCAGCCTTGTCCGGGAAGTAGTTGTACAGGACGGTCCTGGTGATCCCCGCCTCGCCGGCCACGTCCGTCATCGAGATCGTATCGATGCCGTGCACCCTGGACAGCCGGGAGACGGCCTGGAGGATGCGGTCACGCGTCTGCGTTCGATGCTCGCCGATCGTGGCGGCGGAGATCCGAGGCATAGGCCCATGGTAGGCGGGGATCGTGAACAGCCACCGCACGATCCCCCCATTCACCCTCCGAGCCCGGCCGGCGCCGGTAGCCGCCGGGACGACAACCCGGCCACCGGCGGTCGAGCTCCGGCCATGAGGACAGTTACCGTCGGGCCGTTTTGACGCCGAGCCGCTGACGGCAGGGGCCAGCGGCAGGGGCGGGCGTTGGTGGCCGGGCGGCGGTCCGGCGAGTTGGTGGTCGGGTTGCGGTCATGGGGGGCGACGGTCATGGGGGCGGTTGCCGTCGGGCTGTCTTGACGCTGAGCCGCTGGTGGTGGGGGCAGCGGCCGGGCGTGGGCGTTGGTGGTCGGGCGGCGACTCGGCGATTGGTGGTCGGGCGGCGGTCCGGCGAGTTGGTGGTCGGGTTGCGGTCATGGGGGCGGTTGCCGTCGGGCTGTCTTGACACTGAGCCGCGGCGGCAGGGGCCAGCGGAAACGGCGGGCGCCGGTGGTCGGACGGTGGCCGTGACGATGGGTCGCTGGCGGTTGGGCGGCGGTCATGAGGGCGGCGTCGGTGGTCGGCTGGCGGTTGGACGTTGTTGAGGAGAGCGACCGCTGGCGACTGGGCAGCCGGGCAGTTCCGACAGCGTGGTCGGGGGCCATCTGTGGAAGGAGCGGTCCGCGACGGCGTGACGAGATCGCCGCCGGCCATCGCGGCGGCGGGTCCTGATGGCGAGCCGCTGAAATGCGGGCGGCAGGTCCAACGGCGAGCCGCTGGTACGCGGGCGTCGGTCGTGACGGCGTTGAGAGGGTGGCCGCCGGCAGTTGGGTAGCGGCTCCTCAGGGTGAGCTGTTGGTACGGAGGTGGCGGTCGTGACGGCGTGGAGGGGACGGCCGTCGGCCGTTGGGCGATGGGCGGTCGTAGGGGCGTACGGAGGATGGCCGGCACTGGCGGTCAGGCGGCGGTTTTGACGACGTGGAGGAGCTCGGTCAGCACCTCGGTGTTGAGCTGGTACGCCAGCTTCACCTCGCGGATCATGCGCTGCTGCTCCCGGTCGTCCAGCTCCAGCTCGTCCAGCCGTGCACGGTATTCGTTCTTGAACCTCGGCAAGCTGCCCAGCCCGTCGAAGATGTAGAAGTCGACACCCCCGCCAGAGCTGTACCCGTAGATCTTCTGCAGCTCCATGCGGATGAACTGGCCGCCGGACAGATCGCCCAGATAGCGCGTGTAGTGGTGGGCGATATAGCCACTCGGCCAATTGGCGACCTGGTGGATGCGTGCGACCAGCGTGCGCGTGGCCTTGGACGGTACGATCCGGCTCTGCCAGCTCGGGCCGTAGACCGTCGCCAGGTCCCGCTCCAGCGCTCGCTCCCGATAGAGCTCGGGAAAGACGAACCGGCCCGCCACCGGATGGTCGGCCAGCTCACGCGACACACCGTCGAGCGCGATGTACGCGAAGTAGTGCTGGGCCACCATCTCGCCGTATTCGTGTTCGCTCAACCGGCCGCCCATGAGCTCCGCGAGATAGCTCTCGCCTTCGGCGGACTCGTGGTCGGTCCAGGTGGCGTTCTTCAGGGTTTCGGAGAACGGCGTGGTCACGGCCTACCTCAACTCGCGCAGACGTTTTATGACGAAGTGTCACAAACATCGGCATCCGGCGTCAAGCTGATGACGACACCATGTCATCAAAACCGGCTCTTCTCCTCTCGTACCCAGGAAACGCCACGTCAAGAGGTCACCTCGCCTGCGTGACCGAGAGCGATAAGGGTCAGGTTACGCAGTGACGGGGTCCCAGGGGTGAAGTAGTCGCTGTGGCCGCCCGAGCCCACCGCGAAGACACGGGCCCCGAACGAAGGGCTCATGGGGTCGGCGCCGAAGCCTGCCGGCCCGATTTTGACCTTCAGCACGAACCTGACCCAGTCGCTTTCCCCCAGCCCCGCCCACACTCGCAGCGGCGCCGCTGTCGCCGCCGTCGCGCCGCCCTGCGCACCACTCCGCACGGCTGCCGAGGGTGGAGTGACCCGCGGGCTTGCCGCGTCCTGGGCACTCTGGGCGCCGCCTCGCGCGTGCCGAGCGCCTTGCGCGACCGGCGCACCCTGAGCGCTGGGTGCGCCGGTCGCACCGCGAGCATTGCCTGCGGCTCGGGCGGTGTCCGCCGCGTGTGCTGCCTGGGCCGGGGTGGCGGTCGCGTGTGCTGGCTGGGCCGGGATGGTCACCGCCTGTGCGGGTTGGGCTTGGGTGGTCACCGCCTGTGCGGGTTGGGCCGGGGTGGCGGTCGCGTGTGCTGGCTGGGCCAGGGTGGCGGCAGCGTGTGCCGGCAGGGTCAGGGCGGTGGCCGAGGGGGTGTCGAGGCCGGGGCTGCCGAAGACGGCGAGGTCGGCGACGGGTAAGCCGGGGATGGCTCTGGCGCACAGGACCGAGCCGTAGCTGTGGCACAGCAGCGCGATCGGCGCCGGGGTGCGCGCGTGGAGGTCCGTGACGGTGCGGCGCAGCTCCCGGGCCCCCTTGACCGCCGCGTCGCTGGTGATCACGCCCAGGCTCAGCGTGCGCGGGGAGTCGTAGCCGAGCCAGGCCACCACCGCCAGCCGCTCGCCCGGGGCGAGCCGCGTGGCCTCCGCCAGCAGCGCTCTCGCCGCGCCTCCGGGCCGCTTCGTGCCGTCGTCGAACGTGGCGACCGTGGTGTCGGCGCCCGGCACGATGATCGCGACCCGGTCGGCCGTTGCCAGGTCGCCGTAGACGCGTACCAGCCGTCCGCTCGGCGGCCCCGGCCACAGCACGAGCGCGCCCACCGTCACGAGCCCCGCCAGCAGAAGGTTTCTGAGCATGCCGGGAACGTTACGGAGAGTGGCCCGTCGCCCGCGTCACCGCAGGGTTTGAGCTTTTTCGTAGTACCGGAGGGGGACGCGGGTTCCGGAGTACCGGGGGGTGCGGTCCCGGAGTATCGGGGGGCGCGGTTCCCGAGTACCTGAGGGGGACGCGGGTTCAGGAGTATCGGGGGAAGCGGGTCCCGGAGTTCCGGGGGGAAGCGGGTCCCGGAGTTCCGGGGGGAAGCGGGTCCCGGAGTTCCGGGGGGACGTGGGTTCCCGAGTATTTGAGGGGCACGGGTTCCGGAGTACCGGGGCACGCGGGTTCCGGAGTGCCGGAGGGGGCGCGGGTTCCGGAGTGCCGGAGGGGGCGCGGGTTCTGGAGGGGGACGTGGGACTGCGACGCGTGCTGGACCGCGGCCCCGTGTCGTCAGCGGGTGTAACGGTGTTTGGCGCCTGGCGGGAAGTACTCGGGGTCGCCGGACTCCCGGAGCCGGATGAACGGCGCCTGCTGCGAGACCGGCACATAGTTCGCGAACTCGCTGTTCAGCCGTCGCAGCTGGGCCAGGATCGACTCACCCACGGCCTGGGCGATCTCGTCGGCCGGCTTCTCGCCGGGCATCAGCTCCACCGTGATCGTCAGGTGCCGGTCCCGGTTGGCGTCCTCCACCACCTCCATCACGAACTTGCCCGTGACCGACCTGCTGACCTCGGGCTGTTCCAGGCCGATCGCGATGTTCTCCGGGTAGAGGTTCGCGCCGTAGTAGGACACGGTGAAGTGGCTGCGGCCGAAGACGTACACGAACGGTCGCTGCGGCCCCCGGGCCGCCGGCTCGAAGCCGTGCCGCCGGACGAAGCCCAGCATGTCCTCGTACGGCACCACGCCGCCCTCATCGGCGATGTGGTACCGGATGAGCGGAATGCCGTTGTCGCCGGAGAAGAGCAGGGTGCCCTCCTGCTCCTCGAAGAAGCGGACATCCGGGTCGTACTGGATGAGCGTCGGCAGCCTGGACTCGCCGAACAGCTCCCTGGCCGTGTCCGGGCGCGTGGACAGGAAGCGCCGGATCTCGACGGACAGCGCGGTCTCGTTGCCCAGGACCCCCGCGTCGGCGGTGCCGTACAGGGAGGCGATGCCCCTGACGGGGTCCGCGATTCCGGCCCGCCGCGCGACCAGCGTGCGCCACTCCTCGCTGAACACCTCGCCGGCCGTGACGAGCTTGACGTTCCAGTCGGCCCAGGGGAGGTCCTCGGTGTCGATGACGTTCTTGAGGAACGGCGGGTAGCCCAGGAGCACCACCTGGTCGAAGTGGGGCGCCAGCTCGGGGATCACCCGCAGGATCTCCCTCCGGTCGGTCCCGGGGGCGACCACGGTGATCGGGTAACCGCGTTCGGCCAGGTGGCGGCAGCAGTTGACGGTGAACAGGCCGCCGACCCAGGTGCCCAGGGCGAAGCAGACGACGGCGAGGGTGCGGCGCTCGCGGGCGTCGAAGGAGTCCCTGAAGACCTCCTCGAACCGGGCGGCGATCACGCGCTCGTCCGCCGCCGAGCGCGGCCAGAAGGACGGGACGCCGGTCGAGCCGGAGGACACGGCGATGATGTCCCCGATCACGCCGTTCCTGCAGAGGTCGGGGAGGGGGTGGCGGTGGGTGTAGCTCTCCTTGGACGTCATCGGCAGCCCGACGAAATCCTGATATGTCGTGATCTGCTCGGGGTTGATGTGGTTCTCCGCCAGAAAGGCCCTGTAGGCGGGAACGGTCGCCGCCACCTGATGGAAGAGCTCAACCGGGTCCATCAGCCGACTGTACGGCGGCGGCCCGCGCAGGGGAACGGGGCCGCGCGAGGGGACGTCGAGACACGCGATGTTCGTCTTTCGAGGGCGGAGCCGGCCCCGCGTCGGCTCGTTTCCCGGGCGCTTCGTGGTCCCGGTCATGATGATCGACGCGGGCTCTGTCGAGGTCTTCGTCGTCCCGGTCATGACGACTGACGCGGGCTCCGCCGAGGCCTTCGTCGTCCCGATCAAGATGATCGACGCGAGCCCATGTTCGTACCCGGCGTCCCCTTGATCGGCGGCGGTCGCAAGCACTGCCGCCGCACGCTGCGCGAGTGGGCACGGGCCCACCGGGCGACCGGGCTGCTCCCCGGAGTGCCCGGTCCATGAGCGTTGACGAACGCGCCCGCGCCGACACCCCGTGCGTGGTGCCCAGGGCCCGGCATCGCGAGGGCGCGGAGTGGTCGCGGTGGGCGGCGTGGGGCGATGCGGCCCGTACGGCGCCGACGGCGGTGCGCTGGTTCCTCGACCACGCGCGAGGGGAGTCGACCGGCCTCAAGAGCGACCGGCCTCAAGAGCGACCGGCCTGTCGGAGGTCACTCGCCGGGCCGGACCAGGCCGGTCTCGTAGGCGAAGACGATCGCCTGGGCGCGGTCGCGCAGGCCGAGCTTCATCAGCACCCGCCCGACGTGCGTCTTGACCGTCTGCTCCGCCACGAACAGCTTCTCCGCGATCTCCTGGTTGGACAGCGCCTGCGCGACCAGCGTCAGCACCTCCGTCTCGCGCTCGGTCAGCTCAGCCAGCCGCCTGCCCGCCACCGGTCGCGGCGCGCCCAGCCTGGCGAACTCGTGGATCAGCCGCTTGGTGATCGCCGGGGCGATGAGCGCGTCCCCGGCGGCGACCACGCGGACCGCCTCGGCGAGCTGCGCGGCGGAGGCGTCCTTGAGCAGGAACCCGCTGGCCCCGGCGCGCAACGCCTCGTAGACGTAGTCGTCGAGGTCGAACGTCGTCAGGATGAGCACCTTCGGCGCGCCGCCGCCACGGGACAGGAGCTCCCTGGTCGCCTCCAGGCCGTTCATGACCGGCATGCGCACGTCCATGAGCACCACGTCGGGGCGCAGCGCCGAGGCCCGCTCCACGGCCTCCTGCCCGTTGGCCGCCTCGCCCACGACCTCGATGTCCGGCTGCCCACTCAGGAACACGGTGAACCCCGTGCGCACCATGCCCTGGTCATCGGCGATCAGAACCCGGATCAACCGCTCTCCCTCTCCTCGGTCGTTCAACGCCGTTCCCCGCGATGAGCCGTCGGCCCGAAACGCTTCAGGGCCTCAGCCCCGACGGCGGCAACAGGGCTCATGGGGTGGTGGCCTCCTCGCCGACGCCGGTGACCGGCAGCGTGGCGCGTACCTCGAAGCCTCCACCCGGCACGGGCCCGGCGTCGAGCGCGCCGCCGAGCAGCGTCACCCGCTCGCGCATGCCCACCAGCCCCTGGCCCGCGCCCGGCCCGGCCCCGGGCGCGGCGACCGGGCCGTTGGCGACGCGAAGCCGCAGCTCGCCTCGTTTGTGTGCGATGTCCAGCGCCACCGTCGCGCCGGGCGCGTGCCGCATCGCGTTGCTGAGCGACTCCTGCACGATCCGGTACGCGGACAGCCCCACGGCCGGGGGCAGCCGGTCGAGCGGGCCGGAGCGCTTGACGAGCACGGCCAGCCCGGCGGCACGGGCGTTGGAGACCAGCTCGTCGAGCCGGTCGAGCCCGGGCTGCGGGGCGGTGTCGACGCGTCCGTCCTGGTCGCGCAGCACACCGAGAACCTGGCGCAGCTCGGCGATGGCCTCCAGCGACAGCCCGCGGATCTCCGCCAGCCCCGCCTCCAGCTGCGCGGCATCGCCCCTGGCCCGGAGCGGCACCGCCTCCGCCTGGATCGCGATCACCGACATGTGGTGCGCGACCACGTCGTGCAGCTCCCTGGCGATGCGGGCCCGCTCCGCCAGCACCGCCTGCGCGCTCTCGGCCTGCTGGGTGCGCTGCTTCTCCACCTTCAGCTTGGCCGTGGCCGAACGGCGGACCCGCACGTTGTAGCCGAACAGCACCACCACCGACACGATGACCATGGCGACCGGCATCGAATTGGGGTCGACGATCCAGGTGCCCAGGAACGTGACCCCCCAGACGGCCACCGTGATCCGCCGGTCGCAGCGCACGGCCACGGCGTAGAGGACCAGCAGATAGGAGACGATCAGCCAGGCCAGGTACGGCTCGCTCGCGCCACCGATCTTCTTGGTCACCCATTCGGCCACGGGGAAGAGCACGATCGACACCCGCCAAGCCGCCAGCGGCCACCGGTCACGCAGGGCGATGGGCAGCCCGACCGCGGCGGCGGTGAGGTAGACGAAGCCGTCCCAGACAGGCCCGCTTCCGGCCGGGGGGCGCGGTGGGTCGGCGTTCCACGACCACAACATGCTCAGCGTCGCCATGTAGGCGAACAGCGCCAGTAACAGCTCCGCCACCTGGATGAGGTTGACCGTGGCGAACGGCACGAGCAGCCTGAGCCACTTCGGCACCCGGATCGCCGGCCGCCGCGCCTTCGGGGGCGGATCGGCGTCACCCCGGAAGAAGGCGAGCCTGAACGGCTCTGGCACGGCCCGCACGGCCAGCCCCACCCGCACCCCGACCCGCCCCAAGAACGCCCGCTCGCCGCTGTCCCGCTCGGCGTCGCTGCGCTCGCTGCCGCTGCCCTCGTCGCTGGTCCGCGCGCCGTCCGTGCCGGACCGCGACCGGCCAGCCTGCTCGCCCAACCGCCCCCCACCGCCACGTCGCCGGGCCGTCGCGTCGCCACCGCGTGGCTCGGACGCCGCCTCGTCGCGGTGCCGCCCGGAGGTCGCCGCGCCGTCGTGCCAGCCGGGCGCGCCTGCCCGCTTCTCGGCGGTCGCGCGCCGGCGGAGGCTGAGGAATCGAGCGCCGGGGACGGAGATCACCTGGTCAAGCTTACGGATCCGCCCCCCGCCGGGCGTCACACCAGGGTCTGATCCCGCACCTCCCCCTCAGGTATCAATTACACAATTACGATCGCCGTGAGCGAACATCGGCAAGAGAGGGAACAACGAAGGGCTCCAATGAATTGAGTCGGTATAACTCAACCCTTTGGAGTTCGTATGAGTGAGAGCTTGATCCTCCCGGTCCTGCCGCTGGACGACGAGGTCGTTCTGCCGGGCATGGTGGTTCCGCTGGACCTGTCCGACTCCGAGGTGCGCGCTGCCATCGACGCGGCCCGTGCATCCGGTGGCAACAAGCCGCGGGTCCTCCTCGTTCCCCGGATCGACGGCCGTTACGGCGCCATCGGCGTGCAGGCCGTCGTCGAGCAGGTCGGGAGGCTGCCCGGTGGCGAGCCCGCCGCCGTGGTCCGGGGTGTCGACCGCGTACGCGTGGGCACCGGCACGACCGGCCCGGGCGCCGCACTGTGGGTCGAGGCCGACACGATCGACACCGTCGCGGCCGGCGAGCGCGCCCACGAGCTGGCCAAGGAGTACAAGGCGCTGGCCACCACGATCCTGCAGAAGCGCGGCGCCTGGCAGGTGGTCGACCAGGTCAACCAGATCGACGACCCCTCGGTGCTGGCCGACAGCTCCGGCTACACCCCCTGGCTGACCACCGCGCAGAAGGTCGAGCTGCTCGAGGCCGCCGACCCCGCCGAACGGCTGGCCAGGCTGATCGAGTGGTCCCGCGAACACCTCGCCGAGCTCGACGTCGCCGAGACGATCCGCAAGGACGTCCAGGAGGGCATGGAGAAGCAGCAGCGCGAGTTCCTGCTGCGCCAGCAGCTCGCCGCCGTGCGCAAGGAGCTCAAGGAGCTCAACGGCGACACCGAGACCGAGGAGGAGGACTACCGCGCCCGCGTCGAGGCCGCCGACCTGCCGGAGAAGGTGCGCGAGGCCGCGCTCAAGGAGGTCGACAAGCTGGAGCGGACCTCCGACCAGTCCCCTGAGACCGGCTGGATCCGCACCTGGCTGGACACGGTGCTCGACATCCCCTGGAACGAGCGTACCGAGGACAACTACGACATCACCGGCGCGCGGGTCGTGCTCGACGCCGACCACACGGGCCTGTCCGACGTGAAGGACCGCATCATCGAGCACCTGGCCGTGCGCAAGCGCCGCCAGGACAAGGGCCTCGGCGTGGTGGGCGGCCGCCGCAGCGGCGCCGTGCTCGCCCTCGCAGGCCCTCCCGGAGTCGGCAAGACCTCTCTTGGTGAGTCCGTGGCCCGCGCGATGGGCCGCAAGTTCGTACGCGTCGCGCTCGGCGGCGTACGCGACGAGGCCGAGATCCGCGGCCACCGGCGCACCTACGTCGGCGCGCTGCCCGGCCGCATCGTCCGCGCCATCCGCGAGGCCGGCTCGATGAACCCGGTCGTCCTGCTCGACGAGGTCGACAAGGTCGGCGCCGACTACCGCGGCGACCCGACGGCGGCCCTGCTGGAGGTGCTCGACCCGGCCCAGAACCACACGTTCCGCGACCACTACCTCGAGGTCGAGCTGGACCTGTCCGACGTGCTGTTCCTGGCCACGGCCAACGTGCTCGAGGCCATCCCCGGGCCGCTGCTGGACCGGATGGAGATCGTCACGCTCGACGGCTACACCGAGGACGAGAAGGTCGCGATCGCCCGCGACCACCTGCTGCCCAGACAGCTGGAGCTGGCCGGGCTGACGGCCGAGGAGGTCAAGGTCGAGGACGACGCGCTGCGCAAGCTGGCCGCCGAGTACACCCGCGAGGCGGGCGTCCGGTCGCTGGAGCGCTCGGTCGCCAGGATCCTGCGCAAGGTGTCGGCCAAGGACGAGCTGCCCGTGACGGTCGGCGAGGACGACCTCGTGGGCTACCTCGGGCGGCCGCGGTTCGTGCCGGAGTCGTCGCTGCCCGAGTCCACCCAGCGCACCTCGGTGCCGGGCGTGGCGACGGGCCTGGCGGTCACCGGAGCGGGCGGCGACGTCCTGTACGTCGAGGCGTCCCTGGCCGACCCGGAGACCGGCGAGACCGGCCTCACGCTGACCGGCCAGCTGGGCGACGTGATGAAGGAGTCGGCCAGGATCGCGCTGTCCTACCTCCGCTCGCACGGGGCGGAGCTGGAGCTGCCGGTCACCGCGCTGAAGGACCGCTCGGTCCACGTCCACTTCCCGGCGGGCGCCGTGCCCAAGGACGGCCCCTCGGCCGGTGTGACGCTGACGACCGCGCTGGCCTCTCTCCTGTCGGGCCGCCTCGTACGCGGTGACGTGGCCATGACCGGCGAGATCTCCCTGACCGGGCGGGTCCTGCCGATCGGCGGCGTGAAGCAGAAGCTCCTGGCCGCGCACCGGGCGGGCATCACCACCGTCCTCATCCCGGCCCGCAACGAGCCGGACCTGGACGACGTGCCCGAGGAGGTTCGCGGCGAGCTGACCATCCACACGGTGAGCGACGTGCGCGAGGTCCTCGACATCGCGCTGGCCCCGGCACAGGTGGCCGCCACGGTAGCCGCCTAATCACGGCAAAATGGGCGAATCATTCAGTCATTTGACTGGATGATTCGCCCATGCTGTTATGAGGGCATGTTGTACGAGACCCCGGCGCTGGAGCCCGTGGACAAGGGCGTCCTCGAAGAGATCGAGGAGATGCGGCGCGACCTGAAATACCGGCTCGCCGAGACACACCGGTGGGACGGGCAGCTGCGCAGGCAGTTGCAGGCGCGGGCGATTCAGGGCTCGAACTCGATCGAGGGCTACCGGGCCAGCGTCGAGGACATCGAGTCGATCATGGCGGGGGAGGAGCCACTGGAGACGTCGGCGCCGGTGGCTCAGGAGATCGCGGGCTACCAGCAGGCACTGACGTACATCCAGGGGCTGTCGCGGGCGTCGGCGTTCCGGTACGACGTCGGGGTGCTCAACGCGCTCAACTTCATGGTCATCGGCCACCACCGCAACAAAGGGCCGGGCGTCATCCGGCCGGGATCCATCTACATCCGCGACACCGACACGGGAGAGGTCGTCTACGAGGGCCCCGACGTCGAGGTGGTCCCCGGTGCGATGAATGAGCTGGTCACCTGGCTCAACGAGGGCGACCTCGACACCCCTGGCTATGTCCGGGCAGCCATGGCGCACTTCAACCTCGTCAAGATCCACCCGTGGCGCGACGGCAACGGCCGAATGTCCCGGGCGCTGCAGACGCTCGTCCTCGGCCGGGAGCAGATTCTGCTGCCCGAGTTCTGCTCCATCGAGGAGTGGCTCGGTCAGCAGCGCGTCACCCTCGACTACTACGACGTGCTGCGCCAGGTCGGGGGGCGACGATGGAGCCCTCACGGGGACACGCTGCCATGGGTGCGGTTCTGCTTGAAGGCACATCACATGCAGGCCCAGCGGGTCCGCCAGCGCCTCGCCGAGGCCGGAGAGATCTGGATGCTCCTGGAGGAACAGGTCGACGTCGATGGGCTCAACAGCCGTACGGTCTCCGCGCTCTATGAGGTGTTCGTGAACAGGCGGCTGCGCAGGAGCCGCTACCAGGCCGACGAAGGCCTCAGTCAGGGGCAAGCTGCACGTGACCTGCGCGATCTCGCCGCCAAGGGCTGGCTACAGCCATACGGCGAGACCAAGGGCCGCTTCTACGCCCCAGGGCCGCGCATGGAGCGGATCAAGGCCGACTTCGCCGAACGCGTCACCCCTCTGCGTGACCCGTACCGGGTCGTCTAGGCCTGGAGCTGTTCGAGGAGGTCGGCCGCCACCGCCAGGATGCGGCGTTCGGCGGGGGTGAGCTTGGCGGCCAGCGCCTCGGCCAGCCACAGATCCGTGGTGCCGACCTGCTGCGTCAGCGCCGCCGTGCCGCGCTCCGTGAGGACGATGTGGTGCCTGCGCCGATCGGTCTCGCCGCGCGAGCGGCGGATCAGGCCCTGCTCCTCCAGCGAGGCGAGCACGCGGGTGAGGGACTGGGGCTGGAGGTGCTCGGCGGCGGCGAGCTCTCCCGCCGTCATCGCGCCGCGCCGGTGCAGGTGGCCGAGCAGGGAGAGCGCCAGCCGGCCCGGGCCGTGTGCGGGGCGCTCGTCGCGCAGGCGCCGCGCCAGGCCGATGGTCGCCCGCCGGAGCGCCACGGCGGTGGCCCGCAGTTCCTCGTCGTCCATGATTACTACGATAACACTTACTAATTGGGCGGCATATGGCGGCAGATAGCGGCAACTTGCTACGCAATGCGTAGGAAATTGAGATAGGCTCCCGGCGTGCGGATCGAGTGGCGAGGCATGGTCGCCGCCGGGCTGGGGCTCGGCGGGCCGGTCGCGTGGGGAGTCGCCTCGGGGTGGCCCGCGCTCGGCGCCCTGGCCGCCATCGGAGCCCTCGCCGTGAGCGGCGTCTACCCGGGCGGCGTCTCCCCAGGCGAGGGCTCCCCGGGCGCTGTCTCGCCGGGCGCTGTCTCGCCGGGCGGGGTCTCTCCGCCCGGGGTCCCACCGGGCGCTTCCCTGGGCCGCGTCCTGGGCCAAGGAGCCGCTGTGGTGGCGGGCACGGCCGTGGCGGGGCTCGCCGGGGTCGCGGTCGCGGGGCGCGGGTGGCTCACCGCCGTCGGCGTCGTGCTGATCGCGGGCCTGCTCGCGGTGGTCGGCGGGATCAGCCGTCCCATGGCCGAGCACAGCACCCGCTTCATCGTCTTCATGGTCATCAGCACCGGCGCGGCGAAGGGCGTCGAGCCGGTCGCCGCCGCCGTGCTGTTCGCCGAAGGGGCCGCCTGGGGCCTGCTGGTCACCGTGCTCTGCGTCCACGTGAGACGCCCCCGCCGCGACGCCCCAGAGGGCGCGCGCCCGGCGCCCACCGCGAGAGCGCTGTTGCGGCGCTGGTGGCGGACGCTGGGGAGCGCGCCCGGGTGGCAGTACCCCGTCCGCCTGACCGCCTGCCTCGCCGCCGCCGGGGTCGTCGGGCTCCTGTGGCCCCAGCCGACCGCGTCGTGGATCGCCGTCACCGTCGTGATCGTCGTCCGGCGCCGGCTGGACGGAGCGGTGCGGCGGTCGGTCGAGCGGGCCGCCGGCACCGCCGCCGGAGTGGCCGCCGGATCCGCCGTGCTGTTGTGGGTGCCGCCGTCGTGGCTGTTCGTGCTGCTCGTCGCCGTGCTGGCCGCGGTCCGGCCGGCGCTCAAGGAGCGCAACTACACCTTGTACGCGACCGTCATGACCCCGCTCGTCCTGCTGCTCATGGAGGGCGGCGCACGCGTGCCACCCGTCACGATCGGATACCGGCTGGCGGACACGGCCATCGGCTGCGTGCTGGCCCTGGGGCTCGGGTATCTGCCCTGGGTCGTAGGCAAGGGCAAGGAAAGGAACGTTCGTGCCGTCGTGGGCTGAACACGCGATCTGGTGGCAGGTCTACCCGCTCGGCTTCACCGGAGCCCCCGCCATCGCGCCCCCGGGCGCCGCCGGCGTGCGGCACCGGCTGCGGCAACTGGAGCCGTGGCTGGACTACGCGGTCGAGCTGGGCTGTTCGGGCCTCCAGCTCGGCCCGATCTTCGCCGCCGAGTCCCACGGGTACGACACCGTCGACCACTTCAGGATCGACCCGCGTCTCGGCGACGACCGGGACTTCGACGCCCTCGTCGCCAAGGCGCGCGAGCGCGGGCTGCGGATCGTCCTCGACGGCGTGTTCAACCACGTGGGCCGCTCCTTCGCGGCCGGCGAACGATGGTTCAAGCGGGGCCCCGGCGGCGACCACGAGGTCTTCGAGGGCCACCACGGGCTCGTCGCGCTCGACCACGCCGAACCCGCCGTGCAGAAGCACGTGGCCGGCGTGCTCGACCACTGGCTCGGCCGGGGCGCCTCGGGGTGGCGGCTCGACGCCGCGTACGCCGTGCCGGCGTGGTTCTGGAGGAAGATCCTGCCGGAGGTACGCGAACGGCACCCAGAGGCGTGGTTCGGCGGCGAGGTGATCCACGGCGACTACGCCGGATATGTCAGGCAATCAGGGCTCGATTCGGTCACCCAGTACGAGCTGTGGAAAGCCGTCTGGAGCTCACTCAACGACCGGAACCTCTTCGAGCTCGCCTGGGCCCTCGACCGCCACGACAAGCTGCTCGACACGTTCGTGCCGCTCACGTTCGTCGGCAACCACGACGTCACCAGGCTCGCCACCCGGCTCGACGACCCTCGCCACCTGGGCCACGCGCTGGCCGTGCTGTTCACCGTCGCGGGCCTGCCCAGCGTCTACTACGGGGACGAGCAGGCGTTCCAGGGGCTGAAGGAGGAACGTGCGGGCGGCGACGACGCGATCAGACCGGCGTTCCCCGCGGAGCCCGGCGGGCTGACGCCGTACGGGGCCGAGGTTTACCGGCTTCACCAGCGGCTCATCGGCTTCCGCAGGCGTCACCCCTGGTTGCACGGAGCCCGGACCACGGCCGAACAGCTCACCAACAAGGCCGTCGCGCTCCGCAGCCGCCCGCCCGGCGACCGCGGGCGGCCTGCCGAGGAGGTCGTCACGCTGCTGAACCTCGGCGACCGGCCGCACCGCTTCGACATCGCCGGCGCGCGGCCCGCGTTCCCGGACGACCCGGACGACCAGGACGACCAGGGGGACCCGGCCGTCGTCCCCGCCCACGGCTGGCGCGTCGTGACTCAGATCACCAAAGAAGTAGGGAATAAGGGGAGTGCCGGGATCCGTTGACACCGGCGTGAACGAGGCATACGCGTACGACACGAGCACCCACCGGGACGGCTCGTGTTGTCGTATGGGGCGAATGCCGAGCTGAAGCAGAGATCCGCCCGTTCCTCCGCGAAGGTCATCATGATCGCACCTTGCTTTGTGCTGCGCAGGCTGAGCCACCTGCCCTTTCACCCCGGCGCCCGCTGACACCAGCGCCCTTTCTTCCTTCATGTGATGTACGTTTCCGCGGCCCGCCGACGGGCCGCTCTCAGTCGTGGGGATATTCCGTGATCCAGGCTTCAGGCCTGCGCAAGCAGTACGGGGACACCGTCGCGCTGGACGGCGTCGACCTGCACGTGCGCGAAGGCGAGATCTACGGCGTGCTCGGCCAGAGCGGCGCCGGCAAGAGCACGCTCCTGCGCTGCGTCAACCTGCTCGAACGCCCCACAGCGGGCACCGTCACCGTCGCCGGGCAGGACCTGACCGCGCTGCGCAGCGCCGAGCTGAACCGCGCCCGCCAGCGCATCGGCATGATCCACCAACACTTCGCGCTGCTGAGCTCGCGCACGGTCGCGGGCAACGTGGCCTTCCCCCTGGAGATCATGGGCGTGCCCAGGGCCGAGCGCGACCGCCGCGTGGCCGAACTGCTGGAGCTCGTCGGGCTCGCGGGCCGTGGCAAGGACCGTCCGAACCAGCTCTCCGGCGGCCAGAAGCAGCGGGTCGGCATCGCCAGGGCGCTGGCGGGCAACCCGTCCGTGCTGCTGTCGGACGAGGCCACCTCCGCGCTCGACCCGGCCACCACCCAGTCGATCCTCGCGCTGCTCAAGCGGCTCAACGCTGAACTGGGCCTGACGATCCTGCTCATCACCCACGAGATGAACGTCGTCAAGAGCGTCTGCGACTCGGTCGCCATCATGGCGAACGGGCGCATCGAGGAGTCCGGCGCCATCGCCGACCTCATCCGTACCCCCGGATCCCGCTTGACCAGGGAGATCTTCCCGCTGCCCGAGCCCGCCCCGGCCGGCTCGGTGACGCTGACCTTCACCGGCGACCCGCGGCAGCCGGTGGTGTCGGAGGTGGTCAGGAAGTTCTCGGTGGACCTGAGCATCCTGGGCGGCTCGATCGAGGACCTCGCCGGCGGCTCGGTGGGCCGCCTGCGCGTCGCGCTCGACGGCGCCGAGTCCGCCGCGGCGCTGGCGTACCTGCGTGACGCGGGCCTGATCGTGGAGGTGGAGAACGCATGACGTGGGATGAGATCCTGCCGCTGCTCGGGCCGGCGACGCTGGAGACGGCGCAGATGGTCGGCTGGTCGACGCTGTTCACGGCGCTGCTCGGGTTGCCGCTCGGGGTGGCGCTGGTGGTGTTCGACCGGAACGGGCTGCGGCCGGCGCCGGCGCTCAAGTCGGCGCTCGGGTTCGTGGTCAACGTCGGGCGGTCGCTGCCGTTCATCGTGCTGATGATCGCGATCATCCCGTTCACCCGGCTCGTCGTCGGCACGACCATCGGGACGGCCGCGTTCGTGGTGCCGCTGACCGTCGGCGCGGTGCCGTTCTTCGCCCGGCTCGTCGAGACGGCGCTCAGGGAGGTCGGCCCGGACGTGGTGCAGGCCGCGCAGGCCATGGGCGCGAGCCGGACCACCGTCGTGCGCAAGGTCCTGCTGCCCGAGGCGCTGCCCGGGCTGGTCGCGGGCCTGACCGTGACCGTCGTCGCGCTCATCGGCTACTCCGCCATGGCCGGCACGCTCGGCGGCGGCGGGCTGGGCGACCTCGCGGTCCGGTACGGCTACCAGCGGTTCGAGACGCTGTTGATGATCGTGACCGTCGTCCTGCTCCTCGTGATCGTGCAACTTCTGCAGAGCCTGGGCGACTGGGTCGCCCGGCGCCTATCTCACAAATAAGGAAAAATCATGAAATTTCGTTATATAGCGGGTGCTGTCGCCCTGGCCTTGTCGCTCGCCGCATGCGGAACGTCGCAGTCCGCGACGAAGACCGCCGAGTCGGCCGACACCGTGCTGAAGGTGGGCGCGAGCCCCGTGCCGCACGCGGAGATCCTCAACTTCGTCAAGCAGAACCTGGCCCCGGCCGCCGGGCTCAAGCTCGAGGTCGTGGAGTTCACCGACTACGTGCAGCCGAACGTGCAGCTCGACGAGGGCCAGTTGAGCGCGAACTTCTTCCAGCACAAGCCGTACCTGGACGACTTCAACGCCTCCAAGGGCACCAAGCTGACGTTCGTCACGCCGGTCCACCTGGAGCCCCTCGGCCTCTACTCCAAGAAGATCACGTCCGTGTCCGCGCTGGCCGGCGGCGCGACCGTGGCCGTGCCGAACGACCCCACCAACCTGGGCCGCGCACTCAAGCTGCTCGCCGACAACGGCCTGATCAAGCTCAAGGACGGCGTCGGCACCGCCGCCACCGAGCGCGACGTGGTGGACAACCCGAAGAAGCTGCAGTTCAAGCCGCTTGAGGCCGCTCAACTCCCGCGCTCGCTCGAGGACGTGGACGCCGCCGTCATCAACGGCAACTACGCCATCGAGGCCGGGCTCAAGCCCGCTTCGCAGGCGCTGGTGCTGGAGAAGACCGAGGGCAACCCGTACGTGAACGGCCTCGTCGTCAAGGCCGGCCACGAGAAGGACGCCAACATCGTCACCCTCGGCAAGCTGCTGCAGGACCAGAAGGTCAAGGACTTCATCAAGCAGAAGTACGAGGGCTCGGTCATCCCGGCCGAGTGACCGTGGAGGGCGGCGGGGCCCCAATCCCGCCGCCCGCGCAAGCCGGCCAGGTGGCTGCTCTCCTCGCCCCCGCCCGGGAGCGGTGGGGGTGCTGGCGCGACCGCAGTGCGCCGAATAGTGTTCGGTCATGTATCCGGGAGCCATCGCAGCAGTCACCCCAGACAAGCCCGCTGTGATCATGGCGGGCTCCGGACGGATCATCACCTACCGCGAGCTGGACGAGGAGTCGAACCGGCTGGCCCATCTGTTCCGCGCGGCCGGGTTGCGTCCCGGCGACCACATCGCCTTCATGCTCGCCAACCACTCCCTCTTCCTGGCCGTCGCCTGGGCCGCGCAGCGCTCGGGGCTGTACTACACGCCGATCAGCTCCCGCCTCCAGACCGACGAGCTGGCCTACATCGTGAACAACTGCGGCGCCCGGGTGTTCGTCTCCAGCGCCGACCTGGCCGCCGTCGCCACCTCGATCACCGCCGCGACCCCCGGGGTCGAGGTGCGGCTCATGCTGGACGGCGCCGCCGAGGGCTTCGAGTCGTACGAGGAGGCGGTCGCCAAGCAGCCGGCCACCCCGATCGACGACGAGTGCATGGGCGTGGACATGCTCTACTCGTCGGGCACCACGGGACGGCCGAAGGGCGTCAAGATCTCGTCGGCGCACGGCCCGCTCACCGAGCCCGGCACCCTGCTGCAGCTCGTCCAGGCGCTGTTCGCGCCGTCGGCGGACAGCGTCTATCTCTCGCCGGCGCCGCTCTACCACGCCGCCCCGCTGCGCTACAGCCTGACGTTCCAGCGGCTCGGCGCCACGGTGGTGGTGATGGAGCGCTTCGACCCCGAGCAGTTCCTGGCGCTGGTCGAGCGGTACGGGGTGACGCACTCGCAACTCGTGCCGACGATGTTCATCAAGATGCTTAAACTGCCCGAAAAAACTCGGACAAAATACGATATTTCCTCGCTCACGCACGCGATCCACGCCGCCGCCCCCTGCCCCGTCCCCGTCAAGGAGCAGATGATCGACTGGTGGGGCCCGATCATCCACGAGTACTACGCGGGCACCGAGGGCAACGGCTTCCTCTACGTCAACTCCCAGGACTGGCTCCGGCACAAGGGCACGGTCGGCCGCTCCCTTCTCGGCATCGTGCACATCTGCGACGAGGACGGCGCCGACCTGCCCCCCGGCGAGCACGGCACGATCTACTTCGAGAAGGGCGGCCGGTTCGAGTACCACGGCGACCCCGACAAGACCCGCTCCGCGGAGGACCCCCGGGGCCGGGGCTGGACCACACTCGGCGACATCGGCCGCCTGGACGCCGACGGCTTCCTCTACCTCACCGACCGCCGCTCGTACATGATCATCTCCGGTGGCGTGAACATCTACCCGCAGGAGGCCGAGAACGTCCTGTCGGTGCATCCGAAGGTGGCGGACGTGGCGGTGTTCGGGGTGCCGGACGAGGAGATGGGCGAGCAGGTCAAGGCCGTGGTCGAGCCGCTGTCCATGGCCGAGGCCGGTCCGGGGCTGGAGGAGGAGCTGATCGCGTACTGCCGTGAACGTCTGGCACACTACAAGTGCCCGAAGTCGGTGGACTTTCGCGAGCAGTTGCCCCGCCACCCGACGGGCAAGCTCTACAAGCGCCTGCTCAGGGACGAGTACTGGCCGGCTTCCGGGTAAATTCCCCGCAATTTCTCCGCGCCGCCATCCGTGCTCCGACCTTGTCAGATAAGGCTTCCTTCAGCCTTCTCATGAAGCTCTGATCAGCGGCTTAACCAGCTCTTACGCGCCTGTTGGCACTCTTGAGTCATCGGTACTCGAGGGAGATGACAGATGAACGCGAACGAGCCTCAGGAGCAGGGGACCGGCGGGTGGAGCCAGTTCGGCAGCACCCCGCCGGCCGCCGGGGGCTTTCCCCGGCGGGACACGCAGATCATGGAGCAGCTGCCGCCGCCCCCCTCGCAACCGAAGAAGCCCGCTTTCTACGCAGGTCGCAAGGCCGTCGCCGGGCTCGCCCTGGCGGCCACCGCCATCGGCGGCGGCGTCGTGGGGGCCGTCGTCGCCAACGCGTTCCAGCCGACGCAGCTGGCCAGCAGCGCCACGCCGAGCCCTGTCTTCAAGTCGGCCTCCAACCAGCTCACCGTCGCGCAGGTGGCCGCCAAGGTGCAGCCGACCGTCGTGATGATCCAGGGGCAGACCGGTGAGGGCTCCGGCGTCGTCCTGTCGGATGACGGGCTCATCCTCACCAACAACCACGTGGTCGTGGGCGCCGGCCAGGGCGGCAGCCAGATGACCGTGAAGTTCAACGACGGCAAGACCGCCAAGGCCAGCGTCGTCGGCACCGACCCGACCACCGACCTGGCCGTCATCCGGGCGGATGGCGTCTCGGGGCTGACCAAGGCCACGCTCGGCGACAGCGACATCGTCAAGGTCGGCGACCCCGTACTGGCCATCGGAAGCCCGCTCGGCCTGGACGGATCCGTCACCGCGGGCATCGTCAGCGCACTCGACCGCACGCTCACCGTCGGCGGCGAGCAGCGCCAGCAGATCCCGCCCGGCTGGGGCTGGGGCCAGCAGGATCAGCAGGGGAGCGGGACCACCACGATCGGCGGCGCGATCCAGACCGACGCCTCTATCAACCCCGGCAACTCCGGCGGCGCGCTGGTGAACGCGGCCGGCGAGCTGATCGGCATCAACACCGCCATCGCCTCGGACGCGGCGGGCGGCGGCGTCGGCTTCGCCATCCCGGTCAACACCGCCAAGCAGGTCTCCGAGCAGCTCATCAGCAACGGCAAGGTCAGCCACGCGTTCCTCGGCGTGAGCGTCACCGACGCGACCGGCGACGTGCCGGGCGCCCTCGTCCGCCAGATCACCGAGGGGAGCCCGGCGGCGAAGGCGGGACTGCAGCAGGGCGACCTGATCACGAAGATCGGCGACAAGGTGGTTGACGGCGGCGATACTGTAGTTGGGCAGGTCAGAGGTTTCAAACCGGGCCAACAGGTCAAGATCACATATATGAGGGACGGCAAGACTTCCGACGTCACCGTGACCCTCGAAGAGAAGAAGTAACAAGGACCCCCTCCCGGACGGGTGTGCCGTCGAGATCGCTGCGGACTCGGCGGCACACCCCCCATTTTCAGGAGAAGCGTCTGCCCTCGTCGCGGCGGTAGGCCCAGCCCGCGGCGAGGGCGAGGACGACCGTCCAGACGGCCAGCATGACGATGGCGACCACGTTCGGACTGCGGTCCGCGGTCACCGCCCAGAGCAGCTCCGCCGCCCCCCGGGCCGGCGTGTACGGGGAGACGGCCTCGATGAAGCCGGGCAGGACCTGCGGCGGCAGCAGCAGCCCGCCCAGCACCGCCAGCGGGAAGAACAGGACCTGCGACACCGCGATCGCGGCCTTCGAGCTCAGCAGGAAGCCGATGAGCAGGCCGAGCAGCATGAACGGGATCCCGCCGGCGACCAGCACGGCCAGCCCGAGCAGCAGTTTCACCGGCGTGATCGTGGCCTTCGTGAGGAACGCCGCCACCAGCAGCACGGGGATCACCGAGACCAGCATGACGCCCACCGTCGTCAGGATCCGCCCCGCGAAGCGGGGGAACGGGCCCGCGGGGAGCGTGCGCAGGTACGGATTCCAGGGTTGCTCGCGGTCCTGGGCCACGGTGATGCTGAGCCCGATCAGCGCGCCCGACATGGCCCCGAAGAACATCAGCGACGCCGTCGCCATCGTGGCCGCCTGCGGATCCTGTCCCGCGAACGGCACCACGAACGCCAGCATCGACACGGCCGGGAAGAACGCGCTGGCCAGGAGGCTGATGGGCACCCGGAGCTGCTCCAGCACCAGATAGCGGGTGTGGGCGAGGACCAGGCTAGACATGCGCGGACTCCTTCGAGGTGATGGCGAGGAAGGCCTCTTCCAGGGTGGTCGGCCTGATCTCGAGGCCGGAGAACGGCGTGCCGCTCCGCACCAGCTCGACGACCAGCCGGTCGGGGTCGGTGGTCACCAGGTGGATCCGGCCGTCCTCGCGTTCGGTGCCGATGACGCCGGGCAGCTCGGGCAGGTCGTCGGCGACGAGCGAGACGCGCCGCACGCCCACCATGTCGCGTACGGCCCGCACGGTGTCGTCGGCCAGCACGCGGCCGTGGCCCACCACCACGACCCGCTCGGCCAGGGCCTCGATCTCCTCCAGGTAGTGGCTGGTCAGCAGGACGGTGCCGCCGCCCTCGTGGAAGGACCTGATGCCCTCCCACAGCGCGCGCCTGGCCTCGACGTCCAGGCCGGTCGTGGGCTCGTCCAGGAAGACCAGCTTCGGGTCGCCCGCGAACGCCAGCGCCACGGCCAGCCGCCGCTTCTGCCCGCCGGACAGGCCGCCGACCTGCCGCTTGACCAGGTCGTCCAGGCCGAAGCGCGCCAGCAGCTCCCCTTTATCCGCTTTTTTCGGAAAATGTGCTGAAACAAAGTCGACGATCTCGCCGACGCGTAACGACTCGGGCAGCCCGGTCTCCTGCGGGGTCACGCCGATGCCGCGGCGTACGACCGGGTCCTGCGGGGAGCCGCCGAGCAGCTCGACCGTGCCGGAGGTGGGGCGGCGCAGCCCCACGAACAGGTTCATCAGGGTAGATTTGCCCGCGCCGTTCGGGCCGAGCAGGCCGACGAGCTCACCCGCCCTGATGTCGAGCGAGACCCGGTCGAGCGCGAGCACGTCGCCGTAGCGACGGGTGACCTCGATCGCCCTGGCGAGCATGGTCATGAGATTCCTCCAGCATTGTCGAGCAAGGCGCGGATCGCCTTGGTGTAGTCCTCGAAGGCCAGCCGTCCGCGCTTGGTGAGTGCCACGAACGTGACGGGGGTGCGCCCCTTGTGCGTCTTGACGATCTGGACGTATCCGGCGTCCTCCAGCTTGGTGAGGTGCACCGACAGGTTTCCCGCCGTCATGCCGAGCAGGTCCTTCAGCGAGGGGAAGGCCATCTCGTTCCCCTCGCCGAGCACGTTGAGAGCGGCGACCACCCGCAGCCTGGCCTGCGCGTGGATCACCGGGTCGAGCTCCGGCGGCGGGCTGTCGCCCGTCACCGGTAGCGCCGCCGCAGCCACAGGCCCGCGACGATGAAGCCGCCTCCCAGCAGCACGGCCGTCAGCAGCGCGTGCCAGCCGGCGCCGAGCAGCACCCCCACGGCGTCGACGCCGGCGACCCAGGCGCCGATGAAGAACATCGGCCAGTTGAGCCAGATCGCGCCCCCGGCCATGTGCAGGACCGCGACGATCATGAGCGACGCGCCTCCCCAGACCAGGCCGCTCTCCTCGGGCGGCAGGAGGGCGCTCACCCTGGTGGCGATGACGACCACGAGCATCATCCCGGCGAACCAGGTGTACCCGTACATCGCGCCCCTGGCCGTGTGGTCGCCGCGGATGCCGCTGCTCATCCGCACGATCCCGAACGCGGCCACCGCCCCGGCCACCATCTGCGCGCCCATCAGCACTGCCAGCGCCTGCATCTGGGAGATCGGCGCGTACGGGTGGCCGTCGAGGCCGTAGTGCAGGAAGAACGCGGTGAAGCCGAGCAGCCAGGCGACGCCCCAGGGGACGTAGAGCAGGAGCGGGTCGCCGCGCAGCCGGCTCACGGTGGCGACCCGCTGCTCCTCGATGAGGCGCAGCATCTCCTCGGGGCTCGTCACCCGTTCGTCATCGCTCATCATGACAAACTCCTCGATCTCTCAAACTGGTTTGTATCTTAAACCAGATTGCCACGCCAACTCAATGCCCCCGTCCGTCAGGGTGCTCAGCGCCTGGTCAGGACCTCGGACTCCCACAGGTCGCGGTAGTAGCCGGGCACGGAGACGAGCTCGTCATGCCGGCCCCGCTGGACGACCCGGCCCTCTTCGAGCACGACCACCTCGTCCACGCTCTCCAGCCCCTTGAGCCGGTGCGTCACGAGGAGCGTGGTGCGGTCGCGGGTGACGTCGAGCAGGTCGCCCATCAGCCGGTCGGCCGTCTCCTCGTCGAGCGCCTCGGCGGGCTCGTCGAGCAGCAGCACGGGCGGGTCGTACAGCAGCGCCCTGGCCAGGGCCAGGCGCTGCAGCTGCCCGCCGGACACGGTTCTGCCGTCCTCGCCCAACTCCGCGCCCCACCCGGTCCGCTCGACCCAGCCGTCGAGCCGGGCGTCGCGTACGGCCGCGTCGAGCTCCTCCTGGCCCGCTTCCGGGCCCGCGAGGCGCAGGTTGTCCTTCAGGCTGGCACGGAAGATGTACGGGTCCTGGGTGAGACCGGTCATGAGCGTCCGCACGTCGTCGCCCGCGAGGTCGCGTACGTCCACGCCGTTGACGCGGATGCCGCCCGACTCCGGCTCGACCAGCCGCATCAGGGCGGCCAGCAACGTGCTCTTCCCCGCCCCGCTGGGGCCCACGATCGCCACCCGCTTGCCGGGCGTGAGCGTCAGCGACACCCCGTCCAGTGCGGCCCGCGCGGCCCCGTGGCGGACCACCAGGTCGTCGATCTCGACGGTCAGCGGGGCCTCGGGCCGGGGCGCGGACTCGGCGGGCTCGGCGACGGCCGGGGCGGCGGTGCGGACCTCGCGCAGGCGGCGCAGCGCCGCCGTGATCCCCGCCAGGCGCTCACCCGCCGCCGCCAGCGGCAGCACCGGCTCGAACGCCACCAGGGCGGTCAGAGCCAGCACCGCCGTCGCGACCGAGCCGGCGCCCGCGCCCTGGGCCAGCAGGACGACGGCCGCCACCGTCAGGCCCTGCACGAGGGTGCCCCCGGCCAGGGCGGCGGCGTGGACGCGGGCCTGGCGGCGTTCGAGGGCGGCCAGGGACTCATCGGCGGCCAGCGCCTTGGCCAGCGCCTCCGCGTCGGCGCCGTAGGCGGCCAGGTCGGCGGAGCCGTGCACGAGGTCGGCCACCCGGCCCGCCAGCGCCGCCCTGGCCGGGGCGATCCTGGCCGACCAGCGGCGGGCGGCGGCGGCCGTGCCGGCGGGCAGCGCCACCCCGGCCAGCAGGAGCCCGGCCACCAGCACGAGCGCCGTCACCGGAAGGACGGCCAGCCCGATGACGACGGCCGCCAGCCCCGCCAGCGCCGCCGCCGCAGCGGGGAGCAGGCAGCGCACGAGCAGGTCCTGTACGGCCTCGGTGTCGTCGACCATGCGGCTGAGCAGGTCGGCTCCGCCGTGCCTGGGCTGCTGGGGCGGGATGAGGGCCCGGTAGAGCTGCTCGCGGGTGCCCGCCTGGGCGCGCAGCGCGACGTCGTGGCCGGTGAGGCGTTCGGCGTAGCGGAAGACGCCCTTGCTCGTGGCGAACGCCCTGGTCGCCACGATGGCGACGCTCAGGGCGGCCAGGCCCGGCTGCTGCGCGGCCCTGGTGATCAGCCACGCGGCGGCGGCGATGAGCCCGAGCCCGGCCAGGTCCGCCGCCGCGCCCGCCAGCACGGCCCACAGGAGCCGCGTCCCCATCCGTCGGTTCACCGCCCGCTCCCTTCGCCCCGCCGGGCCGCCACCTGATCGTGCTGCCGATCCCCGCCCGGGGACGACGCCGGCTCACCGGGGCGGCTCGCCCGCGGGGCGGCGCCGGTCCGGTCCGTACTCGTCCGTCCGTCGCGGCGGACGGTGTCGGAGACGACGCGGCCCTCGTGGACGCGGATGACGCGGTCGGCGAGGTCGATCATGGCCGGGCGGTGCGCGACGATGACGGCCGTGCGGCCCCGGGCCAGGTCCGCGGTGGCCGCCACCACGGCGGCCTCGCTGCGTCCGTCCAGCCGGGCGGTGGGCTCGTCGAGCAGCAGCACCGAGGCCGCGGGCCGGCAGAAGGCCCGCGCCAGCGCGATCCGCTGCCGCTGGCCGGCGGACAGGTTGGCGCCGCGCTCGCCCACCATCGTGTCGAACCCCTGCGGCAACGCGTCCACGAAGCCGGCGTGCGCGGCGGCCGCGGCCTCGCGGACCTCGCCCAGGGAGGCGTCAGGAGCCCCGAGCCGAATATTGTCGGCCACGGAGGTGGCGAACAGATGGGGCCGCTGCGCCACGAACGCCAGCCGCGACCGCCAGCTCCCCAGGTCCAGCTCGTGAAGGTCGGCGCCGTCGACGAGCACCCGGCCCTCCGACGGCTGGACGAACCCGAGGACGAGGTGGAGCAGGGTGCTCTTGCCCCCGCCGCTCTCGCCGACCAGCGCCACCCGTTCGCCCGGGTCGATCGTGAGCGAGACGTCCTCCAGGGCCGCGACGTCGCGCCCGGGGTAGCGGACGGTCACGTTCTCCAGGCGGATCTCCGGCGCCCCTGGCGGCGGCGTCCCCCGCGCGGCCGCACGAACCGGCCCGCGTGCGGAATCGGGGGCGGAATCGGGGGCGGGATCGGGCTCGTCCGCGCCGTCCAGCACGGCGAAGGCCGCGTCGGCCGCCGCCACGCCCTCCATCGAGGCGTGGAAGCGCGTCCCCATCGCCCGCAGCGGCAGGTACGCCTCCGGCGCCAGCAGCAGCACCAGCAGCGCGGTCGTCAGGTCCAGCGACCCCCCGAGCAGCCGCAGCCCGATCGGCACCGCCACCAGCGCCAGCGACAGCGACGCGCACAGCTCCAGCACCAGCGATGACAGGAACGCCACCCGCAACGTCCGCATCGTCGCGCTCCGGTGCGCGTCCGTGACCTGCTGGATGACGCTCGCCTGGTAGCGGGCCCGGCCGAACGCCCGCAGCGTGGGCAGCCCGCGCACCACGTCGAGGAAGTGGCCGCCGAGCCGCGACAGGGCCAGGAACTGGCGCTCGGTGACGGCCTTGGTGGTCATGCCCACCAGGGCGCCGAAGACGGGGATCAGCGGCAGCGTGACGAGGACGATGACCGCGCTGGCCAGGTCGGCGGCGAACAGCCGTACCAGCACCGCGAGCGGCACCACCCCGGCCACCGCGATCGAGGGCAGGTAGCCGGTCAGGTACGCGTCGAGCCCGTCCAGGCCGCGCCCCGTGAGCGTGACCAGCTCGCCCGAGCGGTGCTGGGTGAGCTTCCCCGGGCCCAGGTCGCGCAGCCGGGCCAGCAGCCGGTGGCGCAGCGCCGACTTCACGCCGGTCGCGGTGCGCCCGGCGAAGACGCCCTGCGTCCACGCCAGCAGCGCCCGCACGCCCACCACCGCGGCCAGCCCCGCCAGGGCGACGGCGGTGAACCTGCCGGACAGCACCCCGGCCAGCAACTCGGCCTGCACCAGCACGAGCAGCCCCGCCAGCACCGCGGCGACCATGGTCACCGCGAGGTGGCGGCGGACCGACCGCTCGGCCCGCATGAGCCGTAGAAGATCCTTGTGCACGAGCCCTCAGAAGAACGACGGAAGCAGGAGGGCGTCCTTCCCTGGGCGGAAAGTGCGCCACACCCATACTTGCGCGCCCAGGACGACCGGTGCGAGCGGCAGCACCATGACACTGAGCACATTCAACGTGGCCGCGGGCGCGCTGTGCGCCAGCAGGTACGGCATCGCGCCCACGAGCACGCCCACCGCCGGGATCGCCGCCACGAACCCCGACACCATCAGGGCCCGCCCCGACCGGGAGGCCCCGAAGACCCCGGGCGTCCGCCACGCCAGGAACGTCCACCCGTGGAAGGCGAACAGCAGCGTCACGACCGCCCCCAGCATCATCCCCACCGGGTGCACGGCCGGGGCCGCGAACCCCGTGGCCGCCGCGTAGATCGTCATGCCCCACCCGAACGACAGCCCCAGAGACCCGAACGCGATCATCGCGTCCCAGAACCCCCGCCACCTGAACCCGTCCAGCCTCCGCCGGAACCACAGCCCCGCGTCCCGCACGATCCAGCTCAGCAGCATGGCCACCACCAGCGGGTACAGCTTGAACAGCGCCTTGCCCTCCAGCAGCGGATAGACGCCGAACAGCGTCCCGGCGACCGCCACCAGCCACACCTCATTGGCCAGCACGTACGGCGCCATCGCCCCCACCATGCGGTCGCGGCCCTCTCGCGTCCTGCCCATCAGCGGCAGCAGCAGCCCCACCCCCAGGTCGAACCCCTCAAGGGCGAAATATCCGATCAGCAGTACGGCGAAGACAACGAACCAGATCACTTCCATGTCGGCACTCCTCAGTAGCTCAGGGCGGGGGAGCGGGACTCGCCGGCGGGGGCGGCGCCCAGGGCCAGGTCGCCCGGTCCGCGCCGGACGATCTTGGCGATGAGCACGTAGTCGACGACCGCCAGCAGCCCCAGCACGCCCGCGAACCCGACGAGCGAGGCCGTGACCATGCCCGAGGTCAGCCCCGGGGACATCGCGTCGGCCACGGAGAGCTTCTCCCAGATCATCCACGGCTGGCGGCCGACCTCCCGGGCCAGCCAGCCCATGATCGCCAGGGCGAACGGCAGCGGCGTCATCACCATGAGCAGCGGATGCGTCCACCGCCATCGCGGCAGCACGCCGATCATCGGCAGCATCACGAACAGCACGACCAGCGCGAGCAGCTGCCCGAACTCGATCATGATCGCCAGTGGGAGCGCCGCGCCCACGTTGCCGTCGAACTTCCCGTCCTGGATCCCGGCGAACTGCGCGTACCCGAACCCGGTCGTCAGGAAGATCCCGAGCGCCGCCGCGACCACGCCGGTCCGCAGCGACCTGGTGAAGAACTCCACATGCTCGGTGCGGCGCCGCAGCTGGTACGCGCTCGCCCCCACCAGCACCATGGCCCCCGTGAACAGCCCGGCCCCGATGACGTGCGGGAAGGAGAAGACCAGGCTCTTGTTCGTGAGCAGGGCGCCGAAGTCGACCAGCTCCAGGCGGTCGCCGCGGGCGACGGAGCCGACCGGGTTCTGCAGGAACGAGTTGGCGACCATGATGTAGAAGGCGCTCGCGTACGCGGTCAGCGTCACGAGCCAGATGCAGGCCAGGTGCAGCCCCTTGGGCAGCCGCCGCCAGCCGAAGATCCACAGCCCCAGGAACGTGGACTCCAGGAAGAAGGCCACCAGGGTCTCCATGGCCAGCGGCGCGCCGAACACGTCGCCGGCGTAGTGGGACAGGCCGCTCCAGGACAGGCCGAACTGGAACTCCATCACCAGCCCGGTCACGATGCCCAGCGCGTAGTTGACGACGTAGATCTGCCCCCAGAAGCGGGTCATGCCCTCGTGCAGCGGCTTGCCCGAGATCGCCCAGCGCGTGTTCATGATCGCCACCAGCGGCGCCAGGCCCAGCGTGAGCACGACGAACAGGAAGTGGAGGCTTCCCGTCACGGCGAATTGCGTCCGTGCCAGTTCGAGTACATCCATCGCGAACTCCGTTGTTGTGTCTACCTACATATAGACAGCCTACATGTAGACTGCCTACATGAGAGCACGTGTCCGTACTTCGGCGGAGGGTGCAGGGCATGCCGGGGCGCCCGAGCGGTGTCTAGGATCGGAACCATGAATCCGGACGCGCTGCGCGGGCACATGGACGCGCTCCTGCTCTCCGTGCTGGAGCGGGAGCCGTTGCACGGCTACGCCATCATCGAGGCGCTGCTGGAGCGCAGCGGCGGCGCGCTGAACGTGCCCACGGGCACCGTCTACCCGGCCCTGCGCCGGCTGGAGCGCATCGGCTACCTGTCCAGCGAGTGGGCCACGGTGGGCGGGCGCAGGCGCCGCACCTACCGGCTGACGGATTCGGGCAGGAAGCAGCTCGAAGGGGAGCGTTCGGCGTGGCAGGAGTTCGCCACCGTGATCGGCAGCGTGCTCCGCGCGGACGCCGCCGAAGCCGGGGCGGGGGAGGTCAGGGGCGCGCGAAGGGCGGCCGGCTGATGCGCAGGCAGCGCGTCGCGCCGTAGAGCTGCAGCCCCCAGCAGGCGGACGTCACCGCGTTGGCCAGGGCGGAAGGCAGGACGTCCAGCCGGCTCGCCCCGTGCGAGCCCAGGGTCAGCAGGACGCCCAGCGCCACGGTGACGGGCAGCATGCCCCAGACGAGCACGCCCAGCGACCTGGTCACCAGCCGGGGCCGGTGGATCCACCGGGAGCCCCGGCTCAGCGCGAACAGCGCGAGCCCGCCGTACAGCCCGACGCAGAGCTGCAGGATGTCGAGCAGTCGCGAGACGGGCCGGTACCAGGCGGGGGCGAGCCGCCAGGCGCTGTCGTCACCGGGATAGACGCGCCAGATCACCGACCACATCAGCGCGGTGATCGGCACGCTGATGAACAGCAGGAAGCCCAGCCGGCGCCCCGCCACGGCGGTCAGCTCGGACTGGTAGCCCGGGGCGATCTCCGCGACCTGCCCGAACTCCGCCACCGCGACCCGCTCCGCCTCCGCCCGGTCGAGCCCCTCGGCCTCCAGGGCGTCGGCGGTGTCGGTCAGGCTGTCGCGCGCCTCGACGACCAGATCGTGCTTCGGCCCGTGCGGGCCGGCCAGGGCGCGGTCGAGCTCTGCCACGTAGTCGTCGATGCGCATGGACATCAGTCTACGGAGAACGATCTCGGGGTCCCATCGGGGAATTCCCCGATATTCCAGGGGCGAGGTTGATGTGTAGGAAAAAACCTACGTATAGTGTCCGACATGCCGATATCCCAGATCCTCACCATCACCGTGCCCGTCGCCGACCAGGAGCGGGCGCTGGCCTTCTACACCGGCGTCCTCGACTTCGAGGTGCGCACGGACAACCCGTTCCCGATGGGCCGCTGGCTCACCGTCGCCCCCAAGGGGTCCGCGACCGCGCTGCTGCTGGCCTCCTGGTTCCCCGGCATGGCTCCGATCGGCGGCCTGGTGGTGGCCGCGCCCGACCTCGACGCCCTGGCCGCGCGGCTGCGCGAGCACGGCACCTCCTTCGAGGGGCCGAGCGACGAGCCGTGGGGGCGTCAGCTGCTGTTCCAGGATCCGTTCGGCAACGGGTTCGTGGTCAGCCAGGTATGACGGCCGACCACGTGTTCGCCGCGCTGGCCAGCCCGGCCAGGCGGGAGCTGCTGCGTCTGCTGCTCGACGAGGGCGCCCAGCCCGCCGGCCGGCTGGCCGAGCGGTTCGACATGAGCCGGCCCAGCGTGTCGGAGCACCTGAAGGTGCTCAGGGACGCCGGGCTGGTGGCCGAGACCCGCAAGGGGCGGGAGCGGCACTACCGGCTGGAGGCGGCGCCGCTCATGGAGCTCCGCGACTGGCTCACCCCGTACGAACGGTTCTGGCGGGAGAAGCTGGCCGGCCTCACGGCCCTGCTCGACGAGATGGAGGACGACGACCATGCCCCGTGACCCGGCGGCCGAAGACCTGCGCGCGATCAGGATCGACCAGTTCATCGCGCACCCGCCGAGGAAGGTGTGGCGGGCGCTCACCGAGCCCGAGCTGGTCGCCCGCTGGCTCATGCCCAACGACTTCAGGCCGGAGGTGGGGCACCGGTTCACCTTCACCACGGAGCCCAAGCCGCAGGTCGGCTTCGACGGGATCGTCTACTGCGAGGTGCTGGAGCTGGAGCCGGAGAAGCTGCTCAAGATCAGCTGGAGCGACCGCAAGCGGGCCGACTGGACGGTCACCTGGCGGCTGGAGCCCGAGGGCAAGGGCACCAGGCTGTTCCTCGACCACGAGGGCTTCGACCCGGACGACGAGCTGCAGCAGCTCTCCCGCCGGATCATGGGCGGCGGCTGGCGTTCGCGGCACTTCCGCGCCATCGCCGCCGTCGTGGAGGAGCTCGGCGTGGAGGAGCTCGGCGGCTGAGGGCGGAAGGCGGGCCCCGGCTTACGGGGTGGACGTCCACATCACGGTGGCCGTGGTGATCGCCAGCAGCAGCGCGAACCAGCCGGCCGCCCGGCCCATGCGCATGCCGTACCCGCACACGAGCCAGGAGACCGACAGCCACCAGCGGTGACCGGCCTGGCGCCGCATCTCCATGGCCGCGAACGCGAAGTCGGCCGAGGTGGCGCGGTCGCTGGGCTGCAGCCCGGCGTAGAGGTCGGCCAGCCGGTCGGGTGTGGCGCCGGGGTCGCCCGGCGCCGCCCAGCCGCGCATGGTGTGCTCGTCGGCCAGCGCGCGCCGGCGGGAGAACCAGCGCAGCATCGGCCAGCGCAGGCTCACCCGCAGGCCGCGCGGCGTGAGCGCGAACGTGCAGTCCTTGACCCGCACCCCCGACGGATGGGCCAGACCGGCGAACCTGCACCCCGACAGGTCCAGCCCGTACAGCGCCAGGTCGGCGGCCTCCACCTGGCGCAGCGACGTCAGCATGGACCTGCCCCGCCCGGTCACGGTGGCGGGGCCGCGCAGCACCGCGCCCTCCAGATCGGCCTGGGAGTCGGTCAGCCGCAGCGTCGTCGCGCCGGCCACCTCGACGCCGCGCAGGTCCACGCCGCACCGGGACACGGTAACGTCGAGGAGCCCGTCGGCGCGGGCCCTGGCCGCCGACAGCCTGCCGGTGGCCGAGAGGTACGCGTCGGCGGCGAAGTGCGCGGCCTCGAACCCGGCGTGCCCGCTGACCTTGCGGAAGGACAGGGTGCGGCCGAAGCGCGCCCCTCTGAAGGCGGCCCCGTCGCCCAGCCTGGCCCCGTCGAAGGTGGCGTACCCGTCGAACCTGGCCCGCTCGCACGACAGCCCATGGCCGAAGACGGCCTGGCTGAACAGCGCGTCGCGGGACATCACGGCCCGGTCGAGCGAGACGTGCCCGCGCACGGTGACGCCGTGGAAGGACAGCTCGCGCGTGAACCTGGCGCCGGCCAGCGACACGTTGCCCTCGAAGCGGGCGCCGAAGAACGAGGCCAGCCGGTCGAACCTGGCGCCGTCGAGCGACACGTCGCCCGAGAACGTCACGCCGGACAGCCGTACGTCGCCGGTGAACCTGACCCGGTCGAGCCGGGTCCTGCCGGGCCTGTTGCCGGTGGCATCGAGCACCCGGGACAGCAGCTCGCTGCTCACGGTGGTGCCGCGCAGGTCGAGCAGGCGGCCGGGAGACATCTCGGCGAGAGCCTCGGGGAGTTGATCGGGCGCGAGGTGCGCGAGGCAGAAGCCGGTCGTCCGGCTGGCGATTCCGGTGCAGGCAGCAGAATACGCGCAGGTGACCCAGTCCATACAGGGGTCATACCCGCCCGAGACGGCGTCAAGGTTCGATGTTTTAATGTTCTATCCACTTTTATGTGGAAATATGCGCTCTAAACTGGCTCTAAAGTGCCGGGCATGCGCGCTTTATCCCAAGCATCCATCGTTGCCCTGGTTGTGGTAGCTCTCTCCGCCTCGCCCGCCGTGGCGGAGCCCGCGTCCCCCTGCGACACCCCCGCCACCCACCGCGTCGCCCAGGTGCAGGGCAGCGGGGAGGCGACCCCGCTGGCCGGCCAGACCGTACGGGTCGAGGGCGTCGTCACCGGCGACTTCCAGCGGACCGACCAGCTCAGCGGCTTCTTCCTGCAAGATCCGCGGCCGGACTCCGACCCCGCGACCTCGGAGGGGCTGTTCGCGTTCGCCCGGGAGTCGTTCAAGGACGTCAAGGCCGGCGACCGGGTCCTGGTCACCGGCCGGGCGATCGAGTTCAACGGCTGGACCGAGCTGTCGCCGGTCACCGCCGTGGACGTGTGCGGCACCGGGAGCGTGGCGGCGCAGCCGTACAAGCTGCCCACCGACCCGGCCGGCGGCCTGGAGGCGGTCGAGAACATGCTGCTCACGTTCCCGCAGCCGCTGACCGTCAGCGAGCACTACAACCTGGGCCGCTACGGCGAGGTCACGCTCTCCTCGCAGGGGCGGCTGTTCCAGCCGACCGACCGGCCGGGCGTGGACCCGGCGCTGGACGCCCGCCGCTCGCTGCTCGTCGACGACGGCTCCACCCGGGAGAACCCGGCCACCCTGCCGCCCATCGTGCGCACTGGCGACGTCGCGTTCGGCGTCACGGGCGTGCTCGGGTACGGCTTCGCCAAGTACCGGCTGCAGCCGACCGAGCCGATCGACTACAAGAACGCCAACCCGCGCCTGCCCAAGCCGTTCCCCGTGATCGGGAACGTCAAGGTGGCCTCGTTCAACACCCTCAACTGGTTCACCACGCTCGGCTCGCGCGGCGCCACCAACGCCGAGGAGCAGCAGCGCCAGCTCGCCAAGCTGGTGGCCGCCCTCAAGGGCCTCAACGCGGACGCGGTCGCGCTCATGGAGGTCGAGAACAACGGCCAGACCGCGCTGCAGACGCTGGTGGACGCCCTGAACGCCGAGGTCGGCGCCGGTACGTACGCGGGGCTCACGCACCCGTACCCCGGCACGGACGCCATCCAGGTCGCGCTGATCTACAAGCCCGCCAAGCTGACCCCGGTCGGCGAGCCGAAGGCGTCGCAGGACCCGGTGTTCAGCCGCCCGCCGCTGATCCAGACCTTCCGCCGCAAGGGCGGCGGCCGGCCGTTCACGATGCTGGTCAACCACCTCAAGTCCAAGGGCACCTGCCCGGCCGGCGGTCCCGACGCCGACCAGGGCGACGGCCAGAGCTGCTGGAACGCCACCCGCGTCAAGCAGGCGCAGGCCCTGCTGGGCATCATCGCCGACCAGGACCTGCCCAACCCGATCGTGCTCGGCGACCTCAACGCCTACGGCGAGGAGGACCCGATCGACACGCTTGAGACGGGCGGCCTGACCAGCGTCACCAAGCGGTTCGTGCCCGCGCGGCAGCGCTACAGTTACCTGTTCGACGGCCTGGCCGGCGAGCTCGACCACGCCATGGTCGGACGGCAGCTGCTCAAGCGGGTGACGAGCGCGACGATCTGGCACATCAACTCCGACGAGCCGCGCATCCGCGACTACAACACGGAGTACAACCCGCCCGGCCTCTACCAGCCGGACGCGTTCCGCTCCTCCGACCACGACCCCCTGGTCATCGGCCTGACCCTGCCGGGAGGCAAGGGGTAAGTCCGAAGAGAGGGGGCGGTTTCACAAACCGCCCCCTCTCTTCTCGTTGTGAGATCGGCCGCGATCTCGACCTCAAGGGGACGGATCTTCCACTACCGTCCACCGGCCCCAGACCTTCTCCGGCCGTCCTTGCCGTGTGGCAGAGTTCGGGCTGGCATGGACACTGGAATGCCGGCGAAGGGGTAGAGGTTCATACCCATGGATAATTTTCAGCGAGGGACGAGGAGCCACTTGTGGCGACCATCGAAGTAACAGAGCAGAACTTCAACGACATCGCCGACAAGGGGATCGTGCTGCTCGACTTCTGGGCGGAGTGGTGCCCGCCGTGCAAGAAGTTCGGTCCGATCTTCGAGCAGGCGTCGGACAAGCACGAGGACATCACGTTCGGCAAGATCGACACTGACGCCGAACAGGGGCTCGCGCAGGGTTTCGACATCACCTCGATCCCGACGCTCATGGCCATCCGCGATGGCATCGTGGTCTTCGCCCAGGCCGGCGCCATCCCGGCGCCCGCACTTGAGGACCTGATCAGGCAGGTGCGGGCGCTCGACATGGACGGCATCAGGGCCGAGCTCGCCGAGGAGATGAAGCAGAACTGACCCTTCCCCGGGGTCTCAGGGCTTGGCGGCGACCCCGACGTACCCGAACGTGATCCCGTTCCCGGGCGCGTCCGGGTCGTCGGGCCGCCACCCGTTCGGGTAGGTCAGCCCGGGCTCCTCCAGCTCGTAACCTTCGAAGAACCGCAGGATCTCCTCGCGCGTGCGCAGGCTCAGCGCGGCCGTGGCCCGCCGGTAGATCTCGATGGCCTGCGGGGTGGTGTCCGGCGTGGTGTCGATGGCGTGGCTGAGCACCAACCGGCTGCCGGGCGCGCTCACCGCACGCAGCTTGCCCACCATGTCGTACGCGACGTCGTCCGGGATGAAGTGCAGGATCGCCAGCATCAGGAACGCCACCGGACGATCGAAGTCGATCATGTCGCGCAGCTTGTCCAGCAGCGTGTCGGTCTCGCGCACGTCCGCCTGCAGGAAGAGCACGTCCTCGGTCCTGGCCAGCAGCGCCCTGCCGTGCACGCAGACCACGGGGTCGTTGTCCACGTAGACGACGCGCGCCTCAGGGGCGATCTCGTGCGTGTTCCCCTGGGTCGGCAGCCCGGCGCCGAGGTCCACGATCTGCCGCACGCCCGAATCGACCAGGTGCCGCACGGCGCGGCGCAGGAACGCCCTGTTCGCACGGGCGCCCTCCTTGGTGTTGGGGAACGTCTGCAGGATCTGCTCGGCGGCTGCCCGGTCGGCCGCGAAGTTGTCCTTACCGTCGAGGAAGTAGTCGTACATACGCGCGACGTTGGGGACGTTAGGGTCCACCCCCTCGGGGGCACTGTCCACGATTTCTCCCGAAATTTCGGCCTTTTTGCGGGCGATCATATCCGCGGGCTCCCCGGTTTCCCCGGAATTCGGTTCTACTCGCGTGACCAGTGAGACGCACATCACCCACCCCCATCACACCCCGCCCCGGCCCCCTCGCTCCCGGTGACCCCACCCGCCACACCGGCCCTCCGGCCGTACCCCCATGGGGCCGCCCGCCACCGCGCGACGGCCCCGCGCGCCACCTCCGATCGCGCTCCGCCGCGCCGGTGGGCGACGTGCTCGAAGGCGCCGCCACGCCGGAACGCGCCGTCACGAGCGAGCTGTCATCCTCGCGGGCCTTTCCGGTTGCTCGGGCGAAATCAGCCGGCGGGCTCGCCGAACCAGCGGGAGAGGTGGCCGTCCAGGTCCTGCTGATCGTCGCCGATCCAGGCGACGTGGCCGTCGGGGCGTAGCAGGACGCACGGAACATCCAGTGCCGCAGTGGGATCCGCGAGGTGATCGACCCGGTCTGACCAGCCGCCGGCGGTCAGGCGTTCGGTGCGGTCCAGCAGCAGGCCGCGGCCGCGATGCAGCAGACCGTAGAGGTGGCCCTGTTTCACGTCGATGTCGCGCAGGCGGCGGCCGAGCAGGTCGGGGCCTGCGCCGAAGTCGTAGCGGATGCCGATCGCGGTGATCTTCTCGATCAGATGGCGGTTCACCTCGTCGAAGTCCATCAGTTCGGTGAGCAGCCTGCGCACGGCCCGCGGGCCCGGTTCGGTGGAGTGCAGTTCCATCTGGGCGCGGGTGTTGTCCAGCACGTCCTCGGCGACCGGATGACGTTCGGCATGGTAGGTGTCCAGCAGTGTTTCCGGGGCCCAGCCGCGGATCTGCGCGGCCAGTTTCCAGCCGAGGTTGAATGCGTCCTGAACGCCCAGGTTGAGGCCCTGTCCGCCGGTGGGTGGATGGATGTGCGCCGCATCGCCGGCCAGCAGCACCCGCCCGACCCGATAACGTTCGGCCAGCCGGGTGGCATCCCCGAAGCGGGACATCCAGCGCGGGGAGTGCACGCCGAAATCGGTTCCGGCGATGGCGCGCAACTGTTGTTTGAAATCCTCGAGGGTGGGCGGTTCCGCGTGATCGCTGACTCCCGCGGCAGGGACTAGGACGCTGTAGACCCCTTCGCCGAAGGGCCTGAGCCAGAATCGCTGATGGGTCTGGCTGATTTCGGTCACCTTGGCGGCGATCTCCTCCTGCGGCACGCCCACTTTCATCTCGCCCATGAGCGTGTCGGTCCGTGAGGGCTCGCCGGGGAAGCCGACGCCGAGCAGTTTGCGCACCGTACTGCGCGCGCCGTCACAGCCGACGAGGTAGCGCGAACGCAGCTGTTCCCCGTCGGCCAGCTCGACGGTCACACCCTCGTCGTCCTGCTCGAAGCCGGCGACCGCGCAACCGCGCCGGACCTGCGCGCCCAGTTCGATCGCATGTTCTCCGAGCAGGTGTTCGATGACCGGCTGCGGGATGCCCAGCAGATAGGCGTACGCGGAATCCAGGCCCTTGGGCGCGGGTTTGTCGATGGCGGCGAAGAAACCGGCGGCCGGACGCTGTCTTCCATGCCGGAGAATGCGATCCAGCAGCCCGCGCATCGCCATCAGTTCGAGACTGCGAATATGCAGACCGACTATGCGGACGAACGACGCGGGCTCGGTTTCCTTCTCCAGAACGAGTACGCGCACATCGTGCAGCCGCAGTTCGGCGGCCAGCATCGCACCGGTCGGCCCGCACCCGGCAATGATCACATCGAACATGAGGGGCGCGCGATCGGCGCCGGAGGCCGGCGACCGGAGAACTCCGGGGACGTCGCCCACCGTGGAGTCGCGCCCGGCCCTGTCGTTCGACGGCGGCTCGGCGGTGACCTGCTGAGAGTGCATAGGTGTTGCCTTTCGGGAGTGCCTTGTTGGCGAGGCGCTCCCGGCGACACCTACGTCAATCGCCCGGCCGTGACGGGAAGGGGGAGCACCCACATCGATACAGCGTTCATGGGTCTCACCTCCTCGGGCGGCGTCACGGTCAACGGCAAGCTACAAGCCCGATCACCATCCCGTCCAATCCTTTTCCCGGCCACGTGATCACGACTCCAAAGGGGCCCGTGCGGGCCGGGTGGTGGCGCGGGGGCTGGGGCGGGGCGGGCAGGGGCCGGGAAAGCCGAAAGGGGGCGCGCGCGCTCGGTGAGCGGGCGCGTCCCCTCAGCTGCGAGTGAGGTCAGCCGCGGTAGAGCTCGGCCACGCGGAAGGCGAGGTCGAGGGACTGGCTGCGGTTGAGCCGCGGGTCGCAGGCCGTCTCGTAGCGGGTCGCGAGGTCGTCCTCGGCGATCTCGTGCCCGCCGCCCACGCACTCCGTCACGTCGTCGCCCGTGAACTCGATGTGGATCCCCCCGGGATGCGTCCCCAGGGACCGGTGCACCTCGAAGAAGCCCGCCACCTCGTCCAGCACGTCGTCGAGGCGGCGCGTCTTGTGCCCGCTGGGCGCCTCGAACGTGTTGCCGTGCATCGGGTCGCAGATCCAGGCCACCCGCGCCCCCGTGGCCGTGACCTCCTTGACCAGGGCCGGCAGGTGCTCGCGGATCTTGGAGGCGCCCATGCGGGTGATGAACGTGAGCCGCCCCGCCTCGTTGCCCGGGTTGAGCTTCTCGATGAGCCCGAGGGCCTCGTCGGGCGACGTGGTGGGCCCGAGCTTGACGCCGATCGGGTTGCGGATGCGGGCGAAGAAGTCGACGTGCGCCCCGTCGAGCTGGCGGGTGCGCTCGCCGATCCAGACCATGTGCGCCGACACGTCGTACGGCAGCCCCGTACGCGAGTCGATGCGCGTCAGCGCCCGGTCGTAGTCGAGGATGAGCGCCTCGTGCGAGGAGTAGAACTCCACGGTGTGGAACTCCTCGGGATCGGCCCCGCAGGCCCGCATGAACGCGAGCGCCTGGTCGATCTCCCTGGCCAGCTGCTCGTAGCGGCGCCCGGCGGGCGACTCGGCCACGAAGTCCTGGTTCCAGGCGTGCACCTGGCGCAGGTCGGCGTAACCGCCCTTGGTGAAGGCGCGCGCGAGGTTGAGGGTCACGGCCGAGGAGTGGTAGGCCTTGAGCAGCCGCCACGGGTCGGGCCGGCGCGCCTCGGCGGTGAAGTCGAACCCGTTGACCATGTCGCCCCGGTAGGCGGGCAGCTCGATCCCGTCACGGGTCTCGCTGCCCTTGGAACGCGGCTTGGCGAACTGGCCCGCGACCCGGCCGATCTTCACGACCGGCACCTTGCCCGCATAGGTCAGCACGATCGCCATCTGCAGCAGCGTCTTGAGCTTGTTGCGCACGTTGTCGGCGGTCGCGCCGGAGAAGGTCTCCGCGCAGTCGCCGCCCTGGAGGACGAACGCCTCGCCGCGGGCGACGGCGGCCAGCTGCTCCTTGAGCTGGTCGCACTCGCCGGCGAAGACCAGTGGGGGCAGGCCGCCGAGCTCGGCGACGACCTTGTCGAGCTCGCCGCGGTCGGGCCAGTCAGGTTGCTGCGCCGCGGGGAGGGCTCGCCAGGAATCGAGATCCACGAGATTGCTGCTCACGAGATACGAGGGTAATCCACCTGCCACAGCCCCACGGACCCCCTTGTCCACGTTGTGAGAATGCAGTTATACCCCTGTGGACTCCGAGGCGGTCAAAGTTCCTTTACGGTCACGTGCTCGGGCCGCACCCCCAGGCCGATGAAACGCCGGGCCACCCGGTTGAGCAGGGGGATCCCGGTCATGTCACGGGGCAGCCCGGACGGGTCGAGCCTGTTGCGCAGCGCCCGCTTGACCACCAGGTTCTGAAAAACCCGCTGGGCCGCCTGCGTGACCCGGGTGGGCGGCATCCGCCGCTTCTGCACCAGGCGCAGGGTCGGCTCGGGGATCGGCGCGCCGGACCTGAGGGAGCCGGCCAGCAGGTTGGCGGTGGCGACCGCGTCCTGGACGGCCAGGTTGATCCCGACCCCGAACACCGGCGACATGGCGTGCGCGGCGTCCCCGATGCACAGGAACCCGGGCCGGTGCCAGCGGCGCAGGCGGTTGATCGCGACGGTGAGCACGCTGACGTCGTCGTAGCTCCGGATCTGCCCGACCCGGTCGGTCAGCCACGGCAGCAGCGACGCGACGGGCTCGCGCAGCGCGTCGATCCCGGACCGCACCAGCTCGTCGAACCCGCCCTTGGGGATCACGTACGCGAGTTGCCAATAACTTTGCCTGTTGATGGACACCATCATGCGTCCGCTGGACAGCCGCAGGAACGTGTCGTCGCGGTCGGACGGGTGCCTGGGCAGCCGGAACCACACCACGTCCATCGGCGCGCCGAGCTCCTCCGGCACGAGCCCGGCGCGCTCGCGCAGGGTCGAGTGCCGCCCGTCGGCGGCGACGGTCAGGTCGGCCCTGATCTCGTGCTCGCCCGACTCGTCCCGGTAACGCAGCCCGCGCACGGTCCGGCCCTCGCGGATCAGGTCGTACGCCTCGGCGTTCATCAGCAGCCGGAAATGCGGGTACCGGGCGGCGGCCGATGTGATGAGGTTGAGGAAATCCCATTGCGGTACGAACGCGATGTAGTCGTACTTGCCGGGCAGCCCGCGCAGGCTCGCCATCCTGACGTCCCCGCGGTCGGTGACCATGCTGATCGCGTACGCCTTCCAGTGGGGGAGCTTCAGGAACTCCTCGGCCAGCCCCAGCTCGTCGAGCACCTGCAGCGTGGACGGATGGATCGTGTCGCCCCGGAAGTCGCGCAGGAAGTCACCGTGCTTCTCCAGCAGCGTGACCTCGACACCCGATCTGGCCAGCAGCAGCGCCAGCATCGCGCCGGCCGGTCCGCCGCCTGCTATGACACAGCTCATAATTCATCACCCGGTGAGATTGTCTCACGCCATGAGAAAAGAGCAAGCCTCCACGGCCATCCGACATGCCCGAGTCGCCGAAGTACATGCGTGAGCCGCCTCTCACAAAGGGAGTGGATATGACGGACGAACTCCACACCCTCTCGGGCGCCTACGCCGTGCACGCACTGCCGTACGCCGAGTGGGTGCTGTTCGAGGAGCACCTGCTGGCGTGCTCGGCCTGCTGGGCGGAGGTGCGCCGGCTGCGGGAGGCGGCGGCCAGGCTCGCCGAGGCCGTGGCCGAGCCGCCGCCCGCCGTGCTCCGGCAGCGCCTGCTCGCCGCCGCCCACGAGCTGCGCAGGCCCGTGCCGGACGACGCCCCGACGCTCAGGGTCCTGCGCGAGCCCGAACGGCCCGCCGCGTTCACCCCCAGGCCGGAGCAGCCCGGAGCGTTCACCACCAGGCCGGAGGAGCCCGCCGCGTCCGGCACGAGGTCGGAGGAGCTCGCGGCGTTCAGGACCACGCCGGAGATCCCCGTGGCTCGCGAGAGCGGCCGGGTCGTGCCCCTCAGGCGCGGGCGGGCCAGGCTGACGGCGGGCCTGGCGGCCGTGGCCACGGCGGCCGCGGTCGCGCTCGGCGCCGTCGCCCTCGACGCCCGCCGCGACGTGAGCGAGCTGACCGCCAGGAACGACGAGCTGATCGCCGTGCTGGCCGCACCCGACGCCGAGACGGTACGCCAGCCCGTCACCTCGGGCGGCACCGGCACGGTCGTGATCTCCCGCTCCAGGGGACGCATGATGTTCGCCTCGTCCGGCCTGTCCGAACTGCCCCAATCCAAGGGATACGAGCTGTGGCTGATGGGCCCCGACGGCCCGCGTCCTGCCGGGATGCTCGACCGGGCCGGGGGCGACCTGACCACGCCCCTGCTGATCACGCCGGACCGGGCGGACGACCGCGTGGCGCTCACGGTCGAGCCGGCGGCCGGGTCCAGGAGACCGACGACCCAGCCGATCCTGCTGGCCGAGCTGCCGACGGCCTGACACGCAGTTAGGGACTTGGTCACACGCGTTTGATCGTAGATAGTGCAGGGCATGCGTATCTTCGCGGCCCTGGTGCTGGCCGCCGCACTGTTACCCGTGTTACCCATGCCCGCGGCGGCGGCCGAGGCGGGCGCGGCCACCGTGGCGCCCGTGCAGGTCACCGGCTCCCCGGCCAGGCGATTCAACCTGATCATCATGGGAGACGGCTACACAGAGCCGGAGCTGGCCAAGTTCCGGGCCGACGTGGACCGGCACCTCAACGTGATGTGGTCGATCGAGCCGTTCAAGACATATCGGAACTACATCAACGTCTACCGCGTCGACATCGTCTCCGGAGAGTCCGGCATCAGCTGCGACCCGGGGCTCGACTCGCCGAGGAAGACCACCCCGCTCAGCATGGGATTCTGGGGCCGCTGCAACCCCGGCAGCGTCCAGCGGCTGATCACCATGGACAACACCGCCGCCACCCGCTACGCCGACCTGGTCACCGGCACCTCCTCCGGCAACAGGCAGATCCTCGCGCTCGGCAACAGCGGCACGTACGGCGGCGCGGGCGGCTCGTACGCCACCGCCTCGGGCAGCAACAGCATGTCCGCCCTGATCAGCCCGCACGAGCTGGGCCACTCCCTCGGCGGCCTGCAGGACGAGTACGACTACTACCAGCGCGGCGTCCCCGGCGGCGCCTACACCGGTCCCGAGCCGTCCAGCGCCCACCACACGCTGCTGACCGAGCAGCAGATGAAGGACCAGCAGAAGAAGTGGTGGCGCTGGCTGGGCGAGCCCAGCGAGTCGGGCGGCCCCATCGGCCGCTACGAGGGCGGCCTTTACTACACCAGCGGCGTCTGGCGCCCCAGCCGGCACTCGATGATGAAGACCCTCGGCTACTACTACGACCAGGTCGGCCGCGAGGTCATGGTCCAGCGCATCACCGCCAAGACCATGGTCATCCAGGACGCCACGCCCAACCAGCAGCCCGTCGGCGCCGACCGGGTGCTGTGGGTCGAGCCGATGCGCCCCGTCGGCCACTCGCTGACGACCACCTGGAACGTGGACGGCAAGGACCTCGCGAGCCACGAGGACGTCCTGGACCTGCGCACGCTGGGCCTCGCCCCGGGAACGCACACCGTCACGGCCACCGTCTCGGACCCGACCGAGTTCGTCAGGGACCCGGCGATCAGGGCGGCCGTCACCAGGTCCCGCGCCTGGACGGTGGACACGTCGCTGACCACCCCGCCGGACGGCGTCGAGGCCGCGTTCGTCTCCTCCACGCCCACTGAGCGGCCGCTGGGCCGCGCCGACGTCGTCTACGTGGAGACCACCCACCCGGCCGCGAGCGCACCCCAGGTGACGTGGACCGTGGACGGCCGCCCGGCCGGCACCGGCGCCGACCTCGACCTGGGCAGGCTGGACCTGAAGCCGGGCCCGCACACCCTCACCGCGTCCCTCGGCGGCCAGACCCTCAACTGGCAGATCGACGCGAACCGGCCCATCACCCGCTACGAGCTGTCCGAGCCGCTCGCCGCGTCCGGCGACGCCTACGTCTACAACGCCCCCTTCTCCATGCGGCTGACAGGCGAGGACGACCGCGGAGGCCACGTGGTCTCGGAGTCCAGGGTGGACGGCGACGGCTGGTTCAACTACTTCGGCTGGCCGACCTCGTCGGAGCTGCCGTGGACGTTCAGCGAGGAGGGCACGGTCATCGACTCCCTCGTGTACGGGAAGCTGCCGCGCGGCCGGCACACGATCGAGTACCGCTCGATCGACGCCGCGGGCAACCAGGGCATGCCGAAGAGCTTCACCGTCACCACGATCGCCCCGCCGCCCGCCTGCACCCGCACGGTCACCGGCGCGTACCAAGGCCCTCTCGTCGTCGCCGACGGCGTCACCTGCCTCGACGGCGCCCAGGTCAGCGGGCCCATCACGGTGAGGCCTGGAGCCTCGCTGGTGATCAAGGGCGGCCGGATCGCCGGGACGGTCACCGCCGCGCAGCCCGCCGCCGTGCACGTGCTCAAGGCGTCCCTCACCGGCGCGCTCAACGTCAGCGGCGCCAAGGCGCTGACCATCGTGGGCGCCGACCTGCGCGGCGCCGTCCTGCTGACCGGCAACACGGCGCCGATCCTGTCGGGCACCACGATCAGCGGCGCGCTGCTGTGCACCGGTGACAAACCCGTCGATCTCGGCGTGCCCAACAAGGGCGTGAGGTCGTGCGTCCGGCTAGCCGCGGCCTCCAGAGCAGGCGCCTACGAGGCGGTCGAGCACCGCGGTAAGTGAGCCGAACGAGGCGTCGCGGAGCCTGGCGTACTCGTCCTCCGGGTATTGCCGGGGTCCGTTCTCCACCAGCAGGATCAGGTAGAGGTAGGCGCGGTAGAGGTCGATCCGGGTGCGCGCCGCCGGGGTGAGCTCAAGCGGCGTCACCTCGCGGTAGCCCGCCAGCAGCGGGTCGTCCTCCGCCAGCTCGCCGAAGAGCGTCGGCGTGACGAACTCGGCGAGCGGGTCGCCCCAGAAGGCCCGTTCGTGGTCGATGATGGCCTGGATCCGGGGCGGGCCGCTGAGATCGAGGAAGACGTTGCCCCGCCAGATGTCGAAGTGCACCAGCTGCGGCGTCGTCACCTCGTCCAGCACCGGCGAGGCCGCCTCGACCACCGCCATGATCTCCGCGGGGGTGCGCGGCAGCCGCGTCGGGTAGCGCTCGGTGTCGCCGAGCAGCGCCCCCACCATCGCCAGGAACGCCTGACGCCAGGTGGCGCCGACGATCCCGGCGTGCGGGTAGCCGAAGACCTCGCCGCGCACCGCGTTGAACCTGGCCAGGAGGCGGCCCAGCTCCCGCCGCAGCGCCTCCTCGCCCTCTGGCTTGACGTCGTTCCACGAGACCCCGTCGAGCGCGTCGAGCAGCAGGTAGTCGCCGCCCAGCACCGGGTCGTCGAACTCGGCGCGCAGCAGCGTCGCCACCGGCACCCCCGCCTGCGCCGCCAGCTCGTACGCGGCGGCCTCCATGCGCAGCAGGTTGCGCTCGTAGCTGAGCTGGTCGAGGTCGGGCGGCGGGGACAGCTTGAGCACCACCTCGCGCCCGTCCTCCAGCTTCAGCCGCCAGACGGCGTTGGCGTAGCCGTCGGTCAGCTCGGCGACGGCCACGACCCCTGTGCCCAGCGCGCGGCGGACCAGGGCGTCGAGCTCGGGCTCGGTTAAGCGGCGCTTGGTTCTACTGTCCACGGGGGCCTTTCATGCTGACTGCCGGCGTACGAGGTGGGTGTCGAGGATCACGACGGGCTGGCGCAGCTCCTCGCCGTTGATGCGGGCCACCAGCAGCTGCGCCATCTGCCGGCCCATCTGCTCGGTCGGCTGGTGGACGGTGGTCAGCGGCGGGTCGGCGTGCAGGGCGGCCTTGGAGTCGTCGAACCCGATCACCGCCACGTCCTCCGGGATCGCCCGCCCCGCGGCCTTGAGCACGCGCATCGCGCCCAGGGCCATCGGGTCGGACGCGGCGAAGACCGCGTCGAGATCGGGGTGGCCGGCCAGCAGCTCGGTCATCGCCGCCGAGCCGCTCTCCTCCGAGAAGTCGCCGTAGACCACCAGCTCCGGCAGCCCGGCGGGCAACAGCGCGTCGCGATAGCCGGCCAGACGGTCGACGCCCACGCCCATGTCCTGGTGACCGGCGATGGTGGCGATGCGGGTGCGGCCGAGGCCCAGCAGGTGTTTGACCGCCTGCCGGGCGCCGGCCCTGTTGTCCATGTCGACGTAGCTGTAGGGGTCGAGCCCGACGGGCCGGCCGCCGAGCACGGTCGGCACGCCCATCTCCTCGAGCCGCCCCGGCAGCGGGTCGGCGCCGTGCAGCGACAGCAGCAGCACGCCGTCGACGTGCTGCCCGGTCAGGTAGTGCTCCAGCCGGTCGTATTCCTCTTCGGTGCGGGCCATCGCCAGGATGAGCTGCAGCCCGGTCTCCGACAGCGCCGAGCCGATGCCGCGGATGGTGCCCGCGAAGAACGGGTCGTCGAACACCCGCAGCTGCGACTCGGACACCACCAGGGCCACCGCGTCCGTGCGGCGCGTCACCAGGGCGCGCGCCGCACGGTTGGGCACGTAGCCCAGCTCGCGGATGGCCAGCTCCACGGCCTCGCGGGCCCTGGCGCTGACGTTCGGCGAGCCATTGATGACTCTCGACACCGTGCCCCGGCCCACACCGGCCCGAGCTGCGACTGCCTCAAGAGTCGGTCGGTTCATGGCGCCTATTCTGCCGGATGATCTCCGAGTACCAGAGCGCGCTGTCCTTGACCAGCCGTTCCTGGGTCTCGAAGTCCACGCGCACCAGGCCGAACCGCTTGCCGTAGCCCCAGGCCCACTCGAAGTTGTCCATCAGTGACCAGGCGAAATACCCCTCCAGGGGCACGCCGGCCTCGATGGCCTCCTTGCAGGCGCCGAGGTGCGCCTCCACGTACGCCTGCCGTTCCCGGTCGTGGATCCGGCCGTCCTCGAGCACGTCCTCGAAGGCGGCGCCGTTCTCGGAGACCACCATGGGGATCGGCGGGTATTCCCGCGCGACCCTCGTGAGCACCTCGACCAGGCCGCCCTCGTCGATCTCCCAGCCCATCGCGGTGGTCGGGTGGCCGCCGCTGACGAACGACACGTGCTCGCTGCCCACCCACGGCGAGGCCGTGTCCGTGGGGGCCGCCGCCGCCGACTGCCTGCCGCCTGGTGCTCCCGAGACCGTGAAGCGGCTGTAGTAGTTGACGAGCAGCACGTCGATCGGGGCGCCGATGGTCTTCATGTCGCCGGGCTCGATGAAGTCGATCTCGAGGGGCAGGTCGGCCAGCACGTCCTCCGGATAGCGGCCGGTGAGCATCGCGTCCAGGAAGAACCTGTTCTGCAGGCCGTCGATGCGCCGCGCCGCCTCCAGGTCCTCCGTGCTGTCGGTGGCGGGGGTGACCGCGTACAGGTTCACGCAGCCGCCGACCCGCCGGGCGTCCATCGCCTGGACGGACAGCCCGTGCGCCAGGTTGAGGTGGTGCGCGCCCCTGATCGCGTTCTGCGGCTCACGCCTGCCGGGGGCGTGCTCGCCCGAGGCGTAGCCGAGGAACGCGGCGCACCACGGCTCGTTGACGGTGCTGAAGGTGTGGATGTGGTCCTTCAGCTCCTTGTGCACGGCCGCGGCGTAGTCGGCGAACCGGTAGGCCGTGTCGCGGTTGGGCCAGCCGCCCTTGTCCTCCAGCTCCTGGGGCAGGTCCCAGTGGTAGAGGGTGAGCCACGGGTCGATGGCGTGCCGGCGGAGCTCGTCGGCGAGCCGCTTGTAGAAGTCCAGGCCCTTCTGGTTGATCGGGCCGGAGCCGGTGGGCTGGATGCGGGGCCAGGAGACCGAGAAGCGGTAGGCCGACAGGCCCAGCTCCGCCATGATCCTGACGTCTTCCCGGTACCGGTGGTAGTGGTCGATGGCCACGTCCGCGTTGTGGCCGTTGAGAATCCGGCCCGGCGTCCTGGTGAAGGTGTCCCAGATGGAGACGCCGCGCCCGTCCTCGTCGACCGCGCCCTCGATCTGGTACGCCGAGGTCGCCGCCCCCCACGCGAAGCCCGCAGGGAAGCGCAGCCCGGCACGCGTCTGTTCCTCTTGTGTCGTCACGCCTTGACCGCACCTTCCATGAGGCCGCCCACGATCTGGCGGCCGAAAGCGACGAATACTGCGATGAGCGGAATGATGGACAGCGCCGTTCCCGCGAAGATCAACGTGTAGTTCGTGGAGAACCTGGCGTTGAGCGACGTGATCGCGATCTGCACGGTCGGGTTGTCCGGGGTCAGCACGATCAGCGGCCACATGAAGTCGTTCCACATGAGCATGAACGTGTTGATGCCGAGCACCGCCATCCCGGGGCGCACGGCGGGCAGGACGACGTTCCACCAGATCCGCAGCGTGGCGGCGCCGTCGACCCGGGCGGCCTCGACCAGCTCCATCGGCACGGCCTGGCGAGTGTACTGCGTCATCAGGAACACGCCGAACCCGTTGAGCAGGTACGGCAGGATGACGGCCTTGAGCGTGCCGGTCCACTCCAGGCTCACCATGAGCCGGTAGAGGGGCACCACGCCCATCTGCTGCAACGGCACCGCCATCGTCAGCAGCACGAGCACCAGCAGCAGGTTCCTGCCCTTGAAGCTCAGGTTCGCGAACGCGAAGCCGGCCAGCGTGGAGATGATCACCACGGAGAGGGTGACGATGCTCGACACGATGAACGAGTTCGTCAGGCCCAGCAGGAACTTGGCGTCCTCGTTGTTGAGCACCGCGACGATGTTCTCGCCCAGGTTCCCGCCCGGCAGGAACGGCGGCGGCACCGCCACCGCGTCGGCGTTCGTACGGGAGGCGATGACGAGCATCCAGTACAGCGGGAACGCCGACAGCAGGACGGCCAGGGCCAGCATGAGCCTGGTGGCGAGGGTGGGGGAGAAGTTGTTCATTTCGTGCCCCCGATCCGGCGCACGAACAGGAAGTTGATCGCCGCTCCTATGAGGATGAGCAGGAACAGCAGCCAGGCGGCCGCCGCGGCGTAGCCGTAGTCGAACTCGCGGAAGCCCTGCTTGACGATGAACATGGCCACCGTCTGGAACTGTCCCTGCGAGCCGCCGTCGACGTTGCCGTTGTAGAACGTGGTCGGCTCGGAGAACAGCGTCAGGCCGCCGATCGTGGAGTTGAGCACCACGAAGATCATCGTCGGGCGCAGCATCGGCAGCGTGATCTGCCAGAACTGCCTGCGCCGCGACGCGCCGTCGATCGCGGCGGCCTCGTACAGGTCGCGGGGGATCGTCTGCATGCCGGCCAGGAAGATGATCGCGTTGTAGCCGGTCCAGCGCCAGTCGACCATGGTGGCGATGGCGATCCACGACGGGATGCGCTCGGCCCGCCAGTTCGTGCTGTCCACGCCGAACCCGCCCAGGACCCAGTTGACCAGGCCCCAGTCGCGGGCGTACAGCTGCGTGAACACCACCGCGACCGCGACCACCGACGTGACCAGCGGCAGCAGCACGCTCATGCGGATGGCCAGGCGCAGTTTCAGGCGCTTGTTCAGCGCGTTGGCCAGGAGCAGCGCGAGGATCATCTGGGGGACGGTGGCGATGACGAACATGCCCACCGTGTTGACCACGGCGTTCCAGAAGTCCTCGTCCGCGAGCAGGGCGGTGTAGTTGCCCAGCCCGGTCCACTCCACGGTCCCGGCCAGGTCGTAGTCGTAGAGCGAGTAGTACAGGGTGAAGGCCAACGGGAACAGCCCGAAGGCGGCGAACAGCAGGAAATACGGGGACACCAGGGCGTACGGCATGGCCTTGACGTCGAATCGTGAACGCCAGCGGTGGCCGGGCGGGCGGGCGCGGTGATGGTTGTTGCGCGCCGCCCGCGGAAGGGTGTCGATGCTCATGGCGGAACCTCTCGGCAGCTTGTCGACGGCGACACGCCCGGCCCGCTGCTCGCGGGCCGGGCGGGGAGACTAGCCCGCGGCCTTCACCGCGTCGTCGACCAGCTGCTGCCAGGCCTTGTCGTACGGGACGGAGCCGTCGTCCATGCCCTGGATGACGGACTCGATGGCGTTCTTGACCTGGGCGTGCTTCACGCCGAGGAAGACCGGCTGCAGGCTCGACGCGGACTTGGCGAAGATGTCACCGATCGGGGCGTCGTTGAAGAACTCGTTCTTCGCGCCCTGCACGGCCGGGTCCTGCTGGGCCTTGGTGTTGCTCGGCATGTTGCCGAAGTCGGTGAAGATGCTCGCCTCGGTCTGCGCGTTGGTCAGGTAGTCGGCGACCATCGCGGCTTCCTTCGGGTGCTTCGACTGCTTGGGCACGGCCAGCCACGAGCCGCCCCAGTTGCCGCCGCCGCCCGGCACGCCGGCCACGTCCCACTGGCCCTTGCCGGCGTCGCCGGCGTTGCCGCTGACCACGCCCAGCATCCAGGACGGGCAGCCGACCGTGGCGAACGCGCCCTTCTGGGTGCCCGCCGCCCACTCGTCGGTGAAGTTGCGCAGCTTGGCGGTCAGCCCCTGCTGGCTCATCTTCGTGGCGAAGTCGAAGCCCGCCTTCACCGCCGGGTTCTTGTCGACGATGAGGTTGTTGTCCTTGTCGAAGTACGTCACGTTGCCGTTCTTGGCCGCCTCCTGGTAGAGGACGACCTGGTAGAGCGTGTTCGTGCCGTCGGCGAACTTGGTGCCCTTGACCTTCGACTGGAAGGTCTTGGCGACGTTCATGAACTCGTCCCAGGTCGGCCAGAGAGCGCTCACCTTGTCCCGCTCGGTCGGCAGGCCGGCCTTCTTGAACAGGTCCGTGCGGTAGCAGATGCTCATGCCGCCGATGTCGGTGCCCAGGCCGAACAGCTGGCCGTTGGCCGTGACCCCGTTCTCCCACTTCCACGCCGGGAAGTCCGCCTTGCGGGACTCCAGGCCGTACTCCTTGAGGTCGGCCCACCATTCGGGGTGCGCCTTGGCCAGGCCCATGCCGCCCTCGTCGATGCCGACCACGTCGCCCGCGCCGTTGCCGGCCTGCAGCCACTGGATCATCTGCGGCCAGTACTGCTGCTCGAACTGGTCGGTCAGGTGCTCTTCCTTGATCTGGATGTCCTTGTGCTCGGCGTTCCACTTCGTGATGGCGTTCTTGTAGCCGAAGTTGGTGCCGCCGCCGAAGGTCTGAACACGGATGGTGACCGGCTCGGCCGCCGCCGAGGAGGCGGGAGCGCTGCTGGACCCCGTACCGGTGCCGCCGCCGGAACTGCAGGACGCGACGGCCAGCGCCGCCGCGGCCAGGGCAGAGGCCGCGGCCAGACCGCCGCGACGCTTGCTGATCATCATGGTGGACCCCTTCTCGGGTGAATGTTGGGGGAGTGCACCGCGGCACGCGCTCCGCCGCGGTGGGAGTCTTTGGGAGCGCTCCCACAAAGGGTGCACTTGCGTGGTCTGCACGTCAATCCACCGAAACGCAACCGTTACCAATGGGGCGGTTTGTCACCGTAGAACGGGATTTTTCGCGTTATACCTCGCAAAGGGCGGCTTGGGAGCGCTCCCACCTCAAGAGGCATCTTTTGTGTCGCATCAAGGGCATGTCACCCGCACCCACCACGCTTTCTCCCGGTCACACCACCAGTGAAGAGCCCGGTCGGACGGGGGCGGGACACGAAGGGGGCCTCCGGCGCCTTGGCCGCCTGTCCGTCTTTGCCGCTATGGGTGGCAGGCGGCGGCGCGTTCCTGGAGGAGGGCGCGTTCGCGGGTGTTGCGGGTCATTCGTGCCGCCCGCTCGAATTCGGTGCGGGCCTCCTCGCGGCGGCCCAGCTTGAAGAGCAGGTCTCCTCGTACGCTCGGCAGCAGGTGGTAGTCCTTGAGGGACGGTTCGCCGGCGATCTGGTCCAGGAGCCGGAGGCCGACGGCGGGGCCGTAGGCCATGGAGAGGGCGACGGCCCGGTTGAGCTCGACGATGGGGGAGCGGGACAGCTTGGCGAGTGCTTCGTACAGGCGTGCGATGCCTGCCCAGTCGGTGTCCTCCGGGTGGAGGGCTCGCGCGTGGCAGGCGGCGATGGCGGCCTGGAGGGTGTACGGGCCGGGTCCGCCGCCCCCCAGCCTCTCGGCCTGGTCCAGGGCGGTGAGGCCGCGGTGGATGAGGAGCCGGTCCCAGCGGGCGCGGTTCTGGTCGAGGAGGAGGATCGGCTCGCCCGACGGGCCCACGCGGGCCGCCGATCGGGAGGCCTGGATCTCCATGAGGGAGACCAGGCCGTGGACCTCCGGCTCCTTGGGCATCAGGCCCGCCAGGACCCGGCCCAGCCGGAGGGCGTCCTCGCACAGGGCCGGACGCATCCAGTCGTCGCCGGCCGTCGCCGAATAGCCCTCGTTGAAGATCAGGTAGATGACCTCCAGGACCGATTCGAGGCGCGCCGACAGCTCGGTGGCCTGGGGGACCTCGAAAGGGATCTTCTTGTCGGCCAGGGTCCGCTTGACGCGGACGATCCGTTGCGCGACCGTGGACTCCGGGACCAGGAACGCGCGGGCGATCTCGTCGGTGGTCAGGCCGCCGAGCACGCGGAGCGTGAGGGCCACCCGCGCCTCCACGGAGAGCGCCGGGTGGCAGGCCGTGAACACCAGCCGCAGAAGGTCGTCCTCGATCTCGTCGGCCTCGGGCAGGTCCTCCTCGGTGCCGAGCCGGTGCCCGAGCTCGACGAGGTTCCGTTCGAGGCGTTCGTTTCTGCGGATCAGGTCGATGGCGCGGCGCTTCGACACGGTCATCAGCCAGGCGCCGGGGTTGCGGGGCACGCCGGACTCCGGCCACTGCTCCAGAGCGGCCACCAGCGCGTCCTGGGCCAGTTCCTCGGCCAGGCCGACGTCGCGCACCAGCCGGGCGAGCCCGGCGATGAGCCGGGCCGCCTCGATCCGCCACACCGCCTCGATGGCCCGGTGGGTCTCGGTCCCGCGGCGCGCGGGTGCGGGGGGTTGGGTGTCGTCCCGGACGAGGTCGGCCGGAGTTTGCGCCTGGGGGTCGGCTGGAGCCTGGGCTGGGGTGCGGGAGTGGGCTCGGACCTGGTCGTCGGTGTCGGAAGCCGTCACCGGCCCATGAGAGCAGCACGAAGCCGCCGATGGCAAGCCGCCGTCCCTTCGGCTCGGTTTCGTCGACTCGGGTGATCGATGGCTCAGTCGCTCGCGTGAGTGCTCTGTCTACCGTCCGGTTGCGTGGTGGGTGGGGTGGTGCGTGCCTGGCGTTGCGGGCATTCGCGTCCCGGGTGGGTCAGGTGCCGGGGATGGTGTTGACGCCGAGGCGGTCGCGTAGTGCGTGTTCGCGGTCCCGCTCGTCCGCCGGCAGCGAGTCGTCCGGTACGTCCGAAGCGTCGAACACCCGCCAGACGTCCAGCCCGATCCCGTCATGCCCCGGCGGGACCGGTACGCGCAGTGCCCACTCGATCGCCTCTTCCCGGGACTTCACCTGGATCAGCCAGAAGCCGGCGATGAGCTCCTTGGCCTCCGCGAAGGGGCCGTCGATCACGGTCGCCTTGCCGCCGGTGTAGGCGATCTGGGCGCCCTGCGAGCTCGGGTAGAGCCCTTCGGCCGCCAGCAGCACGCCTGCCTTGGTCAGCGCCTCGTTGTAGGCGTGCATGTTGTCCACGAGCTCCTGGCTGGGCAGCGCCCCGGCCTCGGTCTCCGGGTTGGCCTTGCCGACGATCATGAACTTCATGGTGGTGCCTCTCTTTCGTTTTCGGGCTCTCGTCGTACGCGTCGAACGGCGATGGGCGGGATCGACACGTCCGCCAGAAATTCAACTCGGCCAGCTTGGAATCTACAATGTAAAGGCGCCCAGCTGGTCGAGGAAGGCTCGCGCCGTCGGGGCGCAGTCGTCTGCCGACGGGACGGCCAGGGCCAGTGAGCGGGTCATCTTCGGCTCCAGAGGGCGGGTGACGACGGTGCCCAGGTCGGCGGGGAGGCCGAGCGTGGGGACGATGCTGACGCCGAGCCCCGCGGCCACCATCTCCAGGATGGCGGCGGGGCCGCTGGCCTCGAAGGCTATGTCGAGGCGTACCTGGGCCGTCAGCGCCGCGCGCATGATCAGGGGTCGGCAGCCGGCGGTGGTCAGGATGAACGGCCGGCCCGCCAGGTCGGCGAGGGTGATGGCCGGGCGGGCGGTCAGGGGGTGGTCGGCGGGCAGCACGGCGACCATGTCGTGGGTGCTCAGGTGGACGGTGTGCAGGCCGGGGGCGGGGAGGGTGACGACGCCGACCTCGGCGGCGCCGCGGTGCAGCCACTCGCGGATGTCGTCGTCCACGCCCTCGAAGAGGCGTACGCGGACCTGCGGGTAGCGGTCGGTGAACGCGCGCAGCAGCTTGGCGACGAGCGTGCCGGTGGCGCTGGGGAGGCTGGCCAGGCGGAGTTCGCCGGTGATCTGGCCGTTGGCGGCGGCGACGTCGGAGCGGATGAGGTCGAGGTGGCGCAGGGCCTCCCGGGCGCGGGCCACGGCTCGCCGGCCGGCCTCGGTGAGGGCGATGCCGTCGCGGTGGCGGGCGAACAGGGCGGCGCCGAACTCGCGTTCGAGGGCGGCGACGGCTCGGCTGACCGCGGGCTGGGACATGCCGGTGTGGTCGGCGGCGGCGGTGAAGCCGCCGTGTTCGGCGACCGCGACCAGCACTCTGAGCTGCGCCAATGTCATACCGACATACCTTAATTGGTATTTGACCAAGGAGCTTCCAGAACCCGATGGTTATGTCCATGGTCGAACGAATGACGATTGACGTCGATGGCCGTGTGGCCAGTTATCTGACGGGGGGCGAGCGGGGCCCGGTGGTGCTGCTGTTGCACGGAACGTACTGGAGCCGGGTCTGGGCGCCGGTGATCGACGGGCTGGCGGCGGCGGGGCTGCGCCCGGTGGCGGTGGATCTGCCGGGGCTGGGCCGTTCCGGTGGGGAGCTGACGGCTGAGACGGCGGCGGTTCCGGCGCTGGCGGCGTGGGTGCGCCGGTTCGCGGCGGCGGTGGGGGCGGGGGAGCCGCTGTCGGTGGCGGGCCACGACATCGGCGGCGCGGTCGCCCAGCACCTGCTGGTCGAGGGGGAGGTGCGGCGGCTGGCGCTGGTCAACTCGGTCACGTACGACTCCTGGCCGGTGCCCGGCGTGGCCCGTTACCGCGATCCTGCGGTCGTGGCGGCGACGACCGTGGAGGAGCTGCTGGCCGCGCGCCGCAAGGCCGTCACCGTCGCGCTGGGCCGGCCCGCAAGCGAGGCGGAGCTGGCGGACTACCTGGATCCGTGGAACGACCCGCGGGTGGGCCGGTCGTGGATGGCGCTGGCGGGCGCGGCCGACAGCCGTTACACGCTGGACCTGATGCCCGCGCTGAAGGCCGATGAGACGCCGAAGCTGCTGGTGTGGGGGGAGGACGACACGTTCCAGGAGGTCCGGTACGCCGAGCGGTTCGCCGCGGAGGTGCCGGACACGACGCTGGTGCGTGTCCCGGGGGCGGGGCACATCCCGATGGAGAACGATCCGGCCGGGGTGGCGCGGGCGCTGGCGGAGTTCTTCCTTGGCTGAGTCTAGTGAGTCCTGCGGGACATGAGGGTGACGGTGACGAGCAGGGCCAGGGCGGCCGCCAGCGCCGGCGCGGGGCCGGTGGTGAGGTGGAGGACGGCGCCGGCCAGCGCGCCGAGGAACATCGCCGCCACGGAGGCGGCCCGGCGCAGGGCGGCCCGTCCCGGTGCGTCGGTGGCCAGCCCCGTGAGGGTCGTGGTGAGGACGTTGGTGACCAGGTCGGGTACGCCGAGCGCGCGCACGGAGGCGTTCTGCAGGCCCATGCCGTAGCCGAGCAGTGCGATGAGGGCCGCCTGCGGCGCGGTGGCCCGGTGTCCGGCCACGAGGGCGACGACGAGGGCGGCGGCGACGAGGAGCGCGTGCGCGGCGGTGGCGGCGGCGAACGCGCGTCGCGGGTTGGTGGCCCGCCTGCTCACCCGGCCGGCGCTCCAGGCGCCGGCTCCGAAGGCGGCCAGGGCCACCGGCGAGGCCCATTTGGACATCTGCGCGGCCCCCGCCAGGGCGAAGCCGAGGAAGACGAGGTTGCCGGTCATGTTGGCGACGAAGACGCGGCCCAGGCCGAGGTAGCTGACGGCGTCCACGAGGCCGGTGACGAGGGCCAGGAGGATCAGCAGGGCGGGCAGGACGCCGTGCGGGTTGGCGCCGCTCGGGAAGAGCCCGTCGGCGATCCACCGCAGCCCGCCCCTCCTCACGGGCCCCTCCACGTGTGCGGTGGCATGGTGGGCGGCTCCTCGGCGAGGTCGTGGACGGCTTGCCTCGGGTCTTCCCCGGTGGCGGGCCGCCGCACGCGCGGAGGGCGAACGCGACGAGGGTGAACGCTAGGAGGGTGAACGCGACGAGCGCGCGTCCCGTTCGCGGGACGCGCGCTCGTTCGGCGCTGTTGGGGAGTCCGGGCTGTGGGGGAGTCCGGTCAGCCGCGGTACTGCGGGTAGCCGTAGCCGACGACCTGGGACTTGGGCCGGACGCGCTCCTCGACCTTGCCGCGGCCGGTGTTGCCCTCGACGGTCGTGATGGTGCCGTCGCCGTTGTCCTTCTCGACGAACCCGACGTGCTTGATGTCCTTGAGGTTCTTGCTGCCGCTCCACGAGAAGAACACGATGGCGCCGGGCTTGGGCTCGGTGCCGAAGCGGTCGTTGGCCTGGAACCACTTGGCGTGGGCGACGGTCCAGGAGTCCCAGCCGATCTGCGCGCGGGCGCCGGTGTGCTCGCCGACCCAGGAGACGAACATCGCGCACCAGGCGGCGTTCAGGTACTCGGTGCGGCTGCCGCCGTCCCGGGCGACGGTCTCCGCGGCCCGCTGGGAGTTGGCGTACCACTGCTGGAACTTGGTGCCGCCGCCGGCGGCGTTCTCGGAGATGCCGATCTGGGACTTGGCGAGCGCCAGGACCTGGGCGGCGGTGGCGGTGACCCTGGTCTCGCGGGAGCGCTCGGCGTGGTCGGAGACGGTGGTCGTGTCGATCGGCTGCTTCTCCGCGGCTCCGGCGCTCGTCATGTGGACGCCGAACACGGAGCCGAGGACGGTGGCGCCGAGCAGGGCGCGGGCGATGTTGTTCTTCGCAGCAGAGGTAAAGCGGAAGTTGGCCATCGAGGGGGTTACTCCTTGCTTCCATGCCGCTTACCGGGTTAGCTGACGGGTTCGGGCGTGGAAGCTGCCCTACGGCACCGAAGTGCCGATTCACCCCAAAGGACGTGGGTCCCCGGCTCCGCCCGAAGGCGGATTCAGCGGTCACAGGACGTTCCTGTGATGTGTCGTGCGATGGTCGGACAAGTCCGGACAAACCGGACGTATGTCTCAAGGATGCCCCAAACGTAATGCATGAGGCAAGAGGATTACAAATCCATAAAGGCCCAGCTAGGCGAGTTGCCTGCGAGCATCGGCCAGAAGCCCCATCATGGCAAGGGATTCGTCAAGCGGCATGATCGAACTTTCGGTCCTGCCTTCGGCCGTCGCGGCGCGGACTTCGCGGAGCTCTCCGGCGTACCCGTGGTTCACCGAATCGAGCGTGTACTCCTCCGGCTCCATCGAGGGCCCGGACAGTACGATCCGCTGCGGAGCCCAGAACGGCGCCTGGATGTCCACCCGCATCTGGGTGCCTACAACGCTGGCATGGTTCGGGTAATTCCCGAGCAACGAAGTCTCCACGAGAGCCTTCCTGCCATCGGGGTAGAGCAGCACGCCGCCGGCCTCCGCGTCGACGCCGTTGGGCGCCAGGGAGCCGGTGATCCGCAGGTCGGAGGGCATGCCGAGGAGCAACTGGGCCAGGCCGAACGGGTAGATCCCCAGGTCGAGGAGCGCCCCGCCGCCGAGCTCCGGCGCCCACAGCCGGTGCTCCGGCTCGTACGGCTTGGCGAAGCCGAAGGAGGCGTGCACCGAGCGCAGGTCGCCGAAGCGCTCGTCGGCCGCGATCCTCTGGATGAGAGGGTTGAACCTCATCCACATCGCTTCCATCAGGAACACGCCTGCCTCGCGTGCCAGGCGCACCATCTTCTCCGCGTCGTCCACGGTGGCGGCCAGCGGCTTCTCGCACAGCACGGCCTTGCCCGCGGCGATGGCGGCCTCGGCCACCTCCAGGTGCTGGGCGTGCGGCGTCGCCACGTAGATCGCGTCCACGGCCGGGTCGGCGCAGAGCCGCTCATAGGAGTCGTACGCCGACTCCGCGCCCAGCGTGGCGGCCAGCGCCTGCGCCCGCTCCAGGTTCCGCGAGCCGACGGCGGCCACCCGCATGCCCGGTTCGGCGGCGATGACCGCCCCGACGGTCTGCGCTATACGTCCTGTCGCCGCGATGCCCCACGCAAAATCTCGCACGCGGGAGATCGTAGACGAATCAGGTCATGTCAAACGTATCGGGGTCGGGTCCGATCCGATGGCCCTTGTTCATCGCGCCGATCGCGGCCATGTCCTCGGCGTCGAGGATGAAGTCGAAGACGCCGATGTTCTCGGCGATGCGCGACGGGGTGACCGACTTGGGGATCGCGACGTGGCCGAGCTGCAGGTGCCAGCGGAGCACGATCTGCGCGGGCGTCCTGCCGCACTTGTCGGACAGCTTGGCCAGCGCCGGGTCGTTCAGCAGGCCCTGGCCCTGGCCGAGCGGGCTCCACGCCTCGGTGAGGATGCCGTTGGCCTCGTGGAAGGCGCGCAGCTCGCGCTGCTGGAGGTACGGGTGCAGCTCGATCTGGTTGATGGAGGGCACGATGCCGGTCTCGTTCATCAGGCGGGTGAGGTGGGCGACGGTGAAGTTCGAGGTGCCGATGGCCTTGGCGCGCCCGTCACGGTAGATCTTCTCCAACGCCTTCCACGCCTGCACGTACTTGTCCTGCTGCGGCACCGGCCAGTGGATGAGGAAAAGATCGATGTAGTCGAGGCCGAGCCGGGCCAGGGACTCCTCGAAGGCCGCCTCCGCGCGGCCGTGGTCGGCGTTCCACAGCTTGGTGGTGACGAACACCTTCCGGCGCGGCAGCTCGCTTTCCCGCACGGCCTGCCCCACCCCTTCTTCGTTGCCGTACGCGGCGGCGGTGTCGATGTGCCGGTAGCCGGCCCGCAGCGCGGTGGCGACGGCCTGCGCGGCCTCATCGGCGGGGACCTGCCAGACGCCGTAGCCGAGCTGCGGGATCTGCACGCCGTCGGTGTTGAGCATGAGCGAGTTCATACCCTCCATTGTTCACGTCGCGTTTCTGGTGGCTTAAGGCGGCGGGGCTAGCTTGAAGCGGTCGTGAACGGGCCATCACCCGGCTGGGAGGACAGGAGTGGTCGAACAGGCGTCGGCCTGGGTGGAGTCTCCGCTCCAGATGCTGTGCGCCGTCGAGGCCCATCACGCGGGCGTGCTCGGCCCCGAGACGGTGGTCGTGCCGCGCGCCGGTCTGCGACCGCTGAAGGCCACGCGTCGGGAGCTGAGGTCCCTCGGGCTGCCCGACGGCCTTGAGCTGGCGGAGCCGCGTGAGCGCATGCCCAGACGCGTGCAGGCCGTCGGTGACGCCTTCTCCGGCAGGGTGCAGCTGCGCTGGCTCACCTCGCGTCCCGGCCGCATCGTCATCGTGGACGACGGGCTGGCCACGCTCCGGCTGCTGGAGCTGCTGGCCGCGGGGCCGTTCCGGCCGCTGCTGCGGGCCAGGGCCCAGCCGGGCAGGCTGCGCTCCACACTGGGCCTGGCGGCCGCGCTGCGGCTGCGCCTGAGCGACGTGTCGGTCTTCACCGCCCTGCCCGTGGACGAGGCCCTGGAGGACGGGGTGCGCCGGGCCGGGATCAACCTGGTACGCCACCAGTTCGCCTGGCTGCGCGCCCAGCCGCCCAGCGCGGAGGGGCCCGCGGAGCGCACGGTCGTCCTCGGCACCTCGCTCGTCAGGAACGGCCTCGTGCACCGCGACCACTACCTGCGCTGGCTGACGGACCTGGCGGCGCGGGAGCCGCTCGCGTACTACCCGCACCGCCGCGAGGACCCCGTGGACGTGGCCCTGATCCGGGAGCGCCCGGGCATCACCGTGCACGACGTGGGCGCGCCGGCCGAGCTGACGCTGCGCGGCCTGGACGCGAGCCAGCGCGTGCTCAGCCTGCCCTCGACCGCGATCACCTCGCTGCGGGTGCTGCTCAGCTCGCGCGGTGTCGCCGTGGAGCCCGTGGACGTTCCTGACGACTGGTGGACCAGCAGGGCGGCCCCCGCCCTTCGCTCGCATCTGACAGGAGTGTCCGGTTGAAAGTGTTGGCGGTCGCCGACTCCGACTCGTATCTGAAGTGGGCGGCCTGCCTGCTCGGCGACCTTCCCCCCGGCGACACGGCGGAACTGGTGGTGGTGCGCACGCCGATCGCGCCCTCGCCGGAGCAGATCGCCGCCGCCGTGGGCGGTCTGGAGCCGCCGCCGGTGGTCTCGGCGCGGTCCGTGCGGCGGCTGGCCGAGCGCATGCGGCCGGACGTGGTGCTCGTGGCCTGCACGGGCCCGGTGGTGGACGTGCTGGTGGCCGACGTGCTCGGCGACCTGCGGCCGCGGCCGGTGTTCGTGAGCGGGCTGCCGGGCATCTCGGTGCCGGCGACGGAGAAGGCGTGGCTGTTCCGCAGCGGGTGCGACCTGTTCGTGGTGCACAGCGAGCGTGAGGTGGCCGAGTTCTCCGAGATCGCCGGCCGGCTTGGCGGGGGAGGGGCGGTGGGGCTGGCCCGGCTGCCGTTCCTGCGCTCCGACGTGGTCGCCGGGGGCGGGAACCGGGTCGTGTTCGCCACCCAGGCCAAGGTGCCGCGGGAGCGCGAGCAGCGCGAGCGGATCCTGCTGGCGCTGGCCGACCTGGCCCGGCTGCGGCCCGAGCTGGACGTGGTGGTCAAGCTGCGGGCCCTTGAGGACGAGCGGCAGACGCACAACGAGCGCCACCACTACCAGCGGCTGTGGCGGGAGATGGGCGAGCCGGGGCGGCTGGAGTTCGCGGCGGGGTCGATGCACGACCAGCTGGAGCGGGCGGCGGGGTTCGTCACGGTGAGCTCGACGGCGGCGCTGGAGGCGATCGCGCTGGGCGTGCCGTCGCTGGTGCTGTCGGACTTCGGCGTGAGCGCCGAGATGATCAACCTGGTGTTCGAGGGCAGCGGGCTGCTCGGCACCCTTGACGAACTGGCCAAGGGCGGCTTCCGCCCGGCCTCGTCCGAGTGGTGCGAGGCCAACTACTTCCACCCGGCGGCGCACAACGACTGGGCGTCGCGGCTGGCCGGGCTGGTGGCGGCGGGGTCGCGCGTACCGGCGCGGTCGCTGCTGGACGGGCCCGAGCACGCGGCGGCGCGGCGGCGGGCGCGGTTGCGGGTGGAGGTGCATCCGTCGATGCTGCGGGCCGGCTACCGGGCCAAGCGCCGCATGCGCCGCTACCTCAAAGCCCTCGGCTGATCGCCGCGCTTCCTGTTCGAGAACGTCGGCCCGCGTCCCGGGGGACCGCCCGGGGCGTGGTCGTCCGCGCCCCGTTTCCCCTGAGAAGACCGCGACCCCGGACGGTGGGGGAGGGTCCCTCCCGCCGTCCGGGGTCGCGGTCCTTCGCGGAGGAGCGTCAGATCGCCGAGCGGATCTTCCGGCGCAGCCGGGTGAGTGCCGTGGGGCGGGTCACCAGGCCGAGGGTCTCCAGGCGCTTGCGCTTGAAGTAGCGGGCGTCGAACTGGATGCTCGCGGGCCGCAGCTCCGGATACGTCTCGGCCTGCATGCAGTAGCCCACCGCCCGGACGAGCCCGCGCAGGTCCACCGCCGTCGGATGCTCCACGGCGCCCTCCGGTGACAGCCGGGGCAGCAGCGCGTCCACGATGGTGACCGGGATCCGGTTGCTGTTCTCGTACGGCGCCAGCCGGTCGAGCACCAGGTCCGTCCCGTACGAGGCCACCTGCAGCCCGAAGTAGCGCTGCGCGGTCAGCAGCCCGGTCGAGAAGCAGCCCACGACCAGCTCCGGCCGCAGCGCCGCGAAGCACACCTCGGCGGGCACGCTCTCCGAGGCCACCGACAGCCGCACGCCCAGGGGCTCGGCCGCGGCCCGCAGGAGCTGGGCGTGGCGCCGCCCGGCGGCCGGGTGCGGCTTGAAGACGATGTCGGTGTGGCCGCGGGCGGCCAGGGCCTTGAGCATCGTCTCGTGCAGCCCCGCCTCCTCCTCCGGAGTGACGATCTCCAGGGCCGACAGGTACTGGCCGAGGATCATCGCCTGGCCCGGCCTCATGTCGGGGGCGGTGGAGGTGACCTCGTGCACGATCGACATGAACCGCTCGTCCGGCAGGATCGAGGGGGCGACGTCGTACTCGCTGAGCAGCAGCGGGGTCAGGCCCGGCACCAGGTCCAGGTGGAACAGGCGTCCGATGCGGCGGAAGATCTCGGCCGGCAGCGGGTCGCGGGTGGGGCCGTAGCTCATCAGGCCGTCGGAGTAGACGGTGATCGGGCAGTCGCGCACCAGCCCGGCGATGGTCCGCGCCGGGGGCACCGCGATCGACTCCAGCACCAGCTCCTCGACGTCGTTCAGGCCCCAGACGGTGCGGATGAGGCGCTCCATCATCGGCACCTCGATGACGCGGGCCCGCCAGTCGGAGGGGTGCAGCGGCGCGATGAGGTCGTTCCATGAGTGCACCGCGTCGAAGCGCGAGCGCAGCACGGCGAAGCCGGGCGTCTTGTCGAGCGGCGTCGACACCTCGGGGATGGCCGCGTTGTTCGACACGATCAGGACGCGGCGCCCGTCGCCGAAGCGGCCGTCGTCGATGGCGGCGGCCAGCGACATCGCCCCGAACAGCGTCGAGGCGTAGAAGACCTTCACTATGTCTCCTCCCGGTCGCGGCGGATCCGGACGTGCGGGCTGGGCGGCAGGTCGGGCACCAGGGCCCGCAGCGTGGTCTCGCGTTCGACGGACATGCGCGCCACCGATTCCGACACGATCTCGGAGGGCAGCGCGCGCACCATGTGCGCGCCGCGCTCCTCGAAGCGCGAGCGCAGCGCCGGCGTGAACCGGTCGGCGATCTCCAGGTGGTGGGCCAGGAGCGCGCAGAAGTTCCGCACCGCCTTGGGCATGAACTCCGGCTCCAGGTCCTTGAACACCAGGTCGAACGCGTCGAAGAAGTGCAGTTGGCGCTCGTCGCCGACCTGGGTGAGCGACCCGGACACCATGCGGCGGTAGAACACCCCGGCCAGCGACACCACCGCGAACGTGGCGGCCTCCCGGTGCAGGCGCCAGATCCACGGCCGGTCCTCGGCGGTGTGCAGGGAGCCGGGGAAGTGCAGCAGGTCGCGCAGCGAGCGCCGGTAGATCCCGGCCCACGCGTACGGGTAGTCGACCATGGTCCGCACGCCCGAGGGCAGGATCGCGTCCCGTGGGTCGAGCACCACGCCCCTCTGCGTCATGGGGGCGCGGTGCACGACCCGTTTGCGGCCCTCGACCTGCACGTGGTCGGCACGGACGAAGTCGCAGCCGAGCCCGTCGATCGCCTCGACGAGCCGCGCCAGGTAGCCGGGGGCGAGCCAGTCGTCGGCGTCCATGTACGTGACGTACCGGCCGGAGGCGGCCGACAGGCCCGTGTTGCGGGCGTCGGCCAGCCCGGCGGGGGTCGGGTTGCGCAGCATCGTCAGCCCGGGCAGGTCGCGGGTGAAGTCCTCGACGATGTCCCCGGTGGCGTCCACGGACCCGTCGTTGACGACGATGAACTCGAAGTCGTGCCGTGCGTTGCGGCAGAGCGAGGACAGCGCGTCGGCGATGTACCGCTCGCCGTTCAGCACCGGCACGACGACCGAGAGAGTGATCAAGAGTTGTCTCTCCAGAGTGCGAACGAGGTCAGACGGTCACCCGGCGCAGGCGGGCCTTGGGGGCCTCCTCGCCGGGGAAGACGCGCTTGACGCCGTCGCCCATGGCCTGCTCGATGATGCGGATGTCACGGACGAGGTGCTCGAGGCCGGCCGGCTCCAGCGAGGCGGCGTGGTCGGAGCCCCACATGGTGCGGTCGAGGGTGATGTGCCGCTCCACGGTGACCGCGCCGAGCGTGACCGCGGCCAGGGAGATCTGCAGGCCGCGCTCGTGGCCGGAGTAGCCGACGGGCACGCCGTAGCGCTCCTTGAGCGTGGTGATCGTGCGCAGGTTCGCCTCTTCCGGCGGCAGCGGGTACGTGGACGTCGCGTGCATCATGATCAGCCTGTCGGTGCCGAGGATCTCGACGGCCTCGTCGATCTCCGACAGCGTGGACATGCCGGTGGACAGGATGATCGGCTTGCCGGTGGCGGCCAGGGCCCGCAGCAGCTCGTGGTCGGCGATGCTGGCCGAGGCCACCTTGTGCACCAGGACGTCCATCTCCTCCAGGAACTCCACGGAGGGCACGTCCCACGGCGAGGCGAACCAGTGCAGGCCGCGCTCGTCGCAGTATTTCGCGATCTGCCGGTACTCGTCGTAGCCGAACTCGGTCCGCTCCTTGTACTCCAGGTACGTCATCTCGCCCCACGGCGTCTGCCGGATCTGGCTCTTCTGCTCCTCGGGCACGCAGATCGCGGGGGTGCGCTTCTGGAACTTGACCGCCTGGCAGCCGGCCTCGGCCGCCACGTCGATGAGGCGGCGGGCGATGTCGAGGTCGCCGTTGTGGTTGATGCCGATCTCGCCGATCACGTACACGGGCTCGCCGTCGCCGACGAGGAGGTCGCCGATTCCGACGGGGCCGAGCCTGGGCCGGGTGCGGACCTCGGCAATGGGCGGCTCGGGCCGGGCGGCCACGACGCGGTCGCACAGCTCGCGCACGGCGCCGGACCCGCCGGGCCTGGTCAGCACGACCCGGGCGGCGGCGCGCACGCGCGGGTGGGCGTCGGGGGTGGCGATGGGCCAGCCGACCTCGGCCATCGGGCCCAGGTCGTTGACGTCGTTGCCGACGTAGGCGACGCGGGCGGGGTCGAGGCCCTCGATGGTCAGCCAGTCGCGCAGCACGGTCCGCTTCTCGGCCAGGCCCTGCAGCACGGGGACGCCGAGCTTGCGGGCGCGGGCGGCCACCACGGGGTTGTGCTCGGTGGACATGACCAGCACCTTCACGCCGGACCGCTTCAGCAGCGCGACGCCCATCCCGTCGGAGCGGCTGACGAGCACCATCTCGCGGCCGTCGGAGTCGACGTAGGCGCGGTCGTCGGTGTGCACGCCGTCGAAGTCGGTGATGACGGCGTCCACGTCGATCGGCTCGGGCTCGTCGATGAACGGGGCGAGCGCGCGCACCAGCTCCAGGTCCTCCGGGTTGTCGATCTCGACGCCGTGCTTGGGGGAGACCGGCTGGACGGCGACCTCGCCGAAGAAGCGGTGGCCGTGCTCGCGCAGGCCGGAGGCGCGCATGACGTAGAAGGCGCCGTTCTCGCGGAACTGGGCGTCGCGGTCCTGCCGGCGCTGCCGGACGGCCGGGTCGTGGTTGATGCCGCCCCCGGCCGCGGTCCACAGGAACTCGTGCGTCGGCAGCCCCGACACGACCGAGTCGGCCTCTCCGTCCAGCACCTTGCGCACCGCCTCCGAAAGGTCATTCGGGTCGATGAACGCGCTGGTGCACTGCACCAGCACGACGATCTCGGGGTCCTCGCCGAGGGCGTCGAGCGCGTGTAGCACCGCCGACTCGCTGGAGGCGGTCGCGCCGCTCAGCTCCTCGGGTCGCTCCACGACGATCGCCCCCGCCTCACGGGCGGTCTCGGCGATGCCCGCGTGGTCGGTGCTGACCACGACCTGGTCCACCAGGCCGGCCCGCTGGGCGGCCCGAACCGCTCGGGTGACCAGCGGCACGCCGCCGACCAGGGCAAGGTTCTTCAGGGGTACGCCCGCCGAACCTCCGCGGGCGGGAACTACGGCCAGGACTCGCAAGATCTGTCTCCTCAGTGCATCGGACTGCACCCAGAAGCTAGAGGCCCGGATTGAACGGCCAGCGTCACCATCATTAACTTTCCATGGGGATCCGGTAGAGGAGTTCTGGCCGGCCGACTCCGCCGTACTGCGGGATGCGGGCCGCCACACCCAGCTCGACCAGGTATTCCAGGTAGCGGCGGGCCGTCACGCGAGACACTCCGATCGCGTCCGCCACGGCTTGCGCCGCCATGCCCCCGGGGTTGTCGCGCAACTTCGCGACGACCGCGTCGAGGGTGTCGCGCGCCATGCCTTTCGGCAGCTCCGAGCTGCCCCGGAGGGTGCCGAGGACCCGGTCCACGTCGCCCTGCCCGACGGCCAGGCCCGCCTCGTCCTTGAACCGGGCGTAACGCGTCAGCTTTTCGGCGAGTGTCCCGTACGTGAACGGTTTGAGCAGATACTGGGAGATCCCGAGCGAGACCGCTGAACGCACCATGGCCAGGTCGCGGGCGGAGGTGACGGCGATCACGTCGCACATGAGCCCGCCCGCGCGGATCGCCCGGCACACCTCCAGCCCGTGCATGTCCGGCAGGTAGAGGTCGAGCAGGACGAGGTCCACGGGCCGGCCGCGCAGGAAGCGCAGCGCCTCGCCGCCGGTCCTGACCACCCCGGCCACCTCGAAGCCCGGCATCCGCTCGACGTAGATGCGGTTGGCCTCGGCCGTGATCTCCTCGTCCTCCACGACGAGCACGGAGATCGTCGAGTTCGTCATCGCACCCGCTCCGGGACCGGCAGCCGCACGGTGAACACCGAGCCCGCCACCTCGATGGTGCCGCCCAGGCGCCGCACCGCCTGCCCCACCAGCGCCAGGCCCAGCCCGCGCCCGTCGCCCTTGGTGGTCCAGCCCTTCTCGAACGCCTGCGGGTCGGCCAGCCCTGGGCCGTTGTCGGCGACCCTGATGAGGACCTCGCCGCCGCCCGCGCTCAGGTGCACCTCCACCCGGGAGGCGGCGTCGATGGCGTTGTCGATCAGGTTGCCGACGATCGTGACGAGCTCGCGCGGGTCGAGGCCCGGGTCGTCGAGCTCGCTGTCCTGGCTGATCACCAGTTCGGCGCCGCGTTCGGCCGCCTCGGCGCTCTTGCCCAGCAGCAGCGCGGCGAGCACGGGCTCGCGGACCGCGCCGACCACCCGGTCGGTCAGCTCCTGCGCGGCCCGCAGCTCGGCCGTGCCGAGCGCCACGGCCTGTTCGGTGCGGCCCAGCTCCACCAGCGTGATGACGGTGTGCAGCCGGTTGGCGGCCTCGTGGGCGGCCGAGCGCAGCGACTCGGCGAAGTCGCGCTCGGCGTGGAGCTGCCCGGTCAGCGCCTGCAGCTCGGTGTGGTCGCGTACGGTCACGACGGTGCCGAGCCGGCTGGCGGCGCTGTTGACCGCCAGGACGCGGTCGTCGACCAGGTGGACGCGCTCGTCGTCGGCGGCCAGCAGCTCCGACAGGCCCAGTTCGGCCACGTGCCGCCCCTCGGCGTCGGCGGGCAGGCCGAGCAGCATTCTGGCGGCGTCGTTGCACAGCGTCAGCGTGCCGTCCTTGCCCACCAGCAGCAGGCCCTCCCGTACGGCGTGCAGGACGGCGTCGTGGTGCTCGTGGATGCGCCCCAGCTCCACCGGGCCGAGGCCGTGCGTCTGGCGGCGCAGCCGCGCGGTGACCAGCCACGTGCCCGCCGCGCCCAGCGAGAGCGCCAGCGCGATGACCAGGCCGCCCCAGGCGAGCTGGTCGCGGACCCTGGCGCTGATCTTCTCGATCGTGATGCCCGCGCTGACCAGCGCCCGGACCCGGCCACCGGACATGACGGGGGTCACCACCCGCCTGGACTCGCCGAGCGTGCCGGTGTAGGTCTCGGTGAACGTCTTACCCGTCAGCGCCTGCTCGATGTGGCCGAGGTAGGGCTTGCCGATCTGGGCGGGGTTGGGGTGGGTGTAGCGGATGCCGCCCGGGCTCATGATGGTGATGAAGTCGACGCCCGTCTTGTGGCGCACCTGCTCGGCGTACGGCTGCAGCCGCGCGGACGGGTTCGGGCCGTCGAGGGCGGCCAGCACGTCGGGCGAGGCCGCCACGCTCACCGCGACGGCCCGGGCCTTGCCGGCCGCCTCCTCGGTGAGCAGGTCGCGCGCCTGCACGAGCGCGAGCACCGCGCCGCCCACCACCGTGACGGCGACCACGAGCAGCTGCAGGACCAGCATCTGGCCTGCCAGGCTCCAGCGCCGCATCTGACATCTCCCCTGTGAACGAAACTTACTCAATGGTGACCTATGTCACTGTGAGGGCCATACTCGGGCGTCTAGAAGGTCATTCCATCACCGCTGGAGAGCCCCCCATGCGTGATCGCACTCGCTACCTCTATCTGGCCGTCATCGGGGCGGTCCTACTCGGCATCCTGGTCGGATTCGTCTGGCCGGACGTGGGCAAGGAGCTCAAACCGCTCGGCACCGGCTTCGTGGCGCTCATCAAGATGGTGATCGGGCCGATCATCTTCTGCACGATCGTGCTGGGCATCGGCTCGGTACGCCAGGCGGCCAAGGTCGGCAAGGTCGGCGGCCTCGCGCTCGGCTATTTCATCGTCATGTCCACGGTAGCCCTGCTCATCGGCCTGCTGGTCGGCAACGTCATCGACCCGGGCTCGGGCCTGCACCTCAGCGACGCCGCCAAGCAGGCCGCGGAGGCGCAGGCGGCCAAGGGCGGCGAGGCGTCCACGGTCGACTTCCTGCTCGGCATCATCCCGGAGACGCTGGTGTCCGCACTCACCGGCGGCTCGGTGCTGCAGGCGCTGCTGGTGGCGCTGCTGGCCGGGTTCGCGATCCAGGCCATGGGCGCCAGGGGCGAGCCGATCCTGCGCGGCATCGGGCACTTCCAGCGGCTGACGTTCCGCATCCTCGCCATGATCATGTGGGCCGCGCCCGTCGGCGCGTTCGGCGCGATAGCCGCGGTCGTGGGAGAGACCGGGCTGGAGGCGCTCAAGAGCCTGGCGATCATCATGGTCGCCTTCTACATCACCTGCCTGCTGTTCGTCGGCGTCGTGCTCGGCTCGATCCTGTGGCTGGTCGCCCGGATCAACCTGTGGTCGCTGCTGAAGTACCTGGGCCGCGAGTTCCTGCTCATCTTGTCCACCTCCTCCTCGGAGACGGCGCTGCCCAGGCTCATCGCCAAGATGGAGCACCTGGGCGTGAGCAAGACCGTCGCCGGCATCACGGTGCCGACCGGCTACTCCTTCAACCTCGACGGCACCGCGATCTACCTGACCATGGCCACGCTGTTCATCGCCGAGGCCACCGGGGCGCCGCTGCAGTTCGGCGAGCAGATCGCGCTGCTGCTGTTCATGATGATCGCCTCCAAGGGCGCAGCGGGCGTGACCGGGGCCGGGCTGGCCACGCTGGCCGGCGGGCTGCAGGCGCACCGGCCCGCGCTGGTCGACGGCGTCGGCCTCATCGTGGGCATCGACCGCTTCATGTCCGAGGCCAGGGCGCTGACGAACTTCGCCGGAAACTCCGTCGCCACCGTGCTCGTCGCCGTCTGGACCGGCGAATTCGACCGGGAGCGCGCCAACGAGGTGCTCGCCGGGAACGCGCCGTTCGACGAGGCGACGCTGCTGGACGAGGACGAGGAAGGCGACCGCCCCGGGCCTGAGGAGTCGGGCGACCGGGAACTGTCGAAGGTCTAGAGTTTGCGGGCGATGCCCGCGTAGCCCAGCCGCGCCATGTCAGCGTCCAGGAAGATCGGGACGTCGTGGTCGACGTAGGGCCAGCCGAGCTCCGGCCCGATGCCGTTGGCGAGGTGGCCGGGCGGGATGAACTCCAGATCACCGAAGAAGGCCGCGATCTCCTTGCCGGGTCGCGGCCTGAACGGCATGTTGGCGCGCTGGTAGAACTCGATCACCCGGTCCGTCAGCGCCGAGTGGGAGTCGCTGCCCACGTGCGAGATCGCCAGATAGCTGCCCGGCGACATCGCGTCGCGGTAGGCGGCCACGAAGGCGTACGGGTCGTCCTCGTCGGGGATCAGATGCAGGATGAACATCATGAGCACGGCCACCGGCCGCTCGAAGTCCAGGAGCGCGCGCACTTCGGGGTTGGCCAGGATCTCCGCCGGTCTGCGCACGTCGCCCAGCACCATGGCCACCCGTTCCGGGTCGGCCAGCAGGGCCCTGCCGTGCGCGGCCACCACCGGGTCGTTGTCCACGTAGACCACGCGGGCATCGGGGGTGTGGCGGAGCGCGACCTCGTGCACGTTCTCCTGCGCCGGCAGACCGGAGCCGAGGTCGAGGAACTGCGTGATGCCCTGTTCGCACAGGTAACGCACGAACCGGCCGATGAGCGCCCGGTTCTCCCTGGTGCCGTCGCGGGTCTCGGGAACCGCGCTCAGGACCAGTTCGGCCAGATCCCTGTCGGCTTGGAAATTGTCCTTGCCGCCCAGGAAGTAGTCGTACATGCGCGCCGCGTTAGGGATGTGCGGGTCGACACCCTGAGGCGCTTGTTCCGTCATGGCACCATGATCTATGACCTGACCTCCGAAAATCTACGGAAAGCGGTCAAACGGCGGGAAGTCTCAACACAAACCTCGCGCCGCCCACGCGGTCCTCGACGGTGATCTGGCCCCCGTGGGCCATGGCGACGTCGCGCGCGATGGCCAGACCCAGACCCGTTCCGCCGGCGTCGCGGCTGCGGGCGGCGTCCAGGCGGGTGAAGCGCTGGAAGATGCGCTCGCGATCGCACTCGGCGATCTCCACGCCGTCGTTCTCGACCGCCAGCACCGCCGTGTGCGCGCCCTCCTTGTGGACCTCGACCTGGACCGTGTGCTCGGCGTGGCGCTGGGCGTTGTCCAGCAGGTTCGTCAGGACCCTGGCGAGCTGGAGCCGCACGCCCTCGACCTCCACCCCCTCGGCCAGCTCCACCTCCACGGGCACCTTGTCGCAGCGCACGGACAGCTCCTGGCGCACCAGCCCGGCGAGGTCCACCCGCTCCTTGACCACGTCCACCCGGGAGCCGATCCTGGCCAGCAGCAGCAGGTCGGTGATGATGGCCTCCAGGCGGTCGGTGTCGCGCAGCGCGCTGTCCACCAGCGCCTCGACGTCGGTGTCGTCGGGGTAGAGCTGGGCGCTCTCCAGCTGGGCGCGCAGGCCCGCGATGGGGGTGCGCAGCTCGTGCGAGGCGTCGGAGGCGAACTGGCGCTGCTGCTGGGCCGAGCGCTCCAGCCGGGCCAGCGTGCCGTTGACGGACCTGGCGAGCTGGGCCACCTCGTCGGCGCCCGGCGGCTGCGTGACGCGCCGGCTCAGGTCCCCCGCGTGCACGGCGTCCAGTTCGGCCCGCATGGTCGCCACCGGCCGCAGCGCGCGTCCCGTGACCAGCCACGTGGCCCACGACGCCAGCCCGATCAGTATCCCGACCTCGATGAACACCACCCCTTCCAGGCCGCGGTTGGCCAGCAGGTCGGGCGTGCTGCGGCCGGCGTAGACCACGGGGGAGTCGGCGAAGAGGCTCACCCTGACGGCCGTGACGTGGACGCACTCGGTCGGCAGGCAGTTCATCATGCTGATCACCCGGTTCTCGGGTGTCGGGCGGATGTCGCTGAGCGGCGGCAGGTTCCTGGCCGCGTCGCTGCTGGCCAGGATCTGGCCGTTGGGGCCGACGACCTGGATGAGGTCCACCGGCGGGTTGGGCACCGGGATGGCGGCGCCCATGGGCAGCGCGCCGCCGCGCATCTCGTACGCGATCCGCTCGGCCGTGTCCCTGGTGTCGCGGAACACGCTGGCGGTCATCAGCGACCTGGCGGTGATCACCCCGGCGACGGCCACAGGGATCAGCACGAGGGCGGCTACCGCCGTCGCGATGAGGGTGACGCGTCCACGCAGGGACCTGGCCCACCAGGGTGGCACCCTGTGAGGTTACCGAGCGTGATTACCGACATTTGTCGCGTTGAGGGAAAGATTCCCCCAATCAACGCCACTATCCGGTCAGCGCTGGATCCAGACCGCGGTGTCCGGCGGGACGGTGCCGTCCTCGGCCGGCGGGCCGCTGGACAGCAGCACCTCCCCGCCCAGGTCGAGGCGCACCGGCTCCTCACCCGTGTTGAGGACCACGACCAGCCCCGGGTCGCGCTCGATGGCCAGCACGTCCTTGGGGGAGTCGAGCCACCTCAGGGTGCCGCCGCCGAGCGCCGGGTGCTCCCTGCGCAGCTTCAGCGCGGCCCGGTAGAGGTTCAGGGTGGAGGCGGGGTCGTGCTCCTGGGCCTCGGCCGACAGCGGCCCCCACGAGGCGGGGATCGGCAGCCAGGGGTCGCGCCAGCCGAAGTCGCCGGAGGCCGTCCACGGGATCGGCACCCGGCAGCCGTCGCGGCTCTCGCCCGTGCGCCGGAAGGCCGGGTCCTGGCGCAGCTCGTCCGGCAGGTCGAGCACCTCGGGCAGGCCCAGCTCCTCGCCGTTGTAGAGGTAGGCCGAGCCGGGCAGGGCCAGCATGAGCAGCGTGGCCGCCCGCGCGCGGGCCAGGCCGCCGTGGCGGGTGACGTGGCGGGGCTTGTCGTGGTTCGACAGCACCCACGTGGTGGGCGCGCCGACCAGCTCGGCCTCCTTGAGTGCCTTGTCGATGACGGTACGGAACGACTTGGCGTGGAAGTCGGCCATCATGAACTCGAACGAGAACGCCTGGTGCAGCTCGTCGGGCCCGACGTAACGGGCCAGCCGCTCGGGGGAGGAGACCCACGCCTCGGCCACCGCCATCCGGCCGCCGGGATAGGAGTCGAGGATCGGCCGCCACTCGCGGTAGATCTCGTGCACGCCGTCCTGGTCGAAGTAGGGCAGCTGCTCGTCGCCGAGCATCTCGGCCTGGCGGCCCTGCTTCGGCCCCACGTCGGGCAGCCCGTCGGCCTTGATCATGCCGTGCGCCACGTCCACGCGGAAGCCGTCCACGCCCCGGTCGAGCCAGAAGCGCAGGATGTCGCGGAACTCGGCGCGCACGTCCGGGTTCTCCCAGTTGAGGTCCGGCTGCTCGGGGGCGAACAGGTGCAGGTACCACTGCCCGTCGGCCACCTGCGTCCACGCGGGGCCGCCGAAGATCGACTCCCAGTCGTTGGGCTGGTCGCGGAAGATGTAGCGGTCGCGCAGCCCGGCCTGGAACCACGGATGCCGGTCGGAGGAGTGGTTCGGCACCAGGTCCACGATGACCCTGACGCCCTTGTCATGGGCGTCCGCGACGAGGGCGTCGAAGTCGGCGAGCGTGCCGAACATGGGGTCCACGTCCCGGTAGTCGGCCACGTCGTAGCCGCCGTCGGCCATGGGGGAGGTGTAGAAGGGGCTCAGCCAGATGGCGTCCACGCCCAGGTCGGCGAGGTAGCCGAGGCGGTCGCGCACGCCCGCGAGGTCGCCCGTGCCGTCGCCGTCGGCGTCGGCGAAGCTGCGCGGGTAGACCTGGTACACGACGGCGTCACGCCACCAGTCGTCGTTGCCGAGCATGGCTGTCCCTTTGTGTGAGATGTCGGTGATGTTCTGGTGAAGGATGTCGCGATGGTTAGGCGAGGGTCAAGCGCAACTTGCGGAAAGTTGCATAAGTCACCCTTGACCCGCCCCTACTTCCGCTGAGGTCCGGCGGGGGAGAGGACTGCGGGCCGCTTTCACCCTGTTCGGTGAGGATCACGTAACGCTCTTTCGCAAGTTCTTCCAATTCTTGCAAAGAGCCGCTAACGTCCCGGAAACGTTAGAGCTTTCTTCCGGCGGTGCTTGCGCGGTGCTGCCGTTCCTCCGTGACCTCAGGAGGTCTCATGCGCATGCGGGCTCTGGGTGTGGCCGCTCTCGCGACCCTCGCGTTCGCCGCCACGGCCTGCGGCGATTCCCAGCCGGCTTCCCCGTCGGCCTCTTCGGCGGCACCCGGCGCGTCCGCCTCCGCCCCGGCGGCCAAGAGCGGCGGCACGCTCGTGATCTGGGCCGACCCCAGCCGCGTCAAGCCGCTCAAGCCGTTCGCCGACCAGTTCGGCACCGAGAACGGCGTGACCGTCGAGGTGAAGGAGATCAGCAAGGACAACCAGACGACCTTCCTCACCGCCTCCCAGCAGGGCAGCGGCCCCGACATCATGATCGGCGCGCACGACTGGATCGGCAACCTCGTGCAGAACGGCGCCATCGACCCGGTCACGCTGACCGACGAGCAGAAGGCCGCCTTCTCGGCCAAGGCGATGCAGGCCGTGACGTTCAACGGGCAGGTCTACGGCGCCCCGTACGCGGTGGAGAACATCGCCCTGATCCGCAACACCAAACTCGCCCCCGACGCGCCCGCCTCGATCGAGGACATGATCGCCAAGGGCAAGGAGCTCAAGGCGGCGGGCAAGGTCAAGGAGGTGCTCTGCCTCCCCGTCGGCCAGAAGGGCGACGCCTTCCACGTCTACCCGATCTTCGCCTCGGCGGGCGGCGCGCTGTTCGGCGCCACCTCCACCGGCGACCCCGACCCCAAGCAGGTGCTGGTCGGCTCGGCCGACTCGGTCAAGGCGTTCGGCAAGCTGAAGGACCTGGGTGAGAAGGGCGACGGCGCCCTGCGCACGTCGATCACGAACGAGAACTACATCGTGAACTTCGCCGGCGGCAAGTGCGCCTACCTGATCTCCGGCCCGTGGGCGATGAGCGAGGTCAAGAAGGGCGGCTTCCCGTACGACATCACGGCCGTCCCGGCGTTCAAGGGCGGCAAGCCCGCCACCCCGTTCGTCGGCGTGCAGACGTTCTTCGTGGCCTCCAAGGGCAAGAACAAGGCCCTGGCCCAGGAGTTCGTCGCCAACTACGTGACCAACAAGGACGTCGCGAAGGCGCTGTACGAGGCCGACCCGCGGCCCCCGGCGCTGACCGCCGCCCTCCAGGAGGTCCAGGCGAGCGACCCGGACGCGGTCAAGTTCATGGACGCGGGCAAGGACGGCCTGCCGATGCCGGCCATCCCTGAGATGGCGGCGATCTGGGAGCCGTTCGGCATCGCCGAGAACGCCGTCGTCAAGGGCGGCGACGCGGCCAAGGCCGCCACGGCCGCGCAGAAGGCCATCGACGGCTCGCTCAAGCACTGATCATGGCGCTCGACGTGCGCGAAGCCCCGAGAAACAGCGGGGAGGCCAAGCGGGCTCCACGGCCCCGCCGGGAGATCACCACGGCGTTCGTGGTGAGCAGGATCGCGGTCCTGGCCGTGGCCGCCGCGATCCTGCTCTACGCCGTGCCGCCGCTGGTCGCCGCCGAGTCGTGGGGCTCGCTCGCGCTGGTGTGCGCCGTCAGCGCGGCCATCGCCTACCTCTACCTGACCCGCCGCTTCGTCCCGGCCAAGTATCTGGTGCCCGGCACCGTCTTCCTGATCGCGTTCCAGGTGCTCCCCGTGGTCTACACGGTCACCACCGCGTTCACGAACTTCGGCGACGGGCACCGCGGCGACCAGGCCGCCGCCGTCACCGCCATCGAGACCGGCTCGGTGCGGCAGACCCCCGGCTCGCCCGAGTACGCCCTGACGGCCGCGCTGCGCGGCGACGAGCTGGTGTTCCTGCTGGTCGACCCGAAGACCAAGCAGGTGCGGCTGGGTGACGCGAAGGGGCTGTCGCCGCTGGCGGGCGCCCAGGTCGGGGTCACCGGCAAGGTGCTGGCGGCCCCCGGGCTGACCGTGCTCAAGGCGCCGGAGGCCGCCGCCCGCGGGCAGGAGATCTCGGCGCTGGCCGTGCCGACCGGCGACGGCGTGATCAAGGCGAACGGGCTCAGCCGGGCGGTCGAGGGCAAGGCGGCGCTCGTGTACGACGCCGGCTGCGACTGCGTGCGCGGCAACGGCGACACCTGGACGGCCGACGAGGACCAGGGTTACTTCGTCAACGCCAAGGGCGAGCACCTGGCGCAGGGCTGGCAGGTCGGCGTCGGGTTCGACAACTTCGCTCGCGTCCTGACAAATCCGACTATTTCGGGCTATTTCGCGGGGGTGTTCGGCTGGAACCTGGTCTTCGCCCTGGCCTCCGTGCTCGGCACGTTCGCGCTCGGCATGTCGGTGGCGCTGGCGCTGCACCATCCGCGGATGCGCGGCACCCGGTTCTACCGGATCGCGCTGATCCTGCCGTACGCGATGCCCGCCTTCGCCATGCTGCTGGTGTGGCGTGACATGTTCAACCGCGACTTCGGCCTGATCAACCAGCTTCTCGGCGCCAACGTCGACTGGCTGGGCGAGACCGCGACCGCCCGGTTCGGGGTGATCCTGGTCAACCTCTGGCTCGGCTTCCCGTACATGTTCCTCGTCACCACCGGCGCGCTGCAGGCCATCCCGCGCGAGCTGACCGAGGCCGCGGCCATCGACGGGGCCACGCCGTGGAAGGCGTTCCGGCGGGTGACGCTGCCGCTGCTGCTGGTCGCGCTCACGCCGCTGCTGATCTCGTCGTTCGCCTACAACTTCAACAACTTCAACGCCATCGCGCTCACCACCGAGGGCGGCCCGTTCCCGGCCGACAACCCGCAGGTGGGCGGCACCGACCTGCTGATCACCTACACCTTCAGGCTGGCGTTCGGGGCGGGCGGCGCGCAGTTCGGCTTCGCGGCGGCGGTCTCGGTGTTCATCTTCACGATCGTGGCCGTCATCTCGGCCGTGGCGTTCCGCCGCACCCGCAAGCAGGAGGAGGTCTACGCGTGAAGCTCGCCCTCAGGCATGTCTTCGTGCTGGTCGTGTGCGCCTTCGCGCTCTTCCCGATCCTGTTCGTGGTCTCGGCCGCGATCAACCCCATGGGCACGCTGGCCTCCACGGAACTGCTGCCGACCGGAGCCGGCCTGGCCAACTTCGCCAACCTGCTGAGCTCCGACAGCTACCCGTTCGGCCGGTGGTTCTTCAACTCGGTGTTCATCGCGCTGGTGTCGTCGTTCGCGAGCCTGCTGCTGTCGATGCTCGCCGCGTACGCCTTCAGCCGCATGCGCTTCGCGGGCCGGCGGGTCGGGCTGCTGGCGCTGCTGTTGATCCAGATGTTCCCGCAGTTCCTGGCCATCGTGACGATCTTCATGATCTTCACGAGGGTGACCGAGCTGTATCCGGCCTTCGGGTTCAACACCGTGTGGGGGCTGCTGCTGCTCTACCTCGGCGGCGCGCTCGGCGTGAACACCTGGCTGATGAAGGGCTTCCTCGACACCGTGCCGAAGGAGCTGGACGAGGCCGCCACCGTGGACGGGGCCACGCACGCGCAGATCTTCTGGCGGGTCATCATGCCGCTGGTCACGCCGATCCTCGCGGTCACGGCGCTGCTGGCGTTCATCGGCACGATGAGCGAGTTCCTCATGGCCAACGTGTTCCTGCGCGACCCCGAGAGCAAGACCCTGGCCGTGGGCATGTACGGGATGATCGCCGGCGACCACCGCAACGCGAACTTCGGCATGTTCGCCGCGGCCACGCTGCTTACCGCGATTCCCACGGTGAGTGTGTTCCTCTGGTTGCAGAAGTACATCGTCTCCGGGCTCACCGCCGGGGCAGTCAAGGGATAGGTGCATTGCGCTTCATCGGGGAGCCGCATCACGACGGCTCAGCTCTGTACGTCTCCGACCAGGAGCCCGCCGTCGGCTCGCGGGTGACGCTGTGGCTGCGGGCGCCGCTGGCCGCCGGGATCACCGGCGTGCACGTGCGTACCGTGCACGACGGCGAGCCGCGCTACGCCGAGGCGGCGCCGGACCCGTCGCGGCCGGACGCCGGCGGGTACGGCGGCACGGACGTCTGGTGGCGGGCCGAGATCACCGCGGTCAACCCCGTCACCCCCTACCGCTTCCTGCTGGCCACGCGGGGCGGCCAGGCGTGGCTGACCGCGGCCGGGCTCGTCACCCACGACGTGACCGACGCGGGCGACTTCCGCCTCGTGTGTCACCAGCCGCCGCCCCCCTGGATGTCGGACGCGATCGTCTACCAGATCTTCCCCGACCGCTTCGACCGCTCCCGGCCCATGCGCGACCTGCCCGACTGGGCGCTGCCGCGCGACTGGGACTTCGATCCGGTCATCCCCAGCGGCCCCGGCACCGCGGACCAGTTCTACGGCGGCGACCTCGACGGCGTGATCCAGCGGCTCGACCACGTCCAGAGCCTCGGCGCCGACACCGTCTACCTGACGCCGATCTTCCCCGCCCGCTCCAACCACCGCTACAACGCCTCCACGTTCGAGCACGTCGACCCGCTGCTCGGCGGCGACGAGGCGCTGCACCGGCTGTCGGGCGCGCTGCACGCCCGCGGCATGCGGCTGCTGGGCGACATCACCACCAACCACTGCGGCGACACGCACGAATGGTTCACCGCGGCCGTCTCCGACGTGAACGCGGTCGAGCGCGAGATGTTCTACTTCGACCGCGACACCGGCGACTACGAGTCCTGGTGGGGCGTCAAGACGCTGCCCAAGCTCAACTGGGGCAGCGAACTCGTCCGCGCCCGCATGCGGGCCGTGCTGAAGAGGTGGCTGGGGCCGCTGGACGGCTGGCGCGTGGACGTGGCCAACATGACCGGCAGGCGCGGCGCCGACGACCACAACCACGAGGCCGCCGCCCTGCTGCGGGCCGCGCTGGGCCCCGGGGCCGCGTTCATCGCCGAGCACAACCACGACGCCTCGCCCGACCTCGACCGCGACGGCTGGCACGGCACCATGAACTACGGCGGCTTCACCCGCCCCGTCTGGGCCTGGCTGCGCGGGCCCGAGCTGGACCTGGACCACTTCCTCGGCGTGCCGGGCGGCGTGCCCTCGCGCGACGGGGCCGCCGCGCTGGCCACGTTCCGGTCGTTCGCGTCCCACATGTCCTGGCGCTCGCTCGTCCACTCCTGGCAGCTGCTCGACTCGCACGACTCGCCCCGCATCCGCACCGTCACCGGCTCACGCGAGCGCCACCTGCTCGCGCTCGGCCTGCAGGCCACGCTGCCGGGCACGCCGATGGTGTTCGCGGGCAGCGAGTTCGGCCTGACCGGGGTGAACGGCGAGCACTCCCGTACCCCGATGCCCTGGAACCGGCCCGCGGACCAGGACCTCGCGACGCTGGCGGCCTACCGGGACCTGCTCGGGCTGCGCCGCGCCGAGCGCGCGCTGCGCCACGGCGGCCTGCGCTGGCTGCACGCCGACGCCGACTGCCTGGTCTTCGCGCGGGAGACGTACGAGGAGTCGATCCTGGTGTGCGTGCGGCGGGCGCCGGGCGCGCCGCTCCGCCTCGGCGTCCACGCCCGCGGCCTCTACGACGCCGAGGACGGGGACGTGCTCCCGGGAGACGGGCCTTCGGTGCGTCTCTGGCGTCTCACACGGTGATCACGCTACCTTTGGCATCCCCCCTTCCGCTCCAACTCGATAGTGGTGTGCTCGAATGAGGTTGCTGCCTGTAGCCGTCATGGCGACTGTCCTGCCTGCCTTCTCACCGGCGGCCCCGGCGTACGCGCTGGCGGGCACCACGTACTACGTGGACTCCAAGTCGGGGAACGACGACGCGGCGGGCACCAGCGCCACCGCGCCGTGGAAGTCTCTCGACAAGGTCAACTCTGCCGACCTCAAGCCCGGCGACGCCGTCAGCTTCAAGCGCGGCAGCTCCTTCACCGGCCCGCTCAAGCTGGAGGCCGACGGCACCGCGGCCAAGCCCATCGTCGTCCAGGCGTACGGCACCGGCCCGCTGGCCAGGATCAGCGGCATGGACGACGACTGCGTCGTGATCAGCGGCAACCACTGGCGCGTCAGCGGCCTGCGGGCCTCCGGCTGCCGCTGGGCCGGCTTCCAGGTCGCCGGCGACGGCAACCAGCTGGCCGGCGTGCAGGCCGACCGCAACATCGCGGGCGTCTACGTGACCCCGTCCGGCTCGCGCAACACCGTCCGCGACAGCGTCCTGACCGACAACGACCGGATGAGCGTCAACGACGAGGGCGGCGACAACGACTCCGGCGCCTTCGGCGTGCTGCTCAACGGCGACGACAACCTCGTGACCGGCAACACCATCACCGGCAGCTTCGCCAAGAGCGCCGACTACGGCACCGACGGGGCCGCCGTCGAGATCTTCGACGGCGACCGCAACCGCGTCACCCACAACATCGCCCGCGACAACGAGACGTTCACCGAGCTCGGCGCCCAGAAGGGCAAGACCGCCACCGGCAACGTGTTCGCCTTCAACGTCGTGACCTCCTCCCGCAGCCGCGGCTCGTTCCTCATCACCCGCGGCCCGCGCCACGTCGTCGGGCCCGTCAAGGGCACGCTCGCCGTCCAGAACTCGGTCTACCTGCCGGCCAGGGACACCATCGGCTGGTCCTGCCACGACGGCTGCGCCCCGTCGATCCTCAAGCTGCGCAACAACGTGATCGTGGTGGGCGGCGACGCCGGCTGGGAGGACGGCAAGGGGGCCGACGAGGGCGGCAGCGTCTACCAGGGACGGGTGAACCGGTTCAAGCTGGGGCCGAAGTCGGTCGTGGCCGACCCGAAGTTCGTCTCCCGCACCGACCTGCGGCTGCGGCCCGGCTCGCCGGCGTTCGGCCGCGGCCTGCCCCTCACCCCCAGGTGGTACGGCGGCAAGGCGCTCGGCAAGGACCTCACCGGCCGGCGGCTTGTCGGCGCCCCCGACGCCGGGGCCTACCAGCACTGACGGCGCCCGCCCTGGCGAGTGTAAACATGCAGCGAGTGTAAGCTTGCTGGGCATGGAGGAGTCACGACGCGAGCGCAAGAAGCGGCAGACCAGGCAGCTGCTCGTCGGCACGGCGCTCAGGTTGTTCGCCGAGCAGGGATACGAGCAGACGACCGTCGCGCAGATCGCCACCGCGGCCGACGTCGCCACCAAGACGTTCTTCAACTACTTCCCGACCAAGGAGGACGTGCTGTTCGCCGAGGTGGCGGACTACATGCAGGACATGGCCGACGCGGTCGCCGAGCGGGAGCCGTCCGACAGCGTCGCCGACGTGCTGCTCAAGACGTATGACCGGGTCGTCGTCCACTACCTGACCAGGGGCCCGATCGCCGGCGACCGCGAGCTGGCCGAGGTGTACGAGCACCTGGTCGCGACCGTGCCCTCCATCCAGGCCAAGGCTCTGCACATGATGTTCGGCGTGCAGCGCGAGGTCGCCCGGCAGCTGCTGGCGGCCTTCCCCGACGTGCTCGACCCGATCAGCGCCGCGGCGGTGGCCGGCTCCTTCATGGGCGCGGTCCAGGGGGTGGGCGGCGCCGCACGCGAGGCCGGCCAGTCGGACGAGGAGATCGTGGCGTCGATGGCCCGCGCCGCCGAGATCGCCATAGGCGGGGTGCGCTCGCTCTAGAGTGGACGGGTGCTTCCAGACCTTCGCCAGCCGCTGGTGCGGCAGCTCGCCGAGTCCGAGGCTCCCCGGCGCTACTGGCACCTGGGCGACGAGAACGGGCGGGCCTGGCTGTTCGAGAGCGTCGAGGGCGACGGCCGCGAAGAGTGGGCCATCAGGCAGGTGCTGGTGGGCGCCGACCGGACCGCCCGCCGCTACTGGTGGCGCCACCTGCAGGACGAGCACGGCTTCCTCACCGACCAGCCGCTGGAGGTCTGGGAGCTGACCGAGATCACCGAGCAGGCGTTCGAGGCCGTCTGGGAGGCGAGCGACTGAGGCGCTAACTGCCGGCGGCCAGCGCCGGGTAGAGGCTCTCCAGATCGCCCGACAGCCCGGCCTTGGACTGCCGGCTGATGGCGTCGGCCAGCACCTCGTGGGCCCCGGTCTCCAGGGCGTCGAGGGTCTGCGCGACGACCTCCGCGGGCGTGATCTTGGGCCCGGTGACGCGGGCGGCCATGTCGGTGTCGATGTAGCCCGCGTGCACCCCCAGGACGTGGGTGCCCTGCTCCTGCAGCTCCAGCCGCAGGGCGTTGGTCAGGGACCACGCCGCCGCCTTCGACGCGGCGTACCCGCTCACCTGGGGCGCCGTGATGAACGACAGCACCGACAGGACGTTGACCAGCGCCCCGCCGCCGTTGCGGGCCAGAACGGGGGCGAAGGCGCGGCTCATGGACAGGGGACCGAAGTAGTTGGTGTCCATCTCGGCGCGCGCCGCGTCCAGGTCCGAGCTGCCGGCACGCGAGATGCCGGCGTTGTTGACGAGCAGGTTCACCTCGGCGCAGCGCTCGGCCGCGGCCGCGACGGCGGCCGGGTCGGTGACGTCGAGCTCGATCGGGGTGAGGTTCGCGTCGGTGATCGTGGCGGGGTTCCTGGCGGCCGCGTAGACGGTGCGGGCGCCCCGGTCCAGGAGGGCCTGGGCGAACGCGGCGCCCAGGCCGCGGTTGGCGCCGGTGACGAGGGCGACGCTGCCGGAGATCTTCATGAGGATGGCTCCAAAGGTGTGGGTCACGGACGTTCGAGGATGAGGGCGTTGGCGAGGCCGCCGGCCTCGCACATGGTCTGCAGCGCGTAGCGGGCGCCGCGCTCGGCCATGGCGTGGACCAGGGTCGTGGCGATGCGGGCGCCGCTGGCGCCCAGCGGGTGGCCGAGGGCGATGGCGCCGCCCTTGACGTTGACCTTGGCCGGGTCGGCGCCGGTCTCCTGGAGCCAGGCCAGGACGACGCTCGCGAACGCCTCGTTGACCTCGAACAGGTCGATGTCGGCGAGGCTCAGCCCCGCGCGTCGCAGGACCTTCTCGGTGGCCGGGATGACGCCGGTGAGCATGAGGATCGGGTCCGAGCCGACGACGGCGAAGCTGTGCAGGCGGGCCAGGGGCCGCAGGCCGAGGCGGGCCGCCGTCTCCGAGGTGGTGATCAGTACGGCCGCCGCCCCGTCGTTGATCGGGCTGCTGTTGCCCGCGGTCACCGACCAGTCGATCTGCGGGAACCGCTCGGCGTGGCCGGGGTCGGCGAAGGCGGGCCTGAGCCCGGCCAGGATCTCCGGCGTCGTGCTTGGGCGTACCGACTCGTCCCGGTCCAGCCCGGCGACGGGCGCGAGCTCGGCGGCGAAGGAGGAGGCGGCGGCCTTGCGGTGCGAGCCGGCCGAGAACTCGTCGAGCCGCTCCCGGCTGAGCGACCACTTGGCGGCGATGAGCTCGGCGCTGATGCCCTGCGGCACCAGGCCCTCGGGGAAGCGCCCGGCGTGCTGGCCAACAAGGGCCGGGCCGAACGGGTCGGCTCCCGCGGGCACGTTCGACCACATCGGGACCCGGCTCATCGACTCCACGCCGCACGCCACCACCAGGTCGTACGCGCCCGACATGACCCCCTGGGCGGCGAAGTGCACGGCCTGCTGTGACGAACCGCACTGCCGGTCCACCGTGACCGCGGGCACCGACTCCGGGAACCCGGCCGCCAGCCAGGCGTTGCGGGTGGTGTTCATGGCCTGCTCGCCCACCTGGTCGACGCAGCCGCCGATCACGTCGTCCACCAGGGACGGGTCCACGCCGCTGCGCTCGATCAGGGCGCGCAGGGTGTGCGCGAGCAGGTCCACCGGGTGGATCCCGGACAGGCCGCCGCCCGGTTTGCCCTTGCCGATCGGAGTACGTACGGCTTGCACGATGACGGCATCACGCATCGCGCCCTCCTCGTCAGTTGGAAAACTGAACCCACTCTAGTTCGAGTGGGTTGGGTTTTCCAACTGACATCCTACGGGGAGGTGAAGCCGGCCAGGCCGTCGACGATCAGCCGGATGGCCGCGTCGAAGGTGCGCTCGATCTCCTCGGGGTCGTCCGACATGTGCCCCTGGGTCTCGGCCAGGACGAAACCGGCGACGAACGCGTGCAGGATCTCGCTCGTCCGCCGCAGCTCCGGGTCCGGCACCCCCGCCAGTCGCAGGATGCGGTAGAGCGTCTGCCAGATGGGCAGCCGCCGGTCGGAGACGAGCCTCGGATGGGTGTGGACATATCCCCACACGGCCGGGTGCTCCTTCGCGTGCCGGTGGTAGGCCAGCCCCAGCGCCTTGAGCTGCTCCTGCCACGGGGCGCCGTCGTCCGGCGGCACGTGCATGCGCTCGATCGCCGTGGCGCAGACCAGCCCCAGCAGCGCCTCCTTGCTCTCCACGTGGTGATAGAGCGACATCGGGTTGACCTGCAGCTCGGCCGCCAGTTTTCGCATGGACAGCCCCTCCACGCCGCTCTCCTCCATCAGGCGCACCGCCGTGGAGCTGATCTCGTCGAGGTTCAGGGGGGCGCCCCTGCGCGCACTCACTGCCATACGCCGTATGGTAGCGTCAGCCATACGGTGTATGGCTACTCGAAGGGAGCAATCATGGCGGAGATCCCCGCCCCGCAGGGCCTGCCCATCCTCGGCAACACGCTGCAGATTCCCTCTCACTCGCCCGTGGAGCACTTCATCCAGGTCGCCTCCCAGTACGACGAGGGCATCTACAGGCTGGAGGTCGCCGGGCGCACGATCGTGCTGGTCTACGACCCCGACATGGTCGCCGAGGTGTGCGACGAGAGCCGGTTCGTCAAGCGGATCAAGCCGCCGCTGTCGATCGTGCGCGACTTCGGCGGCGACGGCCTGTTCACGGCCGAGCCGGACGAGCCGGTGTGGGGGCAGGCGCACCGCATCCTGATGCCGGCCTTCAGCCAGCGGGCGATGAAGGCGTACTACGGGCAGATGCTCGAGATCGCCGAGCAACTCGTCGAGTCGTGGGCAGCCCGCCAGGGGGAGGACCTGCCCGTCGCCGACGACATGACCAGGCTGACCCTGGACACGATCTCGCTCACCGGGTTCGGCTACCGGTTCCGTTCCTTCGACTCGCCCGAGCTGCACCCGTTCCTGCGGGCCATGGGCGGCGCGCTCACCGAGGCCATGCTGCGCAACCAGCAGCTGTCGTTCGTCACCAAGCTCAAGCGCGGGCACGAGGAGGCGTACCGGCGCGACATCGCCACCATGCAGTCGCTGGTCGACGACGTGATCAGGCAGCGCCGAGCCGAGGGCGCCACCGGCTCCAAGGACCTGCTCGGCCTCATGCTGGAGGCCTCCGACCCGCAGAGCGGCGCCCGCCTGTCCGACGAGAACATCCGCAACCAGGTCCTCACCTTCCTCATCGCCGGCCACGAGACCACCAGCGGCCTGCTCTCCTTCGCCCTGTACAACCTGCTGCGCGACCCGCACACGCTGGCGCGCGCCTACGACGAGGTGGACCGGCTGCTGCCGGGCGACGAGCCGCCCACGTACGAGACGATCATGAAGCTCGACGTCATCGCGCGGATCCTGGAGGAGACGCTGCGGCACTGGTCGCCGATCCCCGCGATCAGCGTCAGCGCGATCGAGGACACCCAGATCGGCGGCTACCCCATCCCCAGGGACCAGGGCGTCGCCGTGCTGCTGCCGGTGCTGCACCGCAGCCCCAAGGCGTGGGAGCGGCCGGACGAGTTCGACATCGACCGCTGGCTGCCGGAGAACAGGAAGAGCCACCACCCGGGTGCGTACAAGCCGTTCGGCAACGGCGAGCGGGCCTGCATCGGCCGCCAGTTCGCGCTGACCGAGGCCAGGCTGGCGCTGGCGATGATCCTGCGGCGGTTCGCGATCTCCGACCCGAACGTCTACCGCATGAAGATCAAGCAGACCCTCACCATCAAGCCCGACGGGTTCACGATCAGGGTGCGCGAGCGGCGCGCGCACGAGCGGGCCGTCGCCGTGGCGCAGGAGGCCGAGCGGAGCGAGCAGCAAGAGATCGCCGTCACCGGCGGCGTGCCGCTCACCGTCGCCTACGGCTCCAACCTCGGCACCAGCTCCGACATCGCCGAACGCCTGGCCGAGCGGGCCGGTCGCGCGGGCTTCACCACCACGCTGACCACGCTCGACGACATGACGCCGCCGAGCGAGGGCCTGCTGGTCGTGGTCGCCTCCTCCTACAACGGCAAGGCGCCCGACAACGCCCAGCGTTTTGACGCCCTGGAGGCGCTGCCCGACCTGTCCGGGGTCCGGCTGGCCGTGCTGGGCTGCGGGAACACGCAGTGGCCCACGTACCAGGAGTTCCCGAAGCGGGCGTACGGGAAGCTGACCGCCGCCGGAGCGGTGCCGCTGATCGAGCGCGGCGAGGCCGACGCGGACGGCGACTTCGACGGCGACGTGACCGCCTGGACCGCCCGGCTGTGGGCGGCCCTGGCCGAGGGGTACTCGGCCTCCGCGAATCTGGGCGCGGAGAGCGCCGGGCCGCGTTACGCGATGGAGGTGCTCAGCGAGGCCGAGGTCAGGCCCGCCGTCGTCTCCTCGCGCGCCTTCCCGCTGACCGTCGTCTCCAACGAGGAGCTGACCTCCGACCCGACCGGCCTGTGGGACTTCTCGACCGAGGCGCCGCGCCCCGGCGTGCGTTCCGTCGTGGCCCGGCTGCCCGAGGGCGTCACGTACTCGGCGGGCGACCACGTGGCCGTCTTCGCCAGGAACGACCCCGAGCTGGTGGAGTGGGCGCTGCGTTGCCTGCGCGTCCCCCGCGAGCAGGTGGTACGCCTGCGCGCCGCCGGAGCCACCCACCTGCCCGTGGACACGGCGGTCACGGCCGGCCTGCTGCTGACCGAGTTCGCCGAGCTGCAGGAGGTCGCCACCCGGTCCGACCTCGAGGCGCTGGCCGCGCACACCGCCTGCCCCTGGACCAAGGGCCGGCTCGCCGAGCTGACCGCGAACTATGCCGACGAGGTCCTCGCCAAGCGCGTCTCCGCGCTGACCCTGCTCGAACGTTTCCCCGCGATCGAGCTGCCGCTGCCGGTGTTCCTGGAGATGGCCGGGCCGATCAAGCCGCGCTACTACTCCGTCTCCTCCTCGCCGCTGGCCGACCCCTCGCTCGTGCGCCTCACCGTCGGCCTCGTCGAGGGCCCCGCCTGGTCCGGCACGGGCACCTACCAGGGCATGTGCTCGGCCTACCTCGCCGGGCTGAAGGAGGGCGAGGTGTTCTACGGCTACGTCCGCGTCCCCGCGCCGCCGTTCCGCCTGCCGGACGACCCGGCCACGCCGGTGATCCTCGTCGGCCCCGGCACCGGGTTCGCGCCGCTGCGCGGCTTCCTGGAGGAGCGCCTGCTGTCCGGCGCTCCCGGCCCCGCCGCCGTCTTCACCGGCTGCCGGCATCCGCGGCACGACTTGCTGTACGCGGATGACCTGGCCCGCTGGGGTGTGCCCGCGCACAACGCGTACTCGGCCGTGCCAGGGCACCCGTACCGGTTCGTCCAGGACGCCATCGCGGCGCACGCTGAGGAGGTGTGGGAGCTGCTCTCCCAGGGGGCGTATGTGTACGTCTGCGGTGACGGGCTGCGGATGGCTCCCGCGGTGCGGCGGACGCTGCTGGACATCTACCGCTCGCGGACGGGGAAGGACGGCGCCGACTGGCTGGCCGCCCTGGAGTCGTCCGGCCGCTACCAACAGGACGTCTTCGCCTGACCCGCCCTCGCCCGCCGCCCGAGCCGCCCGGCGCTCTTGTACGCCGGGTCGGCGAGGCGGTGGGTTCGTGCGCAGGCGCTGAGAACCTCGGCCGGGTGGGCGGTTCGGGGTGCTTGGGGACCGGCGAGGAGCCCCCGGGAGAGGCGTACCATGACCTGCGGAAACCCGCGCCAGGCCTTTATCGACATTCCGGACTTAAGACTGCATGCTGGGATATAACCGCAGCATGCGCGACATATCCGTGGAACATGCTCGAAACTTTTCCACGGCACTGTGAGAGCCTCTGAAAGGGGGCGGCAATGCTGCTGCGACTGAGGGTGTCGCTGCCGGACCGGCCTGGCGGCCTGGGTCAGGTCGCCAAGTCTCTTGGAGCGCTCGGCGCGGACATCCTGCAGGTCACCGTGCTCGAACGCGAGGCCGGACGGGCCGTGGACGATTTCACCGTTTCCTGGCCGGGGCCGGTGACCCCCTCAGACGCTCGTGAACGATTGTCGGCCATGCCGGGTGTACGGGTGGAGGGCGTCTGGGCGACCAAGGAGGTGCCGGGTTCGGCGCTGGACTATGACCTTCTGATGCACGTCGTGTCCCAGCCCGCCCGAGGGTTCGCCGCGCTGGTGGACGCGCTGCCGGGGTTGTGCGGGGCGGAGTGGTCGGTGGCGCTGGCCGACGGCGCCGTACGGCACGCCTCGCTGGCCGCTCCCGAGAAGTTCGAGCTGAACCTGCCCGAGCCGCCGCCGAGAGCCGCCACCATGGACGCCGACGAACTGCGCCTGATGTTGCTGCCGGTGGTCGCGCAGGGGCTGCACCTGGTGGTGGCCAGGGCGGACGGGCCGGTGTTCCACCGTGCCGAGCTGGAACGCGCTGCCCGCATCGTCGACGTGGTCGCCAAGCTGGCCGCCCGCGCCTGACCCGGAGCAGGGCTTGGACGCCTACAGGCCGTACCCCGGCCCCCACATGGTCCTAGTCGTGGCGGGGGAGGCCGGACACCTCGTGGTCGGCGTGGAACAGGGCTTCCGCGATCAGGGTCCGCACGTGGGAGTCGCGGGCCCGGTAGAGCACGCGACGCCCGTCCCTGCGGGTGTCCACCAGCCCCGCGAGCCGGAGCTTGGCGAGGTGCTGCGACACGGACGGGCGCGGCACGCCGATGTCCTCGGCAAGCGAGTTCACATCCTGCTCGCCCGACGACAACAACCACATCAGCCTCAGCCGGGTGCCGTCGCTGAGCATGCGGAAGGCGTCCACGGCCGCGTTCACCTGGGCGGGAGTGGGTTCGGCACCTGAGGCGTCGTCGCGTGCGTACATAACTACATAGCCTGGTCAAGCGAGACAAATTGCGCAAGGCGAGGGACGTCATGACTGACCAGCGGGACCATGCGCCACACGAACATGAGCACAGACATGAGCACAGACATGAGCACGGACACGAGCACGAACACGGCCGCCGATGGTTCGCCCGGGTCGTGCACCATGTCGCGGCTCGTCATCCGCTCGGCGCCCACGCCCACGCCCACGACGGCGTCGACAGGACCGACGCCGCCCTGGAGACCAGCAGTCGCGGGATGCGCGTGCTGGCCGTCTCGTTCGCCGTCCTGATGGCCACCGCCGCGCTCCAGGCGGTGGTCGTCGTGGCCTCCGGGTCGGTCGCGCTGCTCGGCGACACCCTGCACAACCTGGCCGACGCGCTCACCGCCGTCCCGCTGGCGATCGCGTTCTCGTTCGGCCGCCGCGCCGCCACCCGGCGCTTCACCTACGGGTACGGCAGGGCCGAGGACCTCGCGGGCATCGTCATCGTCCTGCTGATCGCCGCCTCAGCGGGCCTGGCCGGGTACGAGGCCGTCACGCGGCTGCTGAACCCCCAGGACCTCCGGGCCGTCGGATGGGTGGCGGGGGCGGCCCTGGTGGGGTTCGCGGGGAACGAGTGGGTGGCCCGCTACCGGATCAAGGTGGGCAGGGAGATCGGCTCGGCCGCCCTGGTGGCCGACGGGCTGCACGCCAGGACCGACGGCTTCACCTCGCTGGCCGTCCTCCTGGGCGCGGGCGGCGCCGCGCTCGGCTTCCCCCTGGCGGACCCGATCGTGGGCCTGCTGATCACGTTCGCCATCTGCTTCGTGCTGCGGGACGCCGCCCGCGAGGTCTACCACCGGCTCATGGACGCCGTGGATCCCGCTCTCGTGGACCGCGCCGAGCGCATCCTGGGTGCGGTGGACGGGGTTCGGCACGTCGGCTCCGTACGCCTGCGCTGGATCGGCCACGCCCTGCACGCCGAGGTGGAGATCCTGGTGGATCACGACATGTCGGTGGTGGACGCCCACGCGGTGGCGGTGGAGGCCGAGCACCGGCTCATCCACGAACTGCCGCGCCTGAGGGCCGCCACCGTCCACACCGACCCGCACGGCCCCGCGGGCGCCGACCACCACGCCACCCTGTCCGCCCACCGGTCCGGCTGACCCCGCCACCGCCGCTCGAGCGGCGGTGGGACGGGACGCGGCGGCGGGGACGGTGGGGACGGTGGGAAACCTGAGGCGGCGTCGCCCGCGCGGCCCGCGACCAGGAAGGCTCCAATCACGACATTCCGTCCATAACGCTCCCTTGACCGCGCGCCGACCGTGAGGAACGCTGAGGTGGGAGACGTTGCCGGGGGCATAAACGCGTGAGGCGTCCATTCATCACCTTGCTGTCGGCCAACGCTCTATCCGTCACCGGAAACGTGCTCTCCATGCTCGCCGTCCCCTGGTTCGTCCTGGAGACCACGGGAAGCGCCGGGCTCACGGGGCTGGCCGCCTTCGCCACCACGTTCCCGATCGTCATCTCCGCCGCGTTCGGCGCCACGCTGGTGGACTGGCTGGGATTCCGCGGGGCGAGCGTGGTGTCCGACCTGGTGAGCGGCCTCGTCGTCCTCGCCATCCCCGCGCTGTTCCTGACGACCGGGCTGTCCTATCCGCTCCTGCTGGTCCTGCTGTTCGTACGGTGGCTGGCCGCCACGCCGGGGGAGACCGCGCGCAAGGCCATGCTGCCCGACCTGTCGGCCCTCGGCCGCGTACGCATCGAACGCGCGACGGCGGCCTACGACGGCGCCAACCGCGGCGCGACCATGGTGGGCGCCCCGCTCGCCGGAATCCTGATCCTCTGGGCTGGACCGAGCACGCTCCTCATCGTCGACGGGGTCACCTTCCTCCTGTCGGCGGCGCTCATAGCCGGCGGCATCCCGCGCATCGAGAACGGGCAACGCGAATCCGGCGGCTACCTTCGCGACCTGCGCGACGGCCTGACCTTTCTCTGGCGCGACCGCCTGCAGATGAGCGCCACCGGCATGATCGTGGTCGTCAACATGCTGGACACGGGCGTGACACAGGTGCTGCTGGCCCTGTACGCCCGCGACGTGGCAGGCGACCCCCGCGCGTTCGGCCTGCTCACCGGCGCGCTCGGGGCGGGCGCCGTGGCGGGGACGATCGTGTACGGAGCGGCCGGCGAACGATTACCCATGAGGCTGACCTACGGAGTGTGCTTCCTGGTCGCCGGCGTGCCCCGCGTCCTGGTCCTGGCGCTCGGCGTGCCGTTTCCCGTGGCGCTCGCCACGGCCGCGTTGTCGGGGTTCGCGGCCGGCGCGATCAACCCGATTCTCGGCATCCTGCAGTTCGGCCGCATCCCCGCCCCCATGAGAGCGCGGGCGCTCGGCACGATGACGGCCGCCGCGTACGCGGCCATGCCGCTCGGCGGGCTGCTGGCCGGTTCGCTCACCGAGGTGACCGGCCTGCGGGCCACGCTGTACGCCTTCACCAGCCTCTACCTGATCACGTCCATCCCGCCGTTCGTCTGCCGCGCCTGGCGGGAGCTGGACCAGCGGTCTACCGCGAAGACGTAGCCAGCAGCGCGGACTCCGTGATCGGGGACTCATGCGTGCCGGCGACCGTGCAGGCGTGCGCCCCGGCCGCCGAGCCCAGCCGTACGCACTCCTCCGGCGACCGGCCGCGCAAGGTGCCGTACAGGAAGCCGGAGACGAACGCGTCGCCCGCCCCGTTGCTGTCGGCCACCGGCCCGGGCAGCGGCGCGGCCGGGAAGGCGCGCACGCCGGAGTCGCGCGTCAGGACGAGGCAGCCGTCGGCCCCGCGCGTGCAGACGACCGTGTGGGCGCGGCCGCGCCGGAGGATGTCGCGCATCGTGGCGGCCGGGTCGGCCAGCGCGGTGGCCGAAAGGAACACCAGGTCGGAGCGGTAGGCGAAGTCCTTGTGGTAGTCGTCGGCGCCGTCCCAGTCGTGCAGGTCGGTGGAGACCGGAGTGCCGTCTAGGTCGGGGTAGACGTGGCGGCAGAAGTCCATGATCGACAGGTGTACGTGCCGGGCGCGCACGTTCGCGTACAGCTCCCGCGGCAGGCGCTCGCCGGGCGTGACCTTCGGGTCGTGCAGCGAGGTGCGGCGGCCGTCCGGCCCCACGAGCAGGACGCTGCGCCGGGTGCCCGCCGCGGCGGGCCCGAAGGAGCAGTCGACCTCGCGCAGCGCGTCGCGGACCAGGGCGCCCTGCGGATCGTCGCCGATCAGGTCGGCGAAGGCGACGGCGAGCCCGAGCGCGTGGCAGCCCAGCGCCACGCCCGCGCCCGTGTTGCCGATCCGGTCGACGACCGGGGGCACGTGGTAGGTGTCACGGTACGGCAGCGGCAGCTCGGGCACGTACACGGTCGTGTCGACCCCGGCCCCGCCGAGAACCAGAATGTCGGTATTCATCGGTTGACCAGCGGGCCGGAGCCGGTGGAGCCGCGGACGACGAGCTCCGGCTGGAAGATCAGCTCGACGTGCTTGGCGGGGGCGCCGTTCACCTCTTCGAGCAGCGTCTGCACGGCCGCCGAGGCCATCGCGCCGATCGGCTTGCGCACGGTGGTCAGCGGCGGGTCGGTGAACGCGATCAGCGGCGAGTCGTCGAACCCCACCACCGACACCTCTCCCGGCACCGACAACCCCCTCTCCCGGCAGGCGCGGATCGCGCCCAGCGCCATCAGGTCGCTCGCGCACACGATGCCGGTGCAGCCCCGGGACAGCAGCTGCGCGGCCGCTGCCTGCCCGCCCTCGACGGAGAACAGCGAGTGGGCGATCAGCTCGTCGACGTCGGTCGCGCCGAGCAGTTGCGCCATGGCCTGCTTGTAGCCCTCGATCTTCCTGATCACCGGCACGAACCTGCGCGGCCCGAGCGCGAGGCCGATCCGCTCGTGGCCGAGGTCGACCAGGTGCTGCACGGACAGCCGGGCGGCCATGCGGTCGTCGGGCGAGATGAAAGGCGCGTCGATGTGCTCGCTGTAGCCGTCGACCAGCACGATCGGCAGCCCGCGGTCGGTCAGGCGGGTGTAGCGGTCCATGCGGGCGGTGGTGTCGGCGTGCAGCCCCGAGACGAACACGATGCCGCTCACCCCGCGATCGACCAGCAGCTCGGTGAACTCGTCCTCCGGCGCGCCGCCGGGCAGCTGGGTGCACAGCACGGGCGTGTAACCGTGCTGGGTCAGCGCCTTCTCGATGGCCTGCGCGAAGGCGGGGAAGATCGGGTTGTCCAGCTCCGGCGTCACCAGGCCGACCAGCCCGTTGCTGCGCTGGCGCAGCCGCGGCGGGCGCTCGTAGCCCATGAGGTCGAGCGCGGTCATCACCGCCTGGCGGGTGGCGGCCGAGACGCCGGGCTTGCCGTTGAGCACCCTGCTGACCGTGGCCTCACTCACCCCGGCCTGGGCGGCGATGTCGGCTAGGCGAGCGTGACCGTTCATGCCACTCACTTTACTTTCCACCAGACCGCCGAATCCCCTGCTCCAGGGACACCCGAGGCGATCAGGAGGTCCCCGTCGATCCCGAAGTCCACCGGCGTCGCGGTGAGGTTGACGGCGCAGACGAACCGCCCTCTGGAGAACACGAGCGTGCCCTCGGGCGACTCGTGCCAGACGAGGTCCCCGTCGAGTGCGCGCCGCAGCTCCAGCGCCGTACGGTACAGCTCCAGCGTCGAGCCGGGCACGCCCTCCTGCGCCTCCACGCTCAGCCCGGCCCACTCGGACGGGATCGGCAGCCACGGGTCCTGCCAACCGGACTCGCGCGTCCACGGCAGCGGGACGCGGCAGCCGTCGCGGCCGCTGTCGGGGTCGCGCAGCCGCTGCGGGTCCTGGCACACCTCGTCCGGCAGGTCGAGCACCTCGGGCAGGCCCAGCTCCTCGCCCTGGTAGACGTAGACCGAGCCGGGCAGCGCGAGCGTCAGCAGCGCGGCGGCGCGGGCCCTGGCCAGGCTGCCGTAGCGGGTGACGTGCCGCTTGACGTCGTGGTTCGACAGCACCCAGGTGGTCGGGGCGCCCACGGAGCCGGCCGTGGCGAGCGAGGAGTCGATCACGGCCTTCAGCTCGGCGGCGTCCCACGGGGTGAACAGGTAGTGGAAGTTGAACGCCTGGTGCAGCTCGTCCGGGCGGACGTACATCGCCAGCCGCTCGGCCGTCGGTGCCCACGCCTCGGCCACGCCGATGCGCTCGCCGGGGTAGGAGTCGAGCACGCGCCGCCACGCGCGGTGGATGTCGTGCACGCCGTCGTTGTCGAAGTACGGCACCGGCTCCTTGCCGATCAGCGTGGTCTGGTTCGGGTGGCCGATGTCGGGCAGGCCGCGCGGCTTGACCATGCCGTGCGCCACGTCCACGCGGAAGCCGTCGACGCCCAGGTCGAGCCAGAACCGCAGGACCGACTCGAACTCGCCGCGCACCTCGTCGTTGTCCCAGTTGAGGTCGGGCTGCGCGGGGTCGAACAGGTGCAGGTACCACTGCCCGTCCTCGACCTGCGTCCAGGCGGGGCCGCCGAAGATCGACTCCCAGTCGTTCGGCCGGTCGCGGAAGACGTACCGATCACGGTGCCGGCCGCGCAGCGCCTCCTGGAACCAGGGGTGGGCCGAGGAGGTGTGGTTCGGGACGATGTCCGTGATCACCCGCAGGCCGAGTGCGTGCGCCTCGTCGATGAGGGCCTTGGCGTCGGCGAGCGATCCGAACAGCGGGTCGACGTCCCGGTAGTCCGCGACGTCGTAGCCGAAGTCGGCCATGGGGGAGCGGTAGAAGGGCGTCAGCCAGATGGCGTCGACGCCGAGCCCGGCCAGGTATGGCAGACGATCGCGAACGCCGATCAGGTCGCCCACGCCGTCGCCGTTGCCGTCGGCGAAGCTGCGCACGTACACCTGGTAAATCGCGGCGTCTCGCCACCATGCGGTCATACTCTCCCCCTGACGGTCCCGACTATGAAATCCCTTGCCGCAAGTTTACGCAAGTCCTTACATGCACCTCTAATCCGGAAATTTCGCTTAAGAACCCCCAAAGCCCTCGACCTAAACGCGCGCGCAGGAGATTCTTTATGTCAAGGGTGGACATCTAGCGTTAAGGCGCGATGTACTACCTCTTCAATCAGCCTCGTCACAGGTGACACGCGCGCAAGGTGTAGGCCCATGAGCTCGGTCGTTCTCGACAAAGTGACCAAGGTGTATCCGGGCGACTACCTCGCAGTCGACCGGCTGAGCCTCCGGGCCGAAGACGGCGAGTTCCTCGTCCTCCTCGGCCCCTCCGGATGCGGCAAGTCCACGCTGCTCCGCATGATCGCGGGCTTGGAGGAGATCACCGAGGGCGACCTGTGGCTGGACGGCGAGATCGCCAACCATCTGGCCCCGCGCGATCGTGACGTCGCCATGGTGTTCCAGAACGGCGCCCTGTATCCGCACCGGACCGTACGCGGGAACATCGCCTTCCCTCTGGAGATCGCCAAGTCGGACCCCGCGATGGTGCGCGAGCGGGTGACCGAGCTGTCGAAGGCGTTGCACATCGACGAGACGCTGGACCGCCGCCCCGGCACGCTCTCCGGCGGCCAGCGGCAGCGCGTGGCCATGGGGCGGGCCATCGTCCGGCAGCCCAAGCTGTTCCTCATGGACGAGCCGCTGTCGAACCTGGACGCCGGCATGCGCACCGAGCTCCGCATGGAGATCTCGGCGCTGGTCAGGTCGCTCGGCGTCACGACGATCTATGTGACGCACGACCAGGTGGAGGCGCTGACGCTCGCCGACCGGATCGCCATCCTGAACCGAGGGGTGCTCCAGGACGTCGGCACCCCCGGGCAGATTTACAACGATCCGGCCACCGCGTTCGTGGCGGCGTTCCTCAACTCCCAGCAGTTGAACCTGCTGGCGGCCAACGTCAGGACGCCGCAGAACCAGTACGTCATGCTCGACTTCGGCCCGCACCGGCTCACGATGCCGTGGAGCGATCCGAGGGCGTACGCGATCTCGCAGCACACGGGCGGGCAGGTGCTGGTGGGCCTGCGCCCGGACGGGCTGGCCCCGGTGCAGGAGTCGTACGACGGGCCGTCGTTCTTCGGGCGGGTGCGGGCGCTGGAGTATCACGGGCACGAGTGGCTGGCGTACGTGGAGTGCGGGGTGCCCGCCGTGCCGGTACCGGAGCCGCCGGACCCGCGCGGGCGGGCCAACGGGGACAAGAACGGCTCGGGGAAGCTGTCGGGACTGGTGCGGCGGATCTTCTCCTCGCAGCGGCAGGAGGAGGAGCATCAGGAGCAGGAGCAGGTCGGCCAGCACCCGAACAGCGGCATCCACCGCCGCTCGGACCTGATCGTCCGCCTGGGCGGCCGCCCCGTCTGGCGCACCGGCGACGCCGCCAAGGTCGGCGTGGACCTCTCCCGCATCATGATCTTCACCCTCGACGGCGCCCGCATCGACCCCCCTCGCCGCTGACCCTCACGCCGGAGCCCGCCCCACACGCGTCTCGTTGACCAAACGGACTGTGGTCCGTATATTTGCGTCCAGCAAGCGGACCATAGTCCAGAAAGGACGCGAAACCATGAGCAGACTGCTGCACATCTCCGCCTCTCCCCGTGGTGGCGAGTCGATCTCGCTGGCCATCGCGCGGACGTTCGCCGAGGAATACCGCGCCGCCCGGCCCGATGCGACGGTCGACCAATTCGACCTGTGGGACGGCACGCTCCCCGAGTTCGGCCCCGCCGCCGCGGGCGCGAAGATGACCGTGTTCGGCGGTGGCACGCCCGAGGGCGAGCAGGCGGAGGCGTGGGCGGCGGCCGTGCGCACGTTCGAGCGCTTCGACTCCTACGACCGCTACCTCTTCAGCGTGCCGATGTGGAACGGGGGCGTGCCCTACAAGCTGAAGCAGTTCATCGACGTGGTCAGCCAGCCGGCGATGATCTTCCACGTGCACCCGGAGACCGGCTACCGCGCCCTGCTGACCGGCAAGCGCGCCGCCGTCGTCTACACCAGCGCCGTCTGGGGTCCCGGCCTGGGGCCGGAGTTCGGCGCCGACTTCCAGTCGACGTCCTTCGGCGACTGGCTCCGCTGGACCGGCATCGCCGACATCCAGGAGATCCGCCACCACCCGACGCTCACGGGCTCGTACGAGGCCGAACGCAAGCAGGCCGACGAACACGCCCGCCGGATCGCCAGGACGTTCTAGCCCTGGGTCATCGAGATCGCGTCCCGACCAGCACGGCGGGGTCGAAGGAGATGGGGAAGGGTTGGTCGAGTGTGAGCACAGTGCCCGCCTTCGCCTCCGCGACCAGCTCGTAGCCTTGCTCGCCGAGCTCGAAGACTTCAACGCGAGGCCCGCCCTCGAGTTCGACCCTGATGAACACCGGGATGCCCACTGCGGCGTATTTGGGCGGCTTGACCTCGTAGTCGCGCCTCCGGCTGACGACCTCGACCACGCACACGGTGTCCGCGGCGGCGAGGATGGTGACGTCGGCCAGCATCGCCTCGGCACGTCCAATCAGGATGTCGGGAATGAGGCCGTCCTCGCCGACTTCGAGATTGCCCGTCGCGACCACCTCGAATGCCTCAGGTGCCGCCTCGATCAAGATCTGCCGAAGTCGCCCCGCGCAGAGCGCGTGAGGGAATGCGGGCATGGGGCTCACTACGAAACTCCCGTCGATCAACTCGATGCGCTCCCCGGTTTCGGGCAGCTTGAGCCAGTCCTCGACGGCGTAGTCGCTGCTGGTCGGGGGCAGGGCGAAAAGCCTGACGCGCCGTGGCGGCGGGTGTGCGGCAAGCCAGCCTTCGTACGGCGCAGCAGGCATCGCTTCATCGCCTTCCATGGAGGGGGACACAGAGCCAAGCGTATTCGCGTGAGCACGCCGAGTGACGAGATCACGTTACCGCGCCTTTACCGATCTCGTCAGGCACCCGCCGGAAGTCTCAGGAGGCGCAGGTCCAGCGGGGCCCGTCGGGGGTGTCCTCCACGAGGATGCCGCCCTCCTGCATCGCCGTCCGCAGCGCGTCCGCCACCTCGTACCGCCCCTCTTCCCGCAGCCGGGTGCGGAGTGTCAGCAGGGGCTCCACCAGGGCGGGGAGGCTTCGCGAGCGGAGGCCGGCGGCCGAGGCGAGCTCGCCGAGGCGGGCGATGAGCAGCCGCATCAGCTCCCTGGCCTGCTCGACCCCGCCGGCGTCCTCCTCCGTGTCGGCCGCCCACTTGACGAGCTCCGCCTCCAGGTCGAGCACCACCTGGGCCGCCGCCACCGGGTCCGGCCGGGCCACCGCCGCCTTGAACAGGTCTTCGGAGGTGTGGATCGTCTCCTCCAGCGTGACCTCGGCGGGAGCGGGGTCCGCCGGGGGCGGCGGGGTGACGGCGCCCGTGCCGGGGCCGCCCTCGGCCAGGCGGCGCAGCTCGGCGAGGTCGGTCAGGGTGCCCGTGGGCAGGACCGTCGCGGAGCCGGGCCGGCGGACGGTCAGGCCGCCGCGGCCCGCCACCCGCACCGACTCGGTGTCGAGGTCGATCACCAGGGCGGTGTGCTCGTCGAGGCCCAGGACGGCGGCGCCGGGCGGCAGCTCGCGCTCCATGCGCGACAGCCGGCGCTCGCCGAGGTAGCAGAAGCGGGTGTCGTGGGTGCCGCCCTCGGTGTTGTCGAAGTGGGGGATCAGCACGGCCCGCAGCCCGAGCGGGTCCAGCAGGTCGACGCCCTCACGCCAGTGGGGATCCGCGCCGACCTTGTAGATCTCGTAGACCGGCACGGTGGCCAGACCCGCCGTGCAGGCGGCGGCCGAGGCCAGCACCGTCACCCCCTGACGTGCGCGAACCCGGGCACGCAGGTCACCGGCCACGCCCGAGTCGGCCCACCGGTCGAGCGCGTAGGTCGGGCTGCCGGGGCCGGAGAAGACCCAGTCGGCGCCCGTGATCCCGGCCGCCACCTCGACCTCCAGGCCGACGCTGTGCGCGAAATAGCGGCGGGCGCGGGCGGAGATGTCTGCGGAGTTCTCCTGGAAGGCGTAGGGAGTGTCGAGCAGCACGGCCCGCGCTCCCGCGCGCAGCGAACGCGCCGCCGCGCGGTGGATCTCGACCATGGTCGGGCTCGTCTCGCCCGACCCCATCAACACCAGCAAACCCGGCATGGCTGTCGGCCCCTTTCTCGCGTGCCATCGACTACATCCGGGCCCGCCACGGCTTTCAAGAGCGTTCAGACGATGCGTCTGGGTCGTACTTGCATATGATTGGCAGTAAGTTGGTGGCGGTGACGGGAAGACACGTGGTCCTGGTTGAGACGCTCATGCTACGGGTGGGCACCGACAATCGCTGGTCCTACCGGCATGCCCTTACCCGGCCGCGGCACGGGGAAAGCCCCGACGAGGCGGCGCGCCGGCTCGGCGGGGTCGCGGCCCAGGATCCCGGGACCGTGGTCCACTCCACGAGCTGGCGGTACGAGCCGGACGGCAGGGTCGTGCTGACCTATGCGATCTGTCCCGACCCGGCGCCGTGGCTGCCCGCCGTCGAGGTGCCCGTGCTGGAGATCGCCAGGGGCGAGGCCCCCGCCACCCCGTCACCTGAGCGCGTCGCCCTGACCAACGTGGTCGCGCACGCGGTCAGGCACCTGGCCTTCCTCGTCGCCGAGGACCCCGTCGTGTCGCGCGTCCTGTCCGGCCATCCGGCGGTCGCCCTCGCCCTGGAGCCGGCGGGCGCTCCGGCCTGAGAGGCGGCGGCCCAGCTCCTGCATGGGCCGTTCGACGTACCTGTAGGAGAGCGTGCTGACGGCCAGCACCACGGTCAGGGCCAGCGCCGCCATCGTGAGCTGGTACGCCGGCTCCGCCCACCGCAGGTCACCGGTGATCGCCACGAAATACTTCAACAACGGGTGATGCACCAGGTAGAGCGAGTAGCTGATCAGCCCGAGCCAGGTCAGCACCCTGGGCAGCCGCCGCCCGCGCAGCGCCATCCCCACCGCGAACGTGCCCGCGGCCAGCGCGATCGTCGTCAGCCAGACGTCGGCCTGAACCCACCACCAGCCGCCCTCGACGGCCCACAGGGGCGCGACCGCCACCAGCGCCGCCGTCACCGCCACCGGCCACAGCGGCCCGCGGCCCCGTTCCCACCGGTGGATGGCCGTGCCCGCGAACATCACCGCCAGCACCGCCACCCCGAGCCACGGCACCCGGCTGCTCAGCGGCAGCAACGCCAGCGCCATCAGCCCCAGCACGCAGGCGGCGGCCGTGCGCAGGCGCCCCCACACGACACACGCCAGCCCGGCCACGAACACCGCGCCGGAGACGTAGGCGGGCCAGCCGCCGGTCAGCACCGCCCCCGACGCCACCAGCCCCACGACCACGGCCCCCGCCCCGAACGACATCGACAGCAGCCCGCTCCGGCCGTGCCCTCTGACCAGGAACAGCGCGGTGACCAGGAGGTAGAAGACCATCTCGTACGACAGCGTCCACATCGTGTCGGCCACGCCGCCCACGTTCACGACGTCGAGCAGCATGGTCGCGTGCGCCACCACCGCGCTGCCGTCCCTGGGCACCTCGGCCCGCACCGGCACCCACCAGGCCAGCGCCAGCACGAGGGCGATCACACCGAGGTAGAGGGGGTAGAGCCGGAAGAACCGGCTGATCCAGAACTTGCGCACGTCGCCGTGGCGTTCCAGGGAGGTGGGGATGATGTAGCCGCTGACCAGGAAGAACACGAGGATGCCGTAGACGCCGAGGTTGAACCAGTACGGCCTGAGCTGCGGCAGGAACCACGGCAGAAGGTGCTCGGCGACCACGGCCAGCGCGCCGATCCCCCTGAGCGCGTCCAGCCACGCGAGCCTGGAGGCGGCGGGGACGGGCTGGGCGGCGACAGCGGACACCCGCCCCAACCTACCCACGAAGGCTGAAGAGATGCTGGGACCGGAGAACGGCGTCCTCCGGCATCACCGATACGCTGATGATCCCGTGGCGAGAAGGAGGCCCCAGCATGACCGTCGCCGTCCACGTCGGACCCGAGCCGGTGCCCGTGCTCATCGAAGCGGTGCAGCGGGCGGGCGGCAGGGTCGTGCCGCTCGATGAGGCGGAGGCGATCGTCTTCTACGGTGGCGGCCCCGAGCAACTGCGGCCGATGCTCCACGACGGCATCCGCTGGGTGCAGCTGCCGAGCGCGGGCATCGAGCGCTTCGCCGAGGCCGGGATCATCTCCGAGCACCCGGTCATCACCGCCGCCACCGGCTCCTACGGCCTGCCGGTGGCCGAGCACTCGGTGGCCCTGATGCTGGCCGCCGCCCGCGCCCTATACCGGTCGGCCAGGGCGAAGACGTGGGAGCCGAAGACGTCCAGGGAGTTCGCGGGCTCGACGGTCGCGATCGTCGGCTTCGGCGGCATCGGGCAGGCGCTCATGCCGATGCTGCAGCCGTTCGGCTGCCGGGTCCTGGCGGTCACCGACAGCGGTGAGGCGCCCGGCGCGGACCTCGTGCTGCCCCGCGCCCGCTACCGCGAGGTGCTGCCCCAGGCCGACTACGTGGTCGTCCTGGCGCCGGCCACGCCGGAGACGAGGGGCATGTTCGGAAAGCGCGAGTTCGAGCTCATGCGGGAGGACGCCTGGCTGGTGAACGTCTCCAGAGGCAGCCTCGTCGTCACCGGCGAGCTGGTGGACGCGCTGCGCGCGGGCCGCATCGGCGGTGCGGCGCTCGACGTCACCGACCCCGAGCCGCTGCCCGACGGGCATCCGCTGTGGAGCCTGGACAACGTGCTCATCACGCCGCACTCCGCGAACCCGCCCTCCTCCTACTGGCGCGGCCTGACCGAGCGCGTCACCTCCAACGTGCGGCGCTTCGGCGAGGGCGCCCCGCTGGAGGGTGTGGTCTCCCCGTCCCGGGGGTTCTGACGCTTCTCCTGGGCCGGCTCAGCCGAGGTTGAGCCGGGCCCCGCTGCTCAGCCCCGAGTCGTGCACCTCGAGCGCGGCCGGGGCGAGGTCCTTCGGCAGCTCGAACACCAGCGCGCCGGCGAACGATTGGCCCGCCTCGATGCGGATCGGCGTGATCTCCTTGCCGTCCTGGTCGAGCAGCTTGGTGCCGCCGTGTAACTCCCGGTCCTCGTCGACCAGCTTCTGCTGGCCCGGGTAGAGGACCCTGGCCTCCTGGCCGACGTTGCTGACGCGTACCCCGATCTGGCAGGTGCGCGTGGCCGCCGACTTCGCGGGCTTGGGGCACTTCGTGCCGGTGACGGCGAAGCGCAGCTTGCCGTCCTGCACGGGGCCGTCCTCGCCGGCCGCCGGCGAGCGCAGCGCCCACGTCAGCACCACGATCAGCCCGACCACCACCACGAACGCGATGATCAACGCGGTCATGCAGCCCGCGAACACGCCCCGCTTGCGCTTGGCGGGCGGGTAGCCCGGCAGCGGCCCCTGACCGGTGGCCGCGGGGTGGGGCATCGGCCCCTGCCCGGTCTGGTGGTGGGGGACCGGCCCGGTGAGATCCGGGTGCGGCCCCCGCGGCCCCCGCCCGGTCCCCGGCACGGGGCCGGTGCGCTCGGGATGGTGAACCGGGGGCACGGGCCCGGTCCGCTCCGCAAGCGGTGGCAACTGCCCCGGCTTGGGCCCCAGACGCTCGGCCGGTGGCGGCATCTGACCCGGTTTAGGTCCTGAGCGCTCGGCCGGTGGCGGCATCATCCCGGGTGTCGGCCCGGTGCGTTCGGCGGGGGGCGGCTGCATCATGCCGGTCTTGGGGCCGGTGCGTTCGGCCGGCGGCACGTGGCTCGCCGCCCCCGGCTTGGGGCCGGTGCGTTCGGCGGGCGGCGGGGGCTGCGGGCCGCGCGGCTCGGCATGCGGGGCACGCCCCTCGGGACGGCGGGGCGGGCCCGGGCGGCCCGCGCCCGGCACCTGGCCCGAGCGGTCGGGCGGCATCGGGTGCGGCTGCCGCGGCATCATCGGGAAGTCCGACGGGTTCCACGAGTTGGTCAGGTGCTTGGTCGCGGCGAGCTGCGCCGCGGGCTCGTCGGCCGCCCCCACCAGCTCCAGCAGCAGCTGCTTGGCCGCGGGCCGGCGCGCCGGGTCGGGGTGGATGGCCGCCGCCACCAGCCGGTCCAGGGGCGCGGGCAGCCCCCGCAGGTCGGGCGGCGCGCTGCGGGCCCGGGCCGCCATCACGTACGCGTCGCCCTCGCCGAACGGATGCCCGCCCAGCCCCGCGTAGGCGATCAGCGACCCCCAGGCGAACACGTCGCCCGCCGGGCTGGTGCGCCCCTCGAAGACCTGCTCGGGAGCGATCCACCCGGGCGTGCCCATCACCATGCCGGCGTTGGTGTGCCGGGAGCTCACGTGCGTCGACCGCGCCAGCCCGAAGTCGATCACTCGGGGCCCGGCCAGCGTCAGCATCACGTTGGCCGGCTTGAGGTCGCGGTGCACGAGCCCGGCCGCGTGGATCGCGGTCAGCGCGGCGGCCACGCCGACCGCCGCGGAGTGCAGCACCGACGGCGACAGCGCCCCGTGCTCGATCAGGTGGTCCTCGAGCGAGATGCCGTCGATGTACTCGGTGACGAGGTAGAGGACGCCGCGGTCCTCGCCGTGGTCGAGCACGCGCGCCGTGCAGAACGAGGCCACCTTGCGGGCGTTGGACACCTCTTCGTGGAAGCGCGCCCGGTAGATCGGGTCGGCGGTGTAGTCGCGCCGGATCGCCTTGAGCGCCACCCGCGACCCGTCGGCCGCCTTGGCGAGGTAGACCACGCCCATGCCACCGGAGCCGAGACGGCTGATCAGCTCATAGGGGCCGATCGCCGGCGGATCTTCCGGCTCCAGCGGAGTGCCTGCGGAGCGCCCCAAGGTAGCCGTCCTCTCGCCGTCGTCATCCCGTCTCAACCCGAACCGTTCCTCCGCCCGGCACGTCTTTTGTACCCAAGACTCTAACGGAGGAAGTGCCTGCCCGGTGGCCACTAGTTCTGAGCAGGCGTGGGAGCGCCGTGGATGCGCGACGGGCGCATCGTCACCCGCAGGCGCGAGAGATTGAGGGCGTAGGGGAGGGGGCGGTGCGGGGACAGGAGCCGCCCGACCGGCTTGGGGCGGGCGGCACGGACGATGCCGGCCAGGAAGGCGGTGCCGACCGCGAGCGTGAGGTGCACGCCGTCGCACCCCGGCCCCTTGAACGACCGCGCCCACCACTCGTTCGCCACGGTGCCGTCCAGCCAGACCTCGGGGGCGAACGTGTTCGCGTACGGCAGGCGCAGGCTGCGCTGGTGCGCCGCGACCGGCACGAGCACGGTGGTGCCGGCGGGCAGGGTGGTGCCGTACCAGTCGGTCCGGGTGGTGGTGACCCGCGACAGCGTCGGCACCGGCGGCCACAGGCGCAGCCCTTCGCGCAGGCAGGCCCGCAGGTAGTCGGCGTCGCGGCGGGCCGACTTGCGCTGGGCCGGATGGGCGGCCAGCAGCGCCAGGGTCTGCATCAGCCCCGCCGACAGCACGCCGAGGCCCATCAGCCAGAACGCCGCCTGCATGAGCCCGCGCGAGCGGGCCAGCCCGGGGGTCTCCGCGATCAGGCCGGCCAGGCTGCCGGGTTCGGCGCGGCGCAGGTGGTCGATGAGGCGGGCGCCGTACCGGCCCGAGAGGAGGTCCTGGCGCCGCCTGTCGCGCCACCTGCCGGCCCGCGTCAGGCCCGCCAGCAGGCGGGTGAGCTCCACGTCGCCGGCGGCGCCGTCGCCGTAGACGCAGCGCCTGGCCACGCGCTGCCACTGGGCGTTCAGCCGGTCGTGGTCCACCACGCCGGAGGTGAGCTCCCCGGCCTCCTCCCTGGCGATCTCGATGAACGTCGGGCGCAGCACGTCGGTCGGCAGGCCGAAGGGGCGCTGTTCGACGCCTTGCGCGTACTCGCCCTCCTCCGACAGCACGCGCAGGGCGTCGCGCTTGGAGATGACCAGCAGCGCCGGGCCGCGCCGGCCGCGCACCAGGACGGGGCGGCCGCCGTACCTGGACTCGAGCTCGGCCAGCAGCGCGCGGGAGCGCAGTGGGTCGCGGCCGGGCATCAGGTGCGGCACGCCCGGCCGGACGATCGTGGAGGCCAGGCGCAGGCTCTCCAGCACGGTGGCCCGGGGGAGGCCCCTAGGCACGCGCGGCCTTCCGTGTTCCGGCCGGCGCCCGCGGGTCCGTGGCCAGGCGGGTCCGGACCTCTCGGACCGCGGGCGCCTCCCGGGTGGCCGGAGCAGGATGGAAGTCCATATGGCGATGTGATCTCCCGTGGCGCCGCGTTCGCAATCAGGGGTTTCGACCACCGGAACACTTCCGGCGGGGCGCCGCGGAAACGTTCCGATGGCCGGAACGCCTAAGGGCCGAGCAGGGCGGCCGAGATGGCCTGGGCGGCGCCGCGCACGGAGATGCCGAGCTTGGCGAGCGGCGCCGCGCCCGCGGGGGCGGCCACTCCGAGGGACATGCAGATCCGGCCGCCCGGGCCGAACACCGGCGCGGCCACGCACGCCACGCCCTCGGTGAACTCCTCCTGCGAGTACGCCACGCCGTACCGGCGGACCTGGGCCAGCTCGCGCTCCAGCCCGGCCAACGTGGTGATCGTGCGGCGCGTCAGCCGCTCGAACGAGCCGCGCGCCAGCAGCTCCTGGCGCAGCCTCGGGTCGAAGGCCAGCAGCGCCTTGCCGGTCGCCGTGCAGTGGAGCGGCGCGCGGTCCATGCCGTCGGAACGGGAGTCGACGCGGTTGTGGCTGTAGAGGCGCTCGACGTAGCGGGCTTCCAGGCCGGAGGGGACGGCCAGGTTGACCGTCTGCCTGGTGGTCTCGCACAGGTAGAGCAGGTAGGGCAGGACGACCTTGCGGGTGCCGGGCACGCGGGCCCGCGTGATGCCGGCCATCGTCTCCAGCAGCTCGCCCGGAAGATAGCCGTTGCCGACCCGCCTGGCCAGCTCGCGCGAGCACAGCACGCCCAGGATGCGGTGGGCGGTCGTCTTGGGCAGGCCCGTGGTGCGGCACAGCTGCGAGAGGCTGACCGGGTGGGAAGCGGTGCTGAGCGCCAGCAGGATGTCGATCCCCCGCTCCAGGCTGCCCGGCTGGGCAACGGGGCGGTCGTCCGTCATGCGCTGCTCTTGGCGGATCAGTTCCGTCGGCATTGATGTCCTTTCGCTCTCCGGAGAGCGAAAGGGGCTTCCCGGGGTTGCGGTTGTCCTTCCCTTGGCGTACCCGGCTGCCGTCCGTTAACGCAGGCTGATGATCTCGGCGTACACGGAAACCGCCACTTCACCGGGCGTTCTGGCACCTATGTCCAGACCCGCCGGAACCCGCACCCGCTCGCTTCCCTCCACGCCCGCCAGCACCGCCGCGCCGCGCCTGCGGCTGGCGATCAGCCCGATGTACGGGACGCCCTTGGCCAGCGCGTCGCGCAGGACCGGCTCCTCGCCGATCCCGTGCGAGGCGACCAGGACGGCGTCGGTGCCGGGGGCGACCCCGGGACCGGTCTCGATCTGGTACCCCAGCGCCGTGCCGACGGCGGCGAAGGCCCGGGCGATGGGGCTGTCGCCGTGCACGTGGACCAGCGCGGGAGGGAGTACGGCCTCCAGGAAGATCTCCAGCGTGCCGCCGGACAGGCACGGCTGGCCCACGGCGACCAGGCCGTCCTCCTCGTGCGGTTCGCCCGCCTCCGGCGTGATGCGCAGCAGCGTCGCCCGCCCCGCGTGCCGGGGTTCGAGCAGCCGCAGGCCCTGCGCCCGGACGGTGTCGGTGGCGCAGACGCCGCCGACGAACCCCTCGATCGTCCCGTCCGGCAGCACCAGCGCGCGGTCGCCCGCCTTCGCGCTGGTCGGCCGCTGCGCCCGCACGACCGTGGCCAGCACGTACGGCTCCCGCCCCGACCGCAGCCGCGCGACCCGGGCGTCCAGGTCGGCGGCCGGCCGCGGCCGGGACGTCGGCATGCCGAGGAAATCGCTCATGCGCCCTCCTCCGTCGGACGCATGAGCGAAACTCGGCTGTGTCTGATTGTTCGCTCGCTGCGCTCGCTCACGGGATGGCCAGGTCCGTGCGGAACGGGTCGCCGTTGATGACGCGCCAGACGTTCGCCGGGGTGAGCGGCATGTCGGCGTGCCGCACACCGTACGGCCTGAGCGCGTCCACCACGGCGTTGACCACCGCCGCGGGAGACCCGACGGTGGCCGACTCGCCCACGCCCTTGGCCCCGATCGGGTGCGTCGGCGAGGGCGTCACGGTCTCGCCCAGCTCCCACGACGGGCACTCCATCGAGGTCGGCAGCAGGTAGTCCATGAACGACGCCCCCAGGTGGTTGCCGTCCTCGTCGAACGCCATCACCTGCATGAGCGCCATCCCCACCCCGTCGGCCAGCCCGCCGTGGATCTGCCCCTCGACGATCATGGGGTTGATCCGCACGCCGCAGTCGTCCACCGCCACGAACCTGCGCACCTTCACCTGCCCCGTCCCGGGGTCGACGTCGACCACGCAGATGTAGGCGCCGAACGGGTAGGTGAGGTTGGGCGGGTTGTAGACGGTGACCGCGTCCAGGTGGCCTTCGACGCCTTCCGGCAGCTCCAGGTTGGAGTGCGCGGCCAGCGCGATCTCGGCCATCGACCTGCCGGCGGACGGGTCGCCCACCACCGACCACCTGCCGTCGGCCCACTCCAGGTCCTCCGGAGCGGCCTCCAGCATGGCCGCCGCCACGATCTTGGCGCGGTCGCGCACCTTCCTGGCCACGATGGCCGTGGCCGCGCCGGAGACGGGGGTGGAGCGCGAGCCGTACGTGCCCAGGCCGAACGGCGTCTGGTCGGTGTCGCCGTGCACCACCTCCACGTCGTCGGCCGGGATGCCCAGCTCCTGCCCGACGATCTGGGCGAACGTGGTCTCGTGCCCCTGGCCCTGCGACTGGCACGAGACCCGCAGCACGGCCTTGCCCGTGGGGTGCACCCGCAGTTCGGCGCCGTCGGCCATGCCCAGGCCGAGGATGTCCATGTGCTTGCGCGGGCCGGCCCCGACGGCCTCGGTGAAGAAGCTGACGCCGATGCCCATCAGCTCGCCCCTGGCCCGCCTGTCGGCCTGCTCGGCGCGGAGCTTGTCGTAGCCGGCCATGTCCATGGCCAGGCGCAGCGCCTTGGGGTAGTCGCCGGAGTCGTACTCCCAGCCGGTGGGGGAGTGGTACGGGAACTGCTCGGGTCTGAGCAGGTTGCGCATCCGCAGGTCGGCCGGGTCGAGGTCCAGCTCGGCGGCCAGCACGTCGATCATGCGCTCGACCAGGTAGACGGCCTCGGTGACGCGGAAGGAGCAGGCGTAGGCGACGCCGCCGGGGGCCTTGTTCGTGTAGACGCCGGTGACCTCGCAGTGGGCGGCCTCGATGTCGTACGAGCCGGAGAAGACGTGGAAGAAGCCGGCCGGGAACTTGGTCGGCTGGGCGGTGCCGTTGAACGCGCCGTGGTCGGCGGTCACCTTGACCCTGATCGCCTGGATCCGGCCGTCCCGCGTCGCGGCCACTTCGCCGCGCATGTGGTAGTCGCGGGCGAAGGCGGTGCTCATGAGGTTCTCGGAGCGGTCTTCCATCCATTTGACCGGCTTGCCGGTGACGATCGAGCCGACGATGGCGCAGACGTAGCCCGGATAAATCCCGACTTTTCCGCCGAAGCCGCCGCCGATGTCCGGCGAGATCACCCGGATCTTGTGCTCGGGCAGCCCGGCCACCATCGCGTACAGCGTCCTGTGGGCGTGCGGTGCCTGCGTGGGGCACCAGACGGTCAGCTTGCCGGTGACCTTGTCGAAGTCCGCGACCGCGCCGCACGTCTCCAGCGGCGCCGGGTGCACGCGCGGATAGAGCAGGTCCTGGGCGACCGTCACCTCCGCCTGCTCGAAGAGGGCGTCGGTGCGGGCGCGGTCGCCGGCCTCCCAGTCGAAGATGTGGTTGCCGGTACGCCCTTCGAGATCGTCCCGGATGACCGGGGCGTCCGGTTCGAGGGCCTTCCTGGCGTCGATGACGGCGTCGAGGGGGTCGTACTCGACGTCGATGAGCTCCAGCGCGTCGCGGGCCGAGTAGGCGTCCTCGGCCACCACGAACGCGACCTCCTGGCCCTGGAAGCGCACCTTGTCCGTGGCCAGCACCGCCTGGGTGTCCTGCGACAGCGTCGGCATCCAGGCCAGGCCGAGCCCGGCCAGGGTCTGCCCGGTGATGACGGCCTTGACCTTCGGGTGGGCCTCGGCCGCGCTCGTGTCGACGGAGACGATCCTGGCGTGGGCGTGCGGGCTGCGCAGCACGGCGCCGTACAGCATGCCGGGCAGCCGGACGTCGTCGGTGTAGTTGCCGCGGCCCCTGATGAAGCGGGCGTCCTCTTTACGGTGCATGCGCCCGTAGCTCATGATTTCGCCTCCGTCGCGGACTCGGCGACATTCAGATCCGTCGCGGACTCGGCGACATTCAGACTCGCCTGTGCCGCCCATCTGATGGACCGGACGATGTTCTCGTAGCCGGTGCAGCGGCACAGCTGCCCGGAGATGGCCTCGCGGATCCGGGCCTCGTCGGGGTCGGGCACGCGGTCGAGCAGCGCGCGTGCGGTCAGCAGCATGCCGGGCGTGCAGAACCCGCACTGCAGCCCGTGGCACTCCACGAACCCCTTCTGCACCGCGTCCAGCTCCCCGTCCTTTTCCAGGCCCTCCACGGTGGTCACCTCGTGGCCGTCGGCCATCACCGCCAGCACCGTGCACGACTTGACCGGCACGCCGTCGAGCTGCACCGTGCAGACGCCGCAGTTGGAGGTGTCGCAGCCCCAGTGGGTGCCGGTCAGGCCCAGCTCGTCGCGCAGGAAGTGCACGAGGAGCAGCCTGGGCTCGACCTCTCTGGTGTACGGCTGCCCGTTCACCGAGACCGTGATGCGCATGTCAGATCCTCCCCGCTGCCCGGGCCAGTGCCCGCCGGGTCAGCTCGGCGGTCAGGTGGCGCTTGTAGTCGGCGGGGCCGCGCTGGTCGGCGTGGGGGTCGCAGTGCTCGGCGGCGATCCTGCCGGCCTCCGCGAACGCCTCCTCGCCGGGCGGCCTGCCTTCGAGGTGACTTTCGGCCTCGGGGGCGCAGAAGTGCTCGGCGCCGACCGCGGTCAGCCCGATGCCCGCCTGCGCGATCACGCCGTCCCGCACCGTGACGACCGCTCCGGCCGCGGCGACCGGCCAGTCGCCCACGCGCCGCTCGACCTTCTCGTACGCGCTGCCCGTGCCCGCCGCGATCGGCACGCGGAGCTGTACCAGCAGCTCGCCGGGCCCGACGGCGGTCTCGTACGGGCCCTCGTGGAAGTCTCTGATCGGCACGGTACGCTGACCGCCCGCGCCCTGGATGACCGCCCGCGCCCGTAACGCCGAGAAGACGGCGGCCAGATCCTCGGAAGGGTCGCCCTGGCACAACGAGCCGCCAACGGTCCCCCGATTTCTCACTATCGGGTCGGCAATAACTCGCTCCGCATCCCGAAATATCGGGAAAAGGTCGGTGGCGGTGCTGCTGTCCAGCAGCTCTGCGTGACGTACCAGCGCGCCAATGACCAGCTCGTCACCCTCGACGGCGATCCGCCCCAGCTCGGCCAGCCCGTTGATGTCGATCAACGCCTCCGGCTGGGCCAGGCGCAGCTTCATCATCGGGATGAGGCTGTGCCCACCTGCGACGATCCTGGCCTCGGGGCCGTAGCGCGCCAGCAGTTCGAGCGCGTGCGGCACGCTGTCCGCTCTCTCGTATTCGAACCTCGCGGGAACCTGCATGACTGCACATTGCTGGTGCCGATTTGTCGCGACAATCCGCAAATAAGGGATTCCTTAATGCGGGCCGGAGAACTATGAAGGGTGAGTGACACTCAGCCAGCTCGGCGCGTTCGTTTTCGTCGCCCGTCTGGGGTCCGTCAAGGCGGCGGCGCGGGCGCTGGGCGTGAGCGAGCCCGCGGTCTCCCAGTCGCTGGCCCAGCTCCGCAGGCACCTCGGCGACCCGCTGCTGACCCGCGCCGGCGACCGGATGGTGCTGACGGAGGGCGGGCGGCGGCTGCTCGGGATCGCCGCCCAGATCGTCGCGCTCGGGGCCGAGGCCGTCGCCGCCGTCCAGCCGGGCCGCGGCGCCGGACTGCACGTGGTCATGGACGCCGGGCTCGCCGAGTACGTGGCCGGGCCGCTCGTCTGCCTCTTCACCCAGCGCAAGTCGGTGGACGCCACCACCGGCGTGGCCGCCACGGCCGAGATCCCGCTCCTGCTGTCCAGCCGCCTGGCCGACGTCGCCCTCGGGGCCCAGGTGACGGGCGAGGGCCTGGCGAGCCGCCCAGTGCTGCGCTGCCGACTGATCGTGGTCGGCTCGCCCCGAGGCCGCCGCGACCACTGGCTGGTCGGCCCCTCCGGGACGGACCCGCTGAGCGACACGAGCCGGCTGCTGCGGCTGCTGCGCGTCCCGGAGTCCCAGGTGCGGGTCTTCGCGAACCAGACGGCCGCCTGGAAGGCCGCCGCCGAGGGCTCCGGCGTCGCGCCCGCCACGGCCCACCTGGTGGCCTCCGAGTTACGCCGGGGCGAGCTGGTGGCCATCGAGACCGCCGCCACCCCGCTGGCCGCGTACTGGTACGCCACGACCCTGGAACCTCCGAACCGATCGGCGGCGGCGGGCACGTTCCTGGACTTCCTCACCACCCCGGCCGCCACCCAGCTCATGCGCACCCCGGACGAAGGCATCCCCCGCAGCCGCTTCCGCCCGCCGATCCACGTGTCAATCTGGAGCTGAGGTCTACCGCCTGAGCCACCGGCTCGTCGCCGCCGCACTCAACGCAGGGCCGCGGCCTCCGAGGCGAGCTTCTCCACGCGGCCCCAGTCACCGGTGGCCAGCGCGTCGGCCGGGGTCAGCCAGGTGCCGCCGACGCACCCCACGTTCGGGAGCGCGAGATAGTCGGCCGCCGTGTTCACCCGGATCCCGCCCGTCGGGCAGAACCGCACGTCCGGCAGCGGCCCGGCCAGCGCCTTGAGGTAGGGGACGCCGCCCGCGGCCTCGGCGGGGAAGAACTTCAGCTCCTTGACCCCCCGCTCGGCCAGCGCCATCACCTCGGACACGGTCGCCGCCCCCGGCAAGTACGGGACGCCGCTCGAATCCAGCGCCTCGACCAGCGACAGGGTCGTGCCGGGCGACACCAGGAACCTCGCCCCGGCGGCCACCGAGGCCGAGATGTCCTCCGAGCTGCGGATGGTCCCCGCCCCCACGGTCGCGTCGGGCACCTCGGCCGCGATCCTGGCGATGGCCTCGCGCGCGGCCGGGGTGCGCAGGGTCACCTCGATGACCGGCAGGCCGCCGGCGACCAGCGCCCTGGCCATCGGCACCGCGCTCTCCACGTCGTCGATCACCACGACGGGGATCACCGGGGCGAGATCGAGCAAGCTCATGAGTTCTTCTTCTCCTCGTCGGCCCGTTCACGGCCGTCTAGTCACGTACAGGTCCCGCGCACCCACCCCGGACGACTGGTGTCACCCCACCAGTTCCCTGCGGGCGCGCTGGGACAGCAAGGCCGCCGCGCCCGTCAACGCCGGTTGCGGGGCGACGATCAACGCGGTGCCGATGGCCTCCAGGTAGTGGGCCATGTCGGGATTGTCGGCGAAGCGCGTCCTGAAGCTGCTGGTGCGCACGCGCTCCACGATACGGGGGAGCACTCCGCCGCCCAGATACACCCCGCCGCGCGCGCCGAGCGTCAGGGCCACGTTCCCGGCGAAGCTGCCCAGCATCCCGCAGAACACCTCCACCGTCTCCGCGCACAGCGAGTCGTCCAGCCGGGTCACGATGTCCGAGGCGGTCAGCTCCGGGGCGGTGACGCCGTTCACCTGGGCCAGCGCCCGGTGCAGCCGGACCAGCCCGGGCCCGGACAGCACGTGCTCGGCCACCACGTGCGCCAGCCCCCGCGCCTGCAGCACCTTGACGATCTCCAGCTCACGCCGGTCCACCACGGGCACCGTGACGTGCCCGCCCTCGCCCGGGATCGGCGTCCAGCCGTGCTCGGACGGCACCAGCCCGCCCACGCCGAGCCCGGTCCCCGGCCCCAGCACGGCCTTCACGCCGTGACCCGGCTCGGGGCCGCCCAGCGAGACCAGGTCGTCGCCCTCCAGGTGCGGCAGCGACCCGGCCAGCGCCTCGAAGTCGTTGAGCAGCACCGCGTACGGCACGTCGAGATCCCGTACGGACCCGGCCCACGCGGAGTTCGTGAGCCGGTAGTGGTCGCCGTCGATCGGTCCCGCCACGGCCAGGCACGCCGCCCCTGGTCGCACTCCGCCCGCGTGCTGCGCGAGATAGGCGGCTACGGCTTCGGGGAGGGTCGCGTAGTCGGCCCCGGCCAGGACCGCGACGTTCGTCGGCCGCGCTCCCAACGAGGTGACCAGGCCGAACCGGGCGTTGGTCCCGCCGATGTCGGCGACCAGCCACGGAAGGTCAAAGGCACTCACCGCATACCTCCGGCGTCCAGGGCGGCGTCAAGATCGCTCGCCATATACCGAAGGATGATTTCACGAACGCTCACGCCGCCCCAGACGGGGCGGTGAGCCGGCGTCCTCCGGACCGTCACCTCGCCAGCCCGGCGTGCTGGGCGCCCACCGGGGAGCCCGTCTCCAGGTGGGAGGTCCCGGCCTCGGCGAGGAAGCCCAGGCCGGGACCGTGGTCGGGCGACTCGGCGCCGCTGACGCCGAAGATCCCGGCGCCCTGCTCCGCGTGCCCCGCCATCCGGCGGAAGGCCGCGAAGAGCTCGCGCCCGGTTCCCACCCACTGCGCGTCGCTCAGCGGGCGGCCCTGCGGCACGCGGCGCGCCAGCTCCTCGGCGGGCACCCGCAGCTCCAGCGTCCCCGCCGACGAGTCCAGCCTGATCACGTCGCCCTCCCGCACCAGGGCGAGCGGCCCGCCGTCGGCGGCCTCGGGCGACAGGTGGATGGCCGCGGGCACCTTTCCCGAGGCGCCGGACATGCGGCCGTCGGTGACGATCGCCACCCGCTGGCCCCTGTCCAGCAGCACGGCCAGCGGCGGCGTGAGCTTGTGCAGCTCGGGCATGCCGTTCGCGCTCGGCCCCTGGTATCGGATGACCGCCACGAAGTCCTGCCCGTCCAGCTCGCCCGCCTCGAACGCCCGCAGCAGGTCCAGCTGGTCGTCGAACACCTTGGCCGGCGCCTCGATCACCAGGTGCTCCGGCTTGACCGCCGACACCTTGGAGACGGCCCGGCCCAGGTTGCCCGACAGCATGTGGATCCCGCCGTCCGGCGAGAACGGCGTCGCGACCGGCCGCAGCACGTCCAGGTCGGAGCTGCCGCCGGTGACCGGCGACCACACCAGCTCGCCGTCCACCAGCTCGGGAGCCTCGCGGTAGCGGTCGAGGCCGGGGCCGGCCACGGTCATGACGTCCCCGTGCAGCAGGCCCTCGTCCAGCAGGTCGCCGATGAGGACCTGCATGCCGCCGGCGTCGCGGAAGTGGTTCACGTCCGCCTGGCCGTTCGGGTAGATCTTGGTGAGGGACGGCACGACCTGCGACAGGTGGGCGAAGTCGTCCCAGGTCAGCACGATGCCCGCGGCGGCGGCCATGGCGACCAGGTGGAGGGTGTGGTTCGTGGAGCCGCCGGTGGCCAGCAGGGCGACGCAGGCGTTCACGATGGCCTTCTCGTCGACCAGCTCGCCGATCGGCGTGTACTCCGAGCCGTGCGCGGTGATCTCCACCGCGCGGCGCCCGGTGACCTCGGTGAGGGCGTGGCGCAGCTCGGTGTGCGGGTTGACGAACGTCGAGCCGGGCAGGTGCAGGCCCATGACCTCCATCAGCGCCTGGTTGGAGTTGGCGGTGCCGTAGAAGGTGCAGGTGCCGGGGGAGTGGTACGACTTCGCCTCGGCGTCGAGCAGCTCCTGGCGCCCGACCTTGCCCTCGGCGAAGAGCTGGCGGGTGCGCGCCTTGACCTTGTTGGGCAGGCCCGAGGCCATCGGCCCGGCCGGCACGAAGATCGCGGGCAGGTGCCCGAAGTGCAGCGCGCCGATGAACAGGCCGGGCACGATCTTGTCGCAGACGCCCAGCAGCAGCGTCGAGTCGAACATGTCGTGCGACAGCGCGATCGCGGTCGCCATCGCGATCACGTCGCGGCTGTAGAGGGACAGCTCCATGCCGGGCCGCCCCTGCGTGATGCCGTCGCACATCGCGGGCACGCCGCCGGCCACCTGCGCCACGCCGCCGGCCTTGCGCACCGCGGCCTTCAGCTCCGGCGGGTACGTCTCGTACGGCTGGTGCGCCGAGAGCATGTCGTTGTAGCTGGTCACGATCGCCACGCCCGGCTTCGCCGTACCGCGCAGCACGAGCTTGTCCTCGGCGGGCGCGCCCGCGAAGCCGTGCGCCAGGTTCGCGCAGCCGAGGTGGGCGCGGGCCGGGCCCTTCGCCCTGGCGGCCGCGCCGTCGCGCCGGATGCGCGCCAGGTAGGCGGCCCGGCTGGTGGCGCTGCGCTCGGCGATGCGGTCGGTGACGTCCTGGATGACGGGGTTCACGGTGCCTCCTTCGTCGGGTCCATGAACCCGGAATCGATTGTTCACACGTCCTCCTCGTGCCACTCGCGACCGCTGCGGCCGAGCAGTTCGTGGGCTCCGGCGGGGCCGGCGGTCCCCGCGGGGTAGGGCTCGGGCAGGTCCTCCGACGACTCCCAGGCCGACAGGATCGGGTCGATCCAGCGCCAGGCCGCCTCCACCTCGTCACGCCGCATGAACAGCGTCGGGTTCCCGGCCAGCACGTCCGTCAGCAGCCGCTCGTACGCCTCCGGCACCCGCGCGGTGAACGTCTTGCCGAAGCTCAGCGACAGCGGGACCGGCTTCAGCGTGACCTCGCCCGCGCCCGGCTCCTTGGCCATGATGTGCAGCTCGATGCCCTCTTCCGGCTGCAGGCGCAGCACCAGGCGGTTGGGCGTGCCGCCGGGGTAGATGGAGTGCGGCACGTCCTTGAACTGCACCACGATCTCCGACCTGCGGTTCGGCATCCGCTTGCCGGTCCGCAGGTAGAACGGCACCCCCGCCCACCGCCAGTTCTTGATCTCGGCCCGGATCGCGGTGAACGTCTCCACCCGGCGCGAGGCCTCGGTCGGCGGCGTGGAGGCGGGCTCGTCGAGGTAGCCCGGCATCTCGTCGGCCTCGGTGTACTGGCCCCGCACGGTGAAGCGGTCGACCTCCGTGCCCGTGATCGGGCGCAGCGCCTGAAGGACCTTGACCTTCTCGTCGCGGATGGCCTCGCGGTCGTTGCGGGCCGGCGGCTCCATCGCGGTCAGCGTGAGGAGCTGGAGCAGGTGGTTCTGCACCATGTCGCGCAGCGCGCCCGCGTGGTCGTAGTAGCCGCGCCGGCCCGGCGTGCCGACGGTCTCGGCGGCGGTGATCTGGACGTGGTCGATCCACAGGGAGTTCCAGATCGGCTCGAGGAAGGCGTTGGCGAAGCGCAGGACCAGCAGGTTCTGGACGGTCTCCTTGCCCAGGTAGTGGTCGATCCGGAAGATCTGGCGCTCCTCGAAGATGGCGCCGACCTCGTCGTTGATCCGCTGCGCGCTCGGCAGGTCGTGGCCCAGCGGCTTCTCCAGCACCACGCGCGAGCGCGGCGTCACCAGCCCGGCCTCCTCCAGCTCGCGGCAGAAGGGGCCGAACGTCCGGGGCGGGCTGGCCAGGTAGAAGACCCGGTCACGCTGCTCGTGCCCGGCCAGCAGCCGGCTCAGTGCCCCCCAGCCGGACTTGTCGGCGCCTCCGACGTCGACCGACACGTGGTGCAGGCGGCCGAGGAAGCGCTGCCACACGGAGGGGTCGTCGATCGGGACCCGGTCGCGTACCTCGGCGTCCACCTTGCCGCGGAAGTCGGCGTCGGTCAGGCCGCCCCTGGACATGGCGATGACGCGGGTCTCCGGCGAGAGCCGGCCGTCCCTGTCGCTGTGGTAGAGCGCCGGGAGCAGCTTGCGCATGGACAGGTCGCCGGTTCCGCCGAAGACGACGAGGTCGGCGGTGTGGGCGGGGCTGGTTGTCGACACGGGGGACACGGTTGCGGGCTCCGATTGATCTACCAAGCAGGGACAGAACGGACACTAACGAGAGTTTGGGTCTCACACAAGCGGAGTTTTGGCATTTGAGATAAAAAAGTCGGGACTTTTCATGACCTAACCTCATGTGATTCACTTGGCCGATGCCTCGACGTACCGCCGCGACCCTTGCCACCAGTGGCGAGGTGCTCCGCCTCATCCGCACCGGAGAGGCCGTGACACGTGCCGACCTGGGCCGGGTGACCGGCCTGTCGCGCCCCGCGGTGCAGCTGCGCGTCGGTGAGCTGCTGGAACGCGGCCTGGTCGTGGAGCGCGACGACGCCCCGTCCACGGGTGGGCGGCCGCCGGTCCGGCTGGAGTTCAACGCCGCGGGCGGCGTGGTGCTGGTGGCGGCGCTCGGCGCCAGCCGCACCCGGGTGGCCGTCTGCGACCTGGCGGGGCAGGAGCTGGCCGGGCGAGAGTTCGCGATGGACGTGGAGCAGGGGCCCGACGTCGTGCTCCCGGTGATCATGGACACCTGGGACGAGCTGCTCGGCGACCGGCCCCGCTCGATGCTCAGAGGCGTCGGGATGGGCGTGCCGGCCACGGTCGAGTTCGCTCAGGGGCGCACCGAGAGCGCCCGCGTGATGGCCTCGTGGACCGGCGTGGTGATCCCGCCGATCATCCGCGACCGCTTCCCCGTCCCCGTGCTCGTGGACAACGACGTGAACGTGCTGGCCATCGGCGAGCACCGCGGCGCCTACCCCGACCTGGACGACCTGATGTTCGTGAAGATCTCGACGCGGATCGGCGCGGGCGTGATCGCCGGGGGCGGCATCCTGCGCGGCGCGCTGGGCGCGGCCGGCGAGATCGGGCACATCCCCGTGATCGACGGCGGCGACGTGCTGTGCCGCTGCGGCAACACCGGCTGCGTCGACTCGGTGGCCAGCGGCGTCGCGCTGCTGCGCGACCTGCGGGCGCAGGGCAAGGACGTCAAGACGATCGCGGACGTGACCGCGCTGGTGCGCGCGGGCGACGCCGAGACGATGGCCACGGTGCGCGAGGCCGGCCGCCATATCGGCGAGGTGCTGGCCGGGGCGGTCAACATCCTCAACCCGTCGGTGGTGGTGCTGGGCGGCGACGTGGCCGAGGCGTTCGGGCCGCTGGTGTCGAGCATCCGCGAGGTCGTCTACCGCCGCTCCACGGCCCTGGCCACCCGGCGGCTGCGCATCGAGCCCAGCCGGCTGGGGGCGGGCGCGGGCATCAGCGGGTGCGCGGTGATGGTGCTCGACCACGTGCTCTCGCCGGACGCCGTGGACGAGACCATGACGGTCTCGGCCCTGCGCCGCGAGCGCGTCGCGGCCCCTTAGAGGTCCCAGCGAGGGACGTCGCTCTCCCGTACGAGCCCGTCGGCGCCGAACACCAGATAGCGGTCGAGGTCGGCGGCGAACCAGCGGTCGTGCGTGACCGCCAGCACCGTCCCCTCGAACCCCGCGAGCCCCTGCTGGAGCGCCTTCGCGCTGGCCAGGTCCAGGTTGTCCGTCGGCTCGTCGAGCAGCAGCAGCGTCGCGCCCGACAGCTCCAGCAGCAGGATCTGCAGCCGCGCCTGCTGCCCGCCCGACAACGTCTCGAACGGCTGCCCGCCCGCCGGCGCCAGCTCGTAGCGGGCCAGCGCCGCCATCGCCTCGTTGCGGGTCATCGCGTGCTCCCGCATCACCACGTCGGCCGCGGCGCGCCCGGCCCTGGCCGAGCGCGGCCTCGACCACGCCTGGGACGCCACGTTCGACGAGGGCCTGGGCTACCTCCTGGACGGCATGGAGCGAGCAGTCCCTGGAACGCGGAGACGGCCGGCTCGGGTGAGCCGGCCGTTCTCGGGGGCGATCGTCAGTCCTCGCGGGCCTGCTTCGGGAGCATCAGGCCGACCGCGAACGTCGTGGCGATCATCCCGGCCGCCACCCACAGCGTGATCGCGACGCTCCCGGTGCCGAAGTAGAGGGTGCCCAGCACGGCCAGGCCCAGCGCGCCGCCCACCTGCTGGAGCGCGGTCAGCGTGCCGGAGGCGGAGCCGGTCTCCCGGGGTTCGACGGCGGCCATCACGATGCTGAAGTACGGGCTCATGATCAGCCCGCTGCCCAGCCCGGCCACCACCAGCGCCGGGGTGAGCTGCCAGGGCGTGACCCCGGGCGAGACGACGGCGATCACACCGATCACGCCGAGCCCCATGACGATCGCCCCGGCCAGCAGCACCTTGCGGCCGTGCCTCCTGGCGGCCTGCGCGACGCCCATGCCCGCGATCATGCCCAGCGACGAGGGCACGCCGGTCAGCGCCGCCTTCAGCGGGGAGTAGCCGAGGCCGAGCTGGGTGTAGAGGCCGATCACGAGGAAGAACCCGGTGAAGGCGGCGAAGTAGATCGTGCCGGTCGCCATGCCGGAGACGAACGCCCGCTTGCCGAACAGGCTGGGCGCCACCAGCGGGTCGTCGCCACGCCCGGCCCTGCGCCTCTCGTAGGCCGCGAAGACCGCGAACACCGCCGCCGAGCCCGCCATCATCGCGAACGACCACGCCGGCCAGCCGCTCTCGTGCCCCTGGACCAGCGGGAAGACCATGAGAACGGTGCCCGCGGAGGCCAGCGCGGCGCCCGGCAGGTCGAGCCGCACGCCCTTGACCGGGCGGGAGGCGGGCAGGAAGCGCAGGGCGGCCAGCGCCGCGCCGGCCCCGATCGGCAGGTTGATCAGGAAGATCAGCCGCCAGTCGACCCCGGTCAGCGCGCCCGCCAGGATGGGCCCGCCCACCGCGGACAGCCCCATGACCGGCCCGAACAGCCCCATCGCGACCGCCAGCTCCTTGGGCGGGAACATCTCCTTCATCAGCCCCATGCCCTGCGGGATCATCGCCGCCCCGAACAGGCCCTGCACGACCCTCGCCGCGATGATCGTCTCGGGGGTGGCGGCCACGGCGCACAGCAGCGACCCCACGGTGAACCCGACGACGCCGATGAGGAACATGCGCTTGCGCCCCACGATGTCCCCGAGCCGCCCGCCGGTCAGCAGGCCCGCGGTCATGGCGAGGGTGTAGGCCGCGCCGAGCCACTGGATCAGGGAGGTGCCGCCGCCGAGGTCGGCTCGCATCGTCGGGCCCGCGACGTTGGTGACGGTGGCGTCGAGCAACTCCATCACCGAACCGGCGAGGACCACCGCGAGCGCGGGCCAGCGCCACTTGTAGGGCGCGGGCTCGGACGCGGCCGGTGTCTGCGCCGGGCGGGTGTCGAGGACGGTCATTGCGGCCTCCTGAATCGGAACGGCTTGTTCTGTTCCAGATTAGCAGAACGGAATGCTTCATTCCATAATCAGGCCAAGATTCTTCGTGGCGATCAGGGGTGTCATGGCGGAGCCGGTCAAGGGCGCGCGCCGGCGCGTGCGGCCCACCGTGCGCAGCCGTAAAAGATGGGTTTTAAGGGGTTTTGTGGTGTCTGGGGTGGCGCGTGTGGCCGGGCGGCGTGTGAGTGCGACCGGAGGTCGTCACGGCGGTGGGAGGCGGCGTGACGGACGGGCGGGCCGGCTGCGCCGACGGAGTGATCGTGACCCGCTCCGGCGTGGGCGTGCGGGAGGCGGCGGGCCCGGCGGGGGCCGCCGGGGTGGGTCGCGTGGAGTGCGTCGCCCGGGACGTCGGGCGCGCGGAGGGCGCCTGCTTCGGGGTCGGGCGGCGCGCGGCCGAGAAGGACTGCGTCGGGTGCGTGTGCGCCGGGCGCGCGGAGGAGCTGAGAGTGGTGGGCGCCGTGCGGGCGTGGGACTCGGCGGCGACCGGGATGGAGCCGTCGCGGGAGCCGGGGCCGGTACGGTGCCAGTCGATCGCGTCCAGCCGCTTGCCGCTGGACGCCCCGCCCACCAGGATCCCCGCCGTGGCCAGCATGAGCGTGCCGATCAGCGCGCCGGCGACCATGAGCGCCCGGCCCCGCCGCCCGATCCCGTCGGGGAAATCATCGGCGAACGGGGTGGGTTCCGGTGATCGCTCCGTGCCAGTCACGCCTCAAATGCTAGAGAGGTGGCGCCGGTGCCAGGGCCGATCCGGACAAATCGGAGTCAATTGTGATCATCAACAGCTGCAGAGCAGCCCGCGCAGCGCCGTCTCCAGGCACAGGTCGGACCGGGCCGGGGTCGGCCACGGGAAGCGGATCAGCGACTCGTCCACCCGTACGGTCGCCCCGAACCGGTCCAGTTCCCACAGCCACACCTCGCCGGCCTCCTCGCCGAGCTGCCGGGACACGCCCGCGGTGAGCTGCGCCCGGTGCGAGGCGTTGACGTGCGCGAGCACCCGCTCGGCCGTCTGCGCCAGCGGGTCCGGCGCCGCGCCCAGGTAGTCGTCGGCGTCCAGCAGCCCCGACTCCTGCCCGGTCAGGTACACGACCTGCCCCACGTCCAGCCGCAGCAGCCGGGGCGCGGCCGGCTCCCCGAACCGCTCCAGCGCGTCGAACAGGCTCTCGTCGGCGCTGTGGGCGGCCACCGCGACCGCCGCGCCGCGGGCCTCGCCCTCGGGCACGGCCTCCGCCCACCCCTGCACCTCCAGCAGCCCGCGCGGGTGGGTGACGTCGCCCAGTTGCCGCATCGCCGTCAGGTTCACCGCTACGACGGCGTCCTCGCGCAGGCGGTGCAGGGACTCGCCGGGCAGCACCAGGAGCACGGGCCGGCCACGCTCGTCCACGCCTCCCCGGGCCGGGGAGGGGGCGCCGTCGACGGACAGCTTGGCGACGCTCGCGGTCGCGGCGATGGTGCGGACCCGCTCGGGGATTGGCAGCATGGGCCCTCCGTTCCAATGATAGGTTAGGCTCTCCTAAGTAAGGATTACCTAATCACATTGAGGTGAACGTGCGCTACACCGGCCCCAAGGTGCGACTGTCCCGACGCGCGGGCGTCCCGCTGACCAGGAAAGCCGTCCGCTACTTCGAACAGCGCCCTTACCCGCCGGGTGAGCACGGCCGCAAGACCAACCGCCGCAGCACCGGCGACTACGGGCTGCGGCTGATGGAGAAGCAGAAGCTGCGCTGGTACTACGACGTGTCCGAGCGGCAGCTGCGCCGTTACTGGGACCTCGCCGTCCGCAAGCCGGGCGCCTCCGGCGCCGAGCTGGTCACGCTGCTGGAGATCCGGCTGGCCTCGCTCGTGCTGCGCGCGGGGCTGGCGCCGTCCATCTACGCGGCCCGGCAGTACATCAACCACGGCCACATCGCCGTGGACGGCCGCAAGGTGGACATCCCCAGCTACCTGGTCAAGCCCGGACAGGTGATCACGGTGCGGGAGCGGTCCCGCAGGATGCAGCCGTTCGTGGCCGCCGCCGAGGGCGTGTACGCCGACGAGCGCATCGCGCCCTACCTCTCCGTCGACCACGCCAATCTCACATTCACCCTGACGAACCGCCCAGAACGCGAGCAGATCGCGGTGCCCGTGGACGAGCAGCTCGTCGTGGAGTTCTATTCTCGTTAGCCGTGAGTCACCTGCAGGGTCGGCGCCTCGCAGACCCTGCAGCGCGCGCGCGGGGGCCCGGCCGGCTCAGCCCAGCCGGCGTAGCTCGGCGACCTCTTTGCGCAGCGCGGTCAGCTCGTCGAGGATCAGCTGGGTGTGCTCGCTGGTGTCCTCCAGCACGGCGCGCTCCTCGGCGTTCTCCTCGTCCATGGCGCTGACGACCACGGCCATGAAGAGGTTCAGGATCACGAACGTGCAGATCAGGATGAAGATGGTGAAGAAGACCCAGGCCGACGGGTGGCTGGTCATCACCTCCCTGGCGATGTTGCCCCAGTCGTCGCCGGTCATCGTCTGGTAGAGGGTGAACAGCGAGGTCGGCAGGCTGCCGAAGCGCTCGGGGGCGGAGCTCCCGTAGAGCTTGGTGGCCATGACGGCGGCCACGTAGAGCACCAGGCCGAGCAGCACCACGATCGAGCTCATCCCGGGCATCGCGCGCAGCAGCGCCGAGACGACGCGGCGCAGGCTCGGCACCACCGACAGCAGCCGCAGTGCGCGCAGGATGCGCAGCGAGCGCAGCACGGACAGGCCGCCCGAGGCGGGCAGGAAGGCGATGAGGACGATCGCGGCGTCGAACACGTTCCACGGGTCGCGGACGAACCTCGAACGCTCGACGTAGATCTTGGCGATCAGCTCGACGGCGAAGACGTACAGCGCGATGTGGTCGACCACGGTGAGCAGGTGGCCGAAGCGCGAGACGACGGCGGGGAAGGTCTCGAGACCCAGCGTGGCCGCGTTGAGCAGGATGACGCCGACGATGAACCGCTGGAAGCTTTCGCGGGCGAGGAAGGCGGCTGTGCGTTCACGCACGGGGGCAGGCTCCTAAGGGGCGTGGTCATGTGCCCCACCATGATGGCGCAACGCGATCAAGAGGGTATCTGTGGTATAAAAACGCACCTGACCGACGAATGGTGAGGGCGCCGAGCGACCATGTCCTATCCGAACTACGGTCCCTCCTACTACGGGCCGCCACCCCAGACCCACCCCCAGGGGACCACCATCCTCGTGCTGGGCATCCTGAGCCTGGTGGTCTGCACGATCCTCGGCCCTTTCGCCTGGTCGATGGGAAACAAGGTGCTGCGCGAGATCGACGGGAGCGGCTACTACTTCGAGAACCGCGGTATGGTGCAGGCCGGGCGCATCTGCGGCATCGTCAGCTCGATCCTGATGATGGTCACTCTAGGCTTCGTCGTCCTGATGTTCGGGCTCATGGCCATCACCGGCTCCCTTTCCGGCCAGTAGGTCGCCGATGCCCGACTCCAGCAGGTCGAAGGCCTTCTCCGCCTGAGCCCGGAGGGCGGGCTCGATGCTCTCCCACGCCTCGCCCGCGAGCTGCCTGCGGGTGGAGTAGTCGCCGAGCAGGCGCGTCGTGTTGAGGATGTGAGAGGCCACCAGCCGCGGCGTCAGGTCGTCGGGGTCGGCCTCGAGCTCGTCGGCCAGCGCCTGCGCCAGCGCGCGCTGCCGCTCCTCGCCGAGCTCGCGTAGCTTGGCGGCCAGCGAGGGGGCCTCGCCGACGATCCTGGCGAACACGTCGGCTCCCGCGTTGAGCCCGTAGCGCCAGTCACGTGTGCCGAGCGCGTCGAGGAAGTCTCGGCGGAACGCCCGCACCACGCTCTCCCCGGGCCCGCGCTCGCGCAGCACCCGCGGGGCCAGGTCGACGGCCACGTCCTGCCGGTCGGCGAACAGGTCCTCCTTGGTGCTGAAGTAGTTGAAGACCGTGTTGACCGACACGTCGGCGGTCCGCGCCACCTCGGCCACGGTCACGTTGTCGAACCCCCTGGTCATGAACAGCCCCATCGCGACGTCGGCGATGCGCTGCCTGGTCTGGCGCTTCTTCCGCTCCCGCAGCCCCTCTTGCATGCCTCCATCGTACCAAGTTTGCAGTCGCACCAAAATTGTGGCTACTCTAATTTTGGAGGCGATGAAATGATCACTACTTCAGGTCTGAGCAAGACCTTCGACGGCGGCGTGGAGGCCGTCAAAGGCGTCGACCTGGCGGTCGAGCCCGGCGAGATCGTCGGGTTCCTCGGTCCGAACGGCGCCGGCAAGACCACGACCATGCGCATGCTGACCACGCTGCTGCGCCCCACGTCCGGCACCGCCACGGTGGCCGGGCACGACCTGCTCGGCGAGGCGAAGGAGGTGCGCAGGCGCATCGGATACGTGTCCCAGAACGGCGGCGTGCCGCCAACGTCGCCGCTGGAGGGCGAGCTCGCCCTCCAAGGCATGCTGTACGGCCTGAGCAGGGCGCGGGCGGAGGCCAGGACGCGGGAGGCATTGGAGCGCCTCGAACTCACGGGCCTGGAGTCGAAGCCGGGCGCGGCGCTCTCCGGCGGCCAGCGCCGGCGCTTCGACATCGCGTTCGCGCTGCTGCACGACCCCGTCGTGCTCTTCCTGGACGAGCCCACGACGGGCCTCGACCCGCAGAGCCGGGCCAACCTGTGGGACCACATCCGCTCGCTGCGCCTGGAGAAGGGCATGACGGTCTTCCTCACCACCCACTACCTGGACGAGGCCGACGCGCTCTGCGACCGGATAGTGATCATCGATCACGGCCGGATCGTGGCCGAGGGCGCCCCGGCCGAGCTCAAGACCGGCGGGCGCACGCTCGACGAGGTGTTCCTGGACATCACCGGCAGATCGCTGCGCGAGGAGACCGCGTCCACCGGAAAGGGAGTCTGATGCTGCGCGACACCTGGGTGCTGTTCCGCCACGGCGTGCGCGTCACGCTGCGGCAGAAGGTCGGGATCATCTTCGGGGCGATCCAGCCGCTGCTCTTCCTGGTGCTGTTCGGGCCCATCTTCACCACGTTCGGCACGTGGGAGACGCTCGTTCCCGGCCTCATCATCCAGCTCGGGCTCACGAGCATGGGGCTCGCCGGGTTCGGGGTGGTGTTCGAGAAGCGCTCCGGCGTGCTGGAGCGCATGCGCGTCACTCCGGCCAGCCGGCTGGCGCTGCTGCTCGGGCGCGTGCTCAACAACGCGCTCACCATGACGATCCAGACGGTGCTGCTCCTCGTGATCGCCTTCGCCCTCGGCCTGCGGGCCCCCGCGCTGGGGCTGGCGGCCGGGTTCGTGCTGGTGATCGTGCTCGGGACCAGCCTGGCCGCGCTGTCGTACGCCATCGCGCTGACGATGAACGAGCACCTGTTCGCGCCCGTGATGTCCACGGCGGTGATCCCGCTGGTCCTGCTGTCGGGCTCCTTCCTGCCGATGTCGATGGCGCCGGGCTGGCTCGACGCCATCTCGCACATCAGCCCGTTCAGGTACGCGCTGGAGGCGCTGCGTGACCTGTTCGCGGGGCACTACCTGACGGGCACCGTGGGCCTGGGGGTGGCGGTGACCCTGGTGTTCGCCGCGGTCAGCCTCACGGTCGGGACCAGGGTCTTCAACCGGGAGAACGCCTGATCGAGCGGGGTCAGGCCGCGCTCCTGACGCGCCGCCGCAGCGCGGCGATGATCCCCGCCGGGTCCATGTTCCCGTAGCCGTAGTCGTAGTCGAAGCCCACCTCGCTGCGGTCTTCGGCCGTGCGCCGCAGCAGCGCCCGCAGCTGGGTGGGCGACAGCCTGGTCGACGGCCACCGGGTGCGGACGGCGGCGACGAGCCCGGCGGCCACCGGCGTCGCCGCCGAGGTGCCCGAGTCGGGCTCGTCGTCGCCGAACGCCTTCGACCCGGAGAAGTGGGTGTAGGCGCAGAAGTCGGGCTTGCGGGCGGTCAGCCGCCCCGGCCCCTGCGAGGAGTAGCCCACCCGCTCCCCGTTGATGTCGACGCCGCCGATGGACAGGACCTTCGGGTGGGAATTGGCGCCGACGATGGGCCGGTTGGGGTAGACGCACCGGCCGTCGGGGCACTGCCCGCCGCAGTTGCCCGCCGCGAACAGCACGTCCGCGCCCGCCCGGTCGAGCTCGGCCACCATCAGGTTGAACGGGTGGGCGGCGTTGTCGGAGTAGTTGCCCGGATGCCCGACGGGGAAGTCCCACTCGGGGGAGAAGGAGCCCCACGAGTTGCTCACCACCAGCGCCCTGGTCTCTTCGGGCTGGGCGGCGAGCACGTTGCGCAGGTGCGCGAAGGCCGACACCGCGTCCGACAGCAGCCCGTCCAGCGCCGAGCCCCCGGGCCGCGTGGACAGCAGGACCGGGATGTCGATCAGCGACGCCTGGGGAGCGGCGATGAGCGTGTCGAACGCGCACATCGTCCCGTGGTCGACCTCGAACTCGCCCGCCTTGCCCGACACGCCCTGCGGGCTCCACGACCGCTCGGCGTCCAGCGTGACGCCCCTGCCGAGCTGTCTGGCGGTGTGGGCCGCGTTGATCCCGGTGTCGAGCACGGCCAGCGCCACCCCGCTGCCGTCGAGGCCCTCGGCGCTCAGCCCCGGCACGTTCAGCAGCCGCTCCACGTCATGCCAGGTGCCGACCGGTGGGTCGCCGCCGCACGTCCGCGTGGTCTCGATCACCGGGTCGGCGAAGACGCCGACCACGTCGGGCCGCCGCGCGGCCAGCAGCGTGACCCTGGAGGCCAGCTCGTCGTCCGAGATCGTGCCGCGCACCAGCACGGAGGCGTCCTCGGCGGCCAGCGAGAAGTCGAGCGGCTGGTTGAGCGAGAGGGGGTCGCCCCCGGCCGCCGGGACGGGCCGCGCGACGGCCACGGGGACGTACGCGGAGTCGAGCTCGACCCCGGGCAGCCCGTCGGCCACGTCGGCCGTGGTGGCGGTCTGACCCGGGTCGGCGACGGCCGCGACCAGATCGGGGGAGGGGCGGAGTTGGATCAGAACCCGCATGTGTCACCACCGAATATCGTAGGGGGAACGAACTCCCCAAGATTCCTCCATCCACCGCCCCGGCGTCCAGCGCCTTTCAGTGGTTTGACCTGCGCAAATACCGTAATTAGTGCGAACCGGATGACATTTCTTGCGGGGCGTCAGGCTTCCGTGTTCCCCGTCTCTTCACTACGGTGTCGAATCATGACGCTCCAGGCGCAGAAGCCGGTCGACGACGGAGAAAGAGCTCACTGGCTGGCGGTGCGGCCGAGGCTCGTCCTCGCCAGCGCCTTCATGCTCTTCCTTGAGCTGGCGCTGATCCGGTGGACCGGATCCAACATCGTCCACCTCAGCTATTTCACCAACTTCGTCCTGCTCGGCTCGTTCCTGGGCATCGGCCTCGGCTTCCTGCGCGTGGGGCGGTCGCGGCGGCAGCCGTACTACTCGCCCGTCGTGCTCGCCGTCCTGGTCGCCGTCGTCCTGACGTTCCCGGTGACCGTCGACCGGAACACCGAGGGCGTCCTGTACTGGACGAGCCTGTCCACCAGCGGCCCGCCCGCATGGCTGATCCTGCCGGTGATCTTCGGCGCCGCCGCGCTGGTGCTCATGGGCCCGGCCGAGCTCGTCGGGCGCTGCTTCCCCGAGCTGCCGCGGCTGGAGGCCTACCGCTACGACCTGATCGGCAGCCTCAGCGGGATCGCCGCGTTCACGGCGCTGTCGTTCCTGAGCGCGCCGCCGGTGTTCTGGGGGCTGATCGCGGCCATCTGCTACGGGCTGCTGCTCACGCCCCGGCCGCGCTCGCTCTACCTCGGCCTGGTGACCGTGCCCTCGCTGGCCGTGGTGGGGCTGCTGCTGGCCGAGACGCTGACCGCCGGGGCCATCTGGTCGCCGTACTACAAGGTCACCGCGCGGCAGCTCACGCAGCTCGGCGTGCTTGTCACCGACATCGCCGTGAACGGCATCCCGCACCAGCAGGCCGTGCCCGCCGCCGCCCGGCTGCAGTGGGAGGCCCAGTACGGCCTGCCGTACGAGCGGACCTCCAAGCCGCCCAAGGACGTGCTCATCGTCGGCGCGGGCAGCGGCACCGACGTGGCCATCGCGCTGTCCAAGGGCGCGAACCGGGTGGACGCCGTGGAGATCGATCCCAAGCTGCGCGAGCTGGGCGGCTCGGTCCACCCCGACAAGCCGTACGACGACCCGCGCGTCACCACCCACATCACCGACGGGCGCGCCTTCCTGGAGCGCACGAGCGACAAGTACGACCTGATCCTCTTCGCCCTGCCCGACTCGCTCACCCTCGTGTCCGGGGCGAGTTCGCTGCGACTGGAGAGCTACCTGTTCACCGAGGAGGCCATGAAGGCGGCCCGCGCCCACCTCAAGCCGGGCGGCACCTTCTCGATGTACAACTACTACCGGGAGAGCTGGCTGGTCGACCGCCTCGCCTCCACCATGCAGAGCGCGTTCGGCCACAAGCCGTGCGTCGACGTCGTCAGCACCGCCGGCCAGCAGGCCGTGATCACGGCGGGCGTGACGGCCGACGCGCAGCGCTGCGCCTCCGAGTGGCCCGGCGCCGCCGCCGGCACCCCACCGCCCGCCAACGACGACCGGCCGTTCCTCTACCTCAAGGACGCCACGATCCCGCCGATCTACATCATCACGCTCGGCCTGATCCTCATCGTCAGCCTCTTCGCCGTCCGCGTCGTCGCCGGGCCCTACGAGCGGATGCGGCCGTACGCGGACCTGTTCCTGCTGGGCGTGGCGTTCATGCTGCTGGAGACGAAGAGCGTGACCGGGTTCGCGCTGCTGTTCGGCACCACGTGGGTGGTCAACGCGATCGTCTTCGCCGGCGTCCTGGTCGCGGTCCTCGCCGCCGTCGAGGTCACCCGCCACTTCCGCACCCCGCCGCTGCCCGTCATGTACGGCGTGCTGCTGGCGGGCCTGCTGCTGGCCTGGCTGGTGCCGAACGCGTGGCTCCTGTCCCTCCCGCTGCCCCTGCGCGCGGTGGCGGCGGTGACGGTGGCGTTCCTGCCGATCTTCGCCGCCAACGTCGTCTTCGCCAAGCGCTTCGCCGAGACGGCCGACGCGACGACCTCGTTCGGGGCGAACCTGCTGGGGGCGATGGTGGGCGGGTGCCTGGAGTACGCGGCGCTGGTGATCGGTTACAAGGGGCTGCTGATCGTGGCGGCGGTGCTCTATCTCGGCGCCATGGTGCTGCTGCCCCGGAAGTCGGTCCCGGCCTGAGGCCACGCCTCTTTCCGAGGCCCGCCGCGGGCCCTGCGCCCACGCACGCGGCCCGACCGCGTCGGCGGGGCGCTCAGGCGGGTCCGGCGCCGGCGGCGGAGCCGGGCGGTGGTGGGTGGGGGCGGCGAAGGGCGCCGCCCCCCACGGGGTCAGAGGCCGCAGAGCTCGTCGAGGGACTTGGCGCCGCTCTTCTGGGCGTTCCTGGTCGGCGTCTGCGTAGGTGTGGCGGGCTGCGTGCGGGTCGGCGAGGTCGTGGACGTGATGCTCGGCGACGCGCTCACGTTGGCCGTCTGGGCCTGGCGGGCGGGCCGGTTGGAGTCGGAGATCGCCTTCCTGGAGGCCAGGCGGATCTTGGCCCAGTCGGGCCGCCCCGAGTAGAACTCCGGCGGCACGAACTGCAGGCTCGTGATCCGGGCGTCCTTGACCTTGACGGCCAGCTCCACCAGCGGCTGCACCAGGTGCTGCGGGATGTTGGTCTGGGCCAGCCGCCTGGCCGCCCCGGCGATCCTGGTGAAGTTGGCGAGGATCTTGGTGGGGGTGGCCTGCTGGGCGAAGGCGCCGATGACGCAGCGCTGGCGGGCCATGCGGGAGAAGTCGTCGCTGTTGACGCGGGAGCGGCCGTACCAGAGGGCCTGCTCGCCGGACAGCTTCCGGTAGCCCGCCTTGATGGTGCCCGCCGTGCCGAAGTGGCCGCCCCACTTGACGTCCTGCTCGACCCGGATCTTGAGGCCGCCGATGGCGTCGACGAGGTCCGCGAAGCCGTACATGTTCATCAGCATGTAGTAGTCGATCTTGAGGTTCAGGGTGTAGCCGATGGCGTCCATCAGTGCCCTGGGGCCCTTGTTCTTGCCGCCCATGAGCTGCGGGTTGTCGTTGGCGTACTGCCAGACCTCGTTGAGCAGCCCGCCGTTGGGGAGCTCGGCCATGTAGCCGTTCGGGAACTGCTTGTGCAGCGGCGAGGCCGGCGGGAAGCGCACGTGCTGCAGGTTGCGCGGCAGGCTGAACAGGACGGTGTTGCCCGTCTTGAGGTCGATGCTGGCCACGTTCATGCTGTCGGTGCGCACGCCGGTGCGGTTGCCGGCCGCGTCGCCGCCGATCAGCAGGAAGTTCACCCGGTCCTTGCCGCCCCACGGGTCCTCGCCCTCCTCGACCGGGGCGGGGACCTCGGGGTCGGACACCGAGGGAAAGATCTGCTTGATCGCCTCCCGCGCGGTTAGCACGTAGTTGGCGGTCAAGGCGAACGGCGACATCACCGCCACGCACAGCACCCCGACGAGGATGCCGGTCAGCACCTGGCCCTGCTGGTTGAGGCGGTTGGGCCCGAGCGCGACGTACGAGGTCACCAGCACCGCGAACCAGGCCAGCGCGAGGACCGCGGCCACGACGATCACGGTGACCATCATCCCGTCGCCGGCGAACGCGGTGAGGTTCTGCAGGTTGCGGGTCAATCCGTAGGCCAGGGCCGACAGGAGCAGCACCGCGTACACGCTGAGGAGGATCAGCCCGGTACGGCGACGCCCGGCGCGCAGATGTGCGGCGCCGGGCGCGATGGCGGACAGGGCGGTCCATCCGAGTACGGAGCCGGTCGTCAGGGGCTTGGCGAAGCGAGGGGATGAGGAGCCAGGACGCGGACGGCGAAGGGGTCGCCGTTTCTTGCCTCCTGGCATGATTTCTGCCCCATCGCGATTGCTCACACCCGGCTCCTTACCCGCCTACCAGGCAAAACTGTCGTTGCCCCCCATTGGGCACAAGATTGCCAGGATTCTAGTCCCCATATCTGGACATCAGAGACATGTGCCCAACCTGAGATGAACACATCGTGCACGATGGGCCGCGTTTTACGGGTTTATGGCAGTTCGTAAAAAGTGTCAGGAGACCGTCGAGGAAGGCGCCATCCAGGTGTTGCACTGGAACGTCTTGTCCCGCTCCCAGCCCTGCCGGAACCAGCGGTTGTTGTTCGCGGGCGTGCCGTGGTCGCGCGGCCACCCCGGATAGTCGCCCACCTGCCCGTAGAACGCGTACAGGCGGCCGCGCATGGACATGTTCACCGGGTACGACGACGCCACCGACCGCATCCACATGCCGCCGAAGCAGGTCGCCTGCAGCTCCAGCCGCCTGCTGAGCGCGAGCTTGCCGCTCTGGCTGGAGGAGTCGAGGGTGGCGCGCCACCAGGAGTCCATCAGGCCCGTGATGTTCTGGATGTGGTGGCCGTACTCGTGGGCCATCATGCTGATGATGCCGCCGTGCCAGGAGATGATCTGGCCGTAGCCGCGGGCGTTGCCGTTGCCCCGGGCCATGGCCGAGGTGGAGGCGTAGATCGTGTTGTTGCGCGGGCAATAGTACGGCACCATGCTCCCCGCCGACGGGTAGTCGCCGCACGCGCCCCGGCCCCGCTTGGCCGCGATGGCGTAGTTGGGCGCGCTGAACTGGATGCCCTGCCTCTGCAGGATCGGCCCCCACGCCCGGTCCATGCACTTGCCGGTCTTCAGGATCAGCGCCTTGAGCTGGCTGTGGTTGAAGATGTTGGCGTTCCCGGCGGGGCAGCTCAGCCTGGGCAGCGTGCCCGCCCGGTACATGGTGTTGCTCTTCAGGCTCGTGTTCAGCGTGATCCTGGGCTGCTGCTGCGTCGGGGTCGTCTCCGGTTCCTTGGTCTCCTCCTGGGTGGGCTGCTGGGTGGGCTGCTGCGTCGGCGAGTCGGACTCCGCCGGCGGGTCGGACTCCGCCGGTCGCGTTCGGGTCGGGAACGGGTCGCTGGTGGCGCGCTCCGAGGGCTCGTACGTCGGGATCGCGACCGGCGTCGTCGTCTCCGACCTCGACGCGCTCCTGAGCAGCGCCGAGCCGATGACGAGCAGCACGAACAGCGCCGCGATCCCCCCGAGCACGCCGCCGAGCACGCCGAAGACGCCCATCCCCGACTTCCTGCGCTGCGGCGGCCCCCACTGCGCCGGTGGCAAAGGCGGCGGGGGTGGCGGTGGAGGAGGCGGGGGAGGCGGCTGGCGGTACTGCTGCTGCCCGTAGGGTGGCGGCGGTGGCGGATACTGCGGGCCGCCCTGCGGATACTGCTGCTGCGGGTACGGCGGCCCCTGGGGGTGCGCCGGCGCCTGCTGGTACGGATTGCCCTGCGGCGGCGGAGGAGGCGGGGGAGGCGGCGGCGGGTACGACTGCCCGCCCTGCGGCTGGCGGTAGTTCGGCGGCGGCCATGGCAACGAGGGTGGCCTCTGTGGCTGCCCTGGCCCCTGTGGCGGGGGTGGATATTGCCCGTTCCCTGTCACCGTGTCTCCCCGTTCACCCGGTTGTCTGGAATCGATGGCTTTGTCCCGCGACTTGCCGGACCCTTGCCAAATTTGGGGCAAAAGCATACTGATTTCTCACCCGTCACGGATGTAGCAGTGATCGGTTACGGTCCGAAATCATTCGAGGTGATCTCGGTTATCTCCCGGTCCGCGCGGCGGGCGTTGCCCTAGCTTCTTTGGCATGAATCTCCAGCAGCTCCGCTATGTGGTCGCGACTGCGGAGCACCGCACCATGACCGACGCGGCAAGATCGCTCTACATCGCGCAGCCTGCGCTGTCCCGCGCGATCCGCGATCTGGAGCGGGAGCTCGGTATGACGCTCTTCGCTCGTTCAGGCCGTGGCGTGGTCGTCACCGCGCAGGGCCGCCGCGTGGTCAAGCTGGCGAGGGAGGCACTCGACGCCGTTCACGAGATCGAGAGCCTGGCCAACCACGGTGGCGTCACGGAAGCGGAGCTCCGCATCGCGTCCACGCCCAGCCTCGAACCCGGCCTGGCCGGGCGGCTGCTCCCGGCTTACTCGGCCGAGCATCCGGGAGTACGCGTGCACATCGTCCGCTGCGACGGCAGAGACGCCGTCGTCAGCGCCATCAGAGATCAGCGGGCCGACCTCGGGCTCACCGATCTTCCCGTCCCCACGGACCTGATCACCCATCCGCTCGAGCGCCAGGAGATCGTGCTGATCTCCCCGCCCGGGCTCGACCTGCCCAATCCGGTGCCGATGGGCAAGCTGCACGGCATGCGCCTGGCGCTGCCGGCCCGCGGCAGCATGCGGCGCAGGGAGTTGGACGCGATGTTCGGCAAGTACGCGGTGACCCCCGTGGTCGTGCTCGAAACCGACGAGCGCAACGGCTGGCTCAACGCGGTGCGCGCCGGTCAGGCGTCGTTGCTCTGGTACCGCGGCCTGGCGGAACAGGCCAGCCGCGCGGGACTGGTCGTGCGCTCGCTCGAACCGGCCGTGCGGCGCGTCATCGCCGTCGTGCACGCCCGCCGGCGGCTGCCGCTGATCGCCCAGGACTTCCTGGCCACCGCAGAAAAGGGGACAGCGGCCTGACCCGATTAGGAACGATCCAGAGTCGATAACCCCCCTACCGGACCACCGGCAACCGCACCACCGCCCGCAACCCAGGCCCGGCGTCCTCCAGGACGACCGTGCCGCCGTGCGCACGCACGGTCTCGCGTACGATGGCCAGCCCCAGCCCGGCGCCGCCCTCATCGCGGCTGCGCCCGGAGTCCAGCCTGGTGAAGCGGTTGAAGACGCGCTCGCGATCCTGTTCGGGGATGCCGGGCCCGTCATCGGTCACCGTCAGCACTCCGTCCGCGGTCAAGGCCACCTCGACCTTGGAAGAGGTGTGGCGTACCGCGTTGTCCATCAGGTTCGTCAGCACCCGGCTCAGGTCGAGGGCGTCTCCGCGCACCACGACCGGGTCGCACACCGTCAGGCGCGCCTCGGCGTACCTGTCGGCGGTCTGGCGGACCACCTCGTCCAGCTCGACGGGTTCCCGCCTGGCGGGCACGCCGCCGCGTTCGTCCAGCCTGGCCAGCGCCAGCAGGTCCTCGGCCAGCCTGGACAGCCGCATCGTGTCCTCCAGGACGCCCTCGGCGGTCTCCCGCCAGTCCTGACCCTCGGGATGCCCCAGCGCGACCTCCAGCTGCAGCCTGATGCTGGCCAGCGGGCTGCGCAGCTCGTGCGCGGCGTCGGAGACCAGCGCCCGCTGGCGCTGCTCGGCCTCCTCCAGCCTGGCCAGCATGTCGTTGAGCGTGGTGGCCAGCGAGTACACCTCGTCACGCGACTGCGGCACCGGCAGCCGGCGCGACCTGGCCGTGTGCGTGATGTCCGCCGCGCCCCTGCGCAGCGCCGCGATCGGGTGCAGCGTCCGGCCGATCATGAGCCAGCTCGCCACCGCGAGCAGCACGATCAGCGCGGGCGTGCCCACCAGCAGCACCCGTCCGGCCGTGACCAGGCTGGTCTGGATCTCGCTGATGGGCCGGGCCGCGATCACGGTCTGCCCGCGGTCCGCGCTGAGCACGATCACCCGCAGGAACCCGGGGACCGCGTACGGCCGCCCGTCAAGGAGCGTGGCCTGCCCCCGCTTGAGCACCTTGGCCCGGGCCTTGGCATCCAGCAGCGGCACCAGCCGGTCGGTGCCGTACGTGACGTGCGTGATGCGCCCCCCGGCGTCGATGACCTGCACGATCGTGCCGTCGTGCGTGGTGATCGGGCTGGTCAGCGTCCCGGCGTCGGCCGCCACGCGCACGGTCTGCGCCGTCTGCCCGGTGGACTCGTCCACCGTGTCCATCAGCGCCCGCTCCAGCACGCTGACCAGCACCGACGCCGACACGGCCAGCGCCAGCGCCAGCACCGCGGCGGCCGCCACCGTGAGCCTGAACCGCAGCCCCTGCCGCCGCCACCAGACGAGCGGGGAGTCAGCCACCGTCGCCCGCCAGCCGGTAGCCCGCGCCGCGCACGGTCTGGAGCGCGTTCCTGCCGAACGGGGCGTCGATCTTGCGCCGCAGGTAGCCCACGTACACCTCGACCACGTTCGGGTCGGTGTCGAAGGTGTCCCAGACGTGCTCCAGGATCTCCGCCTTCGACACGACCTCGTCGCGCCGCCGGATCAGGTATTCCAGCAGCGCGAACTCCCTCGGCGTCAGCTCGATCGAGCTCCCGTCCCGCTCGACCCTGCGCCGGGCCGGGTCGAGCGACAGATCCCCGGCCACCAGCACCGACGGCCGCCGCCCCGCGTCGCGCCGCAGCAGCGCCCGGAGCCTGGCCACCAGCACCACGTACGAGAACGGCTTGGTCAGGTAGTCGTCGGCGCCCAGGTCGAGCCCGTCGGCCATGTCGTACTCGCCGTCCTTGGCCGACAGCATGAGGATCGGCACCCAGTTCTCCTCCGCGCGCAACTGCTTGCACACGTTGTAGCCCGACAGCCTGGGCAGCATGATGTCGAGCACCACGATGTCGTAGTCACCGTGCCGGGCCGCGTGCAGGCCCTCCTCGCCGTCGTGGGCGAGGTCCACGGCGAACCCCTCAGCCTGGAGCCCCCGCTGGAGCGCGGCGGCCATCCGCCGCTCGTCCTCGACGACAAGCACTCTCATGTGGCAATTCTCCCGTCCTCGCCCTGAGACAACGCTGAGAAGACTGAGAACCGTCTCAGACTGCCCAGACCGAACCGGCGCGCATGACATCAAGGGCGGAGCTGGTGCGGGCGCGGCTGCCGGCCGGGCAGTCTTCTGTGTCCTCCCGTGAGCAGTACGCTTGCGGGAGACCGCTTGTGAGGGTAATGCGGTGGGCGAGGACCAGTGGGACGAGGCGGCTCTCTGTTCGTGGCAGAGGGTCGCTTTCGCTTCCAAGATCTAGGACCCGGTCCGATCAGAATCCAGCACCGGTGGAGACGACGTGGCTCAGGAACACGGTCTGGGCGCGGCAGGACGCGGCGATGGTGAGTCCGCACAGGGGACGCACACCGGCGATCATGCGTCTACCAGCGGAAACGTGTCGTGACTGAGAGCCGTCTCAGACAGTCTCAGGTCCGCCTAAGGATGCATCGCGCAGGCTCTGAACATCGACATACCGTTAAGGAGTGAGATGCGCAGAGGCACGTTCGTGAGGTGGGGAGTGCCGATCGCGGCTGCGGCCGTGATCGGAGCCGCGATCGGCGCCGGCCCCGTCATAGCCGCGGTGAGCGGCGCCCCCGTGCTGCCGGAGCGGTCGGCACAGCAGCTGCTGGCCGACGCCGCGGCGGCGACCAGCAAGGAAGGCGGCATCGCGCCGATGTCCGGCACGGTGCAGCAGACGGCCTCGCTCGGCCTGCCGGCGCTGCCGCAGACCGGTGAGGCGTCGCCGCTGAGCCTGCTGTCCGGCTCGCACGAGGTGAAGGTCTGGTACGGCGGCGAGGGCAAGATGCGGGTGGCCCTGCCGACCCAGCTGAACGAGACCAACCTGATCGTCAACGGCGACACGGCCTGGTACTGGGAGAGCGCCACCAACACGGCCACCAGGCTGACCATCAAGGAGGAGGCCGGGCAGCACAAGCAGGGCCTGCCCACGCCGCAGCCGACCGACGTGACGCCGCAGCAGGTGGCCGAGCGGCTGCTGGCCAACGCCGGACAGCACACGGCGGTGCGCGTGATCAACACCGCCGAGGTGGCGGGCCGGCCGGTCTACCAGCTCGTGCTGGCGCCCAAGGACGCGGGCTCGCTCGTCCAGGAGATCCGCATCGCCCTCGACGGCGAGACGTACGTCCCGCTGCAGGTGCAGGTGTTCGCCAAGGGGTCGGCCGAGCCGGCGTTCCAGGTCGGGTTCACGCAGGTGACGTTCACGCCGCCGGCGGCCGAGAACTTCACCTTCACCCCGCCCGCGGGCGCCAAGGTGGAGGAGAAGACCCTCGGGGCCGGCATGGAGCAGGACATGGCGGCGGACCGCGCCGAGCACGCCAAGGACGTCGCGGGCGACACGAAGGTCGTGGGGCAGGGCTGGACGACCGTGGCAGTCGTGCCGTTCTCGCTGTCGGACCTGAAGACCGCGACGCCGTCGGACGGGCGCCAGGGCGGCCCGCGCGGTGACATGACCGGTGACCCGAGCGCGCTGGTCGACAGCGTGCTGAAGTCCGCCACTCCGGTGAGCGGCACGTGGGGCTCCGGCAAGCTGATCAAGACCAAGCTCGTCACCGCCCTGCTGACCGACGACGGCCGCCTCCTGGTCGGCGCGGTCACCCCGGAGGAGATCACCAAGGCGGCGGGCATCAAGTGACCACCGTCACGCAGGAAGCAGGGGCGCCCTTCGGGGCGGCCCTGCCCCCGGGGGTGAACGCGGGGGAGTTCGCGATCGTCACGGAGGGCCTGACCAAGCGCTTCCGCGGCGGCCAGGTCGCCGTGGACACGCTGGACCTGGCCGTGCCGCGCGGCTCGGTGTTCGGCTTCCTGGGGCCGAACGGCTCGGGCAAGACCACCACGATCCGCATGCTGCTCGGCCTGGTCGCGCCGACGTCGGGCGCGTACTCCGTGCTCGACCTGCCCCAGGCCCAGGCCCTGCCCAAGGTGGGGGCGCTGGTCGAAGGACCGGCCTTCTACCCGTACCTGTCGGGCGCGGCCAACCTGATGCGCTTCGACGCCGCGGACCCGACCGCGCCCGGCGCGACCGCCAAGCGGCGCATCGCCGAGGCGCTCGACCGCGTGGGCCTGTCGGCCGCGGCCGGCAAGCGTTTCCGTAACTACTCGCTCGGCATGCGCCAGCGCCTGGCCATCGCCGCCGCCCTGCTGGGCCCGCGCGAGCTGCTCATCCTGGACGAGCCCACCAACGGGCTCGACCCGCAGGGCACGCGCGAGGTCCGCGCGCTGGTCAAGGAGATAGCCGCCGACGGCACGACGGTCTTCGTCTCCTCCCACCTGCTGGCGGAGGTGGAGCAGATGTGCACGCACGCCGCGATCATGCGTACCGGCAAGCTCGTGGCGCAGGGCACGATCGCCTCGCTGAACGGCGGGCTCGTGACGCGCATCCGGGTGGAGACGCCGGACGTGGCGGACGCCGCGCGGGTGCTCGGCACGCTCGGCCTGGCCGACGTGCGGCCCTCGGGCGGGGAGGTCACGGCGGAGCTCGGCGGGCACGCGCCGGAGCGCGTCAACGCCGCGCTGGTGGGGGAGGGCGTGGCCGTCCGCGGGCTGGCCGTGGTGCGGCCGAGCCTTGAGGACGTGTTCGTGGGACTGACAGGGGAGGGCTTCGATGTCGACGGCTGAGACGGCGGGGACCCTGGGGTCGGCCGTCGGGACCACGGGCCCCTCAGGTCCGGCGGCCGGGACCCAGGAGGAGCGCCGCACGCCCGGGCTGGTGCCCGTCGCGGAGTCGATGCGCACCGCCGAACGGCGCCCGCCGGAGCCGCCCGCCTCCGCTCCCGCCCCCGCGGTGGGGCGGGTGTGGGCGTTCTGGCGGCTGCTCGGCTCGGAGCTGGGCCTGACGTTCCGCAGGCCGCGCAACCTGACGATGCTGGCCGTGCTCGGCGTCGTGCCGATCGTCATCGGCGTGGCGCTGCGGCTCGTCGCCTCCGAGGAGGGGATGGGCGGGATCGTCCAGGACGTGGTGGGCAACAGCCTGATGCTGACGTTCGTGTCGTTCTCGTTCCTCGTGCTGCTGCTGATGCCGGTCGCCGTCAGCGTCGTGGCCGGCGACTCGATCGCGGGCGAGGCCGGGGCGGGGACCCTGCGCTACCTGCTGGCCGCCCCGGCGGGGCGCACCCGGCTGCTGCTGGTCAAGTACGTCAACGCGGTCGTCTTCGCGTACGCGGTCACCGCGGTGGTGGCTCTGACGGCGCTGCTGACGGGCCTGATCCTCTTCCCGGCCGGGCCCGTGACGCTGCTGTCCGGCACCACGATCTCGATGGCCGACGGGCTGCTGCGCATCCTCATCGCCGTCGGGTACGTCGGCGCCGGGATGGCCGCCCTGGCCGCGGTCGCGCTGGCGCTGTCGACGTTCACCGAGGTGTCCATCGGGGCCATCGCGGCCACCATGGTGCTGATCATCGTCTGCCAGGTGCTCCGGGCGATCCCCGAGCTGGGCGCGATCACGCCGTACCTGCTGCCGTCCAAGTTCACGAACTTCGACGCCGTGCTGCGCAGCCCGATCGACTTCGGGGACCTGTGGGACGGGCTGCTGGCGTTCGGGGCGTACATCGCGCTGTTCGGCTCGATCGCCTGGGCCCGCTTCTCCGGCAAGGACATCACGTCCTGACGCCCGAAAGCGCCCCGACCGCGGACGGCCGGGGCGCGGGGCTCAGGAGGCGGGGGCCCAGGAGGCGGGGCCCAGGAAGCGGGGAACGTCAGGCGGCGGGGCGGCGGCGCAGGCCGAGCGCGCCGATCACGACGCCGATGACGCCCACCACGAGGCCGGCGCCGCCCAGCAGGCGGGCGGTGCCGTCGGAGGTCGACGTGGCCGCCGCCACCGGCGTCACCGAGGGAGCGGTGGCGGCCGCCGGAGCGGCCGAGGCCGAGGCCATGCTGCCGTGCTCGTCGGCCCCGCTCGCGGGGACCAGCTTGAGCGTCGGGGCGGGGTGCTCCGCCTCGGTCCCGTCTGTCTTGGGCGCGTCCGACCAGTCCACGACCTCACCCTTCGAGTACGTCTGCTTCGTCGGGAACACCAGCGAGTCCGTGTCCTTGGGCAACTGCCCCATGGACACCTCGAACTCCTGGAACTCGCCCGGGTTGATCTTGCCGCCGGACCACACGACCTTGGTCACGGCCTCTTCGAGGTCGCCGTACTCGGTCTTGACCGGCTTGGGCAGCTTGCCCTGGGTGACCTTGACGTCCCAGCCCGGCAGGGGCTTGACCGACACGAACGCCAGCGGATGGTCGGTGGGGAAGGCGACCTCGACCTTGACGGTCGAGGCGTCGTCGCGCTCGTTCGGCACGCGGAACGCGACCTTGGTGAACCCGCCCTGCTCGGCGGTGCCCGGCTGGATGGTGACGTGGGCCAGGGCCGGAAGGGCGAGCCCGACGGTGAGAGCGGTGGCGGCGGCGAGCACGGTCGCCGCGCGGCGTACGAAGGACATGCGGGAACTCCACTTGGTGAATGGGGACAAACAAGGGGTGTCAGAAGGTCAGGCGGGAAGTGGAGGACCACGCCTGGCCACGCAGAGCCGGAACTCCGGCTGGAGCGGGACGACCCTTGCCCGGACGATCGGCGCGCTGGGCCGCGCGAACGGCGGCACGGCGACCGCCGGGAGCAGCATGAGCCGGCGGCCGACGAGGCGCAGCAGCGACCAGAGCGCGACCTCGCCGCGCGCCAGCCACAGGCCCGTGATCAGCGTGGCCGTCACGTGGGTGAGCAGCATGCCGGTGTTGACCGCCAGGCCGCCCTGGCCGTGGCCGTGCGCCCCGGCGCCCAGCTCGAACAGCCCGCGCACGGAGAAGTAGGCGGCTCCGTCGCCCGCGAACAGCTCGTGCAGCGCCAGCTGCGCCCCCACCAGCACGACGTTGATCGTCGCCGCGGAGCGCTCCCTGCCGCACAGCGCCAGCCCCAGCGCGGACACGCCTGCGAGCCCCAGTCCGGCGACCCACGGCGCGGGCACCGAGCCGCCGCCCAGCACGTGGGCGAAGACGGCGAGAGCCACGCAGACGGCGGCGAAGGCGGCCGTCCGCGCCAGCCTGAGGGGAAGGTGCGCACGCATGGGTGTGCTCCATGCTCTCACGGGGCAGTGAGTCTTGAGACCCGAAGTACAAAGGTGCACATTGGCTGGTCCAAAACGGGCATTTAGGGCTAGGGTCGTGCCGATCGCGTTGACATCGAGGTGAGAACGTTGCGGCACTTGGGTGGTTTCCTCGTCGGGCTGGTGGTGACCGCGGCCGTGCTGGCGGGTGGCGGCTGGGCCGTTCAGCAGGCCGTCGGCAATGCCGCGGCGACCCCACCGGACAACCAGAAGATGTGGATCGCGCTGGGCGCGATGGCCGCCGTCGGGCTGGTTTTCGGGCTGGTGGTGGCGGGCCGGATCTCGCCGCTGGCGACGTTCGTGCCGTCGATGGTGCTGCTGGCTTGGACGGTCGTGTACGCGCTCGACGTGAACAGGGCGCTCTCCCTCATCCCGAGCGCCCCGTCGGTCAACCAGATCATCAGGGACGCCGGCTGGGGCGCCAAAACCCTGCTCACGTCAGGCGTGTTCGCCCTGCTCGGCGTGGCGCTGTTCATCCCCGTGCTGATGCCGTCGCGCTGGTCGCGCCAGTACGACGACGTCGACGAGGACTACGAGGCCACGCCGGAGGGCAGCTACTACTGAGCTCCGCCCGTGTAGAGGCGGGTCACCACGTCCTCGATGCTCGACTGGCCGGGAGAGGTGGCCATCAGGTCGTCGAGCGTGCCGTCGAACGCCAGCCGTCCGTGGTCGATCACCATGACCCGGCGGCACAGGCGTTCGATGTCGCCGAGGTCGTGCGTGGTCAGCAGCACGGTCGTGCCCCGCTCGGAGTTCAGCCGCTGCAGGAAGTCCCTGATGCCGGCCTTGCTGACCACGTCCAGCCCGATCGTCGGCTCGTCGAGCACCAGCACCTCGGGCGCGTGCAGCAGCGCCGCCGCGAGGTCGCCCCGCATGCGCTGGCCCAGGCTGAGCTGGCGCACCGGCGTGCGCATGAACTCGCCCAGGTCGAGCGTCTCGGTCAGCTCGCCGAGCCGCGACCTGAACGTGGCCCGGTCCACCTTGTACAGGTGGCGGATCAGCTCGAAGCTGTCGCCGAGCGGCAGGTCCCACCACAGCGTCGTGCGCTGCCCGAACACCACGCCGATCCGCCGCGCCAGCGACGTGCGCCGGCGTGACGGGTCGAGCCCGGCCACCCGGACCCGGCCGGATGTGGGTGTGAGGATGCCGCAGAGCATCTTGATCGTGGTGGACTTGCCCGCGCCGTTGGGCCCGAGGTAGCCGACGAACTCTCCCGCCTCCACGGTGAACGACAGGTCGCTCACAGCGTGGACGACATTCCTCTTGATCTTGAACGAGCGTCCGGCCCGGTCAAGTTCGATCATGCTCAACTCCCCGTGGATCGGTAGTGCCTGATGCCCTGCCGCCAGGCCAGCCCGGCCAGCAGCGCGAGGACCAGCGCGGCGACCGGCGCGGCGAACCGCAGGAACTCCGGCGTGCCGAACGGGTCGTCGCGGCCCAGCACGTACAGGCCGGGCTGCCAGTTGACGAAGGCCAGCGGGAACACGTACGTCACGCCCCTGACCAGGTCGCGGCCGTAGATGCTGAGCGGGTACTGGTTGAGCTGGGCGCTGCCGTAGGTGAAGGCGTTGGACACCTCGGGGGCGTCGGTCAGCACGAACTGGATCGCGCCGCCGAGCGTCCAGATCGCCGCGAAGATGACGATCCCGGTGACCAGCATGACGGGGATCATCCAGGCCCGCCGCCAGTCGAGGCCGACCGCGCCGATGCCGTAGCCGAGCACGACGCACGCCTGCAGGATCCGGCCCGCCCTGGCGGGCACGAACCGGTCGGCGGCGAGCTGGATCCACGGGCTGACCGGCCTGATCAGGAACGTGTCGAGGGTGCCCGCCTTGATGTGCTGGCTGATCCGGTCGATGTTGCTGACGAACGTGTCGCAGATGGCGAACGACACGCCGGCGGCGCCGTACAGGAAGAGGACCTCGTCGCGGGAGAATCCCGCGAGCGTGGTGGTGTTGGCGAAGACGATCAGGATCACGGCGACGTCCACCGCGGAGCTGAGGGCGCCGAACAGGGTCATCAGCGCGAACGACACCCGGTACGAGGCCGCCGCGCGGGTCCAGGTCCACAGCAGCAGGAAGTAGGTCCTAACCACCCTGGATCACCACCTTGCGGCGGATCGCCATGGTGCCGAGCGCCCCCAGCCCGAGCAGGATCGCCGCCCAGAACGCCTGGAACGCGAGCGTCTCCAGGACCGGGGCCTTGCCGAGGTAGAGATCGGTCGGCAGCTGGACCATGGCCGCCCAGGGCAACGCCATGACCAGGTCGCCGAGCCGGCCGGGAAACAGGTGCAGCGGCACCATCATCCCGGAGAAGAACGTCGTCAGGAGCATCGACACCACCGCGACGCCGCGGTCGTCGAGGAGCCAGCAGACCGACAGCGCCACCAGGTAGCGCCAGCCGAAGCCGACCAGGAACGCGACGGCGAAGCCGGCCAGGAACGCCAGCCACTGCTCCGGCCCGGCGGGGACCGTGATGCCGAACACCGCCGCGCCGATCAGCATGGGCGGGATGCCGCGGACCAGGAACAGGTACGCGGCCCTGCCCAGATCCTCGGCCAGCGTCCAGAGCTGGAGCGAGGCGGGCCGGACCAGGTCGAGCGCGATGTCGCCGCTGCGGATGCGCTCGGGGATGCCGAGCCCGCCCCCGAACAGCTGCATCGGGCCGATGAACGCCTGGGTGATGAAGCAGAACGTGACGGCGTCGGTCACGTCGTAGCCGGCCAGCCCGGGGCGGGCCTGCCAGAGCGCGATGAGGATGTAGGCACGAAGGACGCCGAAGACGCTGTTGGTGAAAGCGCCGGCGACCGCGGCCCAGACGTAGGTGGCGTGTTTGCGGAAGCCGTACCGGACGAGCCGGGCATAGAGGGGTATGGTTTTGCACCTCCGGAGGGTGAGGACACGGTGACCAACCGTGTACGGACCCGCGCACGGGTCTGGCGTTGGGAAGCATGGAATTATGCGTTGGGGGCTACGGGCCCCGCAACGCAATTAATCGCTCAACGGTCGGTGAGGCGGTAGACGAAGCGAAGGCCCGACCAGGTGTCGTCGATCGCGGCCACCTTGTTGTCCACCAGCCCCATGGACAGGCCGTAGTCGCGGATCGGGTTCTCGGAGAGGTCCGTGGGCACCTTGCTGGCGCGTTTCGGCCAGCACACCCACAGGCCGCCGCTCTTCGCCAGCAGGGCCAGGGCGGGCGGGAACGCCTCGTGAAGGGCCGCCGCGTCGGGGCAGAAGACCAGTATGACGTCGTACGGTCCGCCGGCCGGGGTCCGGTGCACCTCGGCGGCGGGCTCGCCCAGGTCGAGGCCGTCGGGGGCATCGACGGCGAGCACCTGGTGTCCCGGCTTGACGCCGAGCTTGCGCGGCAGCGGTGTGCCCGAGTATCCGGCCATATTGGACAGCGTGTCACAGCACCGAAATATCCAGGTAAGAGATGAGATACTTACTGGCCGGTAGGAGGATCTTCATCCGGGGAAGGAGATTCATCGGAGGGCCGATATGGACATCGACCGGGACGTGGTCCCCGACTATCCCTTGAGCTGGCAAGCCCGCGCCCTGACGAGCCTGATGTGGGGCACCTTGAAGCCGGCGTCCACCGTGCTGATGCGCCATCCGCTGGCCCTCGTGTGCGCGGCCCGGCTCGGTGAGCTCGGCCGCCTGGTACGCGTCCCCCAGCCCGAACACGTCACGATCGAGCCCGAGGAGTTCTCGGCGTGCCAGGGCGAGTGGGTGCGCGGAGGGCCGAAGCTCGACGAGGGCAAGGCGGTGCTCTACTTCCACGGCGGCGGCTACTTCTCGTGCTCGCCGCGTACCCACCGGTCCATCACCTGGAGGCTGTCGGTGGCGGCTCGGCGACCCGTGCTGGCGCTCGACTACCGGCAGGGGCCGGTGTACAGGCTGTCGGACTCGCTGGCCGACGCGGTGGACGCGTACGACTGCCTGCTGAGCCGCGGCCACCCGCCCGGGGACGTCATCCTGGCGGGGGACTCCGCCGGGGGCCACCTCACGCTGGCGACGTTGCTGGCGCTGCGGGACCGGAAGCTGCCGATGCCCGGCGCGGCGATCTGCCTGTCGCCGTGGGCCGACCTGACCGACATCCCGCGGCACGCGAACCGCTGGCAGGACCCCATGCTCCCGTCCGGCCGGGTGCGCTGGCTGGCCCGCCGATGGACCTCGGGCCTCGACCCGAGCGATCCGCTGGTCTCCCCGGTGCTCGGGGACTTCACGGGGCTGCCGCCGCTCATGATCGTGACCGGCTCGACCGAGGTGCTGCGGGACGAGGCCAGACGGGTGGCCGAGCGGGCGCGGCAGGCCGGGGTGCCGGTACGGTACGAAGAGTGGAACCGGATGCCGCACGTCTTCCCGATCCTGGCGGACGTGCTGCCCGAGGCGAGACTGGCCTTCCGGCACATGGCGCACTTCCTGCGGGCGGTGGCCGCCCGGCGCGCGTCCGCGGGGGACATCGCGGCGGCGTGAATTTTGGCACTGCCCTTTTTACGGTTCTCGGCGTACGCTGACAGCTTGAGGCGTGTAAGGTTAGGTATACCTAACTTGAAGTCAGGGGGCTGTGCATGGCTGAGAAGCCCACGGATCATCATCGTGGCGTCGTCCTGCGGACCGAGTGGATCTCGCGGCATATGGTCCGCGTCGTGGTCGGGGGCGACGGACTGGACGACTTCGGCACCACCGGCCTGACGGACCACTACGTCAAGCTGGTCTTTCCCTACGAAGGGGTCGAATACCCCACTCCGTTCAGCGTGAAGACCTGCCGCGAGACGATGCCGCGCGAGCTCTGGCCGCGGCTGCGGACCTACACCGTACGCGCCTGGGACCCCGACAGCCGCGAGCTGACCCTCGACTTCGTGGTGCACGGCGACGAGGGGCTGGCCGGACCGTGGGCCGCGCAGGCCGTCCCCGGGGACGTCCTGCTCATGCTCGGCCCCGGCGGCGGATACGCGCCCGACCCCGAGGCCGACTGGCACCTGCTGATCGGCGACGAGAGCGCGCTGCCGGCCATCGCCGCCTCCCTGGAGTGCCTGTCGGACGGCGCGCAGGCGCACGTGCTGGTCGAGGTGGACACGCCCGAGGACGAGCAGAAGCTGGAGACGCCCGCCGACGCGCGGATCGAGTGGCTCTACCGGCACGGCCGTCCCGTGGGCGAGAAACTCGTCGAGGCGGTGCGGGAGCTGGCCTTCCCCGAGGGGAACGTGCACGCGTTCGTCCACGGCGAGGCGGGTTTCGTGAAGGAGCTCCGGCGTCACCTGCGCGTCGAGCGGGGGATCGGGCTGGACCGGCTGTCCATCTCCGGCTACTGGCGGACGGGCGCCGACGACGAGGCGTGGCGCCAGATGAAGCGCGACTGGAACCGTCAGGTCGAGGCCGAGGAAGACGCCGCGATCGCTTCCTAGATCGTTCTCGCGGGAAACGTCAGAGCCAGAACACCACTTCAGACCGCTGAACCCCAGCACTTACTGACCCCAGAGGAACGAAGACCTTACCTGCAATACCTCTTATGACGGACATGCGGAAAGCCTCCGCGGATCCGGCCACAGTGTGTTTGCCGTGTCCTGGATCAGAGAGGCGAAACCCGTATGGCGCGTGGTGCTGGCGACATGCCTCCTGGCGTGCGACCGCTTACGGTGGGCGACCCGATCATCATCGGCCGATACCTGCTCCTCGGCCGCCTCGGCACGGGCGGGATGGGAGTGGTCTATCTGGCCGAACACCCTCAGGGTGGGCTGGTTGCACTCAAGACGCCGCACGCGGTGCGTCTCAACGATGCCACGTTACGCGCGCGCTTCGCCGAGGAAGTGGCTTTCTCGCGAAGATTGGTGCCCTTCTGCACGGCGGCGGTGGTGGAGGACGGCACCGACAAGGATCGCCCGTACCTGGTCACCGAGTACATCCCGGGCCCGGCGCTCTCCCAGGTCGTCGCGGCCAAGGGGGCGCTCACGCCCGACCTCGCGTACGGGGTGGCGCTCGGCGTGGCCGCCGCCCTGGTGGCGGTGCACGAGGCGGGGCTGGTGCACCGGGACCTCAAGCCCGGCAACGTGCTCCTGTCCACGCGGGGCCCGCGCGTCATCGACTTCGGCATCGCGCGTGACGTCGACACGCTGGCCGCGCACACGCAGGCCGGCCAGGTCATGGGGAGCCCCGGCTGGGTGGCGCCGGAGCGGCTGACGGGCGGCCCGGCGGTGCCCGCGTCGGACGTGTTCGCGTGGGGGTGCCTGGTGGCGTTCGCGGCCACGGGGCATCACCCGTTCGGCAGTGGAGAGGCGGACGTGCTGACCCGGCGGATCCTGTTCGACCCGCCGCGCGTCGCGGGCGTGCCGGCCATGCTGCGGCCCGCCGTGGAGGCGGCGCTGGCCAAGGACCCCGCCGACCGCCCCAGGTCCGCCGACCTGCTCCGGGCGCTGCTGGCCGCCGGTGGCGTCGGCGAGCCCTGGGACCTGCGCCAGGCGGTGGCCGGGGTGCTGGAGGAGATCTGGACGCCCGTGCCCTATCCGCCCGGCGGCGGGAGGGTGCGCCTGGCCGAGTCCGGGACTCCGGAGGAGTCTGTGGAGCGTTCCCACACGCGCAGGCGCAGGGCCAGGGCCGGGGCGCAGCTCTCGCATGCCAGCTTCGCCGCCCTCGTCACGGTGTCCATCGCGGCCCTCACGGTGATCGCTGCGGGCGTCGACGGCGCGGGGGTCGGAGGCGGCTCGCTGCTGCCCGTCAACCCGTCGGTCGTGCGCTCTCACGGCAGCGCGGACTCGACCGTCCGCCCCTCCTCCACGCCCGCCGTCACGCTCCCGCCGACGAGGGCCGCCGCCCCGCTCACGCCGGCGAGCACGCCCACGACGTCGGTCACGCGCACCCGTACCAGGGCCCCGCTGACGGTGCGCAGCCCCTCGCCCGGCAGGAAGGACACCTTCGGCCCGGCCAACAGCAGCGGGCCGGGCGGTGGGGACCCGGCCGACTGCGCGAGCCCGGCGGGCCGGCGCGGCAACGCGGTCAGGAGGGACTGCCCGCGGCCGTCGCAGTCGATCAGCACGATCCCGCAGGACGGGCCCGGCGAGTCGCCGGACCCGTCCGTGTCGGTCTCGGACACGCCGACGGCTACCGGATCTTAGACAGGTCGATCAGGTAGAGATCGTCCTTGAGCGTGTAGCTGAGCATCCCGCCGGTCGAATCCATGGACGGCAGCCTGATGGAGTTGCCCTTCCCGGAGATGCCCAGGCTGCCCGACCTGCCGGTGTCCAGGTCGTAGAGTCCCACGCCCTCCGGCTTCCCCACGCCGCCGTAGGTGGAGATGTAGAAGCGGTCCTGGGTCGGCAGGTACGCCGAGTGCACTTCGCCGGGCACGTTCTTCTGCGACGAGCCGTCCCGATGCCGGAAGAAGGCCGTGCCTTCCGAGGTTCTGCCCAGGCAGATGGTCACGCCGCAGAGACGCAGCTCCTCGCCCGGCTGGGTGACGGCCGTCCGGGTCTCGCCGGTCTCCACGTTCTGGATCCGGGCGTACGGCGTGCCTTGGGGCTCGCCGCCCCTCCCCGGCGCGCCGATCCACGGCCAGGCGAGCAGATGCATCCCGGTGCCGCCCGCGACCGGTTCCACCGTGCCGCCCCCGAGAGGAACGGTGAAGACCCCGCCGGTGTACACGGAGAAAACGATCTTGTCGTTGGCCACGGCCAGCCCGTCGATCCCGCTGCCGTCGTCGGCCGCGTCGAGTCGATGGTCGGCGACGATCTTCGGGGTGCCGCCGTCCAGCGGCACCGCCCAGAGGTGCGCGACGGAGTCTTTCGTCCCGGTCCACCAGACCACCCGGCCGCCGCCCACGGCGAAACCGTTGCCGAAGCCCACCGTGCCCTCCGGGGCCGGGACGTCGGCGATCTTGCGTGGCGTGCGGGCGTCGAGGTCGTAGGCGTAGACGGCGCTGGTCTGTCCGGATTCCCCTCCCTGAGCCTCCACGAGCAGCGTACGGTCGTCGATGAACGTCTGGGGCCGCCACGGCACCCCGTCGGGGGCCTTCGCCGGGATCTTCCGCACCGCCTCCGGCCAGACCTCCTCCACCTGCTCGGCCGGCGCGTCGGCCATGTTCCGCCCCGCGGCGGGGACGGCCGTGATGGTGTCGCCGCCGCGCAGCACGGCGGTGGCCCCGCCTGCGACCAGCACGATCGCGGCGGCGGCCAGCGCGATCCCGGCGCGCTGCCTCCTGCGCCGGTGGATCCGCTCCAGCCGCGCGGGCAGCAGCGCGGGCAGCCCCGGCGCCTGCTCGGCGGCGTGGCCGAGCGTCCTGCGCAGCGTCTCCTCAACCTCGGTCATCGTACGTTCCCCCTGGTCATCGACTCACTCGGGAGCGCCACGCGCAGCTTGTCCAGCGCGCGGGCGGCCTGGCTGCGCACCGTGCCGCGGGAGATCCCGAGCACGGTGGCGATCTCGGCGTCGTCGAGCTGCTCGTAGTAGCGCAGCACCAGCACCGCGCGCTGCTTGCGCGGCAGCCCGGCCAGCGCCTGCCACATCCGGCGCTCGTCGCCGCTGGGCAGCAGGTCGTGGTGCTCGCCTTCCGGCAGGTCCCAGGCGAGCAGCTCACGCCTGCGCAACCGCCAGGAGGCGATGTGCAGCCTGGCCATGGTGGTACGCGCGTAGCTCTCCGGGTTCTCCTTCAGCCGCAGCCGGGGCCAGGCGCCGCGCAGCTTGAGCAGCGCCTCCTGGACCAGGTCCGCCGCGTCGTGCGGATTGCCGGCCAGCACAAAGCCGTAGCGCATCAGCGCGTCGCCGCGTTCGGCGACGAACTCCGCGAAACGGGGATCACCTTCCAACAGTCCTCGCCCTTCGTCGTTCCTTCACCTCCGAGAGGAACAAGGCGCGAAAACTGTTGCACGAGAGGAGATCTGCCCGCGCATGTGCGGCGAATATACGGTGTTGCCAGTCGATGACAGGAGGCATGTGATGACCCGTTGGCGCCGGTTCGTGCTCACCCTGACCGTCGCGATGTTCACCCTGGTCGCTGCGGCGACGGCCGCGGCCGCCGGGATCCAGGGCAGCGGGCTGAACTGAGCCCCGCAAGGCAAAGGAGTGGGCCGCGCCAGTGCTGGGGGAGACTGGCGCGGCCCGTTCGCCGGGGAACCGCCGCATGCCCGGAGGGCGGTCCGGCGAGATCAGTGGGCGAACTGCTCCTCCTCCGTCGACCCCCTGAGCGCGGTCGTCGAGGAGTCGGGCGCGACGGACGTGCTGACCAGGTCGAAGTAGCCGGTGCCGACCTCGCGCTGGTGCCTGGTGGCCGTGTAGCCGCGTGGCGGAACGAGGCCGCGGCACCATTCGCAAGGTGCTTCCCAACGGCGATCCCTGCCCGCACGGCACCGCCAGCTGCAAGTGGCGTTTACGGTACCAGGACGAGCACGGTCAGCAGCGCGAACGGCGCTTCCGCACGAAGCGCTCGATCACCAGACGGCCGTAGACGATGCCAAGCCGTGGCTCGGCGCAGTGCCCGGCTACCTGAAGAAGGGCGGCGTCTACCTCCGCGACCACGCGCCTCGCTGGTTGCAGGATCGTGTTGAACGTGGGGAACTGGCCGACAGCACCATCACCAATTACACCGGGAAGATCAACAACTACCTCGTTCCCCGCTGGGGTGACTATCAGGTCAGGGCCGTCGCGGAAGACGGTGTCCGGCTATGGAAACGCGAGCTTGAGGACGCTGGCGTCAACCCCGGCGACGCAGCGCAGGTGCATGCTGCATCTGCTGTGTCAGGTGTGCGGCCAGTCCGCCCGGGAAGAGGGCCGGATCTGGTGGGTGATGGCCGAACCGCCAGGGAAGGACGCGATCGGTGAGCTGTTCACGAACACGCCGTCGACGTGCCGATCATGTATCCCGGCCGCTCGACGATTGTGTCCGCGTCTGTGGGAATGGTCGCGGGTCAACTCGGTCAACGCCGCAGATCCGTACGGGGTTGTGGCGGATGTGTTCAAGCCGCTCGGCCGCAGGCTGGTCTCAGTCGCCGACGCCGTCGAGCTGCGGTTGGAGGCGTATCACGACCTGGAATACGCGTTGGCGAAGCAGTTGATCGTCACGTTGGACGGCCTGCAGGAATGGCGCCTGAACGATCTTGGCCTTCGTGTCGCCTGAGCGACACCCGAATTATCCGGCGATGAGGTTGCCCGCAGCGTCCCGGTGGACGTTCTGCGGCACACCGAGTTTCCTCAGGTAGAGGTTCAGCGCCGTCACGACCGTGGTCTGCGCGCCTTGGCCGGAGAAGTCGCAGGAGTGCCAGAGCCGGGTGCGGGAGAGTGGTACCACCCGTACGGAGATCATCACCAGGTCGGGGTCTTCGCCGGTGCCGTTCGGCCGCCGGTTGCGCCGGTTGCTCCAGTCGTGCGGCATCTGCTCGGTGAGCCCGGGGTCGTTCTCTTTGAACTCGGTGGGGACGCCCAACGCGTCGGCGTAGTCGTTGATCGCCGCCTCGACGACCCCCTTCGGTCCCAGCCCTGTCACGTCGCAGGCGTAGGCCACTCGGTCGTCGAGATGCGCGTGGACGCGTACTGACACCGTCGCCCACTTGGTCTGCTTCTTGGTACGGCGCGGCTGGCCGGCGCGCGGCGTCTCCTGCTGAGCCGTCGACTTCCCACGCCTACTGCTGGACAGCTCGGTGGGAGCTGTGTCGCTGGCTGTGGAGGACTTCCTGGGGGCCGCCATGCGGGGTCCGATCTGTCGAGCTGGGGCGGGCTGTGATGTCTCCAGTCAACCGCCAACCGCTGTAATTGCGCAAGCGGACGCGCTTACGTCTAGATTGCTTGCCCGATGGCGTAAGCGGTATTGCTGGCAGCATGGTGGATACCGACACTGCCCCTCTCGGACTGCACGAAAGGACCCTCCTAGCATGCCTGAACCTCTGCGCGTCGGCCCCTGCTGCCGGGACGGCGAGCGAGAGGATCAGCCTCCTCGGCAGGCCGAACCCGGGCTCCTCATCTGCCGCTGGGGGTTGGCGCGGTTGCAGCGCGATATCCAGTCCGCGCCTGCGCTACTGAACTGGCATCGCCCCTACCGGCACGCCCGGTGAGCGGGTTTCCGGATCTCGTGAGGCGCCCGTGCCCGTACGCCTGGACGTCCTCTCCATGATCCAGGACGGCGCAGTGCCGTACCGAGGAGATGATGACGACCAGATCGGCCCACCGTCCATCCCCAGCACTGTCAAAACGTGGGTTTGGATGGCTGCGGCAGCCTGTGGACGGTCGACGAGCATCAGGCCCTTGCCGCTGCCGCCTCCCGTCGTCTGCCCGGACCGCGGGGCGCACGGCCTGCTGCGGGCCAGCCGGACAGCGATCGGATGGAATCCTCGGCTGGGCGGCTGCGGCAGGACGTGGATTCAGACCGATTTGACGCGGGCCCTGGCCAAGACTCTGGTGAGGGTCGAGACGGCCACAGGTGTCGCGTCGTGAACGGAAAGACTGTTATGACGACATAACAGAATGCGATTATTGCTGGTTGGAGGATGTGGATCTGCACGTTAGCTCAGACTGAGGCACAGTAGCAACCTGCGCTGATTCCGTCAATCCATTGAACATCTGAACATCGGCGGATACGGGATAGCTGCCGATTCAGCAGCTCGCCAGAATCGTACGAGGAGGGCGCCAGCACAATTCTAGATGGGAGAAAAGGATGCTGTTCCGACGAACTATCATGATTCTCACACTGGCACTAGGGCTCCTCGCGCCATGGGCCTCGGCGGCGTCGGCAGCACCGGAAGCGTCGACCGCCTCGGCTGCGCCTCATTGCAACGGGTACGAGCCATACGCCTATCCTCCGGGCCGGAACGGAAATGTGATCACCGGAATCGGCGGATGCGGCTTCCAAGTCGTCACGGTGGAGATCTGGATCGACAGGCCTGGGCTCGACGAAAGGGCAGGCTGCTGCTCCCGAGGCTACAGCCCCGTCACCCAATACGCCTACTGCGACCGGACCGGCCCCGGAAACTACTACACGCTGGCCAGGACACCGCTCGGTGACAGGGAATCCGAGCGACGGTGGCTTTGCTAGCTGGTACCGCGCCGGTTGACACCGCTAGGTGAACGGCTGCATCCTGTGCCCCACATGTGGGGCACAGGATGCAGCCGTTCACTATGAACATGGCTACATGCCGACTGGCGCAAAAGCGCCATAATGCACGGCCTCATATTTACTTTGCTGTCCACAACCGGCGCCCCGACTCCAACTCATGCGCTGTACATGGCCCCGGCCGTCCACCTCGTCTATTCAGGTTACGAGCCCGCTCGCCTCCCTATCTGGGAGACGAGCGGGGCTGCCCCGCATGTCTGGATGCCGTGGCGAGGGATCGTTTGAGACTATGGGAGCGCAACACGCAGTGTGGCACAGTACACGATTTGTGTGCCGTTTGGCGTATTGTGCAACGCCTGAGTGTCCTTTGATGGTCGTGACAGCCGCTGGAGTTCTTCCTTGTATGGGGGAAATCCACCGGAGAATATCCATCACCATCAAAGGATAGGCACAATGCGTATCACCAAGCACCTGGCCCTGCTGGCGCTCCCGCCCATCGCTGCAGCCATGCTGGCCGGCACCCTGGCCACCCCCAGCCACGCCGCTACGCCCACGGCCTACGTCACCAGTATCAACGAGCTCTACTACGAGGGTGGAGACTTTGCGAACAAGATCAAGCTGGCCAGCTTAAGCGCCGGGAGGATCGTCACCCTGGAGGACATCACCGGCACTGGAATTGAGCCCGGCACTGGGTGCCGCCGGAATGGCTCTGCCAACAAGGTCATTTGCGAGGTCAGTACGCCGATCAGGGTCATCAAGTTGATGACCGGCGATGGTCCCGACGAGGTTCAGGTGGACACCTCGCTCACCACCCGGATCGAGGGCGGGGCAGGCCGCGACACCTACTTCGGCGCCACCACCTCCACCGGCACAAACGTCACCTTCAACGGCGGCGCGGACGTCGACACGGCCGACTACGGAAACAGCACGTCCGGCGTACTGGTCGACATGGACGACCAGGCCGACGACGGCCGCCTGAACAGGGACCACGACAACATCGACACGACCGTCGAGAACCTGCTCGGCAGCAACTTCGACGACTCGCTGCGCGGCAACTCCAACGACAACTGGATCGTCGGCCGTGAGGGCGCTGACGCGCTGCGCGGCGGCAATGGGAATGACGAGATCGACGCTATAGAGCCCGCCGGCGCCGATGGCTCCAAGGCTGACAAGGCGGACCTGAGCTGCGGTATCGGCACGGATGTCATTCGCGTGGACCTGACCGATCCGCAGGTCTCCGGCGACTGCGAGACTGTCGACCGTCGCTGATCATGCCTGCGTGGCAGAGGATCCCTTCCACAGGCGGAAAGGGCCCGGCCATCCTCTCTATGAGGATGGCCGGGCCTTTCGTCGTGCTCGGGGCTACGCCTGGATGAACCCGTTCACGATCAGCGGCAGCGAGGCGTCCAGGCCCGCCACGTTCAGCGCGCCCTCGTCGCGCGGGTCACCGATCGAGTAGCCCGCAGCCGTCATGGCCGCCACGATGACACGGGTCTCCGCGTTGACCGTACGCCGGTAGGCGTCGAGGGCCTGGGCCGGGTGCGTCCGTCCGGCCCACGTCTCGTTGTCGGTGAACAGCACCACGCCGTCCACCGCCATCCGCTGCTCACGTGCCCACTGGAAGGGCAGCGACAGGTCGGTGCCGCCGCCGGACGGCCGCCAGGAGGCGATCTCGCGCAGGTTGGTGCGCGGGGTCACCTTCGAGGCGTGGACGCTGGTGTCCACGTCGATGACGTGCACGTTCCCGCGCTCGATGCGGGCCAGCATGACCGCCATGGCGCAGCCCACCTCGTACGGTGTGCCGATCGACGAGCCGCCGGCCATGACGCCGCCCCAGCTCATCGAGCCGGAGGAGTCGACCGCGACCAGCAGCCGCCGGCCCGTGGGCTCGACGGTGTCGAATGCCAGCTCGTAGGTCTCCTCCAGCGCGTCGAGAATCGCCGGGACCGGCTTCCACGTCTGAGCGTCGGCGCGCGGGTTCGGCTGGGCGCGGCCCGAGCCGTACACGCGTAGCGCGAGGAAGGCGTCCATCGGGTGGATGCGCGCCTTCAGCAGCGCCTCCCGGTCGGTGAGTCTGGCGACCGTGCGCCGGGTGGCGTCGCTCATGGGCTTGAGCGTGCCGATCCGCGTCATGCGTGCCAGGTTGCGGATGAGCGCGGTCATGCCGATCGTGTCGATCAGCGCGTCCCACACGATGGGCTCGCGCAGCATGGCGTCCGGCAGGAACTCCCACGGCACCTTGCGCTCGGTCACGACCCGGATGGCCTCGCTCGGAGTGGTGACGGCCTTGGCGGTCAGGAACCGGTCGACCGACTCCAGCACCTCACGGGCCTGCTCGTCGGTGGCGTTTCCGGCGATCCAGCCGAACAGCCGTCCCCGCTCTGGGCTTTCGGCCTTCGGGTGGGCGATGCGCAGCACGTCGCGCAGGTCGAACGCTTCACCTTGTGGAGTCTTCCGCTGGCGGGCCTTGCACACCCGGAACGCGACGTTGTCCGCGTTGTCCGACAGGAACCACGACGCGAGCGCCGTCCGCAGCGACCGGCCGACCACGGGCGCGGTGCCGCGGGCGGTCGGCTTGCCGCCCAGGTTCTTGTAGTAGCCGAAGAACTGGGCCAGGTGGTCGGTGGTGCGCGCGACCTTCGGCAGCGCCGTCTTGGCGGCCTGCCGGGTGGCGGCGTCGCCCTTGGCGTAGCAGGCGGCCAGCGCGAACAGGGCCGGGCGCTGCTTCGGGGCGCGCGGCGGACGCGCGGTCGAGATCTCCGTCAGCAGCTCGACGACGCGAGGGCCGTTCTGAGCAATCGCCTGGAACAGCACGTCGGCGTTCTCGGCGGTCAGCTTCTGCTCCGATACGTAATAGGTGCCGCCTGTGGTGCCGAGGATCAGGAAGTCCTCGACGCGCCGCCACAGGTCCTTGGCGAAGACGTAGCCGCCTGCCGCGTTGCGCACCTGGTCGGTGCGGCCGGGCAGCGGCTGGGTCTGCGGCTTGGCGTACGCGGAAATGCTTGCGAGAGGGTCACGGTTGCGGGTCATGGATTTCCTCCTACGGGTCGACCCGCCGGGGCGGATGTGGGGGAGGGGAGGGCGGATGTGGGATGTAGACCGGCCGTTAAGCGTGCTGCCACTTACACCACGAGCCGCACGAGGCGGCTCGCCGGGACTCGAACCCGGACAACTCGCTCCCGAAGCGATAACCGATCAACTTCGACCCGCCCTCCCCAAGCTCGTCGGCCGTGCCGATGGCACGGATGTGGCGTTCTGGCCGGGCGCCCGGCCGACCCGGGCTACCGGCCGCGCGAGAGCGGCCGGAAGGATTCGAACCTTGACCTGTGTGGTAACCGACCAGATTCGACCCGTGCCGCCGGCACGGCTGACAAGCGAACCGGCGCGGCTCGGAGAAGACACGGATGTGGGATGTCCACCGCCGTTCAAGTGCTCTACCGATTGAGCTACCGGAGCAAAGCCCCGGGCTGGACTCGAACCAGCAACCACTCACTTAAAAGGTGATAAGCGACGAACTTCGACCCGTGTCCCCACCGAACCGCACCGGCGACCGCCGAGCCGGGAACGAGTACGGATGTGAGAAGCGGCACCGGATGTGATCTTTTGCAGAAAGAGATAACCGACGCCATTCGACCCGCACCCGCTCCAAGCCCGACGGGATCGGGCAATCGGAGGGGTTTGACTGATCGAAACCGTAGCATGGGATGCTCGTGAGAGCGCAAGTTAATTTGCTTACATCATGTACGTGACACGAGGGTGCAGCCTGTAACGCTGACGATCAGATAGCGAACGACTAGTGGCCGCGGGAAAGAAAGTGGCCCCGACCTGCGGATGGGGCCACTCGTGGTTTCCCGCCCGAATGGGGACTGATCCCCACCCTGCCGACTGGCGGGAACGATCACTGCCAGAACTACGCGGAGCGATCTCGTTCTGCCCTGGCGCAAGCGTTAGCGCCTGCGTACAACGTAAAGGAGCCTGCTTGTGACAACGCTCGCCGGCTCGCTATGGGCGCCTCTGCCCCTGTGGCGTGAAGATGATCCCGAGATGTTCGCCTTCGGCAGCCTCGCGTACCGCACCGCCGTTGGCCGGCTCATGCACCAGGCTCACGTGATCGAGAGCAGTCGGAAAATCCCCCGCCTGGCCGAAGCTCTTGCCAGAAGGGGCATCGTCCCTTTTACCTGACCGTCTTCCTATGATGCTGCCATGACGATCTCTGAACAGACTCGGTGCCGAACTCGTGTCCTGCACGACGAGTCGCGTCATGATCTCCGCGAACCGCGTCGCCCTCGTCCAGTCCGTCTCTACCAGTGGGAACCGCTACGACCTCTGGCGACACCCGCTCCGCTGATCACGGTGTCGCACGGAACCGGAGGTTCCGGAAGCGACATGGACTGGCTGGTGGGCCTGACGGTGCGGCAGGTTTCCGGGTCGTCACCCTCGACCACCACGGCAACAACTTCGTCGACGGCTACGAACCTGAGGGCTTCCTCTTCGGATGGGAACGCCCTCGGGACATCTCCTTCGCCCTGGACACCCTCGCCAAGGAGGAGACTCTCGGCCCGGTGGGTGTGCGGTACCACATGAGGTAGGGCACGACCACCGATTGCAGAAGGAGGCACGGATCTCGGTGACGAGGTCTGGGCCCTTTGCCGTCGTCGGCAACCAACTCAGGATGCCTGAGTTACTCATGATCAAACTCATGACATTTGGGGCTTCTCATGACCTTGAACTCATGAAAACTCAGGATAAGCAGTACGAACGGCTACGGCTGGATACCAGCCGATACCAAAATCGTGATGGGCGGACGGCGATCGTTTGGTGGCCTCAGTCTGCGCGATCCGACCCACTTTGTCCGGACAAATAGAGCCGGAAAAGGAGTGGGCCGCGCCAGTGCCGGGGGAGACTGGCGCGGCCCGTTCGCCGGGGAACCGCCGCATGCCCGGAGGGCGGTCCGGCGAGATCAGTGGGCGAACTGCTCCTCCTCCGTCGACCCCCTGAGCGCGGTCGTCGAGGAGTCGGGCGCGACGGCCGTGCTGACCAGGTCGAAGTAGCCGGTGCCGACCTCGCGCTGGTGCCTGGTGGCGGTGTAGCCGCGCGACTCGGCCGCGAACTCGGCCTCCTGCAGCTCGACGTACGCGGTCATGCCGTCACTGGCGTACCCCTGGGCCAGGTCGAACATCGAGTAGTTCAACGAGTGGAACCCGGCCAGCGTGATGAACTGGAACTTGTACCCCATGTGCCCCAGCTCCCGCTGGAACTTGGCGATGGTGGAGTCGTCCAGGTGCTTCTTCCAGTTGAACGACGGTGAGCAGTTGTAGGCGAGCATCTTGTCCGGGTACGCCGCCTTGATGGCCTCGGCGAACTCGCGGGCCACGTCCAGGTCGGGCGTGCTGGTCTCCATCCAGAGCAGGTCCGAGTGCGGCGCGTACGCCAGGCCGCGGGCGATGCACGCCCCCAGCCCGTTCCTGACCCGGTAGAAGCCCTCCGGGGTGCGCTCGCCGGTGGTGAACGCCTGGTCGCGCGGGTCCACGTCACTGGTCAGGAGCGTCGCGGCCTGTGCGTCGGTCCGCGCGATGATCAGCGAGGGGACTCCGGCGACGTCCGCGGCGAGGCGGGCGGCGTTCAGGGTCTTGATGTGCTGGCCGGTCGGGATGAGCACCTTGCCGCCCAGGTGGCCGCACTTCTTCTCGGAGGCGAGCTGGTCCTCCCAGTGCACGCCCGCGGCACCGGCCGCGATCATGCCCTTCATCAGCTCGAACGCGTTGAGCACCCCGCCGAACCCGGCCTCGGCGTCGGCCACGATCGGCGCGAGCCAGTGCGGGGCGTCGGCGTCACCCTCCGACCAGGTGATCTGGTCGGCGCGCAGCAACGCGTTGTTGATGCGGCGCACGACGGCGGGCACGGAGTTGGCCGGATACAGGCTCTGGTCCGGGTACGTCTGCGCGCCCAGGTTCGCGTCCGCGGCGACCTGCCAGCCGGACAGGTAGATCGCCTTCAGCCCTGCCTTCACCTGCTGGACGGCCTGGTTGCCGGTCAGCGCGCCGAGGGCGTTGACGTAGTCCTCGGTGTTCAGCAGGTCCCACAGCCGGCCGGCGCCGAGCCGGGCCAGCGTGTGCTCCTCCTGGACACTGCCGCGCAACCGGATCACGTCTTCGGCGCCGTAGGTGCGCTCGACGCCCTCCCAGCGAGGGTCGTTGTCCCATTCGTCCTGCAGCTGCTCAGCAGCTCCCTTGAGGCGATCGATCATTGTTCACTCCCTTGTCGTCCCCTGGGGCTCACAGCCGAGTTTGTGCCCTGGAGGAGGCCGCCCATAGTGGCGGACAGAGAGAAGAACTGCGAAAATTTCCGAGATCTGCATTACTGGCGGGTATTCGGCCGTGAAGAAATTGATAGTTTTCCCGTTGGCCTAGACCAATCCGAGCGGTACGGCCATCCGGCGGTGGTCTGTTCGGAAGACTAGAAAATGGGCCGAATTTCTGTCTAAGATGCCGACATGGCGCCCTTGCTAGGTGAAGAACCGCTGTCTTTGACGCAGGAGCTTGACCTGATCGCGTTTGGCCAGCGCCTCCGGCACCTGCGCAAGCAGCGCGGCCTCACCCTCTCCGACCTGGGCACGCGCGTCGGCAGAGCGCCCAGCCAGCTGTCGCTGCTGGAGAACGGCAAGCGCGAGCCCAAGCTGTCGCTGCTCAAGGGGCTGGCCACCGCGCTCGGCGTGCCCATCGAGGAGCTCCTGCGCCGCCAGCCGCCCAACCGCCGCGCCCAGCTGGAGATCGCGCTGGAGGAGGCGCAGCGCGACCCCATCTACGCCGGGCTCGGGCTGCCCCGCCTGAAGGTCTCCGCCCGCGTCCCGAACGACGTTCTCGAACACCTTCTCGGCCTGTACGGCGAGCTGCGCGCCCGCCAGGCCCGCGGCACCGCCACCCCGGAGGAGGCCAGGGCCGCAAACGCCGAGCTGCGGCGCAGGCAGCGCGAGGTCGGCAACTACTTCGGGGAGATCGAGGAGGCCGCCGCCAAGGCGCTCGCCGCGGTCGGCTACCGTACGGGCGCGCTGTCGCAGAGCATGATCCAGAGCCTGGTCACGCATTTCGGCTACACCGTGCACACCGCGCAGGACCTGCCGCGATCCGTGCGTTCCATCACCGACCTGCGCAACCGCCGCATCTACGTCAAGCACGAGCAGCTCGGCATGCACACCCCGCGAACGATCCTGCTCCAGACGCTCGGCCACCTCGCGCTCGGCCACGACAAGCCCCGCGACTTCGCCGACTTCCTGCGCCAGCGCACCGAGGCGAACTACTTCGCCGCCGCCGTCCTCGTCCCCGAGAAGGCCGCCACGCTCTACCTCCAGGAGGCCAAGGCCGACCGGGCGCTGTCGGTGGAGGACCTGCGGGACGTGTTCGCGGTGTCGTACGAGATGGCCGCCCACCGCTTCACCAACCTCGCCACCCACCACCTGGGCCTCGTCTGCCACTTCGTGCGCAACGACGCCGGGGGCACCATCTACAAGGCGTACGAGAACGACGGCATCGTCTTTCCGGCCGACGAGCAGGGCGCCATCGAGGGGCAACGGATGTGCCTGCAGTGGTCGGGGCGGCAGGTGTTCGCCTCGCCCGACCGGTTCTCGGTGTACTACCAGTATTCCGACTCGCCCACCGGGACCTACTTCTGCGTGGCGCACGTGGATCCGTCGCGGGAGCGGGACTTCGCCATCACGCTGGGGGTGCCGTACAAGGAGTCGCGCTGGTTCAGGGGCCGTGAGACCACCAACCGCACCAAGTCCAACTGCCCCAACGGCGACTGCTGCCGCCGCCCGCCCGCCGAGCTGTCCGAACGCTGGGAGGGCTACGCCTGGCCGTCCGCCCGCGCCAACTCCCACGTCCTGGCCGCGCTGCCGCCGGGGTCGTTCCCCGGCGTGGACGAGGCGGACGTGTACACGTTCCTGGAGCGTCACGCCCGCACCGCATAATCTGAAATGTGGGGATACGGGGGGAGGGGTCGCATGCTGCCTGAAGTGCGAGGATGGTTGCGGCAGCGTACTTCGTCCGCCACGGACTGGCCGCTCCGGGACCTGAAGGCCGCCAAGGGGGGGACCACGGTGAGCGTGGTGCTGCCCGCCCGGGACGAGCGCGAGACCGTGGGCGAGATCGTCGGCGTGATCCGGCGTGAGCTGGATGGGCTCGTCGACGAGATCGTGGTGATCGACTCGCGTTCCTCCGACGACACGGCGCTCGTGGCGCGCCGCGCGGGGGCCTGCGTGCACGCCCAGGACGAGATCCTGCCGCAGCTCAAGCCGCTGGACGGCAAGGGCGAGGCATTGTGGAAGTCGCTGGCCGTGACCTCGGGGGATGTGCTGGTGTTCGTGGACGCCGACATCCGGAAATTTCGTGCTTCTCTGGTATTCGGCCTGCTCGGACCGCTGTTCGCGGACCCGACCGTGGTCTACACGAAGGGCTGCTATGACCGCCCCTTGCACGGCACCGCCAACGGCGGCGGCCGCGTCACGGAGCTGGTGGCCCGCCCGCTCATCAACCTCCACTGGCCGCAACTGGCCGGTTTCGTCCAGCCCCTGGCCGGGGAGTACGCCGGCCGCCGCTCAGCCCTGGAACGGGTGCCGTTCCTGACCGGTTACGGCGTGGAGCTGGGGCTGCTGATCGACCTGCTCGACCTGGCCGGGCTGGACGCGTTCGCCCAGGTCGACCTGGGGTCGCGCGAGCACGCCCCGCAGTCGACCGAGGCGCTCGGGAGGATGGCGTCCCAGATCATGCTGGCCGCCTGGTCGCGCCTGCTGCGTCAGGGCAAGATCGAGAGCTGCCACGAGCCGTCCGTCCGGCTGGCACAGTTCAGGAGGGGGCCGGACGGGCACGACATCCTGCTCCGCGACATCGGGATCAGCGAGCGCCCGCCCATGATCACTGTGATCCCTTGAGGCCGGACGCGACGAACGCGGCGACATGGTCCCGCAGGGCCTCGTGGTCGTCGGCCGCCTCACCCAGGATGATGCGCCCGAGCTGGGGCATCATCGAGGGGAACAGCGCCGGCCCGGTCAGCATGAACACCGTCCTGGCCACCGCCGGCGACGGCTCCGCGCCCAGGCCCTCCGCCAGCGAGGCCGTCTTGCGGCGGCAGCGCTCCACCCGCGCCTCCTGACCGGGCGGCGTCCCCTCCTGGTCCCGGTAGTTGAGCGCCTCCCACATCAGCAGCCGCACCAGGTCGGGATGTGAGTGGTAGTAGTCCGCCAGCCGGGCCACGTAGTCCCCGGGATCGGCGCCCGGGAGGGCGATCTGCGTCGTCAGGTCGTCGAGTGCCCCCGTGATGACCTCGTCGAACAGCTTCTCCTTGCTGCCGAAATGCCGGTAGATGCGTTCCTTGTTGACGCCGGCCCGCGCGCCGTTCGCACGCACGCTGGCGGCCTTCACCCTCACCGCCGTGCTGGTCAGCGGCCAGCTGTACATCGTGATCCCGCTCCTGCACGACATGGCCGCCGACTGGGGCGCCTCGGCCGGCGGGCTGACCTGGCTGGTGACCGCGTTCGGCATCGGATACGGAGCCGGTTTCCTGGCGTTCGGCCCGCTCTCCGACCGGTACGGGCGCCGCAGGCTGCTGACGATCGGACTGCCGCTGGCCGCGCTCACCTCGGCGGCGGTGGCGCTGAGCGCGAACCCCGAGGTGGCGCTGGCGCTGCGGGCGGTGCAGGGGCTGGCGGTGGCGATGTTCCCGCCGGCGGCGCTGGCGTACGTGGCGGAACGCGTCGAGCCGCGCCGCCGCGTTCGGGGGATTCACCCCGCTCATGTACGGCCTCGCGATCGGCATGGCGCTGGCGGCCCTCGCCGCACCGCTCTCGGGGCCGGTGTTCCATCACGGAGCTACTGGCCGGTAAGGTGTCGTGTTACCACCGGTAACCTCGGGTCGAGGAGAGTGCGCACATGACCGGCTTCTGCCCGGAGCCCAGCGACGATGTGGTCGAGGTACGCGACTGGGTGCACGCGTTCGCCCGCGACGTGATCCGCCCGGCGGGCGCCGAATGGGACGAGCGCGAGGAGACCCCCTGGCCGGTCATCCAGGAGGCTGCCAAGATCGGGCTCTACTCCCTCGACTTCTTCGCCACCCAGTGGTTCGAGGAGAGCGGGCTGGCGCTGCCGGTGGCGTTCGAGGAGATCTTCTGGGGCGACGCGGGCATCGGCCTGGCCATCGTCGGCACCGGCCTGGCCGCCGCCGCCCTCGCCGCGAACGGCACCCCCGAGCAGATGGGGGAGTGGCTGCCCCAGATGTTCGGCACGGAGAACGACGTCAAACTGGGCGCCTTCTGCGCCTCCGAGCCCGACGCCGGCTCCGACGTCGGCGCCATCCGCACCCGCGCCGTCCCCGACGGCGGAGACTGGGTGCTGGACGGCGTCAAGACCTGGGCCACGAACGGCGGCATCGCGAACGTCCACGTGGTCGTGGCCTCGGTCGACCCGTCGCTCGGCACTCGGGGCCAGGCGTCGTTCGTCATCCCACCCGGCACGCCGGGGCTGTCCATGGGCCAGAAGTTCCGCAAGCACGGGATCCGCGCCTCCCACACGGCCGAGGTGATCCTGGACGGTGTCCGCGTACCGGGTTCCTGCCTGCTGGGCGGCAAGGAGAAGCTGGACGCCCGGCTGTCACGCGTACGCAACGGGGAGCGGGCGGGGGAGCAGGCGGCGATGCGCACGTTCGAGACCACCCGCCCGTCGGTCGCCGCCATGGCCGTCGGCATCGCGCGGGCGGCCTTCGAGTACGCCCGGGACTACGCCCGCGAGCGCGAGCAGTTCGGCCGCAAGATCGGCGAGAACCAGGCGATCGCCTTCCTCCTCGCCGAGATGGCGACCCGGGTGGACATGGCCCGCCTGCTGACCTGGCGGGCCGCGTGGATGGCCCGCAACGGCAGGCAGTTCTCCCAGGCGGAGGGGTCGATGTCGAAGCTGGTGGCGGGGGAGTCGGCGGTGTGGGTGACGGAACAGGCGATCCAGATCCTGGGCGGCGCCGGATACACCAGGGAGCACCCGGTGGAACGCTTCCACCGGGACGCCAAGATCTACACCATCTTCGAAGGTACGTCGGAGATCCAGCGGTTGATCATCGGCCGCGCTGTGACTGGCCTGCAGGTTCGCTGAAAATGTCCGATCCTCGAATCCGGTTTTTGGAGATCGATCAGCGCCCTGTTCCGTCGCTGTTCCGTCAGAGCAGCCGCCCCGTCTCGGAGGGAGATCGCCTCATGACGGATCATCGGTCACGGAGAGTGACAGAGTCTGCTGGCGTCGGAGCGCAAATGCGACAGAACGTCAGTCGGGCGGCGGAGGTTGTGCCGCAAATGGAGTGATCAAATTCCGCTGGGACTCGGCTGTCGTTGACCTCGATGTGGGCCTCGCTTCAGTGAGACAGAGACTTGGCAGAGTCCGACCCCCAACCGCAGTCGATGTGGGGCCTACCCCATGAGAATCCGCCAGCTCAAGGCTCCTGGCCAGAGGCAATCCCACACCCTTTGAGAAACGCAGCACTAGTCGTTGGTGGCGTCGAAGACGCACGCACCGCCGACGTAGGTCAGCTGCGGGGTCAGACCCGAGAGTTCGTGGTCGGCCACGCTGTGCAGATCTTCAGCCAGTACGACGAAGTCCGCGAGCTTGCCGGGTTCGAGGCTGCCCTTGGCGTGCTCCGCATCTTCGAGGCAGGCGCCGGCGTTGGTCCACAGCCGCAGTGCCTGGGTCCGGGTGAGCCGTTCGGTAGCGGCCCGGGCGCCGTACCCGTCGCCGGTGACGAGGGTTTGCAGACCGCGTCGCCAGTCTGGGGGCACGACGGGAGCATCGGAGGAGTCGGCGACCTGGACACCGGCGGCGAGGAGTGAGCCGGCCAGGAAGGTCGCGTGCGCCCCCTCGTCGCCAAGAGCTGATCGCATGCCTGCGGCGAGTCCGGCCTTCATGACCGAACTGGTGACCACGCCGATGCCGTGGTCGGCGAGGCGCCCCATGGTCAGCGGGTCCTTGATCAGCGTGCCGTGCAGGATCGCGTGCCGGGCGTCGGGCCACGGGTCGCGGCTCTGGGCGCGCAGCACGCCGTCGATCACGGCGTCGACGGCCCGATCCCCTGTGGCGTGGACCTGGGCATGCATCCGGTTCCGGTGGACGGCCTCGATGATGTCGAGCAGTTCGTCATATCGGGCAGTGCCGTCGGCACCGGGAGTGGTCAGGCTGCCGGTGCAGTCGTGGTGGTAAGGCTGGTACGTCCAGGCTGTGCCCTGGCTGGGAACGCCGTCGGAGAAGACCTTGACCCCACCGATCCGAAGCCATTCGTCTCCCAGCCCGCTGGCCAGGCCGGAGGTTCGCAGGCCGGTGCGGACCTTCTCGAGCGAAGTCGACATGGCGGAGTCCCAGTACATCAAGACGCTGGTCCGGACGGTCAGCGCGCCGGATCGTCGCAGCAGGATGAGATCGCGCAGGGCGTCCGGGGAGACCATCGGGTCGGTGAGACTGGTGATGCCGAGACTGTTGAGCAGGCGCAGTGCGGCGCGCAGGGCCTGCTGTCGCTGATCCGCGCCGGCAGGTGGGATGTGCTGGGTCAGCAGTTCGGACGCGGTCTCCAACAGGAGCCCGGTCGGCTCACCGGCGGCGTCGCGGACGATGATCCCGCCCTCCGGGTCCGGTGTGGCGGACGTGATCCCGGCGATCCGCAGCGCCGCGGTGTTGGCCCACACTCCGTGCTTCGAGATGTGGTGCAGCGCCACCGGGCGGTCGCCGCTGTGCGGGTCGAGGTCGTGCCGATGCGGTGGCCGGGTCCGATCCGCGAACTCGGCGATCTCGCCTTCGCTCCAGCTCGTGCCGATGAGCCATTCCCCGCGCGTCGTGGCCGCCGCGGTGGCCAGCGTGCGTTGCAGGTCTTCGAGGCTGCGTTGCGGTGAAAGGTCGACGACATGAGGCGGCATCGCGAGCCCGAGGAAGGACAGGTGCAGGTGCGCGTCGTTGATGCCAGGGAGGACGGTGCGCCCGGCCAGATCGATCACCGTCGTGGCACGGCCGGTGAGGGCACGGATGTCGTCGTCGGTGCCTGCCGCCAGTATCCGATCGCCGGCGACGGCGAGCGCGGTGGTCTCGGTGGCGTGCCGGTCCAGCGTCAGCACCCATCCGTTGACGAGGACGAGATCAGCCGGCTGATGGTGCATCGGTCTCCTTGTCGGTTGTCCAGCCAGGGGTCAGTTGTCCAGCCAGGGCCGGACGGGCGGGACGATCGGGTCGATCTCGTGGTATTCCTTGGCGCGCCGCACGGCGGCTCCGATGACCTCGTCCAGGCGCGTCACGCCGTGTTGATCGAGGTAGGCGTCGAGTTGGCTGATCGTGCGGGCCAAGGCCGCCGCACCGTTGCTCAGCAGCAGGCTTGCCATCTCCACCGCCTGCGCGCCGGAGAGGAGGAAGCGGGCGACGTCGAGGCCGTCGCGCGCGCCGTTGGTGCCGATCAGGGCAGGTACGGTGCCGAAGCACTTGCTGATCCAGTACAGGCTGATCGGCAAGGCCCACGGACCGCCGATCGCGCCCCAGGAGCCGAGCTCCGGGTCCCAGGTGTCGAGGTTCGGCACGAACCCGTTGAACCGGCCGGTCAGGCACACCGCGTCGGCGCCGTTGCCGGCCGCCGCGCGCGCCATTCCCACGATGTCGCCGGCCTGGCCGGGCAACTTGACGATCAGCGGGCAGTCGATCGCGGCCCGGACGGTCCGGGTGTAGTGCGCGACGCCCTCCGCCTCGGTGATCTGCCGGACAGCGGCGGCTTCACGCCCGTGCGGCGCACCGACGTTGACCTCGATCGCGGGAACGACCTCGGCCATCGCCGCGGCCAGCCGGGCGGCACCTTCGGCGGAGGCGACCGTCACGCTGCCGATCACCGCCGAGCCGGTCGCGGACGCGTGCCGTTGACAACGTTCCAGCATCGCCACCCACTCCTCGAGCGTGGTCTGGGCAAGGCCGGAGCGGTTGAACAGCGTCTCCGTGCCGTGGGCCGAGGTCCACGGCACCGCGTGCAGGTCCTGGTCGAGCAGGAGATAGTCGGCGATGTCGAGCTGCTTGGCGGCGGCGGGCGACTCGTTGATCGACTTCGCCACGACCGCCCCCGCGCCGGCGTCGATGCAGGCAAGGATGCCCGGCTCGGTCATCGTGTACTCACAGGACGCCGCGATGACCGGGTTGGGCAGCCGCAGACCGCCGAACGCGGTCGACAGATCAGCCACGCGCGCCTCCAACGGCCTCCATCAGCACGGTGAACCGCTCCTCGGCCGCGGTGGTCAGCAGGGCGAGATCACTCGCGACCGCGATATAGCGATAGCCGGCGGCGACGGCCCGCTCGGCCTCGGCCGCGGTAGCCGCGAAGATGCCCAGCGGTGTGCCGGCCCGGCGTGCCGCGGCTTCGATCTCGCCGATCTTGGCCTGTACCACCGAGGCACCTACCTGTCCCGGTACGCCGAGATCCACCGACAGGTCCATGGTGCCGATGAAGGCGATGTCCAGCGACGACATGATGTCGTCGAGGGGGTCGTCGTACCGCGCCGACTCGAGCTGGCCGACGCGCAGGACCTGGTCGTTGCTCAAGGCGAGGTAATCGGCCAGGGGGATGGTGCCGAACCGCGCCGAGGACTGCGCGGTGCTCAGCCCACGCAACCCGGCCGGCGGGTAGGTGGTGAAACCCGACAGTTTCCCGGCCCTGTCGGCCGATGTCGTACTGGACAGCTGAATGCCGGCGGCTCCGGCTTCGAGCAGCCGGTTGATCTGCCCGGAGTCGATGGTCGGCACCCGGACGACGATCGGGATGCCGGCGGCGCGACCGGCCTGGATGACGGTGCGCGCCCCGGATTCGTCGATCTGCGCGTGTTCGGTGTCGCAGATCAGGAAGTCCAGCCCGGCGATGGCGAGGACCTCCACCACCTCCGGCTGGGGGAGCTTGAGGAACGTGCCGATCGCCGGCCGCTCGCGGATCAGTGACCGCAACCCGGGCACGTCAGACTCCCAGCAGTTCGCCGGGGTTGGTGCTGATCATGGTCCGGATGTCGTCGTGACCGACGCCGAGATCGAGCAGGCCACGCACGATCCGGCGATAGGCCTGAACCGGCAGCGGGTTGTTCAGCTGGCCGAGGTCCGAGCCGATCAGGCTGTGTTCGACACCGGTCGCCTTGATGTACTCGAGCATGGTGTCGAGCTCCCAGTGGTAGAACGACGAACGGTCGTCGTACATGCACAGTTCGTGTTCGAACTTGACGCCCAGGCCGGCCCACTCGCGGCACAGCTCGGGTACGGCGCCGATGACGAAGTTCGGGTGGCTGACGATGATCTTTTCGATGCCCTTCGCCGCCGCCGCGCGGATGACCGCATCGAGTTCGCCGACTCCCATGTGGCCGCCGGAGAGGATGGCGTCCGCGTCCTTGATCAGGTCCAGCACGTCGTGGACCTCGGGCAGGACAGCGCCGTTCTCGTCGAGGACCGGGGTCGGGGTGTCCTTGCGGAAGGGCTTGGCCGTGCGGGGGAATTTCAGTTCCTCGTTGTGCACGCAGATGTGCTGGTCCGAGGAGATGGTCGGGAACCAGATGATCCGGCCGCCCAGGTTGAGCGCGAGCTCGACCGCCGACGGGTTGATCCCACCGACCTGGTTGTTCAACGCCACGCCGGAATAGACCGGGATGGGGAGGCCGCCGACAGCGTCCGACACGGCCAGGACGTCGGTGACCATGCTGTGGTGGTGGGACTTCACGATCAGGCCCTTGAAGCCTGCCGAGTGGGCCTGTCGGGCCGCCTGCAGTAGACCGAGCCGGCGCGGGAACGGCGACGGCGCGGGATGCACGTGCAGGTCGACGGCACCGGTGAGCAACTCGCTCACCTCGGGATCGCCGACGGCATCGAAGTCCGGGTCGAACTCCACGTCGTCCGTTGCGTCGATCATCTCTCCTCCTTGGACGCGGAACCCGCAATGCGGGACACGGTCGATGACCATCGACCGGCCACCGGGGCCAGGAGTTCCGCATGAATAACAGGCCTGGTGGCGTTTTGGGCTGCTATTGACAGCCGGTTGGTGGAACCTTAGCGTTCCCTCAAGTTCCCGTATAGAGCGAATCTATTCGCACGATCCGGGACACATCATCAGTCAGTTCTAGCCCATGGGGACTCACCGTGACGGAACCGAAGAGCCGGAGCGAACTACGCGACGGCGACATCCAGGCCGTGACCAGGTGCGCGGAGATCCTCAGGATGCTGGCCACGGATCAGACCCTCCGCGCGGCCGATGTCGCCGCGGGCCTGGGCCTGCAGCGGTCGACCGCGCACCGGTACCTCGCCTCGATGGCCAACGCCGGCCTGATCGAGCGGGGGGAGGACGGGGCGTTCGAGCCCGGCCCGATCGCCGTACATCTCGGCGCGGCCGCGATGCGCCGGTCACGGGTACTGGAGATCGCGGCGCCGTACATGACCGCGCTGAGTGCCGAATCGCACGAGACCGTGGTCCTCAGCCTGTGGGGCGGACGGGGTGCCGTGGTCACCCGGGTCGAGATGGACACCGATCGGCTGGCCGTCGTGCACGTGCCGGAGGGCCGTGAATTACCGCTCAACGCCGCGCAGTCCCTGGTGTTCCTGGCGCACCTGCCCGACCGCCAGTTGGTCGACCGGCTGCTGTCCTCGCTGTCGGCGCCGATGCGCCAGGACATCGAGCAGAGCATCGAGCAGGTGAAGGCCGACGGGATGGGCGCGCACTCCATGGTGGTGCAGGGAATCCACGCCGTGGCCGCCCCGGTCTTCGACGCCCGCGGAGTGATCTGTACGACGGTCGCCCTCATCGGCACCTCCGAAGCGCTGGTGGCCGGACCCGGGTCGGGGCTCTGGAAGGCGCTGAAGGCGACCGCGGAACAGATCTCGGCCCACCTCGGCCACACCTCGGCGCCACCGGCATGACTCATAGCGCGTAACGACAGCAGAAGGAGCAGCAGATGAGCAGCAAGAACCTCTACAGGACCGTTGTGCGGTGGGACGATCTGGAGCTGGAGGACGTGCGGCCCGGGGTCAAGCGGGCCGGCTACGTCACCGACGACGTGATGCTCGTGATGAACCACGTCGAGCCGGGGATGGCGCTCAACCCACACGTCCACGAGGACTTCGACCAGCTCGCGTACATCGTGTCCGGCCGGGCGAAGTACTACATCGACGGCGTGCCGCACGAGATGGGCCCCGGCTCGATGTTGCTGGTGCCGGCAGGCTCGCCGCACTACATCGAGCCGTACGAGCCGACACTCAACCTCGACATTTTCACGCCGCCCCGGGCCGATCTCGCCCACCTGGCCGGTTACGAGAAGGAGCTGAAGAAATGATCGTCCGCGACACCGTCTACATCGACGGCCGATGGGTCGCCTCTGAGAGCACCGGTTCGATCGAGGTCCTCAACCCGGCGACCGGTGAAGTCATCGGGACGGTCCCGGCGGGAACCGCGGCCGACGTGGACCGCGCGGCCCGGGCCGCGCGGCGGGCGTTCCCCGGCTGGGCGGCGACACCGGTCGGCGACCGCGCGAACAGGCTGCGCGCGGTCGCCACCGGTCTGCGCGAGCGCGAGAAGGAGATCGTCGACCTCGTCATCAGCGAGGTCGGTACGCCGCGTGCGCAGGCCGCGATCATGCAGTTCGGCATCGTGGTGCAGACCTTCGAGGACGCCGCCGACCGGGTCGAGGAACTCTTCGAGGTCGAGGAGCTCGGAAACTCACTGATCCGGCGGGAGCCGATCGGCGTGGTCGGGGCGATCGCACCCTGGAACTACCCGCTTTACCAGATCGCGCTCAAGATCGCGCCGGCGCTGGCCGCAGGCTGCACCGTGATCGTCAAGCCCAGCGAAGTCGCCGGTCTGGCCCCGTACCTGCTGGCCGAGATCCTGGACCAGGCCGGGTTCCCGCCGGGTGTGGTCAACCTGGTCTCGGGCACCGGTCCCGAGGTCGGCGAGGCCATCGCCGCACATCCCGAGATCGACATGGTGTCCTTCACCGGTTCGGATCGCGCGGGCAGGCGGGTGGCCGAGGTCGCCGCGGCGACGGTGAAGAAGGTCGCGCTCGAACTGGGCGGCAAGAGCCCGATGGTGGTCCTCGACGACGCGGACCTGGAAACGGCCGTGCTGTACGGCGTGACGAGCTGTTACGCGAACGCCGGTCAGATGTGTGCGGCGCTGACGCGGATGATCGTGCCGCGCTCGCGGCTGGCCGAGGTGGAGCAGATCGCCGTACGGGTCGCGGCATCGTATGTGCCGGGTGACCCGGACGCCGCCGGGACGACGCTGGGTCCCGTGATCTCACAGGTTCAGCGTGAGCGTGTGCTCGGCCTCATCGACGCCGGGATCCACGAGGGCGCCAAGCTCCTGCTCGGCGGCCCCTCCACGCCGACCGGCCGCGACCGCGGATTCTATGTTCCCGCGACCGTCTTCTCCGAGGTGAAGCCCCATGCGCTGATCGCGCAGGAGGAGATCTTCGGACCGGTGCTCGCCATCATCCCGGTCGACGATGAGGACGAGGCCGTCGCGGTCGCGAACGGGACACGGTACGGCCTCAACGCCGCGGTCTGGTCCGCGGACGTGGCCCGGGCCGAGCGCGTCGCCGCACAGCTCAACGCCAGCACGGTCTACATCAACGGCGGGAAGTTCAACCCGTCCGCCCCGTTCGGTGGCACCAAGGGCTCCGGATACGGCCGGGAGCGCGGCCGCTTCGGGCTTGAGGAGTACCTCCGGACCAAGTCCTACCAGTACTGAGGCAAGACCCGGCTCGTCTCTCCCCGACGAGCCGGCCGAAAGAAGGCAGCATCCGCTGACCTGGGAAGCCCGGAGAGCCCCATGCATCGCAACACGTTCCTGGTCCCGGCGGCCCTCGCCCTGTCCGCCACGGTGCTCACCGCCTGTGGCGGCGGTGACGGCGCTACGTCCGCACAGTCCAACTCGCTCACCTTCGTCTCCTACGGCAGCGCGTTCCAAGAGAACCAGAAGAAGGCGTGGCAGGCGCCGTACACCGCCGCCACCGGCACGACATTCCGCAACGACGGACCGACCGACGAGGCCAAAACCAAGACGATGGTCGAGGCGGGCAAGGTGACCTGGGACGTCGTCGACTCGGGAGCGGCGTTCGCGGCGCAGAACTGTGGCAAGTACCTGGAGAAGCTCGACCTGTCGCAGTTCGACACCAGCAAGTTCCCGGCCGGCACGGTGACCGACTGCGGTGTGCCGGCGTACTTCTACGGCCTGCACTTCCTCTACAACACGAAGAAGTACGGCGCCAACCCGCCGACCACGATCGCGGACTTCTTCGACACCGCGAAGTTCCCGGGCCAGCGCATGCTCCCACCCGAGGTCGCCGCCGGCATCCTCGAGGACGCCCTACTGGCCGACGGTCTCCCGGCGGACAAGTTGTACCCGCTGGACGTGGACCGGGCGCTGAAGAAGCTGGACGCGATCAAGGCATCGGCCACGCTGGCGAAGACCTACGGCCAGATGCAGCAGGCGATGGTGGACGACCAGGTCGACATGGTGCTGACGGTCACCGCGCGGGCGACCTCCTCGCTGAACGCCGGTGCGACCTTCAAGCCGGTGTGGGACAAGACGATCCTCACCTGGGACTCCCTCGTCATCCCGAAGGGCACGCCGCACAAGGACGCGGCGATGAAGTTCATCGCGTTCACCGCCAAGCCCGAGCAGTCGGCGAAGTTCACCGAGTTGGCCAACGTGCTGCCGTCCAACAGCGACGCGAAGCCGACCCTCACGGCGGCACAGCAGCAGCTGGACCCGAACCTCGACGACCGCAAGAGCGGCACCGTACTCAGCGACGTGAAGTGGTGGTCGGAGAACCTCGACGCGGTGACGAAGAAGTACACCGCGTGGCAGGCGGGCTAGGAGACCGACATGAGCGAGACCACTGCCGCGGTCGCGGCCGGGACCCTGCCGCGCCGCCGGCTGCGGGCGGCCGCGCCGGTCTGGCTGCTGTTGCCGGCGACCGCGATGTTGCTGGTGTTCTTCGTCTACCCGCTGACGGCCATCATCTGGCGGAGTTTCACCGATCCGGCCATCGGGTTGAGCAACTACACCGCGCTGCTGCACGACGACGTGTCGATCAAGATCCTGCTCCGGACCTTGCGTACCTCGCTGATCGTCGCCTTGTGCACCCTGGCCATCGCCTACCCCTACGCCTACGCGATGACCAGGGTCGGTCCGCGGGCCAGGAGCGTGCTGACCGTACTGGTCCTGTTGCCGTTCTGGACGTCGCTGATGGCGCGCAACTTCGCCTGGTACATGCTGTTGCAGCGCGGTGGGCCGATCGACCGGTTCTTCGGCGCGATCGGTATCGACGATGTGGTCCTGCTCGGCAGCGTCGCCGGGGTCACGATCGCCATGGTGCAGGTGATGCTGCCGTACATGGTCCTGCCCTTGTACAGCGGAATGGAGAAGATCGACCGACGGTTGCTGGACGCCGCCACCAGCCTGGGGGCTCCCAGATGGCGAGCGTTCGTCCGGGTCTACCTGCCGCTGTCCATCCCGGGGATGCTGTCCGGCTTCTCTCTCGTCTTCGTCATCACGCTGGGCTTCTACATCACACCGGCCTTGCTCGGGACGCCGCAGCAGTCGCTGATCTCCCAGCTGATCGGTACGCAGGTCTCCGACTTGCTGGACTTCGGCGGTGCCGGCGCTCTCGGTGCGGTACTGCTGGTCGTGACGCTGCTGGTGTTGTTCGCCGTCAGCCGGGTCGCGCGGCCGACCGCGGCACTGGGTCAGGCGGTGGGCCGTGAGTGACAAGCCTTCCAGGACGGGGGTGCGCGCCGTGCGCCAGGACCACCTCGGCTGGGGCCTGCGGGTGGTCGTGACATTGGTCGGGCTGCTGCTGGTGGCGCCGACCATGGTCGTGATCCCCATGAGCCTCTCCGGCGGCCAGACGTTCGAGTTCCCGCCGAAGACCTGGTCATGGCGCTGGTACGGCGAGTTCTTCGGCTCCGATGCCTGGATGTCCTCGCTGATCACTTCGGTCAAGATCGGCCTGGTAGTCGCCACGATCGCCACCGTTCTGGGCGTCGCCGCGGCCTTCGGCCTGGATCGATCGCGGTTCGCCGGAAAGGAAGCGCTCCGGTCGTTCGTGCTGGCACCGATGATCATGCCGGGCATCGTGGTGGCGGTGGCCGTGTACGCGGTCTTCCTGCGCTGGCAGCTGAACGGCACGTTCACCGGTTTCGTCCTCGCTCATACGGTACTGGCCCTGCCGTTCGTCATCACCTCGGTGTCGACGAGCCTGGCCGGTTACGACCGCACACTCGAGAACGCGGCGGCCAGCCTGGGTGCTCGGTCTTGGACCACGTTCCTGCGGATCACCGTGCCGCTGATCCTGCCGGGGGTGCTGTCCGGGTTCCTGTTCGCGTTCGTCGCATCGCTCGACGAGATCGTCATCGCGCTGTTCCTGCAGACCCCGGAGATCCGGACCCTGCCGGTGCAGATGTACGACTCGATCACCCTCGAGATCGACCCGACCATCGCGGCGGCGTCCAGCCTGATCGTCGTGGTCACCACCCTTGCCTTGCTGATTCCCCAGCTCGTTCGACGACAGCGGAGTACCTCATGAGCCAGCCATCGACACTCGGCCAGGCCAGCCACGGCATCCGGATCTCGGCCGTGAGCAAGACGTACGCCGGTACATCGCAGCCTGCGGTGAACGATGTCTCGCTCGACATCGCGCCGGGAGAGTTCATGACCTTCCTCGGCCCGAGCGGTTCCGGCAAGACCACGATGCTCTCGATGATCGCCGGGTTCGTCGCGCTGACCGCCGGCCGGATCGAGACCGACGGCCGGGACATCAGCCGGCTCAAGCCGCACAAGCGCGACCTGGGCGTGGTGTTTCAGCACTATGCTCTGTTCCCGCACATGACGGTGACCGGCAACGTCGCCTTCCCGCTGCAGCAGCGTTCCCTGCCGAAGGCCGAGATCGCCGCGAGGGTGCGGGCAGCCCTCGAGCTCGTCCGGTTGGAGCAGTACGCCGACCGGCTGCCCAGGCAACTGTCCGGTGGCCAGCAGCAACGAGTCGCCCTCGCCCGCGCGGTCGTCTACCAACCGCGGGCACTGCTGCTCGACGAGCCGCTGGGCGCGCTGGACAAGAAGCTGCGCGACCAGTTGCAACGGGAGATCGCCCGGATGCACCGCGAGCTGGGGATGACGTTCATCTTCGTCACTCACGACCAGGAAGAGGCGTTGACGCTGTCGGACCGGATCGCGGTGTTCAACGAGGGCCGGATCGAACAGGTCGGACCACCGGCCGAGCTCTACGAACGGCCGGCCACCTTGTTCGTGGCCGAGTTCCTCGGTGAGTCCAACGTGTTCACCGGAGTCGCGGAAGGACAGCTGGCTGTTGTCCGGCCGGAGCGCCTCGACTTGTCCGGCCGGGCGGATGCCGTCCCTGCCGGTCACCCACAACGCCCGGCCCTCGTCACCGACATCGTGTACGTCGGCAACCATCACCGGATCGGGCTGCGGTTCGCCGACGGCACCAGTGGGTCGGCCATGCGGGTGAGTGGCGCGCCACTGCCGGCCGCGCCCGGTGACTCCGTGATCGCCAGCTGGGCGCCGGCGCACCACAGCCTGGTCGCCGACTCGAAAGCCACTCGCACAGAACACCAGAGCCCCGTCGGCATCGGTTAACGCCGCGTTTCGTCGTACGGGTAGACAGGAGAAGACCATGTCCACGAATCAACGAGCGCTGGCGGACGCGGACAAGCGGTACATCGTCCATCCGCACACAGTGGTCGGACAGCCGCCCGAGCCGCTGATCATCGACCGGGCCGAGGGCGCGTTGGTATGGGATGTCGATGGCAAGGAGTATGTCGACGGTACCTGCGGGCTCTGGCAATGCGCGGTCGGCCATGGTCGCCGCGAACTGGCCGACGTCGCCGCGGAACAGATGGCCAAACTGGAGTTCTACCCGTCGTTCTGGGATTACTCCAACGAGCCGGCGATCAAGCTGGCCGAGCGGCTGGTCCAGTTGTCGCCCGAAGGCTTGAACAAGGTCTTCTTCACCAACGGCGGCTCGGAAGGCACCGAGACCGCGATCAAGCTCGCCCGGCTCGCCCACCACGCCAACGGGCAGCCCGAACGGACCGTCATCCTGTCGCGCGAGTCGGCCTACCACGGCGTCAGTGCGGTGTCCCTGGCGGCTACCGGCATGCCGATGATGAAGCAGGGGTTCGGGCCGCAGCCGGACGGCTTCGTGCACATGAGCGTCCCGCACGCCCGCAAGATCGGCCCGAACGCCACCGACGTGCTGGTAGCCGAGCTCGAGGAGACCATCGAGCGGATCGGAGCAGACAAGATCGCGGCCTTCATCGGTGAGCCGGTGCTCGGCGTCGGCGGCATGGTGCCGCCACCGGACGGCTACTGGCCACGGGTGGCCGAGGTCCTCAGAAAACACGGAATCCTGCTGATTCTTGATGAAATCGTCACCGCTTTCGGCCGCACCGGCTACTGGTTCGCCGCCGAGCGGTACGGCGTCACGCCCGACCTGCTCGTCACCGCCAAGGGCCTGTCCAGCGGCTACATCCCGATGGGTGCGGTACTGATCGGCGACCAGGTCATCCGGATGGCGCACGGCGCTACTTTCTGGCATGGATTCACCTACAACGGCCACCCGGTAGGCGCCGCGGTATCACTGGCGAACCTCGACATCATCGAACGAGAAGGCCTGCCGGCTCGGGCACAGCACATCGGCACGTTGATGCTCGAAGCCCTCGAGCCACTGGCCGACCTCCCTGAGGTGCTCGAGGTCCGTGGGGCCGGCCTGGCCCTCGGTATCGAGTTCGATGGGATCGACGCGGCGGCGATCGCGGCCTCCTGCCGTGAAGACGGCGTCATCGTCCGCGCGGGCATTGGCCGGATCGTCCTCTCCCCGCCACTGGTCATCACCGAGGGCCAGGCCGCGGCGATCTGCACGGCGTTGGAAAAGCACATCACCGCGGCGATTGAGAAGTAAGAACGCGTAGGGTATCGCCGCCTGACAAGCAGGTTCGCCCGGGGCGCATGGACCGCTAGAAGAGAGGGGGCCGGGCGGAGGGCTTCCATATGGGCGGAACCGAAGGCGGTCAGTGGTGGCCCAAGTGGGCGGAGAGGAGGGCGGCGGCGCAGGCGTCGACCTCGGCCATGAAACGTTCGGCCGGGCCGCACACACTGATGACCGCCGCCGACCGGCCGTGGTGGTCGAGGATGGGGGCCGCCACGGAGGCCGCGCCGCTCGGCGATCGACATCGCGTAGCCGCGGCGCCGGATGAGCGTCAGGTCGGTGCGCAGGCGGCCGGGGTCGGTGACGGTGGCGGGCGTCAGACCTTCCAGAGATCGGCTGAGATAGCGGGAGATCTCCTCTTCTGAGAGGAATTCCAGGAACGCCTTGGACGACGCGCCCGCGTGTAGCGGATACGGGATTCCCAGCGAGACCGACATGATCAGCTCCCGCTCGGGCGTGGCCTGGTCGGTGTAGACGCGGGTGTCGCCGGTCCTGATCGACAGGGCGGCGGTCTCGCCGGTGAGCCCCGACAGCGCGGGGAGTTCGGGGACGGCCACACGTTCCGCCCGTGTCGGAGGTCTGCGCGAGACGGTTGTGGACGGCTTCACGGGGTTCACTGCCGAACCGCGTGACCCCGCCTTGTTGGCGGAAGCGATTCACCGCGCCCTCTCGGTGAGTTCAGGCGAACGCGCCCGGCTCATCGAGACCGGAGGAGCCCTCCTACGTCGGCGGCACGACTACCTCGAGAACATCCGTGCCGCGCTAGCCTTCGTCGCGCCTTGGGCTCTGTCCGTCACGGTGAGGAGCGCAGTCCGGTGAGGGTCACGATGTGCCTGAATTCCGATCAGGACTTCTGGCACCCGTCGCAGGAGCACGTGGACCACCTGCGTTCGAGCTTCTCCGACGTGGAGTTCCACGTCGCCACGCCCTCCACCGTGCCGGACGATCTTCAGGAGAGTGAGGTTCTATTTGATGAATACCCCTTCGCCAGGACCCTCGAAGGAGCCGGTTACAACGAGCGGGACTTCTCGCTCAAGTTCATCGGCGCAAAGGCGAACCAAGCCGGTGGATCGACCCAGAGCATCTTCTGGTCCAGATACCGTGTTCTGAACGGTGATCGGTTCTACGTCTTCCCCGAGACGGACGGCCGGTAAGTAGCGGATTCAGCACAGGGGCACCGGCCGGCAGGCCGGTGCCCCTGCCCATGCGGAGGCGGACACGTTCATGCGTGAAAAGCAGGCCTACTACCTGGACGTCGTCGGCTACTTCGACGAGACCATGTGCGTCACCTGGGCCGAAGGGCTCGACGTGGACGCGGTCGCCGTCGTCTTCGGCAGCGGGCTGGACACCGGGCGCAGATACGACATCGTCGAAGCCGAGAACGAGGGCTTCGAGGCCCGGGAGATCGCGGGGTGGCCCTGCTCGGCGATCGCGGGCCGGCTCGGCGACTGGAGCGTCGTCGTCGAACCTACCTACGGCGACAAGGGCTCCAACGCGGAAACGCTCCGTGACCTGTCCGCTCGGGGGCGGGCGCTCAACGCGTTCTCGGGCGTGACCAGCCACGCATTTGACTACTGGGCGGCGGGAGAGCAGGTGACCTCTCTGACGTTCATAGAACTGAACGCCGCCGAGCCCTTTCATCGGGGTGGCGGCAGCCCGCAGCTCCTCGACGACGTGGTGAACGACTTCCACTCCGGCGAGGTTGTCGCGTTCCGGGCTTTCGCGCTGGCGCTGTGCGAGCACCTGGCCCAGGAGCGGCTCACCCATGACTGGCTCTTCACCAAGCACCGCTGGCTGCTCTGGGAAGACCTCGACGACTGGTCCTGATTCAGAGGGGGAGGACCGCCGATATGGCGGTCAGCTCGGCTTGCAGAATAACGATGCTGACGACTGAGCGAAGGAGCATGTGTTTCCAGTGCAGGGCTTCCCGCTGGGAAATATCGCGTTCGTCCGTGACCGGGCCCAGGAATGTGCCGGAGTCAGGCCGCGGCCAGAGCGCCGTGAACAGCAGGAATGCCGCGCCGGCCGCACACGCCTGCGCCACCACGTTCGGCACCGTCGCGATTCCGGCTGACGGTCGGCACCTGGCGAGCGGCCAGGAACAAGGCCCCGGTGCCGAATGCTGCGTCGACGCCCACATTTCTGGGATGGCTTCGTCGAAGGCGAGTGGGTCTGACCTGGGAAGGTGCTGCGGTGATCGCCCCGGTTCGGTGGGGACTGGCGCAGGGTGCTGGACCTGTTCAAGGCGGGCCGCACGATGGCCGAACCGCCCAATGCCCTGGATGAGCACTTTGGGATCTATACCGGTGGCGCCATGACCACATCGGTCGTGGAGGTCTGCCGTCCTGCCACGGATGCGTAGCAAACTTCTTGTGACCGCTCGGTTGGGCCCTACTTACCTGATCGTTTCCCCTTGCTTGGTTCCGTTGTTGCCGGGCTCATACGTTGCTCTACCAGCGGGGGCAGGAGGCAGAGCGATGGTTGGCGAGGAACGTGGGCACTGCGTGGTTTACAAGCGGTGTGGGTGTAGTGATGGGGCGAGTGGCAGGCGGTTAGATGGTCGCTGTGGCCGTTTGGCCGAGGGGGGCATGGGAGCTGGTATTTCGCGGCCCGGGTTGTGGGGCGTCGGGTCGGCGGGAGCGGGTTCGGCGCGGTGGCTTCGCAGGCGCGGTGTGCGGGCGGTGAACTGCTGCTGGCGGAGGAAGAGGGGCCGCTCTCTGCCGGGTGCACGGTGGGGCAGTGGTTGCGGTACTGGTTGTCGGTGGTGGAGTCGCGGTTGCGGCCGACCACGCACCGGGCCTACTGGGATCACATGCGGCTGCATCCGGTGGTGTGGACGGCTCGTCGGGAGGCGGCCTGGCGGCATGGGGAAGAGCGGCCGCCTTCCTGCGCTTCGCGCGAGAGGATTCGCTGTTCGTGCTGTGGTGGCTGGTGGCCTTGCGGGGGCTTACGCGCGGGGAGGTCACTGGGTTGCGTTGGGCCGACGTCGATCTGGAGCGGCGCGAGCTCACTATCGCCCATGAGCTGGTGCACACCGATGAGGGCTGGTCCTGTGCGAGCCGAAGAGCGCGGCGAGCCGGCGAACGTTGGCACTCGATCCGGAGACCGCGCGGCTGCTGCGCCGGCACGAGCGTGCGCAGCGCCGGCTGCCGGGGGAGAGGTGGTCACCGACCAGCCCGATCTTCACGCTGGGAAGCGGAGCGCCGGTGCAGCCGAGCTATCTCACGCACCGCTTCCACAAACTGGTGGCCGCGAGCGGGCTGCCGCCGGTGCAGCTACACGATCTGCGGCACGGAGCTGCGACGTTGGCACTGGCGTCGGGCACGGAGTTGAAGGTGGTGCAGGGCACGCTGGGGCATGCGAGCATCGTGCTGACCGCCGACACCAACGTCTCGGTGCTGCCGCAGCTGTATCACGACAGCGCCAAGGCGACCGCGCGGTTGGTGCTGAAGGCGGTGCGGGCGACCAATCGGAAGATCGACAAGGAGCGGGCTGGGGCGTGACTCACATGTGGCTCACCGTGACTCACGATCAGATGACGCGACTACAGGCTCGTGTAAAGCCGCAGGTCGGCGTGGTAGGGCGGGTGGGACTTGAACCCACGACCCATGGATTATGAAGATCGCCGGGTCATGCCCGCCGTCGACCGTCACGCGCACCCGCGTCCGTGCCTCCGGATCTGAGTCAGCGAACCATTCGGCGTCCTGCAGCAACAGGGACGGGGCGATGGTGCGGCCGGGCAAGAGGATCTGCAGCGCCTGCAGCCGCAGGGTCCCGATCCGGGCCACGACATCGCCCGCGCAGGTCAGGAACGGCTGCACTGGCAGCGGCCTGCCGGGAACCGGATCGGCCGACACCTGGAACCAGGCCACCCGGCCGAGCCCGGAGCGGCGGTTACTCGCGTCCCGCTCACCAGGGTCGGGCGTGCCGGCGTCGTTCATGCCCCACAGGCCGGTCGCGTCCTCGCCTGCCCGCCCATGGCCGACGATCTCGCCACGAACAGGCTGTAGGCGTCGGAGGAGGCGACGCGGCGGTCACGCAGGGTATGCGGTGTGAGTTCGCCGTACAGCGCCGCATGCATGGTGTCCACGTCGCCCCCAGGTCGCCGCCTAGTGCCTACAGTTGACATCTCTTTCGGGTGTGGTGTACGTGTCCGGGGGGTCCATCATGCCGATGATGTCGACGTCGACGACACTACGCCATTTCGTAGTCGCAGCGCTCGTGCATGTCGCGCGCCCGGTAGCCCGGTTGCCGGCGCCACCACCAGGGCGGACCTTGTCCTTGCCGGGGGTGCCTGCGGGCATCCAGGTGCCGTTGATGAGCTGCTCCAACTGGACGGTGACCAAGGCCTGGGTACCGGGCGGGCACTTGGTGATCTCTACCCACCAGCCATGCCCCGACGCCTCGAAGGCCGAGCTGGAGACGTGCACGTAATCGCCCATGGTCTTGAAGAGGCAGGCCTTCTGGGGGTCGACCGTGCTACTGCGGGCCGTGTCCACCTCCCCCGAGCGGAGGATGGACTCCTCGTCATCCGCCGACCACTCTGCCTCGTCGGGATCGAGGGCGGTGATCTCGTCGGCGGACGGCTCCGCGAGGTCGGTGTCGGCGGTCGGCTCCGCGAGGTCGGTGTCGGCGGTCGGCTCCGCGAGGTCGGTGTCGGCGGTCGGCTCCGCGAGGTCGGTGTCGGCGGTCGCCCACAGCGCGGGGGGATCCGCGCTCGCGGCCGACGGTGCCGCGGCGAACAGGGCGGCTGTGACGGCCACGGCCGCACCGGTCGTTCTCCATGCCTTTAACATGCGCTGACTCCTCTGAGAAGACGGATCGCTTCCGCCCCGTTATCTCGATCCAGTTGTTGACCAGCAAGAGCGCTGATCATTGAGACGTTCAGTCGGCGATGACCACCGGGCGCTGCACAATTCGCCCGCACAAGGGGCAGGGCACAGCACAGCAGGTCAGCGTCGCAGGACGCGCCTCGCGAAGAGGAGCCGGCGATGCGCTCTACGACAACGAGGTGTTGGCCGTGCCGGGTCGGCAGCAGGCGGATTTCGGGCAGCGCCCTACCCGGCCGGTGCGCAAGCTGGTCCGGGAGTCTGCGGAATCTTCGGTTCCGGACGTCCTGTCCCGCTCGGAAACACGGTTTCGTGCTGTGAGCTGGGGTTTTGCTGCATGATCAGGGCAGTGGCTGCGTCTATCGCGAGGTGGTGTTGTCGCTGGTCTGCCGGTTGATGAGGGGCTTGTTCGGCCTGCTGGCGGTGTTGGTCCGCGCTGACCTGTCCAAGGATGTTGAGCTGCTGGTGCTCCGTCACGAGAACCAGGTGCTCCGCCGTCGACTCGGTGACCGGCCGCGGTGGGATCACGCCGACCGGCTCTGGCTGGCGGCGTTGTCGCGATTGGTCCACCGTCGCCGGTGGGCGGAGGTGTTTCCGGTCACCCCAGCTACGGTCTTGCGCTGGCATCGCAACCCCATAGCATGCAAATGGACCTTCACCAACCGGCGGCGTCCGGGACGGCCCGGCACCCGTCGGCCGATCAGAGCACTGATCCTGCGGATGGCTCGGGAGAACCCGACATGGGGACACCGGCGAATCCAAAGCGAATCGGCCCGGCTGGGCTTCAACATCGCGGCCTCCACGGTGTGGGAAATCTTGCACGCGGCCGGTATCAGTCCGGCGCCCCGCCGGGGGCCGACCTGGAGTCAGTTCCCGGCCGCCCAGGCTCACGCGATCATCGCGTGCGACTTCCTGGTAGTCGAGACGGTGTTGCTCAAACGGCTGTATTCGCTGGTCTTCATCGAGCACGCAACCCGGCGACTGCACCTGGCCGGAGTGACCGCGCATCCGACCGGCGCATGGACGGTGCAGCAGGTCCGCAACCTGGTGATGGACCTGGGAGAACGCATCGCGGGGCTACGATTCGTGATTCACGATCACGATTCGCTCTTCACCTCCGCCTTCCGAGAAGTCTTCGCAGCTGAAGGGCTGCGAACTGCGATCCATCCGCCGAAAACCCGTCGTCGCAGGCACGATCAGCGAATACCGCCACGCCGCTTTACTCAATATTCGAGCGGTACAGGTACCCGACGGCCTGCTCAACCAGTACCGGCAGGCCGCATAGACGGGACGGATAACCGCAGGACAGAGCCGCATCCCGGGTTTCGCGCCCTACAGGGCCTGGGACGACTCCGACCTGTGCCTGTGGCGCGAGGACGGCGAGTGGACCCTGCAGGGCCCGGACGGCGTGATCGAGGTGGAGGGGTTCGGCTTCATCGGCCACATCACCGCCCGGAACGTGGCCGGCGCCAAGGCCGCCGCCGCTCGGTGAGAGCCGGCAGCGACGCCGCAGGCCGCCACGGTGAGGAACACGGTGAGGCACGCCGTGAGGGCCGGCACGCGCGACATGGGCGCGGGCGCATGGCTGGGTCCGGGAAAGGGCATGGGAGCCGCGGCGAGCGCGCGGCACCGGCGGCGGAGTCGTGGATGCTTCGGGCGTGCCTGCACGGCAAGGCAAGCTACCCGGTAAGACGCCGGGGCCGCGCGCGTTTCACCCCCATGGGCGTGCCGCGCGGATGGCCGTCACGCGAACGGCGTCAGGAACTCCCGTGGCTTGAGCGCGCGGCCGACGATTCGCACGTCGCCGATCCACCCGTAGTAGCCCTGCCCGTACGCCAGCGCGAACTGCGTGCCGCCGATGGCGAACGGCCGGCCAAGGGTCGAGATGCCCTTCGACGGCTGGGATGGGTTGCGGGCGATCCTCGACCCGTCCACGTACACCACCGTGCGGTGAGCGTCGTTGACCACCGCCACGTGCATCCAGCGGCCCACCGGGAGGGCGTGGCTCCACGAGGTGGGGTCGGCGTCGCGGTCGGTGGGGTAGACGACGTACTGCAGGAACCGCTCGGGCGACAGGTTGAGGCTGCACGTGGGCTCGTCGGGCGACCACCCGCTCGACTTGCCGGCGTCGCCGCTGCGGCCCTCCCAGCTCAGGATGCCCATCCAGGCGTGGTCGCCCTCGAACGGCTCAGGCAGCTTGATGAACGCCTCGATGGTGTAGCCGGACTCGAACTTCATCGCGTTGATGGGCGCGTTCGCCGCCGACCTGAGCACCGCCCCGCGGTCCGGGTTCCTGCCGCCGTCGAAGCGGAGGCTGGCGTGGGCGGGCTGGCCCTCGTGGTGCTCGGCCGACCACCTGAGCGTCTCGGGGGCGCCGGCGTGCAGCAGCTCCATGGTCAGGTCGTTGCCGCCGCCCGTCAGGTCCCGGGCGAGGGCCCCGGCCGGGACGACCCCGCCGTCCGTGCCCGCCACAGCCAGGCCCTCGGCGTCGAACCTCCAGTACGCCACCGTGCCCTTAGGCATCACCGCCTTGGCGGGCCTGGACGGGAGCGTCGGGCGCGGGGCGAACCCGGCCAAGCGCTCGTCGAAGTCGATCTCGATGCTGAAGCGGTCGACGGGGCCGGTCAGCTCCAGATGCTCGGCCTCCAGCGGGGTGCGCTCGTCTGGGTCGCGGGCCAGCAGCCAGGGCGACAGCGTCTCCACGTCGACCACGTTGCGGACGAGGTCGAAGGCGTAGAGGCGGATCATGCCCGCGCCGCCGTAGTAGCGGTCCTGGTAGTTGGCGACGTGCACGTGGACGTCGTGGCCGGCGTCGTTCTTCAGCACCGTGCGGCCGGGCGGCCAGTAGTGGCCGTTGAGCGTCAGGAAGATCTGGTCGTTGCGCTTGATGAGGCCGTCCCACAGCCGCTGCCCGTGCTGCGACAGCGCCGCCACGCCGTCGTCGCCGGCCCAGGCCAGGTCGTGCGTGGTGAGGATGGCGGGCAGGGTCCGGTTGGCGTCGATGACGCCCTGCGCCCACTGCAGGCCCATGTCGGAGATGCGCCAGTCGAGGGCGAGCACCAGCCACTTCCGGCCGCCCGCGTCGAGCACGTGGTAGCTGTTGTAGCCGTCGGGCGAGGCGCCCCGGAACGTCGGCATCCGGGCGTACCTGGAGGGGCCGAACGCCTTGAGGTAGGCGGTGTCGCCGCGCTGGTCGTCGGTGCCGGAGTTCACGTCGTGGTTGCCGGCCAGGACGCTGTAGGACAGGCGGCCGTCCAGCGACTTGAACGCGTCGGAGGCCAGGCCGAGCTCCTCCTCGGTGCCGTGTTCGGTGACGTCGCCGAGGTGCGTCATGAACGCGATGTTCCGGCTTTCGCGCTCGCCGGTGAGGAAGCGGAACGTCTGGCGCACGGGGGCGGGGTCGGAGCGGTCCTCGTCGAACAGGTACTGCGTGTCGGGGAGCACACCGATGGTGAAACGCGGGTTCTCGCGGTCGAACCGGCCACCGCCGGTGGCGGCTTGCACGGGGGTTGCGCCGATGAGGGTCCCGGCGGCGGGGGCGGCGATGGCCGCCTGCAGCAGGGCACGGCGGCCGAGGGAGGGGTGAGGCATGTCAGCACCTTGATCGTCGCACGTGGCGCGGTGGTGCCCCGGGCGGTAACGCTCACCTTCCTCCGGGGAAACCTTTCACCCCTGGCTACGCGCGCCCGATTCCGGCCCCGTTCCGGCCACACTCCCGACCCCAGCCGGCCGGGCACGGCGCGCGTCCTTGAGCAGACGATCAACCCAAACTGGGTGTCTGCTCAACACCGTTTGAGCGCCTGCTCAAGAAGTGACCTTTGCGTATAGAAGACTCGCAGGTCAGGCCGTTGGATGTAATTTTCGCCCGACAGCAAGACGGCTACAGCCTCGCGTCCTGACGATTACATGACCGGGTCTCTAAGGGGAGGCCGGGCCGAGGCTCCATCCGGTGACGTTGCCCTTGACGTCGCCCGCGGCCAGCCAGGACTCCCCGTCGTCCTCGGCGATCACCACCGAGTAGACGCGCCCACCGGGAGACTTCAGCGGGTCGCCGAGTTGCTTGCCGCTGCGCAGGTCCCAGACGCGGATGGTCCCGTCGAACCCGCCGGAGGCGACGACCGCGCGGCCCTTCACCCTGCCCACCGCCAGGCAGGCGACCTCGGCGGTGTGGCCGGAGAACGAGGTCTGCTCCCGGCCGTTGCGCAGGTCCCAGACGCGGATCTTGCGGTCGGAGCCGCCGCTGATGCCCACCGGCGCGCCGTCCATCACGGCGGTCGCCACAGCGAAGACATCACCGCTGTGGCCGTGGAAGGTGGCGCCCAGAGCGCCGGTCTCCAAACTCCACACCCGCGCGGTGTCGTCGGCCGCCGCAGTCACCGCGAACGGGTGCCCGTCCATCGTGCCGGTCGCGACACCGAACACCGGGTCGCCGCCCGCCGCCTTGGGCTGGGGTCCGGAGTCCTTGCCCGTCTTCGGGTCCCACACGTGGACCTTTCCGGCCTCGTCGCCGCTGACCAGGACCGTCTTGCCCGAAACCTGCGCCGGGGCGATCGCGTAGACCATTTTCTGGTGGCCTTTGTAGGTGGGGCCGAGCGGCTCGAGGCTCTCCGCGCCGGAGACGATGACGGCGCCATTCGGCAGCCGCCTGAACGTGGCCGCCTGCCCGTCCACTTCGCCCACGTCGATGGCAGCGTTCGTCTCCTCGCCGCCGGAGTTCTTCAGCTTGGCGAGTTCGCTGGGGTGCGTGTCGAACTTCCACACCTTGGCCACCCCCTTGGTGCTGCCGGCCAGCACCGCGCGCTGTCCGGTGTAGATGCTTACCGCCAGGGTGTTCACCTCGTCGCCGAGGGTGACATTTGCCACCTTCCTGCCGTACGGCCGGGCGGCGACGCTGGTCGTCGCCGACGGTATGTCCGTCGTCGCCAAGGGCGTGGGTGTTGATGGAGAGTCACTCGCTCCCCACCGCAGGGCCAACACAATCACGCTCACGAGTACCGCCACGGAGGAGACCGAGCCCACCACCAGGAGCTTGGACCGCTTGCGACGTGGGTCGAGGGCGGCGGGTGGCGTTCCGGGAGCGGGTGTCCCGGCGAGCCCGGCGAAGGGCGGTCCTGCTGACGGCATGCCGGTAGAAGGTGTCCAGGCGGGTGCCACTCCGGCCGGAGGAGCTTCCGTTGGTGGAGCTGCGGCCAGGTGAGCGGCCGGGTCCCCGCCGACGGGCTTGGTCACGATCTGGCCGTGACCGAGGAGGAGGTGCAGGACCTCGGCTGCCGTGGGACGTTCCGGCGGCGCCTTGGCCAAGCAGCGGGAGAGAACGGCGCGCAGGGGCTCGGGGACGCCGTCCAGATCCGGCTGGGCGTTGAGGATGCGGTACATGACCGCAGGCAGTGTGTCCTGGCCGAAAAACGGGCGCCCGGTCGCGGCGAAGCCCACGGTCACCGCCCAGCTGAACACGTCGGATGCGGGCTGCGCCGGCTCACCGTGGATCACCTCGGGAGCCATGTACGCCGGGGTGCCCACCGAGCCGCCGGTGGCGGTCATGTCGATCGCGCGCGCGATGCCGAAATCGATCACCCGGGGGCCGTCGGAGCCCAACAGGACGTTCGACGGCTTGAAGTCGCGGTGGACGATCCCGGCCCGGTGGATGGCCGCCAGCGCGGTGGCCGTGCTGACCGCGATGCGATCGAGCGCGCCTCCGGACCTGGGTCCGTGCTCGCGGACGGAATCCTCCAGTGACGAGCCGTCGACGAACTCCGACACGATGAAGGGTCTGTCGCCGTCGACCGCCACGTCCAGCACGCGGGCTGTGCAGAACGCCGCCACCCGCATGGCCGCGTCCACCTCGCGTAAGAAACGCCCGCGCGCCTCGCTCCTCCTCGCCAGCCTGGCATGCAGCACCTTGATCGCCACCCGCTCGCCCGAGGCGCGCTCGGCCAGGTAGACCACGCCCTGCCCGCCCTCACCGAGGCCCCCAACGATGCGGTAGTCACCCAGCTGGGTCGGCTCGCCAGCTTGCAGGGGGCGGAACATAGTTCCCGACGATACACGTTCAGCAGATCAACGGCGATTCCGCACGTTCACGCACCTGGGGGTCGGGAATCGCGGGATGCGTGCCGCGTTGTGTCGCGTGAGTCCATCGCCGGCACATGGCCTCCGCTCATGGAAGGCGTCCTTTGCCTGCAACTCGGCTCTGCGCCTGTCGAAGATTCCATCCGTGCGGTTCAAGCCGCATGTGAGTGACTCGTGGAGGATGCCGCCGAGTCGGTCTCTTCGGCATATGTTCAGGTCGGTGATCCGCTCGGAGTCCATGAGCGCAGCGATTGGCTGGACCGTGTGCGGCGTATCGGCCTGGCCGGGAGGTTCACCAGCGCGGCGCCGTTCTTCGCCGACCTGTGCGCCGTCGAGGACCAGGGGTCCTCGACCCTCCCCTGACCCAGGGAGGCGCGCCGCGACCACCCCGGGGTTACCCCTTGGCCGGACCCCGATGCGTGCGGCTGGGCAGGTTTCTACGATGAACATGCCCGTCAGGGGCACGGAGGAGCATGTTATGCCCGTCAACCCACGTATTCGGGTGTGTGCATTTCCGGCACGAATTCGTGCTTTCGGTTGGTCGACTTAAGTCGCATTAAGCAGTAAAGCTTGCCGCGGCATAGCGGTGACATTGAATACTCGCGTTACTGTACAGCTTCTCGGAAAGGTGGGATCATGATTGCTCAACCATTCAAACCCACCCCTGCCATGACCACGGTGCATCTGCTCGACGGGCCCTTTGTGACGATGCGCGGGACGCGCTGTACGGCGCCGAAGAGCAGCGAGCGGGTTCTCGCCTACGTCGCGCTGCGCCGGACCAGGGTAGAGCGGCGCTGTCTGGCCGGCGAGCTGTGGCCGGAGGGCGACGGCATGCGGTCGGCGGGCAACCTCAGGTCGGCCCTGTGGCGGCTGCGCGTCGCCGGCATCGACCTCATCGCCGCCGACAAATGGTCGTTGCGCCTGCACGAGGGCGTGGCCGTGGACTTGCACACGGTCAGCGACTGGGCCACCCGGCTCATCCGCGGCACCGCGACCGCCGACGACCTGCGGATCCCGCCATCCTGGCCGGAGGTGCCCGACCTGCTGCCCGGGTGGTACGACGGCTGGATCATGATGGAGCGCGAACGGCTCCGGCAGCGCCTGCTGCACGCCCTCGAGACGCTCAGCCGGCGGCTGATCCTCGCCGGCCGCGGTGCAGAGGCCGTCGAGGCCGCCATGCTGGCGGTCGCCGCTGAGCCGCTGCGGGAGAGCGCCCAGCGCGTCCTCATCGAGGCCCACCTGGCCGAGGGCAACAGGAGCGTGGCCCGCCGTGCCCACGAGGCGTACCGTGATCTGATCCAGCGCGAGCTCGGCGTTCAGCCGGCCACCGACCTCTTCCCACCCAGTCCACTACGAGTCCTGCCACGGCAGCTTGACGCGGACCCGGCAGACTCCGGCAGATGAACGGGCCTGCGGACGGCGACATCGGGCCGACCACCGGTGTCATGGTCATCACAGTGTGGAGCGAGCCGAGCGGACTGCGGGCCCGGCTCCGCAGCAGCCTCGATATCAGCAGGGGCACCGACAAGATCGCCGCCGCGGCCAGCGCCGCCGAGATCCAGGACGCGGTGGCCGAATGGCTGGCGCTCTGGGCCGCGTCCCGGTGACGCTGCGCGGACGGAGTGGTGACGCTCGCGCTGGACGATGAGCCGCGGATGAACCGCGCCGACCGCGATCGGAGGCCACGCCGATGGTACCCGCTGGTGGACCGTTCCGTCTTCAGCTGATGCAGGGCTTCGAGCTCACCGCCGGCCGGCGCCCCGTGCCGCTGCCGCTGGGGGCGCAGCGGGTGCTCGCCTTCCTGGCGCTGCAGAACCGCCCCGTGCTGCGCGCCTACGCCGCCGGCAACCTGTGGCTGGACAAGCCGGAGAAGGTCGCCTGCGCCAGCCTCCGCTCGGCACTGTGGCAGGTGCGCCGCTTCGGCCTCGACGTGGTGACCGCGACGCCCGGGTCGCTGCACCTGTCCCCGGCGCTGGCCATCGACGTCCACGAGACACTGGCGCACGCGCAGACCGTCGTGCGCGACCCCGGCGAGATGGACCTCTGCCCCGACCACCTGCTGACCGGCGAACTCCTGCCCGACTGGTGCGACGACTGGGTCATCATCGAACGCGAACGCGTCCGCCAGTTGCGGCTGCACGCCTTGGAGCTGCTGGGCTACCAGCTCATCGACCGCGGCCGCACGATGGAGGCGATCGAGGTGGCGCTGGCCGCGGTCGCGGCCGATCCGCTGCGGGAGAGCGCCCACCGCCTGTTGATCAGCGCCCACCTGGCCGAGGGAAATCGCAGTGAGGCGCTGCGCCAGTTCACGGCGTACGCGAGGCTGCTCGGCGACGATCTCGGCCTGACGCCGTCCGATCGGATGGCCGCGCTGGTGGCGCCCATCCGGCGCGGCGCCGCCGGCGTCAGCGGGCGGCCGCCGAACGCAGGACCGCCCGGCTGGCCGGCGCGACCAGCGGATCGCCTTGCGTGGCCAGTCGGCGAACCTTCGCCAGCAGTGCCGGGTCGATGAGGCCGAGCTCGCCGATGGCGAGAACGCCGAGCAGTCGGCCGGCGCGATCCGGGCCGTCGAGCAACACGGCGATGCCGGCGGCGTTCAGCCGCGGGAGATCCGGAACGGGCTCCGGTCCGTCGATCCGCAAGGCCCGCAGCCACACCACCGGATCGGCGTCGTAGCGGACAACCGTGCCGCGCCGACGCCAGGCCGCAAACTCCGGTTCACCGGCGACCAGCGGGGGGATGGCGACCGTGGCTCCGCCATGCCATCCGGCCGCCGTGAACGCCTGATCCACCTCGACGAACGGCAGGTGGGGGTCGAGAATCCTGATCTCCATGCCGGCCTCCTTCCGGATCAAGATCACTTAGCGGGCTTCGGCGGCGGCGGGTAGTCCACGGTGAAGCAACGTTTCGCCGCCGCCTCGAGCTTGCGCTGCGCCGCCCGCGTTTCGAGTGCCCGCTGCAGCTGCCGGGCCTGCGCGTCATTCAGCGACGAATAGGCCACGATGACGCGGGAGTCTGCCTGCTTCCCGGCCTTGTCGAGGCGGGGAGTCGCCGCAGCGTCGAGGATGCGGTCCGCGGCCGCGCGCGCATCGAACGCTCCCCCGGCCCCGCCGACCGGATGGATCACCACGAGCGGACCGGCCTCGTCCACCAGGTGTGTGCCGCTCAGTGACCAGCTCACCGTGCCGTTCACCGGTGAACCGGCCTGACGCTGCGCGGTAACGACAACGTCCGCCATCTGGATGGACTCGACGGTCTCGCCCGTGTACCCCTGGGCGAGCGTCTTGAACTGTTCCGCTCGGGCGCCGCCCTCCAGGCGGTATCTCTCCGAGATCCAGAACGCCAACGCGTGTTCTTCGCGCCCGGCCAGTGGCACCGCCCGGCCGGAGGTGAACTTCGAGGTGACTCGCTCGCTCGCCTTACCGCCCTTGGGCATCCGCAAGGTGATCGTGTAGTCCTTGTCGTTGAGCGCCTTTAGCGCAGCCCGCAGCTCCGCCTTGGTCATGCCGGCCGCCTGCTCACCCCCCTCCATCTCCAGCCGATCGAGAAGTGTCTGGAGGCCGGATCGGGCCTTCGCCAGATTCGCGTTCAGGTTCTTCTCCACGGCGCTCAAGCTCTGCACGGCTCGGGTGGGATAGTCCTTGATCTCGTGAAGGTCCGCCGCGGAACTGACGTTGACCCCGTCTCCGGCGAACGTGAAGACGATGTCGTCGAACCCCTGGCCGCCTCCCTCCTGCGCGGAGAACTGGACCCGCTTGTTGCCGTCCTTGACCTCGGCGATCCATCGGGCGTTCTCCGTCCGAGCCGCGATCTCGGAGATGTAACCACCCGTCCGGCCCGCTTCCCCGACGAAACTCCATCGCCGTTTGGTCGGCGGCTCGCCGGCCAGCTTCTCGAGGAATTTCTCGGCCGCCTCCTCCTTCGAGAAGCTCTGCGCTCGTTGTTCGGCAACGCGGATTTCGCCTCGTTCGGGAAGGAAGACCTCGAGCCATCGCTGGACCCGCCACCGCTTCTTGCCGTCCTTCGTGACCTCGACGATCTGGGCCGCCTCCGGCCGGTACCAGAAGCCCCGCTCGTCCCAAGTGAACTCCGAGACGAGCCGGACGCCGTCGGGCGTGGTGACGTGGACCAGCCGGGTCCGGACGCCGTCCTTGTCGATCTTCACGGGTTCCATCGTGATGGCGGGATTGTCCGTCGCCTCCAGATCGATCTTGGTCACGGGAGGTTCCGTCGGCGGTCCTTTGGCCTTGCTGAAAAGCCGTGGCTCCTCGTTGAGGTAGTGCGGGGGCGACTGGCCGGCCACACCTGGTTGATCGAGCTCGGCGCGACGTCTGCCCATGACCTCGCGTGCCGCGGCCGCGTCGTCGAGGCGGTCGCGGAACGCAGCCCATTGCTCCGCCGTAAGGTCCGGCCGAGCTAGTTGTGTCTCCAGTTCCGCATGGATCTGCTGCTGCACCTCCAGTTCGAGGTCGAGCTTCGCCCGCCAGGCCGCGGCCTTCTCCTCCAGGGAGAGCGAGGCCCACGCCACCTTGCGGTTCTCGTTGAGGAGCGCGACCTTGGCGGCATTCGCCGGATCGCGGATCTGGGCGACGTGCTTGCCCTCCTCGCGGAGGACGGTCAGTGGCGCCCCTTCGCGGGCCACCACCACCGGCCGGCCGTCGACGACGAGCGTCGCCGCCTGGCCGCGGGACACGCTGCCGGTACGGGCGGTGAACTCGGCGTCCGTCAACACGATGACCGGTGTGTCGAGGTGCCGTGACCTTTCGGCCGCCGGGATTCCGGCCAGCAGTTCGGTGGTCATCTCGCGTCGCCGGAGGCGCATGGCCTCCTCGAGAGTGCCGGCGGCCACCCGGGCGTTCTCCAGCGCGGCGCGGAAGTCGGCGGGCGTCCGGTCCGGGAAGATCGCCAGCCATTCCTTCTGCAGGGCCAGCCGTTCCTTCGGAGTCGCGCCGATGACCGCTGACCGTCCGCCGGCGAGGTCGATCTCGCGGCTGCCGCCGCGAAACAGCGATTTGACGGTCCGGCCGGCTAACGACAATCCCGAGCCCGCCACCTTCATTCCGGTGGCCATCGCGATGTTGGTCCCACCGGCCGTAGCGCCGGACTGCAGCACCGCGGTCCCGATATCTCCCTTCCAGGCGGCCCGGTCCTGCAACGTTGCCGTCATGGCGGACGGTGCTCCCTGGACGATCTGCTCAACCATGGAGGCACCTGCGCGGGCGATTGCCGGGCGGCTCTGCCGCACGAGAGACAGGGCCTTCTGGGCGGCCTGCATGGCTTCTTTCGTCACCGGCGCGCCCGGCGGTAGAACGGCCTTCAGCGCGGGCACGCGAAGCAGGATGTCGCCGAGCCGGTAGGTGAGCGCGGAGACGACAACATCCACGGCTCCGACGATCAGGTCCTCGGTGACCTGCTGTTTCCCGTACGCGCTGCCGAGGATGTCGGTCTTCACGGCCATCGACATGGCCGTGCTCGCGAGCGACGCCGCGATGGCGGCGACCAGCGGGGTGGCCGCACCGAGTGAGAGAGTTCCGACGATGGCCACCGCCATGATGGCGGCCACGGTCGAGAGGATCCTGACGGTCTTCTCGACGTGCTCGTCGACGGCCTTGCGGTAGGCGTCGGCCGCGAGCATCACACCGGCCTGCGCGTTGGCGAATCCGCCGCGCGCCTGCCGGATGGCGATGGCGTCTACCCGTTTGGTGGCCTCGGACAGCGCGGTGTACGCCTCGTCCGCCCGGCGATACTGGTCGCGCATCGTGGCCAGCTCGAACCCGACGACCATCTGCCGCCCCAGCGGGTTGCCGCGGAAGTAGGTGACCTCCTCGAATTCCAGGCGCCGCTTGGCCGCCTTCAACTTCTCCTCAGGAGTGACCGGTATCCCTTTCAGCGCTTCGCGGACGTCGAACGCGTTACGTTCCAGGCCCTGCACGCCGGTCTCATCCGACCAGCTGCCCGACTCGTCCTTGAGCCGGGCCTTCATGTCGGTATCCTCGCCGTGCTCCTCGCCGTACCGCTGATACTCCGCGTCGATCCGTTCCAGCTGCTCCGTCGTGCGTTCCTGCAGCGCTCCGAGAACCTCATCGCGGTCCATTCCCGGGCCGGTCACGGCGAACCGGACCTGCTCTGCCACGGTCAGGCCGCCGCCGTGGGAGAGACGGGCCAGTGCTTCCTTCTCGCCGCCGAACTGGGTCTGGTCGATGAGCATTGTCTCGAGCGCGGTCGCCGGATCGCCACCCCAGTCCTCGGCGTAGCGGGCGCCGAACTTCTGGCTTACCCGCGCGAAGCTGCGCTCGGCCTCCGCCATCGCGACGACCTCACGGGCTTCCTTGCGGTAGGCCGCCCGTTCCTCCTCGGTGATCGGGGGCTTCCCGGGTTTCCGCTGAGCCGCCGCGACCAGCTCCTCCGTCTTCGCCGCCACCTGCTCCCGGAGCTGGTTCCACCGGTCGACCTCCTCGAGGGCCCGGTCGTAGTTCATGGCCATCGCCTTGTTGATGTCGCGGTCGGAGGCGTAGAAGAAGCCCTGCTGGGCGAGCTGCAGGCGACCCGCCAGTTCCGCCGCGGTGTCGACGGAGAGCTGAGCCATGGCGATGTCGCGCCCGGCGCCGCTCTCGACCCGCTCCTGCAGGACGGTCCGCAGCTGCCTGCCGAACTCCGCCTGGTAGGCGTTCTCCATCGCGCGGATCCGGCGGCGCAGTTCGGCCTCGAACTCCTCGGTCGACCTTGCTGCGGCCCGCGGATCGGCTCGGAGCGACTGGCGCATCCGGTCGTAGACGCGGGACAGCGCGTCGAGATCCGCGGTCCTGCCCTCGCGGCGGATCGCCCGGTCGGCTTCGATGGCGTCGGCACGAGCCTGCAGGTGACGCTCGGCCGCGGTCATCGGCCGGTCGGGACCGGCCGCCTCGCGTGCCGCCTGGGCCTGCTTGAGCTCGAGCATGACAGCGACCTGGGTCGCGCCTCGTTCGTCCCGGGCGAAGCTGCTGTCGTCCTTCCTCGTCCAGCCGCCGAGCACCCGTTTGAGGCGGTTCATGGTCTCGGGGTCGGCCGCCAGCTTCGCCGCCTCGGCCGGTGGCAGATTCCGCACCGCAGCCAGGGCCTTCTCCGGGTCCTTCCCGTACCAATGCTCCGACTGGCTGATCATCGCCGTGGCCAGCTTGAGAGTGTCCACTTGGAGCAGGGCGAGCGCGCGGTCCTTCTCGTCACCGCTCATCTCGCTCTCGATCCGGCCCTTGAGCGACTCGTCGTGCTTGATGCCGTAGGCGGCCGCGAGCAGGTTGCTCTGCCTCTGGTCGAGGCCTTCCATGGCGCTGTAGACGTTGTCCTCAGTGGTTCCCGGACCCTCGAACGCGCGCCAGAGGGTGTCCACCCTGGTCGCCAGGTCTCCCGCGCCGCGTGGGAAGATCACGTCACCGAGAGTGACCATGTCGGCATACGTGTCCGGCTGAAGGGCGTACACCTTGGTGTGGATCTCCTCCGCCCGCGCGGGGATCTCGGCCGCGCTGAATTGAGCGCGGATGCCGATGGCGATGGCCTCGATCGGATCGCCCTGTCCCGCGGCCAGCAGGTCACGCATCTGGTTCGCCGCGGCCCCCTCGATACGCTCCGCCTGATCGGAGGTCTCGCCCGACAGGGCGGCCGCGTCCTCCGCCTGGATCGCGGCCACGAGCCGGATCTGCCCGGTCAACTGCTCCCGGGTAGCGGCCTCGGCCTGCTTCTGACGAGCCTCGTCGATCGCACGGGCCTGTGCGGCGGCGTTCTCGCTTTCCCGGGCGTGGCTTTGCTCGGCGGTCAGGACCGACCGCGTCCGCCGGTCTGCCCAGGCGTGCAGGGCCGCGGTGGCGGCCGTGCCGGCCTCGTCGAGCTCGGTCGTGAGGGCGTTCTTGGAGATGGCGGTCTGGTCTCGCCGTCGCGTCATCGCGGCGCGCAACTCGTCGGCGGCGACATCGACCCAGACCTGGTCACCCTCGTCGACTCCGTGCCGGTCCTCCTCCGGCATGCGTTGCTGCGCCGCGAAGTCGGCGGCCTCGTAGGCGTCGAGGTAGGCCTGCTCGGCCCGGTCCAGCAGTTCACGGCGATGTGCCGCCGCCTTCTCGAGTGCCAATCGCCCGGCGGCGACGTCGGCGTGGATGACGGACAGCCGCCGCGCGACCAGTTCGCGGACCAGCTCGGGTTTGGACGAGCGCAGTGCGGCCTTGAGCCGGCGGACCAGGTCTCGATCGGCGCGTGCGGCGCCGGCGGCACCGGCAGCCGCCTTCTTATGGGATTCGGCGACGAGGTGGTCCACGGCTTCCTGCGCCCCGGCACCGGCCTCCGTCCGGCGGCCGGCGGCGATATTTTCCAGCTCCTTACGCCGTGCCTCGACCACGGTGGCAAGTTCCGTCTGTGAGACGCCCATGGCGTGGCCCAGCTCGCCGATCTTGGCTTCGAGCCGCTTCTCCAGCGGTGCGGTCATCTCGTTCGAGATGCCGGTGTAGCGGGTGCCGATCCGGTTCTTCGGGAAGGCCGTCTCACGGGCGGACTGCACGATGCCGCCGATCGTGTCCGAGAGCTGGGCGGAGACGCGAGCCAGCGATTGCAGGACATCGCGACTGTCCGCCAGTTGCCGGGAAAGCGGCGGAAGCGTGCCCGGCGGCTCCCGGAAGTCCACCAGGACCCGGGGGACGGCGGCCGGCCGTGCGTCTGCGGATCGTTCGCCTTCGACCAGATCGGCCGACGCCTGCGCCGATCGGTCCCGCTCGGCGGCGTTGAACTGACTTGTCGCCGCGCCTGCACTTCGATTCAGGCGTGTCTCGACGGCTTGGACCGAGAGCACGTCGGGCGCCAACTCCTGCCCACGAGTGAGTTCGTCGATGAACTCACCGGCCAGCTGCGGCACCGTTCCGTCCGGCATGCGTCGGAGTACGGGCAATTCCAGCGGAGGCAGCCGGGCGGCCAGGGCGGCGGCGATCCGCGCCGTGCTCTCCGGAACCGGGTCGATGTCGACGGGCCGGATCGGCTTGCGGCGTGGCAGGCGCCGGCCGCCGACGTAACGGAGCTGTTCGCGGCCGGGTGATCCGGCGACGGCGACGAGCTCGCGGGCCGCCCTGGTGGGGGACACACGGGGGTGCGGCAGTCGTCTGGCCGCGGCCCGCGCGGCCTCGACGAGCTGCCGAGGAGTGCTGAGCCGGGGAATGGCCTCGTTCCCGACCTCCGCCGTACGTCGTGGCGCCGGTCGCGCCGGTCTGCGGGCTTCGGACTTTCCCGGCTCCCGGCGTTGCTCCGACGCGGGCGGCTCAGTGTCCGCCGGACTGTCCGCCCGGACCCGTGCGAGGACACCGTTGCCGGCTTCCGCCGGTGCTGTCGGTTGGAGCCTGGCGTGCACCGCGTTTCCCAGCGGCATGACGTCCGGCGCCTGGACCGTCGTGCTGTCCGCACGGGCAGTTCCGGGCATCGCCGGCGTCGTCGCAGGCGTGCGGACGGCCTGAGTCCGCTCAGCCATGGCCGGGGTCCAGGAGCGGGGCGTAACGGCCCAGATCGGTGGGGCGCAGCATGCGCGCCTCGCGCTGGTACTGGCGGGAGATGCCGTGCACGACGTGGGTCATGGTGATCGCGGTGGCGCCGGCGTCGGCGGCCAGCAGGGCGGCGGTTCGGGCGGCGGCGACTATGCCGGCACCGGTCAGGTCGAGGGTGGCCAGGGCCGGCAGGTCGACGTCGGCGAGTGGGGCCTCGGGCGGGAAGGCGTGTCGCCACAGCCGTTCGCGGGCGTCCTGCTGGGGGCGGGGGAAGTGGACGACCACGCTGAAGCGGCGGGTGAAGGCCGGGTCGATGTTGTCGCGCAGATTGCTCGCCAGGATGACCAGGCCGTCGAAGGATTCGAGGCGCTGCAACAGGTAGCCGACCTCCAGGTTGGCCCAGCGGTCGGTGCCGTGCTCGACCTGGCCGCGCTTGCCGAACAGGGCGTCGGCCTCGTCGAAGAACAGCACCGCGTTGCTCGCCGCGGCCTCGGCGAAGACCGTGTCGAGGTTCTTCTCGGTTTCGCCGACCCACTTGGAGACCATCCGGGACAGGTCGGTGGTCACCAGGCTCAGGCCCAGCCGGGCGGCGATCACCTCGGCGGCGAGGGTCTTGCCGGTGCCGGGTTCGCCGGTGAACAGGACCTTGAGACCGCGTCCGCCGGCCCTGCCGGCGAAACCCCAGCGTTCGGCCACGCGTGGCCAGGCGTCGAAGAACGAGGCGACCTCCAGCACCTGCCGCAGCTCACCGGGGGGCAGGATCAGCTCGTCGGCCGAGCGGCGCGGGTGGACGGTGACGGCCAGCCTCGAGGTGCGGCGCTGGGAAACCATGGCGGCGGCGCGCTCCAGGCGGACCTCCACCGCTGGGCGGTCGCCGTTCGCGGCGTACGCCTCCGCGTGCGCGAGGGCGGCGACGGCCGCGAGGTCCTGGCCGCCGAGCCGGAACCGGGCCGCCAAGCGGTCCAGGTCGGCGGGGCGGGCGTGTGGCGCGGTGGCTTGCCACATCGCCACCCGCTCGGTGTGGCCGGGAACCAGGAACTCCAGCTCGATGGTGGGGCGGCGGGCGAGCAGCTCGGGCGGCCGCCACGGCGCCGGGCCGGTGAGGCAGACCGGGACCGTGCTGGCGGCCAGCTCGGCCGCGAGCACCGTCTCGGCCCGCTCGCTCGCCGGGCCGTCCGATTCGGGCACGTTCACCCACAGGATCGCGCCGGTGGCCTTGGCCGTGCGCAGGGCGGCCCGCACCACTGCCGTGGCCGGGAGGGTGCCGGCGTCCAGCCGCCGGACGGGCAGGCCGGCCCGGCGGGCCAGTTCGGCGACGAGCGGGGCCGCGTCGCCGGGCTGCCAGACCGCCACGACCTGGATGCCGCCGCCGGCCAGCGCGGCCGCGGCGCGCGCCAGGCGCTCCGGGTCGACGCCGAGGCCGAGCGGCGCGGTGGGCGGCGGGTCGAATGCGCCGGGGTCGGCGGCGATCGTGGGCAGGTCGGCCGGGTGTCCGAGCAGGAAGTCGAGCAGACCGGGCGCCGGCGTCAGTTGCTGCCGGGCCTCGGTCGGCGCGGCGCCGGCGTCGATCAGCAACCCGGTCCGGCGCAGGGTCCCGGTCCGGCCCAGCCATTGGCGCCGCCGCAGCGCGTCGGCGGGGCCGGTGGCGCCGGCCTCGGCGAGGAGCTGGACACACGGCAGTTGCCGGCCCAGGTCGTCCAGGACGTAGCCGTAGATGCGCTCGTAGGCCGGGTCCAGCTCCGCCGCGGCGACCAGCAGCACCGCGTCGGTCTCGGCGGGCGACAGGCCGAAGTGGCCGGCCAGCTCGTCGAGCGGCAAGGTCAGGCCGTGCCGGGCGGCCGTCTCGCGCAGCTCGGCCTCGGCCGGGTCGAGCGGTGGGGCAGCGGGTGGGGCCGGGCCGCGTTCCGCCGACGTTGCGGCGTCGACGTGGTCGAGCAGGACGTGCACCTGCCGGTCGGTTACGCAGACCGCGGCCAGGTCGGGCCGGTCCAGGCCGGCGCTGATGGCGGCGCGGCGGGCGACGGCGGCCCGCAGCGCCCGGTTCACCACCGCCAGGCGTAGCCGCAGGTGCGACGCGGCGAGTGCGTAGCGGTCCGGGGCGACGGCGGCGGTCATCTCAGCCACCCACGATCTCCAGGGCACCGGGCAGCCACGGCACGTCCGGCACCACGCCGAGCAGGCCGTGGTCCCGCAGCGCGAAGTAGCGGCCACCCAGTGGCAGCACGATCCGCAGCACATTCCCGGCGGGGCGGGCGACGGCGTGCAGGGTGTGCAGCCGTTCCAGGGTGAGCAGCGGGTCGGTGTCCTCCCGGGGACCCCACATCGTGTGGCCGATCGACGCTAGCGCGGCCCCGGCGGCCAAGGTGAGCGACCGCTCCAGTCCTGGTAGCGGGGCCACCGTCGAGGCCGGGCGGGCCCGCAGAGCGGCCAGCACGCGCGCGGCTCGGTCCAGCCGGGGATGATCGTCCGGGACCGGCGAGCCGGGACAGGCGTCGATCCAGCCGCGGAGGCCGTCCGGGCGGTCGGCCCACGCGATCGGGAACAGGCCGTCACCGTCGAGGAGGACCGCGCCGCCGGCCGGGACCACCAGCAGCGGCTCGCCGGCTCGGTGCCCGGCCACGAGGTTGTCGGCCAGGACCGCGTCGAGCGGCGGAGCCAGCAGCTCGGCGGCCGGCGGCAGGGCGTGCTCGACGAACGGTGCCGGCACCCCGGCGAACATCGCCGCCGAGGCCAGCGTGTGCGGGGTCCGGCGCCAGCCGTGGCCGGGCTCGTCCAGCACCTTGAAGGCCAGGGCGGCGGCCAGGGCGGGCCAGTGGCCGGTCAGGTCGGCGGCGGCCACCGCGGCCTCGAACGCGTCGATCCAGCCGATCCGGGACAGCTCGGCCAGCACGAGGAAGGGCAGCGCCGAACCCTCCCGGGCCACGCCGGGCAGCATGTCCACGGTGACCCGGGACGTGCATGGCGACACCGGCGCCGGCGGGATCCCTGCCGATCGGCCGGCGGCCGAGGTCGACGGCTCGGCGACACCGCCGGGCGTCGGGCCGAAGCGGGCGTCGACGGCGGCTCGGACGGCCGGCTGGGACGGCGCGGTGCCGGACCGCGCCGAGGCGGTGACCAGCGCGGCGATGCGGGCGCGCCACCGGGCCGGTGCGGCCGGCCCATCGGGTTCGGGCACCTCGGCGACGGCCTCGGCGATATCCCGGGTGGTGGCCAGGAGCGTCGGTGGCGCCTGCCAGCCGTCGGTCAGGGCCCGGTGCCAGGCCCGCAGAACCGGTTCCGGCAGCCGTTCGAGAAACACGGCCAGCCGACCGGCCCGCTCCCAGGTCAGCAGCACCCGCAGCACCGCCGGACCGGCTTGCTCCGGCGTGGACGGTGCCGGTGGCGGGTGCTCTCCGCCCGTACCCGAAAAGGCGGGAGACGGGGCCGCCTCGACCAGCGCAAGCGTCGCCGGCGCGGCGAGATATTGACGCAGTGCGTCGCTCAGTGCCGCCGCCAGGCGGCGAGCCACCCGCCCGGGCATGCCGTCACCGGCGGGGACGGCGAGCGAGCGCAACTCCTCCGCCCGCACGGGGATCCGGATCCGAACCGGCTCGCGCACCTCGCCCTCGGCCGCTGATGGAACGGCGTCGGCCAGCACGCCGTCGATCATCCCCGGTATCGCCGCTAGGACGTCGTCGAGCAGGCTCCGGGGATCGGCGCCCCAGCTCCAGCCGTCCTGGCGCACCACGCGGACGACACATCGGCGGATCTCCACGTCGGTCATGGCACCGTGATCTCTTCCTGGTGCGCCGTCAATCCAGCCACGAGCACCAGCGCCGAGTAGGTGTCGCCCTTGGTCAGGCCGTGGGCCACCGGCTCGCTCTGAACCCCGCCTTTGGGGATCTCGCCGGTGACCACCGACGACGGGCCGTTCTCCTGCGGCTGGATCAAGGCCCAGAAGGGAACGTCCTCGCCGGGAGACCCAGGCGCCTTGATGACCAGCGTGTCCTCCTCGGGGTCCACCTCGACCTCGACCGTGCCGGCCTTGACGAACGCCAGCGACGCGGACTGTTCCGAGCCGCCGGGGAACAGCATCCGCGCCCGCTTCACGTCCTGGAACACGCGCTCGTCGAACTCCACCTCGGCCACCGCGAGATCCGCCGCCGGAACATCGAAGACGGGTGTGCCCGGCGCCAGTCGGTACGGCACGGCGGCCCCGGCGACGTCGGCCACCGCGGGCGTAGCTCCAGCGGCCATGGTGATCGCGCCGACCGCGTGGCCGGAGCGGCGCACCGCGACCACGATCATTCGCCCGGCCATCACGGACCCGCCTTGCTCGCCGCCGTGGCCAGCACGACGTAGTCGCAGCTCGCCGGCAACGTCTCCCGGTCGGCCGCGGTGAAGCCGCCGAACCAGGTCACCTGGCAGTGCAGCCGGCGGTCGGCGTCGACGTCGCAGCGGGCCGGGATCCAGAACACCTTGGTGCCGGGCGCCGCCGACGGTGGCACGTGCGGGACGACCACCGTGTGCAGGACCACCTTGCCGCTGCTCACCTCGTCGGCGGTGATCCCGTCCGGCAGCGGCAGCACCATGCCGTCGGTGGCCCGGCCGGACTGCACCAGCACCCCGCCGAAGTCGGTCAGCCGGCCGCGGATCGTGCCGGTCGCGGTGACATCGCCTGTCCCGGTGACCGTCAGCAGCGGGGTCACGTTCCCCTGGCCGTCGTGCAGTCCGAAATACATGCGGCCGCCGTCCTGCTCGTCGACCACCGCGGCCGGCGTGCCCAGCGCCGGCACCGCCCGGCTGCGCAGCTCAAGCCGCCCGCTGCGGGCGGCCACCTCGTCGGCCAGGGCCCCGGCGTATCGCACCGACACCCCGTTGGCGGTGGTGCAGACGTCGTTGAACTGATGGATGTCCGGGTTCCACTGAACGAAGCCGAGCAGCACGCGCCAAGGGGTGCTGCCGGGACGGCCGGGACCCTCGTCGATCGGCGGGACGTCAGCCCGGTCGAGGTCCTGCTCGTCGCCGGCCCGGCCGAAGCCGATCTCGAAGCCCTCCACCACCCGGGTGGCCGCGGTCTGCCCGCCGCAGGCCAGGCTGGTGGTGCCGCCTGAGGCGGGCGGATCCTGGTCGCGGCCGGTGAGGAAGACCGGGAACCAGGTGGTGCGATTGCCGGGCGTCACGGCGGTGCCGTTGACCTGCTCGAAGAGTCCCTCGTCCAGCTGTTGCGCGGCGGCCACCACGATCTGCCGGCCGGTGCCGTCGATGGCCAGCCCGGGGTCGAGCGAGACGCGTACGAACGCGGTGCCCCCGCCGGGCGGGGTCTCCCGGGCCGGCACCAGCCGGAGTCCGGCGGCGATGCCCCAGGTGTGCAGGGTCCGCTCATGACGGGCCTGGGCGGCCGCGGCGTGATCGACCGTGAGGGTCAGGTCGGCCGCGGCGAGCACCTGCGATTCGGTGAAGACCGGACGGTCCGGTTGGACGCTCACGGCTTGGTACCTCCGGTCTTCCGCGCGGCCGGCCGCGCCGCTGGCGCCCGCCGCAGTTTCGCCAGCTCGTCCCGCAGCTCGGCCAGCCGGCTGTGGACCTCCTCGATCCGCTCTCGCAGCTCGGTCTCCAGCGTGGCGATACGCTGCTGCTGTGCCGGGAGGTCGAGCTCCAGCGCCCGGTCGAGCAGTGCCTCCGCCTGCGGCTGCGGGCCGACGACGGCCCGGCCCAGCTCGATCAGCGTGCGCAGGCGATCGTCGGCCGGTGCCGCGGCGACGGCGGAGAGGAACCGGTTCTCGATCGGACGCTCGACCGGTACGGGGCGTTCGACCTCTTCCGGGCAGCACGCCTTCTCCAGCAGCGCGGGCAGCCGGTCGAGGCTGAGCCAGTAGCGCAGGGCCGGACCGCTGGGCACGGTGCGGCGGGACACCTGGCAGATCTTCCGCACGACGCAGTCCTCCACGTCGATGGCGGCCAGCAGCACCGCGTCATCGGCGCAGTCTCGGCACGGCGGGTTGAGGGCCGCGCAGGCGCAGGAGATCAGGTAGCGGATGGTGAGCCGGTTGAGCCGTTCGGCCGCGTCGGCCAGCGCCTTGCTCTCCGCGGGGTCCTCCGGCACGCCCTCGCCGCTGTCGTCCGGGACCCGCTTGACCTCCGGGATGCGTACCGCGGCCACGTCGGCGGCGAGCAGGCAGTCGGTGGTTCCGGGCCGGCTTGCCGCCTCCAGCAGCAGCTGCCGGTGCCGGCGCAGCTCGCCGACGGCGTCGCGCAGCAGCCGGTTGTCGACCGCGACGCCCTTGCCGAGCAGCGTCAGGTCGCCCGCCATTGCCTGGCCGGAGCGGAGGCCGGCGGCGCGCGTGGCGGTCCGGAAGCTCGCCTCGGCGAAGGGTTTCGCGCTCGCGTCCAGTTGATCGGTTGCCTTGGCGTCGGTGAGCTTCCGCGCCGCGTCGGCGAGCGCGGTGGCGGCCGCGTCGATCTGGTCGTCGGTCGGGCCGGCGGCCTTGCGGGCCGCGGCGCTCATCGTCCGGGCCCGCACCACCAGGGCGGCGGTGGCGCTGAGGTCGTCGACGAGGCGGGCGACCTCGGCCGGGGTGCCGGCGGGCAGTGCGTCTGCGGCGCCGGTCGCGAACGCCTGCACCCGGTTGACCTCCGGGGCGGTCAGGTCCGGGGCGGCCGCCGCCTGCGCCTGCGCCGCGGTGAGGGCGATGGTCAGCCGGTCGCCGAGCAGCCGCACCCAGCGACCGGCGGCGAGGACCTGCGGCAACCGCTGGTGCGAGCCGATACAGGCGAGGATCCGGCCGAGAAGGTCGTCGACCGGCTCAGGGCACCGGTGGGAACGCAGCAGGAAGCGGTAGCCCTCGCGGATCCGGGTCGGTTCGCAGCCGGCCGGGCCGCAGCCGGCGTCGGTGGCGTACGGCTCGACCGGGTCGCTGAGCTGCTCGATCTGGCGGACGTAGAGCCAATAGCGGGTGTCGCTTTCGCCGGTGGTCGTCTCGCAAGGACCGCAGTCGAAGCCGCCGTTGGTGGCGGTGCGCAGGCGCCGGATCATGTCGACTATGTCGAGTTCCTCGCGGCACGGCACCACGATGTCGTTGCCGCCGCAGTCCAGCGCGTAACCGCTGCTCACCAGAGCCGTGCCGCCGCCGCACGGGTGGCAGGTGACGTCCAGCCCGCAGACCACCCCGTCGCCGTGCAGGAACCGGTTGTGCAGGCGGTTCTTGCCCACCACGTAGGACTCGATCGCGGCGAGGTCGTCGTCGAGCAGGACCTGCCCGGCGAAGAACCGGGGCCGGGTGTAGCCGCCCGACGGCGCCCGGGCCTCGCCGCCGCCGCAGCCGCAACCGCCGGGACAACCGGCGGTGCGCGCCGATCCGCCGCAGTCGCGGGTGGACGGGTCAGTAACCGTCGCGGTCATGGTTTTCCCTCCTGCGCTCGACTCGGAACCAGGCCTCGAACGTGCCGCCCTGACTGCCGTTGCCGGAGACCCAGGCGCCCGGCCGGTCCGGGGAGACCTCGCAGCCCTTGGGCCGCTCGGCCGCGAAGTCGTCGTAGCCGGGCAGCAGCGGGATCCGCCCGCCGATGTGATTGCCGTCGACCGCCCGGCAGCAGCGGTCCAGAATGAAGTCGGCCTTGATCCGCACCACCACCCGATCGGCCGCGTTGAGCGAGTCGTTGCCCGCCGGTGTGACGACGAACCGGTCCACGAAGTCGTCCGGCGGGAACTTCCCGAACCGGACGCGCTTGTGGTAGATGTTTCCGGCCACGTCGCTGCCCCCGGTGTAGACCAGCACCTCCACCACGTCGGCGGTCAGCGAGTCCACCCGCACGAGGCCGGAGAACCGCACCTCGATTCCCTGGTTCAGCAGGCGGTTGGCGAGGTCGCGGCGGTAGGTGGCGCCGTGCGTGAAGCTGATCCCGGTGATCGTGGTGAGCTGGTGGCGGGCGAGCATCCGCCGGACCCCGTTGTCGATCTGCGCCGCGGTGACCGGCTTTCCGGCGGCGACGCCGGTGATGCGGGCCAGGGCCACGCACGGGTCGGGGCAGTTGCCCGGGCAGGACTCGCAGTTGTCCGGCGCGCCCGGCCGGGTCAGGCCGACCTTGACGGCGACCGTCTCGCGGATCCGGGCGTAGGCGCAGTCGGCCGGGATGCCGCAGACGTCGGAGTACAACGGCCGGGCCGGGTCGACCGGCTGCTCGCAGTAGCAGACCGACAGCCAGACCGCGTCGGTGCCCTTCTCGAGCCGCTTGCGATCGGCGTCCGAGAGCTCCCGCAGCAGGTCGACCACGATCGGCCGGCGCACGAGCACTTCGTTGCCGTGACAGTCGAGCGCCAGCCCCGGCCGCAGCACCACGCGCGGGCTCGCCTTCTTCGGGTCGGAGCCGGGGAGCGCGGTGACCTCGAGCCCGCGGACGACACCCCAGCCGTGCAGGTAGCGGTTGGCCATCCGGTGCTTCTCCAGCAGGTAGGCCTGCTCGCCCTGGAGGTCGTACGGGCCGAGCTGCTGGCCGTAGAAGTAGGTGAGCCGCTGCAGGTCCGGTGGATGTGTACTCGTCATGTTCGCCTTCACCTGACAACCATGTTGATACCGACGACGGATCTGTCACCGGCCCGAATCGCCGCGTTCGCGCGGCGGGTGCCGGGCCGCAGCACGGCGCGATGGTTGAGCACCGCGGTCTCGCCCGGTCCGGAGGCCGGCCCGAGTACCGGCGCGGGCGGGCCGACCAGGAGCGTGTCCACGCCGACCACGCTCCGGCGGCCGACCACCAGGCCGGAACCGCCGATGCGCACCGTCGCGACCGTGTGCGCGGGGGCCTGGGCGCGCACGAGCGCTTCGAGCCGGCGCACGTCGACGGCCCGGTCCGGGGCCGGGGGGATCAATACCCGGAAGCGGTACGCGTCGCTGCCGTACACGTCCAGGCGCGGGTCGCCGAGACTGCGGATCGGCGTACGCCCCAGGGTGGACCGGTTCAGGCGCAGGCGCACCCGCGACGGCCCGAACAGCCGCACCGAGCCGAGCACTGCTCGGGTGGACAGCGCTCCCCAGGCACGGGCGGCCCCCAGCTCCTCGATCACCGGGACGACGCCGAACACCAGCTCGACCGCGCGGCGCAGACCTTGCGGAGTGCCGCGCAGCCGGTACAGCTCCGGTGCGGCCCGGATCAGCGTTCGGCGCGTCGTGTCGCTCCAGCCGGGATCGTCGCCCAGGCCCAGCAACCCGGCCAGCCAGGGCAGGATCGCGTCCGGTACGTGCGCGGCGTCCAGCAGCGCCGGATAGCGTTCGATCACCCGGTCGAGGTCCTCGATCCGGCCGTCGAACAGGGACAGGAACCGCGCGGTGAAGCCCGCCGCGGTCCGGTCGTCCTGCCACACCTCGGGCAGCCTGTCGAGGCTGGTGGCCCGGGGGAAATCGAGGCGGATGCCGTGCACGACGGGGGTGACCGTGCCGTCGCCGGTGAGCCGGACCCGGACGAACAGGTAGCGGCCGGGCGGCCGGTCGATCAGCGCGTCGGCCGCGCCGGCCGGTAGCTCCTGCCAGTCGCCGGGGTGCGGGATCCCGGCCGGGAAGCCGGCCCATCGCGGGCCGGTCTCGGCGCCCTTGGCCGGCTGAGTGTCCCCGGTCTCGCTCGTGGCCACCGCGATCCGCACCGTGGCGCCCGGCGGCACCTCGGCGTCGGCTCGCAGCCGGTGCCACCGGCAATCGGGGCGGCCGCTGTCGATCGCCCGGGTCAGCAGCTGGCCCTCCGTGTGCAGCGGCTGCGGCCGGGTGGCGGCGACGTCGTCCACCGGCTGCCCGGCCCAGCTCCAGCAGCGCCGGCCGCCGAGACAGAACCCGTCCGCGCCGACGGCCGCCACGCCGGACGGGCCGGTCAGCGCGGCCGCCTCCGCGAGGGTGAGCGCGGTGACCTCGGGCCGGTCACGCTCGGCGCGCCAGATGGTCAGTGCCCCGGCCGGGTCCCGGGTCAGCAGCAGGACGCCGGTGCCGGCGAAGGCCATGCCGAGCACCTGGGGCGGTGCCGCCCACGGCGCGGCCGACCGCTTCTCGCCGTGTGGCCCGAACCGGCGGATCGGCCCGGAGCCGGTCACCGCGACCAGGATGTCGCCCCATGGTGCGATCGCGACGGCCACCGGGTCGGCGTCCAGGTCGAGCCGGGCCGTGCGATGCTCGCCGCCGCCGTCGAAGACGTCCACCTGCCGCCGGAGCCGGTCGGCCACGGCCAGCACCCGGCCGCGGGCTGCGATCGCGACCAGATGGCGTCCGCCCAGCCCGGTGCGGATCCATCCCCCGTGGGTCAGGCGCAGTACGGCCGGGCGGGTGCCGTCGATCGCGTACCACTCGTCCGGGCCGCAGCCGCGGGCCAGCCGGGGGTCGCCGAAGACGGCGGCGGTCGCGGCCGGGTTCTCGCCCGGCGGGCCGGCCGGGGCCAGCCGCAGGGCGGAGTCGAGGCCGGTGAGGCCGTCGGAGGCGGCGGTCGCCCAGCCGACCCTTGGGTCGAGCAGCCGGAACGCCGGCCGGCCCGGAGCGCAACTCATCACCGTTCTCCTTCAGACCCGGCCCGGGACCGGGACCAGTTCGTGTGTGTCCGGATAGGGCAGTCCGTGCGGGGCCACGGGATGGTCGGCGCACGGCGCCAGGCGGCGGCCGTCCGCGACGAGGTTCAGCGAGCTGACCGCGCGCAGCCCGGGTGTGGCCACGAGCAGTCGGCGCACCAGCGCGGCGTGCCGCACGGGCGCGCCGAACGGCCAGCCGTGCCCGTCGTCGCCGCCGGTCACCGGGTCGAGGTAGGCGTCGACGACGGCGATGGCGTCGCGGACCACCGCGCCCAGGTCGGCGTCCGGGTCGGCGACGATGCGGCCCTCCACCCGGATCCGCTCGTAGTGGGGCGAACCCACGATCACCTGGACGCCGGCCGGCGCCACCTGCTCGGTCAGGTGACGGGCGACCGCGTCCAGTTCGCCGAGCACCGGCAGCGGCGGCCGCTGATCGCGCCGGGCGGGCACGATCAGCACGCCGACCAGGCCGGGCACCGGCGGGCCGGGCACGTCCGGGTGGAAGCCGGCGGCGGCGTGGGCCCGGACGATCTGCGCTCCCTCGGCCCGCAGTGCCAGCGAGGCATAGTCGGCCACGGTCACCGCGCGGCCGCGGGAGCGGATCCGCGCCGGACCGCGCCGGACCGCGTCGTCCACCGGTTCGGCCGGGGCGCCGCCGGTGGCCGCGTCCGGGCTGATCGCGCCGGTGACGAACGGCACGGCGGTCAGCGCGGACAGCCGGGTGCCGGCCGCGATCGCGCCGCCGGGGCCGCCGCCGATGCGGTAGCGGACCGCGCGGACGTTGCGGAAGCCGTCCGGGACGGCGGCGCCCTCGATCCCGTCCCCGAAGGTGACCAGGCCCTGGGCGTGGTCGACGGTGAAGACCCGCCGGTCCGGGCCCATCCCGGCCAGGCTCGCCACCTCCTGCCAGCGGGTCGGTCCGCCGGTGTCGTCGAGCCCGAACGGATCGAGGGCCTGCGCGTCGACCTCGATCACCAGGCTGTCCGGCAGGACCGGCGTCTGGGCCACCCGCATCACGGTGCCACCCGGGCCGCGGCGGGGCAGCCGCTCCAGTGCCTCGCCGGCAATGGTCCGGGCGGCGACGGCGGCGACGGCATTGGGGCGTACGGCGGCGAGCACCGGCGGACGGCGGTAGCCCCCGTGCACCAGCTGGGCGCGCAGCCACCGCAGCGGCAGGCGGCTGCGGAGCTCCGCCGACGTGGCCGGATCCCAGCCGTCCGGCAGGCCCAGCTCGATGACGCCGCTGCGCTGGAGGCCGCCGGTCTCGTCGAGCAGCACGGCGGCGGGGATCAGCCGGGATCCGGCGAGCACGTCCCAGCGCAGTACCGGTGGCGGCAGCTCGGGCGGGGGCGGGGTGCCACCCCGGGCCGCAGCCGGCGGCAGCCCGGCCGGATCGGTGACGACGATTTGGAGGGAGAGGGACGGCGTGGGCCGGACCGGGGTGTCCAGCCCCAGCCAGAAGCTCATCCCTGGGGCCGGCCGGTCGCCGAACGGCCGGACCCGCGCGGTGCCGGCCGTGAGGGCGCCCGCGTCGGCGCTGCTGGTGAGCCGCTGGATCTGGACGTGTGCCTCGGTCAGCCGGGTCGGGGTGACCACGACGGTGCGCTCGGTCTCGAACACGACCCGGCCGTTTCCGTCGGCCGTGGCAGCGGCCGCCTGGAAGCCCTCCGGCACCACGACCGGGGCGGGCGCGGTGTCCACGACCTGGATCTGGAGCACGGTGCGCGCGGCCGTCGCCGGGCTGATCCCGATCCCGGCGATGCGCAACTGCTCGACCAGCAGTTTCTCCGGCAGCCGGTTGGCGCGCTCGAGCACCGGCTGGAACAGGTCGCCGAGCAGGGACGTCAGCGCGACGCCGGGGTCGCCCGCTCGCTGGTTGGTCCAGTCCGGCGTGTAGGCCGGGATCCGGTCCCGGACCGCCCGGCGCACCGCCGCCGCGGTCGCGTCGAGCAACTCCGGCGCGGCCCCGGCGGTGTGGATGGCCGCCTCGGCGGCGGCTTCCTCCGGCCGGGTCTCGGGTGTCCACCACGCCGCGGTCATGACAGACCCTCCCCGGGCGCGGCCGGGCCGGGCGCGGCCACCGTCAGTCCGGTCAGGACGACCAGGTCGTGCGGGCCGATGGCGACGTCCTGACAATTTTCGCCGGGTGGCCGGCTGTCGAGCCCGATCGAGACTCCGCCGATCACGGCGGAGCGGCCGGCGACGTCCTGGGCCACGCCGAGCAGCTCGGTGGGGCGCAGCGGCTCGCCGAAGATCCATCCGGTGCCGCCGGGGCCGCCGATCAGCGGGTCGAGGTAGCGGCCCAGACCCTGGGTCAGCCGTTCGCGCAGCCCGGCCGGGTCGGCGACGGCCGACGCGAGGGCGACCGCGAGCTCGACCGGACGGTAGCGTGGGCCGCGGACGAAGATCTCCGTGCAGATCAGGCGGGCCGCCTCGAGCGCCGCCGTGACCGCGGCGACGGCACCCGGGTCGGGCATCGGTGCCGGCACCCCGGCGGGCACGCCCGGCACGATCACGACGGTGACCGCGCCAGGGACCGAGTCGCACGGGGTGGCCGGGTGCAGGCCGACGGCGACGTCGGCGCGGGCGATGTCGACGCCGGGTGTGGCCAGGACGATCTGCTCGATGTCGGGCACGGTGACGGCCCGGACCGGCCGGGCCAGTTCCGCGGCGGCCCGGCCGCGGGCCTCGGCGATGGTCTCCGGCGGGCGGCCGAACCGGGCCGGCACCGCGCTGGTGGCGATGAGCGGGAGGGTGGGGCAGGTCCAGGTGACCGGGCCGACGTTGCCGTCCGGGCCGCCGCCGAGCTGGTAGTCGAGCCGCAGCCGGGGCGGGTCGGCGATCACCGGCAGCCGCCCGGTCAGGCCGTCGCCGAACCGCAGGCAGCCCGCGTCGCGGTCGATCACGAACACCCGGTCGGCCGGGCCGTGGAAGGCGAGCTCGGCGGTCGCGGTCCAGGGGTGCTCGGCGCCGTCGGACTCCATCAGGGTCAGATGCACACTGCCCGGGTCGTCGAGCAGCCGGCCGGCCGCGTTCAGGTCCAGCACCTGGCCGGGCAGGCTGAGCCAGCCCTCCGTCTGACCGGCCAGCCGGTCCAGGAGGTCGCCGGTCGCGGTGACGGCCTGACAGTGCCGCGCCACCACCGCGTTGACGGTCAGCCTGAGCAGGCGGGGCGGCGCGCTGAAGCCCGGCCGGTCGATCGAGAGCCGCAGCCGGCGTACGACGGTGGCCGCGCCGGGCTGCCAGTCGTCCGGCCAGATCAGCCGGACCACCCCGGAGCGGCGCAGACCACCGGTGCCGTCGTCGACCCGGGCGGGTTCGAATCGGCCGGGCGCCGACTCGTAGCTCCAGGTCACCGTGGCTGGCGGCGGCACGCCGGCGGGCGCGTCCGGGGCCCACGAGGGCGGGATCCGCTCGCCGGTGTCCAGCAGCAGGAGCAGGCCGATCCGGGCGCCGGCGGGTGGGGCGAAGCCGCCGGGCACGGTCAGCTCCAGTTCCCACGGGAATCCGTCGGCCAGCAGCTGCCAGGAGCCCGGGACCAGGGCGACGTCGTCGTCGGTGGTGAAGACGAGGCGTTGCGTGCCGAGGGCGTGGACCAGTTCGGTGCCGGCCGGCACCACGGCCGGCGGCAGGGCACCGGGCGCCGCGCCGGACGCCAAAGCCAGAACGGTCGCCGCCGGGACGGCCGGGGCGGGATCGGTGATGCCGAGCAGCCGCAGGACGCCGCGCACCAGCGTGTCCGGCACCTGATCGAGCAGGTAGAGGCGCTGCTCGAGCAGCCAGGCGTAGAGCTCAAGCAGCGCGACGCCGGGGTCCACCGGCGCGTGCAGCGTCCACTGCCCGAGGGAGGCGGACGGGATCCGCGCCCGGATCGCCTCGGTCATCCGGGCCCAGGTGAGGTCGTCGAGGGTAAGCGGCGGGATCGTCATGGCGTGTCCTGCAACGGGCCGAGGTAGAACGGGAACACCAGGTTGTCCCGGGTGTTGGCGGGCCGGATCCGGTAGTCGACCTCCACCACGGCCATGGTGTCGTCCCGGGGGTCGAGCTCGGCGTTGATCCGGTCCACCTGCACCCGGGGCTCGAAGTCGCGGATCGCCTCGCGCAGCGTGGTCTCGAGCAGGCGCAGGTTCTGCACGCTGCCCGGAGCGAAGACCAGGTCGCGGGCCTTGGTGCCGAAGGTGGGCCGCATGACCCGCTCGCCCTGCACGGTGCGCAGGAGATGCAGCAGAGACTGCTGGATGTTCGCCGCGCCGGAGGAGTACTCCAGTCCGCCGCCGAAGCCGGGGCAGACCGGGAACGCCCAGCCGGTGCCGAGGAAGTCGCCGCTCATCCGATCAGCACCGTCCCCGATCCTGACACGATGGTGCCGGCGTTGCGGTCAGCAGGGTCGTTGCAGGTGCGCACCGGGTCGCCGATCCGGGCCGCCTTCCTGCCGTTGATGAGCACCGTGTCCGATCCGCCGGCCACCGTGCCGCGGTTGGCGGGCGTCCGCTGGAAGCTCGTGCCCGGCGGAGTCGGGACGTGCTTCGGCTGGTTCGGCGCGACGCTGCCGACGGTCGCCGCGTCCCGGCCCTCGATCTGGACGTCGCCGCTGAGAGCGTCGCCGAGCTTGCCGGCGAACGGATGCGGCAGCGGCGTGGGCACGGTCCCACTGGCGCTGGGCACCAGCACGATGTGGGAGTCCACGCCGGTGACCTGGTCGTCGCGGCGGGCGGCGCCCGAGGCGGCCATCAGTTCAACCTGATCTTGGAGCCCTTGACCGTGACATCGCCGCCGTCGGCGGTCAACTCGATGTTCTTGGCCTTGAGGGAGATCTTCTGGTCGGCGGTGATGGTGACGTTCTTGCCGTCGCCGTCCAGGACGATGCTGGCGCCGGACCTGGTCGCGACGGTCACCGTACCGGCCTTGTCGTCGAAGACGATCCGGTGCCCGGCCTTGGTCACCAGCGCCTTCTGGTCGGTGCTTGAGTCCGGGTGGGTGAAGGGCTTGTCCTTGCCGTTGTAGAGGCCGCCGAGCACGATCGGGTCGCGCATGTCGCCCTGTACGAAGCCGACGAGCACCTCGTCGCCCACCTCCGGCCGCCACATCGAGCCGTAACCATTGCCGGCGTACAGCTGGGCGACCCGGCAGGGCTTGGTCACCATCCGCGCGTCGAACCAGGGGAAGCGCAGGCAGACCCGGCCCTCCTTGCTGGCGTCCTCCTCGTTGTCCGGGAACGGGGCGACGATGGCCGGCACCACGCCGTAGAAGCGCCGGTTGGTCACCGGCGACAGGGGACTGCGTCCGCTCATGCCACGCTCCTGGTCTCTTCCGTCCGGCGGGGACCCCGGTCATGGGTACGCCGTACGTCGAATTGGGTGATGTAGCCGGAGTTGTTGAGGGTGTGCTCGACCTTGGTGACGTAGTAGGTGCCGCAGAAGCGCTCGCTGAGCCGGCCGATCTCGAGGTTGTCGCCCGGCCGCAGGTGCGGCAGCCCGATCGTGCGGCCGGTGCCGGTGACGAAGGTGTAGGCGCGATCGGCCAGCAGGGACATGGCCAGCCGGTCGGCCTCCTGCTTGCTGAAGACCGGCGCGTCCACCACCGCCTCCTGCTTGCCGCGGCCGGACGCGCCGAGCTTGGCGGCCGCGGCCGGTCCTGATGTGCCGTCCCCGCGCGGCAGGTCGTCGGCGGCGGCCTCGCCCACGATCGGTTCCTTGGTCCGCGGATCCCAGCCGCGCACCACGACCTTCGAGACCTGCCGGGACAGCGTCAGCACGGGGGAGAACTCGATCAGGCTCTCGCCCCAGTTCAACGTGTAGACCCGGATCTTCTGATCGTCGCGGCCGTCGCGGGGCCGGATGAAGTTGAGCGTCTCGACGCCCGAGTCCTGATCGGTCGTCATGAAGACGTCGAAGTCGATGCGCTTGGCCCGTTCCTTGAGGAAGGCCAGGTCGCTCTGGTTGGCCTGGACGACGAGATCGTGGTGCGGGCCGTCCTTGGTCACCGCGCACCGGATCCCGTGCCGCTGGGCGATCCGCTCGGCGATCTCCCAGTCGAATACGTTCTCGAACCGGATCTCGCCGCCCTCCGGTGGTTTCGCGTCCCGCAGCGGCAGCAGCCCGTCGACCACCGAGATCTGCAGGCTCGGCGGCCCCGACTCGGGGAACCGGGGGCTCAGCGTGGCGACCTGTCCCGTCAGCATCGGGACCAGGTTGTCGGCGTACCCTAATTCGATCTTGAGGTTGCGGCCGAGATCGAAGGTAGTGGTCTCGGTGTACTTGAAGTCGAAGGTCGTGTCGTCCCAGTTGTTGATCGTGAGGTCGGCGCTGCTCATGTTCTCCAGGTCGAGCACGACCTTGATTTCGAGCACGTCGCCCCGGGTGGTCGGGTCCAGGTCGTAACCGCCGACCGTGAGGCGGAATTCGGGCGCGTAGTAGTCGGCCGGCAGTCCCGGTTCGCGGGTGGACGCCTGCGTGGTCATCCGTTCCTCCTGAGGCTGGGCACGTCGAGTTGCCGGCCGGGCTCGAGGAAGCGCGGATCGGTGATGCCGTTGGCCTCGGCCAAGACCCGCCACTGCGCCGGATCCCGGTAGACCGCGTAGGCGATCCGGTCGAGCGTGTCGCCGGCGGTGACCGTCCACGACTTGTCGACGTCGGCCGACTGTTTGCGGGTCTCGCGCACCTGCACGGCGACCGGACGGTACTCCTTCATCGCGATGGTGAGCTTGGCCCGCAGCGGCACACCCTTCGGGTCGAAGAGCGTGTAGCCGACGCCGAGGTTCTCCAGGACGCCGTCGAAGATCGCGCCGTCCCAGTGGAAGCGCACGATCGGGGGCGCGTGGAGTTTCTCGTTCGGCGACAGCAGGGCGCGCAGCCGGTCGACGTACTCCGCGCGGACGTCTTTGAGCGAGTCGGAGGTGTCCACCAGGACTTCCATTGACAGGGTCTCGGCACCGCCGCGGATCCACTGCAGCGGGGGCGACTCCAGGCCGGGGATGGCGATCTCGGCGTACGTGTTGGCCTTGTTCAGCTGGTATTCGGCCGGGTTGAACTTGAACGGGATCCGGGCCTGGTCCTCGGCCGGGCTGATGATCTCAAGGTATGCCTCGGCGAACTCGCGGCCGGCCGCGTCGATCGGTGTCGTGATCATGCGTAGTCCTCCCGGTCCTGGTCGCGGAAGGAGCGGTCGCACTCGCTGAGCCGGCTGCGGCGCTCGGCCTCGGACGCCAGCCGCTGCCACGCGGCCATGTGCCGCTCGAACAGACGGGCGAAGACCGCCTCGTCGCTGCCGGCGGCGACGTCGAAGCGCACCTCGAGGTGGTGGATCGTGAGCATGGCGATCACCCGGTTCCCGGTGGCGAGAGCGGAACGGGCACCAGGCCCTCATGGGCGATCTCGAGCGACTCGATGGCCACCTTGCCGTCCATCGAGTCCAGCTCCGGGCCAGTCCACTTGGCCGCCAGGCCGGCCCGGAACGCCCATGCCATGGCGGGCGCGCCGAGCGGGGTCAGCAGCATGATCGTGCCGTCCCGGCGGGCGCCCAGGGACTGTTGCAGCCCGAGCTGGTACCAGGTCCAGAGGCCGGGCCCGCGGATCACCCCGGCGCGCAGCACGATGCGGTTCCAGCTGTGCCGGACCGGGAGCTGGTGCACGAAGTCGTTGCGGCCGCCCTCGGCGTACGGCATCACCTCAAGCTCCGCGCCGAGGCCGCCGGCGTAGCAGAACTCGCCCAGCGCGACCAGCCCGACCAGGGCGGCCTGGGCGGCAGGCAGGTAGGCATCGGCCGGGTCGAGGGTGATCAGGAATCGGACGGCAGCCAGCGGCGGCTCGGTCAGCACGGTCGGCGCCGTCATGACTCCACCACCGCCAGCACGCCCTGCGGGGTCAGCGTGAGCAGGACCCGGAGGAACTCCATCGGCGCGGCTGGGGCCAGCAGGATCTCGCACTCCAGCTGCCCGAGCTCGGTCTGCGCGGGCGGGTTGTTTCCGTCGTCGCAGCGCACCCGGAAGCCCTCGTCCGGGGTGGCGCCCTTCAGGCCGCCGGCCCGCCAGGACTCCAGCAGCACCGAGCGGACGGCGCGCACCAGGGTGAAGCGCAGCACCGGGCCGTCGGGTTCGAAGACCAGCGGCTCGGCGACTCGGCGGATCGCGCGGACCAGCCGGTGCAGCAGGCGACGGTGGGCGACGAAGCGGCGAGCCGGGTCGCGGTCGAGGGTGCGGCCGCCCCAGACTTCGAGGCCTCGTCCCGGCCGGCAGCGCAGCACGTTGAGCCCGCCCGCGGTGAGCGCCGACTGTTGGTCCCGGTCGAGCGGCACGGCGAGGTCGAGCGCGTCGGCCAGCAGCGCGTTCGCCGGGGTGTGCTGCGCGCCGCGCTCCCGGTCCAGGCGGCTGGCCAGACCGGCGACGTGCCCGGACGGGGGCACGGCGCGCAGCGGCGATCGGGTGCCGCCGAACGGGTCGGTGACCCGGATCCACGGGTGGTAGACGGCCGCGGACCGCCGTCGCTCCGGCGGCAGGCCGTCGTGCAGAGCGCCGGTCCAGGCGACGGCCGGTCCCGGCGACGCTCTGTCCGGGGGCAGGTCGATCAGCACCAGGCGGTCCTGCCGTTCAGTGGCATCGCGCAGCAGCTCGTGCAGCACCGGGACGGCCTCGGCACCCAGGTCCGGGTGCAGGTCCGGGACGAGCACCAGGGCGACCTCCATCAGCTCGCCGAGCCGCCGCGCCGCGTCCAGGTAGTCCTCGCGCCGGGGGACCGGGTCGGCGCCGCCGTCCAGGGTGATCTCCCAACTCTTGACGGCCGGCCCGGCCGAGCCGCCCGGCGCCCTGTTCGCGACCGGCCCACCGGGGACCAGGCGGACGAAGCGCGACCGCGCGAGGGCCGCGACGACCTCCTCTGGAGCGATCCCGGTGAGGAACTCGGGAGCCTCACCGGGTACCTCGATCCGGAAACTCAGCCCGCCCCGGTTCAGGTAGTCGATCGTGATCCGGGTCCGGTCGGCCCATTCGCCGGGGTCGGTCGAGCGGATCTCGTACCGGGTGTGGCCGAACCCCGCGTCGGCGACGTCGCCGAGCTCCCACCGGCCGGTCGCGCCGATGCCTCCGGCGCCGTCCAGGCGGAGTACGTGGACGACCTGGCCGCCGTTGCCGAGGTAGCCGCGCAGCGCGTACCCGGTCAGGAAGCGCGGGTCGAGGCCGCCGAACAGGCTCTCCAGCTCGCGCGCCCCCGCGACCCGCCGCGGTTGCCCGACCGGCCCGCGCCGGGTGCGGCCGATCACCCCGGCGATGTCCGAGCGCAACGGCGACGGCTCCGCCTGCGGCGGGACGGCCACCACGCTGAGCCCTGGCAGGACGGATCCGCCGGCCATGTCAGACGGTGTCCAGGACCATGGTCTCGACCGCGAGCTCCAGGGTCTCGATCGAGATCTCGTTCGTGGCCGCGTTCAGGCTCGGGCCGGTGTACTTGGTCGGCCAGGCCCGGGTGAAGTTCCAGCGCATCACCTCTTGCCGGTTCTCGTCGAAGAGCTTGATCGAGCCGTTGGCCCGCTGGACCTGCCCGCTCATCGCGGAGAAGATCCAGTCCCAGAACAGCTTGGTGCCGTTGGCACCCCACTTGAGCGTGATGTTGCCGTGCTTGTTGAGGCCGGGGATCTTGGTCATCGTGAGCGGACTGCGCCCGGACCGGTACTCGATGATCTCCATGGTCGACTCGAAGCCGCTGACCTCCTTGAAGGTCGCGCCGACCGCCGCCCCGTCGGGGCTGATGCCCTCGACGGTGACCTCGAAGTTGAGCCCGGAGTACGGCTCGGGGCGGGGAACGAGAGGCACGGGTCGCCCTCCTTTCAGGCGGATGGTCAGGCGGGCTGGAGTTCGCGGGACTTCTGCTGAATCCGGAAAATTACGAATTCAGCGGGTTTGGACGGCGCGATGCCGATCTCGCAGATCAGCCGGCCCTGGTCGATGTCGTCCTGGCTCATGGTCTTCTCGTCGCACCGGACGAAGTACGCCTGCGCCGGCGTGCGGCCCACGAGCGCGCCGAGGACCCGCTGGTTCTCCAGGAACTGCGTGATGGTCAGCCGCACCCGGGCCCAGAGGTCCGGATCGTTGGGCTCGAAGACCACGAAGTCCGTGCCCTCCTCGATGGACTCGCGGATCATGATGAAGAGCCGGCGTACGTTGATGTAGCGCCACAGGGCGTCGCCGGTGGTGCACCGCGCGCCCCAGACCCGGAAGCCGCGCCCCGGGAAGAACCGCAGGGCGTTGACGCCGGCCGGGTTCAGCAGGTCCTGCTCCCGCTTGGTGACGTCGGCCTGGAGACCGTTGATCGACCGGATCACCTCGTTGGCCGGTGCCTTGTGCACACCCCGCTCGTCGTCGACGCGAGCATAGATGCCGGCCAGGTGACCCGACGGCGCCAGCGGGACGTCGCGGTCCACCAGCGGATCGCGGACGATCAGCCAGGGGTAGTAGAGGGCCGCGTACTTGGTGTCGATGAGCTCCCGTTCGGCCAGGACGTCCTGGATGCCCAGCCGGTCCTGGGTGTCGAGGATGGCGAACCGGTCCTTGAGCAGCTCGCAGTGGGTGATCAGGGCCGAGCGCACGGTCCGGGACCAGATGCCCGGCACGAGACAGATGGCGATCTCGTCGATGTCCTCAAGCGCGGCGATGCCGGTGCGGTTGCCGCTGCCGCCGTCAACGCCGACGAAGTCGTCCACGGTCAGTTCGTCGAGCTTGTCGTCGCCGCCGCCGAACTGCTGGAAGCCGCCGCCGGACGCGGTCGGGAAGGCGGTGAGGTCGGCCTCCTCGTAGTCTGCGCCCAAGGCCAGGTCGACGTAGGCCGAGCGGTCGCTGACCACCTCGATCAGGGTGCTGGGGCTGCCGTCGCGGACCAGCCGCAGGTTGGTGAACTCCTCGTCGACCGGCGGCAAGCCGGCCGGGGCGTAACGCACCTGCGCCCGCGCCTCGATCAGCCGGATCCGGTCGGTCTCCAGGTATTGCCGGGCCAGGTCGGCGCCGAGGGTCACCAGCGGCCCGGCCACGGAAGTCACCGTGGTGACCTCTTTGCGGCTGCCGTTGTCGAGCTCGACCAGCGCACCAGGGTAGAGGCGTCCCGCGTTGGCCACGTAGATGACGTTCTTGGGCGCCGCCGCCGGCGCGGCGCCGCCACCGGCCCCTCCGCCCGCACCACCACCAGCACCTCCGCCTCCGGCACCACCTCCGCCGGCGGGTGCGGCCGGAGTGTTCGAAGGGAGCAGCCGCTGCACCCCGGTGCCCTTGGCGACCGCGGCCGGGAGCGCCGGGACGGTCAGGTCGAGCCAGTTGTTGTCGTTCTGGTTGTCGGCGACCTGCGAGACGGGCACCCGGGTACCGCCGATCACCGCGACGAACGCGCCGGTGCCGAGGTCGAGCCGCCCCGCCTTCTTCGCCACCGACACCCTGGTCGCGCCGGCCTGCGCGTCCTCCACGACGCGGCTGAAGACGGCCGCGCCCTGCCCGGGATCGGACAGGATGCCCAGGCTCGCCCCGACCATCGGCGAGATCCGCACCGAGAGATCGTTGCCCCAGTCACCGCGCGCGTTGGCGCTGGCCACCACGGTCGCGGCCGCGTCGGCCACCGGCGCAGCCGTGCGCGGATGGACCTCCACGAAGTCGCGGCCGGCCTCGACGTCCTCGGGCAGCGTAGTACCGTCGAGCACCACCCGGTTGCGGGTGGCGTCGTAGCTCAGGACCCGGAACGTTCCGAGGTCGGCCTGGGTGTCGCCGCGGATCAGGTGGAACTGCGTCCCGTGCCCGGCGCCGCCCCCGTCGTCGAGGCCAATGAGGTGGTCGAGGACCAGCGCGTCCTGCCCGGCCTTGGCGTCGACCGCGAGCGGGATCACCAGACCGGACCCGAGGTTCGCCGCCGCCGCCGTGGCCGTCCCGGCGAACGCCCGCTTCACGAACAGCTGCTGCCCGCCGTTGAGGAAGAAGCCCTCCACCGAGTTCGCGAACTGCCACCAGCGTCCGCCCTCGGTGGCGCTGCCGGCCCAGTCGTTGACCACGGCCGGGTCGGCCGGTTCGGGCAGGTATCCGCCGAACCGGATGACGAAGTCGTTGAAGCTGGTGACCAGGACCGGTTTCCCGGTCGTCGGGCCCTTGGCGGTGACACCGACCGCGCCGGCGATGCTCGTGCTGACACCGACGATCGGGGGCGAGCCCGGATCCTTCTCCTCAACGTAGACACCGGGGCTGAGGTACTGAGGCATGCGAGCTCCCCCTTGCGGTGGTCAGACGATGATGATCAGTTGGCTGTGGGACAGGCCGGCCGGAAGCGTGACCTGGACGGTGGCGGTGCGCTGCGTGCGGCGGTCGAGGGCGGTCACGGTCGCCGTCCCGGCGGGGCCGATCCAGCGCAGGGCGAGCGCGAACGTCCCGCGTTCGTCGGTGAGCGTCCGATCCGTGCGCGTCCCGGCGCCGGCCTGAGCGGTGGTGCTCACGACGACGTCGGCGACCGCCGCGCCGGCCGCGTCCCGCACCTGCCCCCGCACGACGCTGATGTAGGCCGCGTAGGGATAGCGGACCGCCGGCAGCAGCACAATGTCCTGCCGCACCACCTGTTGCGGCGGCCCGGCCGGGTCGTCGGGAAGTGACGAGAACTCGATGCCGTCGCCCGAATCGCGGTACAGGGGAACGTAGAACGCGCTCTGCGCCCGGACCCGGTACCGCTTGGCGGGCAGGCCGGCCACGCCGCGGCGCCGTTCCAGCCCCGGGAAGCCGACGTTGCCGGCCGTGGTGACGGTCACCGGCGTGTCCACCGGGATCCATGCCGTATCGAGCGGATCCCGTCGGTCCAGCTCGACGGCCACGCGGGCGAGGGGCCCGCGCCGGGTGAAGTCGTCGACGAGGCGGAACCATCCCGGGCTCACCCGGACGGTGTCGTCGTCTGCGACCGGCTGCCAGCCGTGGTCCCTCACCGCGGCACCTCCGTGGCGAGCGAGGGCCGCAGCGCGCGCCGCTGCACGGGTTGCCCGGAGATGACCGCCTCGGAGTCCAGGTTGGCCACCCGGAGCTCGTAGTTCAGCGACAGCCGGTACGGCCGCTGGATCGCCCACCAGACCCGGGTGCGCTCCTCCAGGGTCAGCGGCGACAGCGTGACGTTGATGGGTTCGTCCAGCCCGGCCAGGCTGCCGACCAGCGCCGGCCCGCTCAGCGTGGCGTCGTCGTACAGCACGTGCATGACCCGGCCGAGCATCCGCTGCTCGGTGACCCGGTCGCCGCCCCACGCGGTGAGCAGATACCGCAGAATCAGCGCCATCGGCGGTTTGCGCAGCTGAACGCCGCCGCCTGCGACAGCCTCGCGAATATGTGGCCGATTACGCAGAGACGGATCCTCCGCAACCTCGTACAGAAAAAGGGTGAGCAAAGGCGGCGCCGTCGGAATTACGCCCATCAGGTCGTGTACTTGAGCGATCGGCGCCGGCGGCGGCGTCAGCGAGCTCATAGCGCCGGTGAGCACGGTCTCGAGCATCCGCGAGACGTCGCTGACGACATCGGAGCCGGCCATGCGCCCACCCCCACCTCTAACTCGCCCTGCCCGCCGACAACTTCCCATCAGAGCGTGGACCGTCCGCGTCAACACGGCGTCTTCGACTGCGTGTCGAGTCACGCCACCGCAGGCATACAAAGGCCGGCGGCATGCCCGGACATTCGGCGTGGAGCGTCACGCTCCACGCGGGCTCGGAGTGCGGCAGATGCTCGCCTTGCTGCCAGCCGCTGATGCGCTGTGCGGTGACCCGCCACCGTTCGCCGGGGCTGCACTGTTGCATGGCCTGTTGCGCGACCCGCTCCAGCGGCACGCTCGGGCGTCCAGTAGCGCGTCATGACCTCGACCCCTGACCGCCATTTTCCCTGGCTGTATATCAGCAGGCCCTGGTCATCTACTGGTGTTCAGTGCTAAATGGCGTTCGGTCGGCATCGGGGTGCGCTGTCGACTTTGAAAGCCAGAGACTGTGGTGTGGATTGATGATCGGACCAGAAAGGGGTTTCCCGTATCGCAGATCCACACCATTTTCGAAGGGACGTCGGAGATCCAGCGCCTGATCATCGGCCGCGCCGTCACGGGCCTGCCGGTTCGCTGAAATGCCCGGGTTCCTGAGCGCCTCTCTTGGAGATCGTCCGTTCCGTCGCAGTGAGCCTGCGGCGTCATGGGGCGCCCATCTGGCGCGAGGGCAAAGAACTCAGCCGGGGGCCAGCCGGTCCAGGTGGTAGCGGACGGCGGAGAGGGCCTCCTCGGGGTCGCGTAGGCCCAGGAGCAGCTCGGAACCGAGCCCGTCGAGCATGGCGAGCAACGCGACGGACTCGAGCCGGGGGTCCAGCCCGGCGCGCAGTTCGCCGTCCCGCTGTCCCTGGACGATCAGGTCGGTGACCCGCTCGCGCAGCCACCGGTCGCCCTCTCCCAGGTCCTTCATCAGCTCGGGGACGCCTACGGCCAGGGCGGTGAACGCCTGCCCCGCCCGGCGCTCGGCCCGGCGGCGGGCGTCCAGCGGCAGCATCTCGGAGGCCATCGACAGCAGGAACGAGCGCACCGGCGACGCCGACGCCACCGCGGGCGAGCACATCCCCGCCATGATCCGCTCGGTGACGTGCTCGCCCAGGTAGTGCACCACGTAGCGGAGCATCTCGTCCTTGCTCGCGAAGTAGTGCTGCACGGAGCCGAGCGACATGCCCGCCTCGACGGCGACGTCACGCAGCCTGGCGCCGTCGAGCCCGTCGCGGCCGGCGATCCGCACCACCGCCTCCGCGATGTGTCTACGCCGCTCGTCGTGGTCGACCTTTTTCGGCATGGGCCTCCTTTTTTCATACCGGCGTATTATAATACAGCGGTATGGCAAGCGTAGCGTTCTTCGCCCCCATCGGAGCCGGCCACGTCAACCCCACGCTGGGCCTGGCCGCCGAGCTCGTTCAGCGCGGCCACCGCGTCACGTACGCCACCACCGAGGCGAACGCCGAGCGCGTGGCGGAGACCGGCGCCGAGATCATCCCCTGGACCTCGACCTGGGACACGCTCGACCAGGGCGCGGTGCCGCAGATGCACGGCAAAGAGCTGATCAGGGCCATGGGCCTGCTGCTGGAGGAGACCAGGTCGGCGCTGGCCCAGCTCGACGGTGGCGAACGCCCCGACCTGGTCGTGCACGACGGCCCGCTGTGCTGGTGGGGGCGGATCCTGGCCGCCCGCTGGCAGGTCCCCTCCGTCGAGACCTGGCCGAACCTGGTCAGCAACAGGCATTGGTCGATGCAGCGGCAGTACACGACCTTCAATCCCCTGAGTTTCGGCTTCCTGCGCATGGCCATGCGGCTCGGCCGCCTCCTGCGCCAGGAGGGACTCGGCGACGTACAGGCGTTCATGCGGGGAGATCGGGCCGCGATCAGGCTGGTGCTGCTGCCGCGGGCATTCCAGTACGCGGGCGAGACGTTCGGCGACGGCTACGCGTTCGTGGGGCCGGGCCTGACCGAGCGCGCCTACCAGGGCGAGTGGGAGCCCCCCGGCGGCAACCTGCCGGTGGCGCTGGTCTCGCTGGGCACCGCGTACAACGACCGGCCCGACTTCTACCGTACGGTGCTGCGCGGGGCCGAGGGCCGGCCGTGGCATGTCGTGCTGGCCGTCGGCGGCGTGAACCCGGGCGACCTCGGCCCGATCCCGCCCAACGTGGAGGTGCACGGCAACGCGCCGCAGTTGGCCGTGCTCCGTCACGCACGCGCGTTCGTCACCCATGCCGGGATGGGCAGCACGATGGAGAGCCTGCACTTCGGGGTTCCGATGGTGGCGATACCGCAGATGGCCGAGCAGCGCGCCAACGCCGACCGCATCGCCGAGCTGGGCCTGGGCCGGGCGCTGCCGACCGGCGGGCTCACCGGCTCCGCACTGTGGGAGGCGGTGGAGGAGGTGGCCGCCGACCGGCACGTACACGAGCGGCTGAGCTGGATGCGGGACGAACTGGCGGCAGCGGGCGGGTCTCCAGCAGCGGCGGACGAGGTGGAAAAGGCGCTCATGGCCGGCTCGACCGCGAAGAAGCCGAGCAGCTGAGCGAAGTGACCATGCAGACACGGCACCATTCCGCGCCTCCACCGCCATGCCGGCGCTCGGAGCCCCGCGGTTGTAACCGTCTGACGGGCGCTGCCGATGCACCGGGTATGGGCGAGCCACCGATCCCCTCCGACTTCTTCTCGACCGCCGCTCAGGTGATTCCGGTTCGCCCCGGCGGTTGCTCTCGCTGACCACCTGCTCGATGGGTTGCGCAGGTCGGCCGCAGCAGCGCCTACGCCTCGATGCACAACTCGATCCGCTGCGCGACCGGTCGGCGAGCTTCGAGATGGCGACGCAGGCCATCGGCCACGCGCTCACCACCGGCAAGGGCATCGCCGAGTCCGCCGCGCACGTGGGCGGCCGGCTTCGAGCGCGCCGCCGCAGCGTGACCGAGTAAGAGGCCGGGGCCGCGCCGCCGCCCCGGTCGGCGTTCACCTGGTACGTCTGCACCGCGTCGATGTCCGCCTGCACACCCTCGACCAGCTCGGCGGCCTTGTCGGTGGTCGCCAGGTCCGTGCCGACCGGTATCCGCCGCGACAACGAGATCGTGTTCTGGAGGGGTCCAGGAAGTCGGTCCGCAGGCTGTCAGGCGCTGCGGGGTGTCACGCCCTTGACAGGTGATCATGTGGCGACCCATACTCCGTTCGAAACGCCTCGATTTATCCTTGCCAGGCCCTGACTTTTGTTTTTCACGCGCGCAGCACCCCCCAGAACGCAAGGAGCGACATCTCGACATGCATTCAGGAGCGTTAAAACGTCATGCCCGGCGAGGATTTACCGTGGTCCTTGTCGCCATGGTGGCGGTGACGGGCGTCTCCCCGGCCTTCGCCCACTGGAACGGCACCGGCCAGGACATCGCCAGCATCGCCATATACCCGTACAGCTATAACAGCACCTGGCAGACGCCGATGAACAAGGCGCTGTCGAATTGGAACGCGACCGCGAGCCCCGCCAATTTCTACAAGAGTTCGTATTCGGGTTCCACCATCACGGTGAAGTCCTACAGCAACACCTGGTACGGGAACTATCAAAGGTGCGGCGGGAGCTGCATGTACGTCCGGCTGAACGTCCGCACCATCAACCGGGACGCCTCGAACTTCTCCAACTTCGTCACGAGCACGCTTGTTCACGAGTTCGGGCACGCGCTGAATCTCGCGCACAACTCGCTCACGTCGATCATGAACACGAGCCGGAACCGCGACTCGATGACCAAGCCCCAGTCGCACGATGTCGCCGACGTCAACTCCTACTACTAAAGGAGGCCGCCCCGTGCTACGGCGTCTTGGCACGCTCGTCCTCGCTGCGCTGTTCGTGACCGCGTGCTCGGCCCAGGCGGAGCCCGTTCTCTATCGGGCCGACTATCCCCAATACGAAACCGCCGATGCGCTCTTCGACAGGGCGACCCTGGTCGTCGAGGCCCGCATCGTCGGGGAGCCGCGCTATCTCCAGGAAGTGGCGGCGCCGGATCCGGCCGTGACGGATCCGCAGCTGAATCCCGAGGCGGGAGCCCCCGCCGCGGTGGGCGCTGAGCCCGAGGCCCCGCCGATGGTCATCACCGTCTACACCGCCCAGGTGACGAAGGTCTTCAAGGGTGAGGCCCAGGTGGGGCAGTCCGTCGAGGTCAAGGAACTCGGTGGGGTCTTCGAGGGAGTGACCTACGAGGAGGAGCACACCACCCCGCTGAACCAGGACACTGGTTACATCCTGTTCCTGGAGACCTATCCTGACTCGCCCGCGGCGCTGCTCAATCCGATCCAGGCCAAGTATCCGCTGGACTCCGCCAGCAACCCCGAGCCGCTGCCGGAGAACACCATCAAGCTGACGCGGACCGAACTGGAAACGATGTCCTGAGCGGCTTGTAGTCGATCGTGAAGGGCCCGTCTTGCGCGGGTCCTTTCGCGTATTTGTCGACATTGGCCACGGCGGCGGAGAGCTGGCGGGCCGCGGGTCCAGGTTCGGGCCGATGTCGACAAGGGGTCGAAGACCGCACGGAGCCGGGCCATGTTGATGATCACACTGACGGCGGTCGACAGGTTGAACGACTCGGACTTGCCCGCACCCACCATGCCCACTTTTAGACGGCCGCCTCGCATCGGCGTTTTCTGAGGGGAACTCGTTGTTGTGGTACGGCAGGCGGCCGGCAGACCGGCCTGGATGGTGGCATTAGCGAGGTTCAGGTGGGTTTCCGTGGCTTTGCGAATGTCGACCAGGCCGGATTCGGCTTGGTACATGCCGACCGTGTCGTCCGGCACCTTCCACTGCGGCCAGTTTTGCCGCAGGGTCGTGACGTCCAGCTCGTCGTAGGGGGTGCCCGCCGCGTCGAGCGACTGCTGATACAGCGTCGTCGCCGTACCTCGCACGCCCGGCATCGGGGTCTTGTGGTCGGTGGATATGCGGGTGGCGGCGATGCTGGAGACGGCCAGAGCGTGGTGTTGGACGGGGTGATCGTTGCCGGGTGTCATCCCCGGGATCGTACCGGAATTCGGTTCCGCACATCCCTTTCGGAACACCGGTTGTGGAACGACTTCCGGGACGCAAGCTGCGCGTTGACGCCGGAGGTGGCGAAGACCTCAGCGGCCGCGTCGGCCCGTCTGCCTCGGGGGGTGCCTTCCCTGCGGGTTCCTCATGGCATCACTTGACAAACGGATCGTTGTTCCAGATATTAGCAGGAACATCGTTCCGTTTCAGGCCGGCGAACGCCTGAAGCCTTCTGCCGTCCGAAGGAATCGCATCGTGAACGCATCAATCGCCCTCGCTCCGCCCGTTGCCGTGCTGTCGTTCGGCCCGGTGGTGCTGACGGTGCCCGGCCGTCCCGTGGATCTGCAGCTGCGGGTGACGGTCCCCGCGGCGGGGACCGGGCTGCCGGTGATCCTGCTGTCGCACGGGCACGGGCCATCCAACAACCTGTCCTCGTTGAACGGGTACGCGCCGCTGGTGCACCTCTGGGCTGAGCTCGGGTTCGCCGTCATCCAGCCCACGCACCTCAGCTCCCGGACGCTGACCGAAGCGCTCGATGGTCTGCCGGACGGGCCGTTCTTCCTGCGGACGAGGCCGGGGGACATGTCGCACATCCTCGACCGGATGGAGGAGATCGAGGCGGCGGTGCCGGGGCTCGCGGGCCGCCTCGACCGCGACGTGGTCGCGGTGGCCGGGCACTCGCTCGGTGGTTTCAGCGCGAGCCAGCTGCTGGGCGTCCGGCTCGCCGCCGATCCGGATTCCGATCTGCGCGACCCGCGGATCAGGGCGGGGGTCCTGCTGGCCGCGCCCGGCCGGGGCGATGTCCTCAACGGTCCGATGGCCCACCTGCTGGCGGACTTCCGGAGCATCGACTTCTCCACCATGACGACGCCCGCGCTGGTCGTCGCCGGAGACAAGGACGATTCCGCGCACTTCACCGACATGGGCCCGGATTGGCACGCCGACCCCTACACTCTCGCCCCGGCGCCCAAGACCCTGCTCACGCTGTTCGGCGCCGAGCACGGGCTGGGCGGCATCGCCGGGTACGACGCCGCCGAGACCACCGACGAGAACCCCGCGATGGTCACCGCGCTGGCCCGGCTCACTGCGGCTTACCTGCGCAGCGAGCTCTACGGCGACGGATCCTGGCAGGCCGCTCAGGACGAGCTGACGACCGGTCCCGGCGCGGTCGGCCACGTCACCGCCAAGTGAGGCCGGCGGGAGCCCGGACACGCCGGACGGGCGTCAGGGGTGCCGGGCCGTCACGCGGCACGGGAGCGTGACCGCCACAGCAGCCACACGAAGTACGGCGTGCCGACCAGCGCCGTCACCAGGCCTGCCGGCACCTGGGCCGGGGCGATGACCGTCCGCCCGAGGGTGTCGGCAAGGCTGACCAGGAGCGCGCCGAGCAGCGCGGCGACCGGCAGCACGCGGGCGTGGTGGCCGCCGACCAGGGCGCGGGCCGCGTGGGGGGCGACCAGCCCGACGAAGCCGACGACGCCGATGGCGGAGACAGCGGTGGCGGTGAGGAGCACCGCGCCCCCGAGCGCGGCCAGCCGCACCGGCTCCAGCGGCACGCCGAGGATGCGGGGAGAATCCTCGTCCAGGGCCAGCAGGTCCAGGTCGCGGCGGAGCCAGGCGACGAGGGGGACGACGACGAGCAGCGCCAGCACGATGGGGATGAGCTGCACCGGCTCCCGGCCATAGGTGGAGCCCGACAGCCAGGTCAGCGCCTTGGCGGTGTCCCACGGGTCGGATTTCACGATGATCAGCACGGTGATGGCGGTGGACGCGGACTGCACCGCCACGCCGATCAGCACCAGCCGGTCCGAGCTCAGCCCGCCCCGCCACGACAGCCCGTACACCAGGGCGAACGCGACCAGCGCCCCGGCGCCGGCCGCCGCCGACATCGACCAGATCCCGGCCAGCGGGACGAGCGTGAGCAGCCCGATCGCGCCGACGCCGGCGCCCGCGGTGACGCCGAGGACACCCGGTTCGGCGAGCGGGTTGCGGCACACCGCCTGCACCGCGGTGCCCGCCACGGCCAGCGCCGCTCCGGTGAGCACGGCCGCCAGGACGCGCGGGTAGCGCTGGTCGAGCACGTACGTCAACGCCCTGCCGGTGCGGCCCTGCAACCAGTTCGCCAGGTCGCCGGTCAAAAGCCAGGCGTCGCCGCCCAGCATGCCGAGCACGACCGCGCCTGCCAGCAGCGCCGTACAGGCCGTCAGGATGATCCAGAACCCGGGACGGGAGCGTGCCGCGGTGGTCCGGACGGTGGGCGGCTGCCGGGTGGGCCCGGCGTCACGGTAACGGCGGGCCAGCCACACCATCACGACGGCGCCGAACACCGTGGTGACCACGCCCGGCGGCACCTCCACCCCGGCCTGCCCGCCGAGCGTGGCCCGCAGCGCGACGTCGGCGCAGAGCATGATGAGCACGCCGACCAGTGCCGAGAGCGGCAGCAGGACGCGGTGCCTGTGCACGAGCGCCGACGACGGCAGCAGCCGGACGATCACGGGGGCGCAGAGCCCGACGAAGCCGATCGGGCCCGCGACGGTCACCGCGGCCGCCGAGGCCATGACCGCCAGCAGGGTCGTCTGGAGGCGCAGCGATCGCACGTCGAGGCCGAGCACCGTCGCGGCGTCGTCGCCCAGGCCCAGAATGTCCAGCCGGGGCCCGATCAGCATGGCGAGCCCCAGGACCAGTGCGATCACCGGGCCGAGCTGGGAGACCGCGCCGAAGTCGGTGTGCGTGAGCGAGCCGGCGCCCCAGGCGAACAGCCCGGTCGTCTGCTCCTCGAACAGGATCATCAGCAGGTTGGTCAGCGAGCTGAGCGCCAGCGCGGTGGCCGAGCCGGCCAGGATCAGCCGGGTAGTGCTCGTCCTGCCGCCGGCCGACAGCGCCAGCACCAGGGCGGCCGCCGCGAGCCCGCCGAGGAAGGCCAGCCCGCCGGAGATCGGCAGGGGCAGCGTCAGGCCGAACGCCGCGGCGGCGACCACCGCGAGGTAGGCGCCTGAGCTGACGGCCAGCGTGTCGGGCGAGGCCATCGGGTTGCGGGCGACCGACTGGAGCAGTGCCCCGGCCGCGCCGAGCGCGACGCCGACGGCCACGGCCGCCAGTAGCCGGGGCAGGCGGGAGGCGACCAGCACCCGGACCGCCTCCTGGTTCTCGCCGCCGAGCGCCAGCCCGAGCAGGTCGAGCGCGCCGATCGACGAGGTGCCCTGCGTGAGGTGAACCGCCGCGACCACGACGGTGACCGCGAAGGTGATGGTGAAGACCCCGGCGGTCCCCAGCCGCCGCAGCGGGGTGGCGGGAGGAGCCGGGGTCAGGAGCCGGCTGCTCAAGCGGTGTAGGCCTTCACGAGCGCCTCGGCGTACTGCTTGCACGACAGCGGGCCGCCGAAGGTCCAGATGCCGTCGGGAAGCTTGGTGACCTGCTGCTTCTCGACGAAGGGCAGCGACTTCCAGATCGCGTTGGAGGCCAGGCCGTCGGCGAAGACGTCCACGCCGTCGGAGGCGTTGTAGAAGAAGCGGGTCTCGCCGTTCTTCAGCGCGCTCAAGCCCTCGACGTCGGTGGTGCCCAGGCCCCAGACCTTGTCGACCTTGCCGGTCCAGCCGTTGGCCAGGCCCATCTGCTCGGCGACGTCGGAGACCAGCGCGCCCTTGCCGAACAGGCGGACCGAGATCGTGCTGCCCTCTTTCCAGCCGTCGGCCATCACGAACGGCTTGCCGGCGACGCCGGCGGCGGCCAGCTTCTGCTTGCCGTCGGCCAGCGTGGCGTCGAGGTCGGCCAGCAGCTTGTCCGCCTCGGCGGTCTTGCCCACGGCGGTGGCGATCAGCTTGAGGTCCTCGCGCATGCGGTCGAGGTTGCGGGTGGCGTCGCTGCCCTTGAACACGATGACTGGGGCGATCTTCTCCATCTGGCCGGCCAGCTGGACGTCGTCGGTCTCCATGACGATCAGGTCGGGCTGGAGGGCGGCGATCGAGTCGACGCTGGGCTCCTGACGGGTGCCCACGTCCTTGACCGACGGGTCGAGCTTGGCGGCGGAGACCCAGGTGCCGTAGCCCTTGACGTCGGCGACTCCGACCGGCGTGACGCCCAGGCTGACGAGCATCTCGACCTCGCCCCACTCCAGGCCGACGACCTTGGTCGCCGGGCGGTCGAGCGTGACCTGCTTGCCCCGGTTGTCGGTGACGGTGATCGGGCCGGCGGGGGCGGTGGCGGTGCCGCCGGACGGGGCGGCGGGTTCCGCGACCGGGGCCTCGGTCGTGCCGCAGGCGCTCAGGGCCAGCACGGTGATCAGGCCCACGAGGGCACGGCGAAGGAGGGGCATGGCGGTTCCTGTCCTGGTCGTACGGGGTGTTGCGGGGGCTCGGGTGGTTCTTATCGGGGGGACGATGCCCGTGCGGGCAGGCGTTCGGTGTGCCTTCCGGTCGGCCGTGTGCGCACCGCGCCCGACATCGGGTCGTGCGTCACCTCGATGCGGATGCCGTACGCGCGGGTCAGCAGCTCTTCGGTGAGGACCTCGGCGGGCGCGCCCTCGGCACGGACCTGCCCCGCCTGCAGCAGCACCACCTGGTCGGCGATCTCGGCCGCCTGGTCGAGGTCGTGCAGTACGACGCCGACCGCGACGTCGTGCAGGTCGGCCAGGTCGCGAACCAGCTCCAGCAGTTCGACCTGGTAGCGCAGGTCGAGGAAGGTCGTCGGCTCGTCGAGCAGCAGCACGCCGGTGTCCTGTGCCAGGCAGGTGGCCAGCCAGACGCGCTGCAGCTCACCGCCGGACAGCTCGTCCACTGGACGCTCGGCCATGGAGGAGACGCCGGTGAGCTCCATCGCCCTGGCGATCGCGGCGGCGCCGCCGGGGTCGGCTGCCTTCCACCGCCCCCGGTACGGGTGCCGCCCATATCCGACGACGTCGCGTACCCGCACACCATTGGGCGTGGGACGGCTCTGCGCGAGCAGGGTCACGCAGCGGGCGAAGTCGCGCGGTGAGAGGTCCAGCGCGGAGGCGCCGTCGTCCAGCGTCACCGTGCCCGCATCGGGCCGGTGCAGCCGGGCCAGGGCGCGCAGCAGCGTGGACTTGCCGCTGCCGTTCGGCCCGACGAGTGCCGTCACCTGGCCGGGCCGCAGAACGATGCGGCCGTCCTCCACCACGGTCGTCCCGTGGTAGCTCAGCCGCAGGTCCGCCCCGCGCAAAGAGACTGTCTCGGTCACGTATGTTAGGTTAGGCTAACCTTTATTGCTGGTCAATCTGTCCTAAAGGCCGGGGTTTTGACGGTGAGTGAACCTTTGTAGTCAATTCGTGATCAGAGCGCCAGGGGGGGGCTGCTGCGAAGACGAACCGATCGTGGTCGGCCTTCACGCACCCGCAGGCGCTCCCCGAGTCGCCAGTCGTAGGCGACCCGTCTGCTCGCCGAGCGCGTCGAGACCGTCGCCACCTGACTGACCGGTGACGACGCCGGACAACCCCTCCTGAACCGCTACGCCGCCGCCGCGCCGGCGGAGGCCGGGGAGGCGCTCGCCACACTCGACATCACCGTGCAGGGGCCCGTCGCGGTCGTGGCCGGCTCCCACCGGCTCGCGATGGGCATCGGCTACCGCCTGTGGTCAGGCTGATGACCGCATTGCTGAACGACGGGGGAAGTCGCCCAGAAGGCGTCCGCCTTCTGCTGTCGCCATGGCGAACGTAACGAACACAGGTGGAATCATTGTGCTGGTCGAGGAGGCAGCGAGTGCTGAACGAGTTGAGGAAGACGCAGGTTGGTCGGGCGGCGTTACGTCCCAGACTGGTGGCGGCCGGCTGGGACTATCTGGTGATCGTCGTCTGGCTGGCCCTGCTGGCCGTGGTGTTCGTCCCGCTGTACCTCGCGGGAGTGCGGCCGTTCGATGGGCTCGGCACGGTGAGCATTGATCTGCTGATCACTGTGCTGAGCGTGCTGCCTGCCGGAGCGTATCTGACCATCGGCGAGGCAGGGCGGCACCAGGCCACGTGGGGCAAGCGACGAGCGGGGCTTGTTGTGGCCACTACGAGGGGGAAGCGGCCCGGTGCGGTACGGATCGTAGTGCGCAATGCCGTGAAGCTGCTCCCGTGGCAGTGCGCTCATATGGCGGTGTCTCGGCTGGCAGGCGGCCGCGAAGTAATCACCGCCATGCCCCTTCTGATTGCCGCGTACGCTTTGGCCGGGGTCTCGATCGCGCTACTGCTGGTGCGCCGCGACAGGGCCGCTTTGCACGACGTTGTGGCGGCCACTCGAGTCGTACAGTCACCGTAGTCCTCCGTGCCATGTGCCAGCACTGAGGACTATTGATCGAAAATCCCTACCGAAACACAGGCATCAAAGCCTCAAACCCTCACAAAACGCCCTCCGGGCCGGCCCTGTCGCCAGCCTTGTCCGGGGCAGCTCCAGAACGTTCTCGACGGTGACACGGCGGAAGCCTTGGCCAAGGTGATCGGAGCCGATCTCGTATCGATCGGCCCACCGCAGATGCGTGACGTGCCCGTTCGCCGGATGGTAAGGGCCCGCAATCGTTCGCTCGGCGGATCGGCTACGAGGTGGGACACCGTGTCCAAGACGACGTCCGCTACCTGGGCCATCTGTTCGTGGCCGATCGCGCATCTTTCGCTGGTCCTCGACGTGTCCGATCAGCGCCACACGATCAGAGTCGACCGCATCGCCCGTGCGCCGTACCTCGGCCCGCCGGTGACGCGGGTCCGATTCCTCAACGTCCAGCCTCAGGACTTCGGAGGTCCGCGCGGACTCGGTCTACGTCCCGGGTGACAGGACGTCGGCCTGGGGGAAGTCCACGGAGCGGGAGACGTTCTCGTGGGCCTGGATCTCGGTGAGCATGGATTCCAGCTCGCCGATGACCGCTTCGTATCCGGCGTCCCCGAGCACGAGGCGGCGGGGCGGGTTGTCCCGATTGATCGCGGCCACGACGGCACGCGCGCCCTGGAGGGGGTCTCCGGGCTGGTTGCCGTTCTGCTCGATCATGGCCGCGCGGATGCCCTCCAGCATCGGCCGGTAATCCTCAATGCTTTCCTGCAGCGGCTCGTCGGCGAACCCGGCGTAGGCGCGGGTGCGGAAGGCTCCCGGCTGCACGGCCAGCACCTTGACGCCCAGCGGTGCGACCTCCTGGCGCAGGACGTCGGTCATGCCCTCGACGGCGTGCTTGGCCGCGGTGTAGTGACCGAAGCCGAGCACCCCTCTCAGGCCGGCGACGGATGAGATGTTGATGATCCAGCCGTTGCGCCGGGCGCGCATGCCGGGCAGGACGGCGCGAGTGACCGCCAGGACGGCGAAGAAGTTCAGCTCGAACACGTGCCGGACAGCTGCGTCGTCCATGCCCTCCACCGAGCCGTACCAGCCGCGTCCGGCGTTGTTGACCAGGACGTCGATGCCGCCGAAGTGCGCCTCTGCGGCGGTGACGGCCTGGTGGACCTGCCGGGTGTCGGTGACGTCGAGTCCAAGCGCCAGCACCCTGTCGCCGTACGGCTCGGCCCAGGCGCGCAGTTCGTCAGGCCTGCGGGCGGTCAGGGCGACGCGGTCGCCGGACTCCAGGGCCGCGTCGGCGAAGGCCATGCCGAATCCGCCGGGCGTGCCTCCCGTGATGAACCAGGTCCTGTTCATGGTTCGATGACCAGTCGGCGGATGAGACCGGCGCGCAGGGTAAAACGGAAGCGCAGGTCCACGACGCCCCCGGGGAAGTCACCGGCCAGGTGCTGGGTGACGGTGTAGTCGCCTTCGCCGGACTGCTCGGCGGCGATCGGCGTGATCGTATATGTGTAGGCTCCGGCCGAACGGTTCATCCATGCGGCGATGGCGGTGGTTCCGGTATGGGTGTGGCCTTCGTCGACCACTGCGGCATCGGCGGCGAACAGGCCGAGCTGGGCCGCGATATCGGCGTCGCGGTGGGCGGCGAGGTAGGCGGTGATGGTGCCGGGCAGCGCGTCGAAGGCGATTGCCTGGTTTTGAGGCATGGCATGTCCTCGCAGGTCAATGGTGGGGTCGCACAGGCACACTAGTGACTGCTAAAATGAAACTGACTTACTTCGATAATAGCAGCGACCGAAGGAGGGTTGTCCATGCCGGTCCGGCCCAGGCAAGAAGACCGCGAGTGCCCGCTGTCCGCCACGATCGAGCACATCGGTGAGTGGTGGACCCTGTTGCTCCTGCACGACGCCTTCGACGGCTATACCCGCTTCGACCAGTTCCAGGAGAACCTGCGTATCTCCTCCAGCATGCTCACGAGCCGGCTCAAGACCCTGGTCGCGGATGGTCTCTTGGAGCGCCGCCCCTACCAGACGAACCCGGTGCGCCACGAGTACGTGCTGACCGAGCTGGGCCATTCGCTGCGCCCGGTCATCGTCGCGATGGCCGCCTGGAGCAACGCCCGCCTGGCACCCGCGCAACGCAGCATGATCCTGGTCGACGCGGCCACCGGAGAGGAAGCGGAGCCCGTCGTGATCGACGCCAAGACCGGCCGCCGCCTGGACGACAGCCGCGCGTACGTCTTCACCGCCGGCCCGGCCGCCAGCCCCGCCATGCGCGCCCGCTACACCCCGCCGCGAGGGGAAACACAGCTTTGAGGAACGGAGCTTCAGCGCCAGTTGTGTGGTGCGCGTTTCAGGGTGTAGACCGCCTCGGGCAGGTCGTCCCGGACGCGGATCATCCAGCGGGCGAGATCGGTGGTGAGGGCGGCGCGGATCCCGGCGAGCGCGGGATCGTCGTACCGGTTGTCCAGCTCCGCGGGGTCGGCGTCCAGGTCGTAGAGCTCGCCGGCGCCGCGCTCGTCCAGGAGCAGCTTCCACTGCTCGCGCCGGAGCATCACCGTCGTGCCGGCCTGGGTGACGGTGTTGAGCTCGTCGAAGGTGCGGCCTTCGTACGGAAAGTGCAACGAGGGGCGCTCGTCGACGTCGTAGGACAGCCCGCCGAACCCGCGTTCGCCGTACGCGCTGGCGAATTCCCCCGCCGGATACGGTGCCCCGGTGAGCAGGGGCCACAGGCTGCGGCCCTGGACGCCGGCCGGAATGCCGACGTCGAGTGCATCGCAGATCGTCGGGAACAGGTCGGCGAGCGAGACGAAATCCGCGCGATCGGCCATCGGCCCCACACCCGGTCCGGCCACGGCGAACGGGATGCGCATCAGGCTCTCGGACATGCCCGCGCCCTTGCGCTGCAGCCCGTAGTCGCCGACGTAGTCGCCGTGGTCGGCGACGAAGAACACCAGCGGGTCCCGCTCACCCACGTGCGCGAAGAACCGGCGCAGTTGGTCGTCGATGAGCCGGAGCATCCCGCAGTAGTTGGCGCGGTATCGCCGCCACTCGGCGTCGTAGCCGGGCCGTTTCTCCTCGATCAGCCGGCGCAGCCAGGTGTACGTGCCGCCCTTGCGCTCGGCGCCCTCGGGCCCGGCCAGCCGCTCGGGCACCTGGTCCGGGTCGAAGAGGCTGAAGTACGGCTCCGGGACCTGGTAGGGGTTGTGCGGTTCAGGGAACGACAGCCAGGTGAAGAACGGCCGGTCGGCAGGCGTCCGGTCGATCGCGCTGATCGCCGCGTCGACGATCCGGTACGGGAACTGGCACTCCAGCGGAAACGGCGTCGGCTCATGGCTGACCGAGTGGTCGAGCGAGCTCAGCCACTGCTCGAAAAGCGTCTGGTCAGGCGTCGCCGCCGGGCCGCGATCGTGCCAGTACGGCGCGGCGAACGTGTCGAAGTCGGCGGCTTTGCGGTGGAAGTGCGTCTTGCCCGCCAGGTGCAGCGCGTACCCGGCCTCACGCAGCACGTCCACCAGGTCGGCTCCGCGTAGCACGTGCTCCGCGGCGCTGTTCTGCCGTACCCGGTGCGCGGACGGGTACCGTCCGGTGAGCAGGCTGATCCGGGCGGGCACGCACAGCGGGGACGTGGTGTACGCGCGCCGGAACCGGACGCCGGTGCTCATCAACTCGTCGAGGAAAGGCATGGTGTCCAGGGGGAAGCCGCTCGCGGCCGTCCAGCCGGCCCGCTGCTGATCGGTCATGATCAGCACGATGTTCGGTCGGTTCACGGGTTGGGCCTCCGCTAGCGCTTCGCGTACATCGGTTTGAGGTAGTCCGTCCGCGGCCTCCAGTTGGGGAAGGCGTAGTCGTCCAGGCTGACCTGCGCGCCCGTGCTCTTGGCCGCCGCGATCGCCAGGTCCCGCTGCTTGGCGCTGTCGCTGGACAGCCTGGTCAACGCCGCGCGGACGTCGGTGACATCGCCGGTCAGCGCACCCTGGACGATGTCCCCGAGTGTGGGGGTCACCGGCTTGAGCTCGACCTGCACCCGCCGGAGGTCCTTGTTTCCGGCGATCGGTTCGGGGGCGAGGAAGACGCTCTCCTTGAACCAGCCGATCAGCTTCTTGTACGCGGGGTGCGCCGGGGACTGCTCGACGACGGAGATGTCGCGCGGAGGCTGCGACATGGTCCCGGCGACCGTGCGCGAGTAGTCCTCCGTGGTGAAGTGGTCGCTCAGCAGCTGGTTCGCCGCCGCGGCCTTCTTGCTCGTCGGCGACAACCAGTAGTCTCCCGGCTGCGGCACATGGTACGTGGCCGCAGCGGTGCCCGCGTCAGGCACCAGAATCGGCCCAACGCCGAGCTTGTCCCCGAAGCCGGGCGTGTCCTTCAGCGCCACGCCGGGGCACCACGGACCGTCGAAGTAGTACGCCGCGATCCCGGCGGTCCATCGAGCCCGCGCCACGTCGTCGAGCCAGGAGTTCGCCCCGGGCACCAGCACCTTGTCCTGGCGCAGCGCGACCAGGAACTCGATCACGTCGAGATATTCGTCGGCGTGGAAGGCGAACTCGCCGGTCTTGTACCGCGTTCCGGCGCCCCCGGCGAACCCGGCCGCCTGCGCCAGGTCGTGGACCTGCTCGCCCAGCCGGTTCGGCATGCCGATGTTCCACACCCAGCCGTACGTCTCGCCGCCGGCCGAGCGCCGCACCGCGCCGGTCGCCGCCCGGAACTCGTCGTAGGTCTTCGGCGGCGCCTGCGGGTCCAGCCCGGCGCGCGAGACCAACTCCGTGTTGAACCACGTCACCGCGGAGTAGGTCTGATGGCTGAAGATGGGGAACGCGTAGATCTTGCCGTCGAAGACGTGCAGGCCCTCGATGAGCGAGTCCTTGACCCGGGCCTCCGCCTCGTCGGTGAGGTCCAGCGGCTGCGCCCACCCGGCGGCGACGAGCGCCGCGGCGGGCAGGGTGAGCCCGGCGTTGGTGTGGAGGTCCGGCAGCTGGCCGCTCTGCTTGGCCAGTTGCAGCGCCTGCCCCATCTTCGCGGGGTTGTAGTACGTGTACCGGACGGGAACGCCACCAGGGCTCTTGGCGAACTTGGCGAAGATCTCCGCTTTTGCCTTCTGGAGCTGGTTCTGATGGTCCCACCAGGTCAGCGACGCGCCGCCGGCAGCGGCGCCAGCGCCACCGCCTCCGCCGCAAGCCGCCGTGGCGGCCAGAGCACCCACCGCGGCGAGGAATCCCCGTCGAGTCATCGCGGTCATCGGTCCTGCCTTCCACCGCGCGGCTGTGAAGGTCTCGTGAAGCAATGTTGCCGCGCGGCAAATTCATTCTTGCCACGCGGCATGCCGCGCGGCAAGACTCTTCTTAGCAACTAGGAGGATGAACGACTGTGGTGACACAACGTGACGTGGCACGGCTGGCGGGAGTCTCGGTACGGACCGTCTCCAACGTCGTGAACAACTTCGCCTACGTGTCCGAGGAGACCCGCGCCCAGGTGCAACGGGCCCTGGACGAACTCGACTACCGGCCCAACCTCGCGGCGCGCAGCCTGAACAGGGGGCGGTCCAACCTGCTGGCCCTCGTCCTGCCGCTGGACGTGCCGTACTTCACCGAGTTGGCCGCCCACGTGGTGGACCGGGCCGAGGAGCGCGGATACACGGTGCTCATCGACCGCACGGAAGGCGTGGCGGAGCGTGAGCGGCAGATCGTCATGCGGCGAGACCGGTCGGCGCTCTTCGACGGGTTCATCTTCAGCCCGCTCGGCCTGACCGAGGACGAGCTGCGCAGCTGGGCGGGCGATTGCCCGACGGTGCTGCTGGGCGAGGTGCAGGTGGAGGGCGTGGACCACGTCGCCATCGACGACACCGCCGCGGCCAAGGCCGCCACGGAGCATTTGATCTCGCTGGGCCGGACCAGGATCGCCGCCATCGGCGTGCCCCACATGCCGAAGAGGCCGTCCAACCCGCCGGCGAGGGAGACCGCGGCGCATCGATCGGCCGGATACGAGCAGGCGCTGACCGGGGCGGGCCTGCCCATCCGGCCCGAGCTCGCCGTACGGGTGCGGCGCTACCAGCGCCAGGACGGCCGGCAGGCGATGGAGCACCTGCTCGACCTGCCGGAGCCGCCGGACGCGGTGTTCTGCTACAACGACCTGCTCGCGCTCGGGGCGATGCGGGCGGTGCTGGCCCGGGGGCTGAGGGTGCCGCAGGACGTCGCCGTCGTCGGGTTCGACGGCATCGAGGAGGGCCGGTTCGCCACCCCGCCGCTGACCACGATCGCGCCCGACAAGGAGCGTATCGCCGAGCTCGCCGTGGCCCGGCTGCTGGAGCGCGTCGAGGGTGACAAGAGCCCGGCCGTTCAGCTTGAGGCGCCATGGCGGCTGATGATCGACCAGAGCACCACGGGCGTCGCAAGGGCGAGCGGATGACGCTCGCCCGTTCCCGCACCACCCTGTACATCTGGCTGTTCCTGACCCCGACCGTGCTGCTGTACGGCGCGTTCACCGTCTACCCGGTCGTCGGCAGCTACGTGTACTCGCTCACCGACTGGAACGGCTTCGACGCGAGCCCGTCGTTCATCGGCCTGGCCAACTACCGCGAGGTCCTGGCCGACCCGATGTTCTGGAGTTCGTTCCGGCTGACGCTGACGTTCATGCTCTTCGCGGTGCCGATCCAGGTACTGGCCACCCTGCTGCTCGCGATCGTGCTCAACTCGCCCCGCATGCCGCTGCGCAAGCTGTTCCGTACTGCCCTGTTCCTGCCGGTGGTCACCACCACGGCGATCGTCGGCGTGGTCATGCAGTTCGTCTTCGACCCGGCCGGCGGGCCGGTGAACCTCGCGTTGCGCGAGGCCGGTCTGGCGCCGGACGGTGTCGACTTCCTCGGGCAGTCCTCCACGGCGCTCGGCACGACGATCGGCGTGTACGTGTGGAAGTGGTTCGGGATCACCCTGATCTACTGGCTGGCCGCGTTGCAGACCGTGCCGAACGAGGTGTACGAGGCGGCGCGCCTCGACGGAGCCGGTGCCCTGGCCACTTTGCGGTACATCACGATGCCCCTGCTCAAATCCTTCCTGGTCATCATCACCCTGTTGTCGATCGAGGCGTCGTTACAGGTCTTCGACCTCGTCCTGACCATGACCGGGGGCGGCCCGTTCTACTCGACCGAGGTGATCGAGGTGTACATCTACCGGTGGGCCTTCGCCGCGACGATACCCCGGCTGGGATACGCCTCCGCGGCTGCCGTCCTTTTCGGGCTGTTCGTCTGCCTTATCGGGTTGCTGTAGCTGCTCGCCATGCGCGCCAGGCGCGCCGTATGAGGAACGGCATGTTGCGCCGCCTGCCCTGGTGGATCGCCGCCGCCGCGCTCGCGATCGGCTGCCTGATCTGGATCTACCCGTTCCTGTGGATGGTCTCCGCGTCGCTGAAGACCTCGGCCGAGGTGTTCACCAAAGGGCTCGACCTGCTGCCCGGCGGCGATCCGGCATGGGACAACTACGAGCGCGCGTGGGTCAGCGCGGAGTTCGGGAAATACCTGCTCAACACCGTGATCGTCACGGTGTGCACGGTGGTGGTCGTGGTCGTCAGGTGCGCCATGGCCGGATACGTCATCGCCCGTCACGAGTTCCGCGGGCGCCGGATCGTCATGGGCGTCCTGGTCGCCACCCTGTTCGTCCCGGCCGGATACACCATCATCCCGCTGGTCGACCTCGCCCAGCGGCTCGGCATGCTGAACTCGCTGACCGGCATGATCCTGGCGATGTCGGGCGCCGCGCACGTGGCGGCGATCCTGCTGTACGTCGGGTACTTTCGCGGCATACCCAAGGAGCTGACCGAAAGCGCGCTCCTCGACGGCGCGGGGTTCGCGACCATCTTCTTCCGCATCATGCTGCCGCTGGCCAAGCCGGTGACGGCCACGGTCACCGTGCTGACCTTCCTGTCCACCTGGAACGCGTTCTTCCTGCCGCTGGTCTTCACCTTCTCCCGGCCGGACCTGCGCACCGTCAGCGTCGGCATGCTCGCGTTCATCGGCGAGAACACCACCGACTGGTCGGGCATGGCCGCCGCCGCGACGATCTCGCTGCTGCCGGTCGTCGCCCTGTTCATCGTCCTGCAGCGCTACTTCGTCGAGGGCATCGCCGGTGCCGTCAAATCCTGAATCCCGGAGAAAGCGAGTCTTGTGAACACCGTTGTTCCCCGCCCCGAGTACCCGCGTCCGCAGTTCGCCCGCGCCGAATGGCAGTGCCTGAACGGAACCTGGCAGTTCGAGAGGGATCCCGGCGACTCCGGGCTGGAGCGAGGGCTGCTCGACCGGGACCTGACCGGTGAGATCGTCGTGCCGTTCTGCCCGGAGTCCACGTTGTCCGGCATCGGCGACCCGGACTTCCATCCGGCCGTCTGGTACCGCCGTACCGTCCGGGTGCCGGAAAGGTGGGCAGGGCGGCGGGTGCTGCTGCACTTCCAGGCGGTGGACCACGACGCCACGGTGTGGGTGGACGGTGTCGAGGCCGGTCGGCATCGGGGCGGGTTCACCCCGTTCAGTTGTGACCTGGCCGCCGCGGCCGACCCGGCGCGCACGTACACCGTGGTCGTGCGCGCCCGGGACCCCCGCACCGGTCCCCAGGCGCGGGGCAAGCAGGCCACCACCTACCAGGGCCACGGCGCGCTCTACGGGCGCACCACCGGCATCTGGCAGACGGTGTGGTGCGAGCCCGTGCCCGACGCGTACCTCGGCCGGCCGCGGATCACGCCGAACGTCGCCGCCTCCGCGTTCCGGGTCACCGTGCCGGTGTCGGCCAACCGCCCGGGGCACCGGGTCCGGGTGACGGTGTCGGACCAGAACGGTGACCTCGCCCAGGCGCGGGCGCGCGCCGACCTCGACCGGGCCCCCGAAGTGTGGCTGCCGCTGCCGGACGACCGGGTACGGCTGTGGTCCCCCGAGGATCCGCACCTGTACGACCTGCGCATCGAGCTGCTCGACGGCGACGGAAGCGTGGTCGACACCGCCATGAGCTACGCCGGGCTCCGCTCGATCACCGTCGACGGGCAGGCCGTCCTGCTCAACGGCGAGATTCGCTTCCAGCGGCTCGTGCTCGACCAGGGCTACTACCCCGACGGACTGATGACCGCGCCCACGGACGAGGCGCTGCGCCGTGACATCGAGCTGGCCGTGGCCGCGGGGTTCAACGGCGCCCGGTTGCACCAGAAGGTGTTCGAGGAGCGGTATCTGTACCACGCCGATCGGGCGGGTTTCCTGGTCTGGGGCGAGTTCGGGGACTGGGGAGCCAACGCGGGCGGGCCTCCCGGCGACAACCAGCGGCCCACCGCGTCGTTCGTGACCCAGTGGCTGGAGGCGGTCGAACGCGACTACTCCCACCCGTCCATCGTCGGCTGGTGCCCGCTCAACGAGACCTGGCAGCAGTGGACCGACCGGATCACCGTGCTCGACGACGTCACCCGGGGGATGTACCTGGCCACGAAGGCGGCCGACCTCACCCGCCCGGTGATCGACGCGTCCGGCTACGCACATCGTGTTCCGGGCGCCGACGTCTACGACTCGCACTGCTACGAGCAGGATCCCGAGCTGTTCGGCAAGCTCATGGCGGGCCTGGCCGACGGGGCGCCGTTCGTCAACGCCGATCCCGACGGCACGGCCTGGTCTACGCCGTACCAGGGCCAGCCGTACTTCTGCAGCGAGTTCGGGGGCATCTGGTGGAACCCGGACGTGCGCCCCGAGGAGAGCTCCTGGGGATACGGCGAACGCCCGGCGAGCGAGGAGGAACTCCAGCGGCGGTTCGCCGGGCTGGTCGGAGTCCTGCTGGACGACCCCCGGATGTTCGGCTACTGCTACACGCAGCTGACCGACGTCTTCCAGGAACAGAACGGCATCTATCGCTTCGACCGTACGAGCAAGCTGGACGTCTCGCGGATCCGCGCGGCTCAGCTCCGTCCGGCCGCCATCGAGCAGGCTGCCCGATGAAGCCGCGGAGTCTCACCGTCACGCTGATCGCCTGATGCGCACTGCCGCCCGCGACACCCGTACACCTGCACTGGGGTCAGCGCTCAAGCTAGAGCACGTCGGGGGCCGGGGGCGGAGGCGTCGTCCCGGCGGTGGCATCCTCATCGCCGGCGTGCTGGTCGCCGTGTCCGCTGCGCTCGTCGCGGGCCGGGTCGGGGACGTCCTCGTCCGTGGACCTGACCGGGGCGAAGGCGTTGAACGGGCTCGTCGCCGCGGGGATGACGATGCGCTCGACGGGCCCGGTGCCGACGATCGACTCCAGCGGCCCGGCGTCGACGATCGGCTCCAGCGGCTCGGTCAAGGCGTCCTCCTCCTGAGGGCCGAGAGCGGGGTCGGGTCGCCGGTTCTCCCGCTGGGAGGGCGCGGGGGCGTCGGGTGGGGTGGTGTCGAGGGCTGCGGCGGCCTCGATGGCTTCCAGGAGCTCCCGTCTCCACACCGCGCCTTTGTCCGGCTCGGCGACGCCGTGTCGCGGGATGACCGGCACGGGCGGGCTCGGGGGAGCGTACCCGGCGGCGGCGGCGGTCGCGGTGGCGGCCGAGCGGGCGCCGGCGCGGGTCTTGAGCACCACGAACACCGCGAACAGCGCCACGACGGCGACCACGGCCGAGGTGACCAACGCCGGAGTGGACAGGCTCGGCAGCGGGTCGCTGACCGAGGCCTGGAGGTGCGTGGGGAATGTCGTCGCGACCGCGGTGTCAGCCGCTTTCGACGCGGCAGGGGTGTTCTCCTTGGGGACCGGCTCGGCCGCGGCGGACGCGAGCGGCTCGGCCGAGAAGGGGGCGGTGGTCGGCGTGGGGGTGGCGGCCGGCTCGGACTGTGACGTGGCCGCCGCCTCCGTCGGGGAATCGGTCGGCTCGGGTTCGGGAGAAGCGGCGGGCTCGGTCGGCTCGGCGGTGGTGGCGGTCGGCGAAGGAGTGGTTTCCGGAGCCGTCTGCGGCACCGATGCGCTGGCCGTGGCCGAGGGCGTGTCGGAGGTCGGGGTCGCGCTGGCTGTGGGCGGCGTCTGGGAGACGGTCGGCGTTGCTGTGGCCGTGGCCGACGGCGTCTCGGAGGTCGGGGTCGGGGTCGGGGTGGCGGTCGGGGCGTCGGAGGTCGGGGTGGGGGTGGTGGTCGGGGTGTCGGAGGTCGGGGTGTCGGAGGTCGGACCGGCGCTCGGGTTGTCGGGGGAACTCGGGGTCGGGGCAGCCGACTGCTTCTGAGAGTGCGAGCCGTCCGCGGCACCCGTGCCCGGTCCGTCCGTGGCGGCCCAGCCCGGCGTGTCCGTGGCGTGGGTGCCTGGTCCGTCCGCGGTGTTCCGGCCCGGGTCGTCAGCCCCGGGCCGGCCGCCTGCCGGGGTCGTGTGATCGCCGGAGGGCAGGTGGGGTGTCCGGTCGTTGGCCGTGTCCGCGTCGGGCCGCGGGTCAGCGGGCCGGTGGCCGGGTTGTTCCTGGGTCTCTTGGGTGTCGCGTGATGCCTCGGACGTCCGGTCGGCGTATTGATCCTGCCGCGTCTGGGACCCGGGTCGTGCTTCGGCGGACCCGTTGCCGGCCTCCTGCTGCGGCGCCTCGGGTCCAGGCCGGGCCTGAACCAGCTGGGGTTCGGACTTGGTCGCGTCCAGGCGGGACTTGACCTGTTCCGGATAGCCGTACCCGACGACACTGCTCGTCTTGCGCTCTTTGCGCTTCACGACGCCGCCGCCGGTGTTGCCCTCGATCGTGAAGATCGTGGCGCCCTGCACCTTCGTCACGACGCCGACGTGGTCGATGTCGTCGATCTTGCCGGAGCCGCTCCAGTCGAAGAAGACCAACGCGCCGGGCGTCGGGACCTTCCCCCACGCGTGCTGTTCCTTGAACCACTTCGCGTGTGCCACCGTCCACGCGAACTGGCCGATCCAGGCCTGGTAGCCGAGCTTGTGCGCCGCCCACGAGAGGTACATGTCGCACCACGGGGCCGAACTGTAGTCGGCGTCGAACTCGACGGTGCTGCCGTACCACTCGCCGAACTTGGTGCTCGAGCCATTGTCGGCATAGCCGAGCTGGCGCTGGAGCAGCTCGATGAACTTCTGTGTCTCTGGCGTCATGGAAGTGAGGGAACCTCCTGAACAAGACCGGATATATGCACACTGATCCTGACAAAATTGGTAATCATGTGACCAATGTGAATAAACCGGAAGTCTGCGATAGAGCGAGGGTAGCTTGATGTTTCCGCAGGTCAAGTGCACCCCAAGGAGAGTTCAACGGTTCCGGTTAAGGTAAAGTCCCAGGTAGAAGGCAGTGTCCGAAGTGTCCACTGATGGGAGATTTGCGGAAAGATCTACCTAAATTCGCGCTGCGGTGCCGGCCGGACGTGCTGCGGATGGCCAGGTCGCCGAAATGCCGCCAGACCGGCATGGGCTATCAGCGCGGCGATGCGGCGGGCCGGCTCGTGCCGTGCTGATCCCGCGCGCATCGGGCCACGCCCTGTCGTCGCGTGGCGAGTGGATTCACGGGGCCGGTTCGCCGGCGCGCCGGGTGATCGCCAGAATCGCCATGTCGTCATCGCGCGGACCGCCGACCCAGCGCTCGACATCTCGCACCAGCACGTCGATCACCTCCTCCGGCTGCCGGAACGGGCCTCGGCCGCCGAGTCGGCTTGCCGGGTCGTAGAACGTCCCGCCACGGCCTCTGGCCTCCGTCACCCCATCGGTGACGAGCAGGAGCGTGCTCCCGGTGGGGAAGGGCCGGCGGTCGGGTCGTGCCCGCGGTACGCCCAGGCGGCTCATGCCCAGGGGAAGACTCGGCTCCGCGGGATCCAGGCAGGACACCGTGTCACCCTGGAGGAGGAACGGCGAAGGGTGGCCGCAGTTCAGCAGGCGCACCCAGTCCGCGTCCGAGGTGATCTCACCGAGCACCGCGGTGACGAACCCCTCCATCCGGACGCTTTCCTCGCGCGAGGAGGCTTCTTTGACCAGTGCGCGCTCCATGCGCTCGGCCAGCACCACGAGGTCGGCCGCCTGGTCTGCCGCCTCTCGGAACGTGCCCAGCAGGACGGCCACCGTGCCGACCGCGTCCAGGCCCTTGCCTCGCACGTCCGCGATCAGCAATCTGGTGCCGTACGGCGTGTCCTGGACGGCGTAGGCGTCCCCGCCGATCAAGGCCTCGATCTGCGCGGCCTTGTAGACCGCGGCGATGGCCAGCGGACCTACCCGCGCCGGTGGTGCGGGCAGCACGGCGCGCTGGACGGCCTCGGCGACGGAACGCACCACCTGCAGCCGGCGGCTGTGGCCGGCGACCACGCGGTTCACCCCGAGGCCCACGAGCGCGGTGAACACCGCGCTGATCAATGAGAGCGCGCCGACGGCATGACCGAAGTACCTATCCTTGATCAACAACACCAGCTGGACCAGAACGACAGCCGTCGCGACCGCGATCGTGTGCCGTCGCGACAGCAGCGCCCCTGCCACCACAACCGCGGCGCCCAGCATGTAGTCGCCCCAGTAGTAGCGCGGGGACAGCATGTTGAAGACGGCGCCGATGACGATCATGGCGGCCGGTATGAAGGAGACGTACCGGGGCCACCTCGTGGAGAGTGGGTTCATCCGCGCCCCGATCCCGCAGCCGATCGACCTGTGCTCGATGAGCATGGGGAAGGCCGCGTGACGTCCTCCGGTGGTCGTCGCACGCCATTCCCTCAGGTACCGGATCTGATCCTTTTCTAGTGAATGTCGAATCGCCTGTCGAGGCGACACTCCCAGGGCGCCCTGGGAGCCGGCTGCGCCGAACTCGATGATCTCGACCGGTGGTCGTCGCGGTCGGCGATGTGAGCCCGGCTGACTCAGCTGAACAGCGACAGGTCTATGGAGTCGGCCAGGGCCTGGTATCCCGCGTCGTTGCCGTGCAGATGGTCGCCGGCGTGGAAGTCCTCCCGGATCCGGCTGGGGCGGGCCGGGTCGCGCCAGACGGCGTCGAAGTCCAGCACGGCGTCGAAGGCGCCGCCGGTGCGGATCCAGTCGTTGACCGTCTGGCGTGCGCTCTCAGCCTCCGGTGTGTGGATCTCCGCGCCTTCGAAGGGCGCGATCGTGGTGGCGTAGACCCGCACGCCGCGTTCGCGCGCCCGGGTGACCAGCTGGCGGTAGCCCGCGATGACGTCGTCCGTCGTCACCGGCGCACCGGGGAACATCTTCAGGAAATCGGCCAGAGGGCCGTCGTCGCGTGGGGCGAAGGAGATGCCGATGTCGTTGCCGCCCACGGAGAGCACCACGTGGCCGAGGCCGGGCGTCGCCAGCACGTCACGGTCGAAGCGGGCCAGAGCGGCGACGCCGATGCCGTCGTTGAGCATCCGGTTGCCGCTGATGCCCTGGTTGGAGACGTAGCCGGCGGCAACGCCCCGCTCGGCGAGACGCTCGGCCAGCAGCTCCGGCCAGCTGTGGTTGGCGTCCGGGGTCGAGCCGGCGCCGTCGGTGCGGGAGTCGCCCACCATGACGATGGTCTTGGCCGGGCCGTCGGGGAGCAGTTCGACGGCGGAGATCAGGGCCCGCACCGGCAGAACCTCGGCGTTCTCCGGCAGGGTGGGGGCGGCAACGGCGTTGCCCGGGATCGTCCAGCCGGTCTCCAGGGCGGGGTCGTGGCAGGTGCAGGTCTCCACGCGCCCCGGCAGGTAGAGGCTGATGGACAGCTTGGCGAGGGCGGGCAGGGGCAGGTCGACCGGATCGCTGAGGATCGGCGCGCCTGCCGGGACGGTGACGGCCGACGTGCCGGAGAAGGTCAGCACGCGCTCGCTGCCCGCCTGCACCCCACCGCCGGTCGCCGCGAGGCCCACCCGCGCCGCGCCGATGGTGAAGGGCGCGGTCCCGAACTCGTTGGTGAAGCGGATGCGCACCCGGCGCCCGCCGCCGCTGATGCGTACCACCTGGCGCAGGGTCACGTCGGCGAGGGGCGGGTGGTCGTCGAGCGAGCCGAGCCCGTCGTGGGCCGCCTGGGGCGAGGCGCCCCAGCTCCGGACCCAGCTGCCGGCGTTGTTCGTCGCGGTCATCTGTTGCCTCCGTTGTTCGTGATGGTTGGTCGGCATGCGAAGACTGCGGCGGGCCGCTCACACGGGGCACACACCGGGCACACACGGCCGCCCCTGATTGGGGCCTTGCGGATGAGCGCGCGAAGATCGGGAATGGACAGGGGTGCGCGGCGTCGCGCCACGCTGCTCGGCGCGTTCCAGGCGTCCGGATTCACCCGGCGCTTCCGGCTGCCGCCCCCGCAGGCCCGCCGGTCGCCAGGTGACCGTCAGCCGCGGACCGGCATGTGCCCGCCCGCGACGGGATCGGTGAGCCAAGGGCGTTCGCGTTCCAGCGCGGCGGCGATCTCGAACACGGTCAGGTCGTCATAGGTCCGCCCCACGATCTGGACTCCGGTGGGCACCCCTGTCGAGGCCCTCCCCGAGGGCACGGCGAGCACGGGGCAGCGGCTCGCGATGTTGAACGGCAGGGTGAGCACGCCCTCCATGTAGTGCTTCAGCTCGATCCCGCCGATGGTCAGCTTTCTGTCGAGGTAGTCCTCTCCGGCCTCGAAGGCCGGGATGCCCGCGGTCGGGCAGATCAGGGCGTCGTACCGGGCCAGCAACTCGCCGAGCGGCGCGTACAGCCGGCCCTCCGCCGACAGGCCGTCGTAGAAGCTCAGCTCCGCGCGCCTGGCCATGAAGGCCCGCGCGTACGGCGTGAGCAGCTCGGCCTCCGGTTCGCCGATGGAGCCGACCAGGGCGCCGAAGATGGCGCCGAAGTGCGCGTCCGCGGCCCGCGCGATCTCGGCCCGCGTCCAGGGCAGCTCGACCTCCTCGACGACCGCCCCGGCCGCGCGCAGCGCCTCGACGACCGCGTAGGTGTTGGCCACGATCTCCGGATCGACGATGAAGTCGCCGAGGCGGAGGGAGAACGCGATCCGGCGACCGGCGACGCTCGCGAAGTCCGTGACCGGCAGCACGGGGTTGTCGCGCAGCGAGACGACGTCTCCGGGCCAGGCGCCGACGATGACGTTCTGCAGCAGCGCGCAGTCGCCGACCGTGCGGGCCAGCGGCCCGTCATGGCAGTAGTGGTCGAGGTTGAACGGCGGCAGCGCCGGCACCCTGCCGTACGGCGGCTTGAACCCGACCACGCCGCAGAACGAGGCGGGGATGCGGATCGAGCCGCCGATGTCCGAGCCGGTGGCCAGCGTCGTCATGCCCGCGGCCAGCGCCGCCGCGGACCCGCCGGACGAGCCGCCCGAGGAGTAGCGGGTGTTCCACGGATTGCGGGTGACACCCCAGAGCTCGGAGTGGGTGAACCCGGCGCAGGAGAACTCCGGGGTCGTGGTGCGTGCGTGCACGACTCCTCCGGCGTCGAGGATCCGCGCGACGACGGGATGCGTGACGTCCGCGATCTGCCCCCGGCCGAGCAGCGACCCCTGCTCGTGGGTACGGCCGGCGATCGGCTGCTCCTCCTTGATCGCCACGGGCAGGCCCTCCAGCGCCCGCGCCCGCCCGGCGGCGTAGCGGGTCTCGGCGGTCCTGGCCTGCTCACGGGCGCTGTCGTACAGCTCCTCGCAGAACGCGTTCACGCTGGGCTGGATCCGCTCGGCGCGATCGACGACCGCGTCGAGCAACTCCACCGGGGACAGCTCCCCGGCGCGGAACAACCGCAGCGTCTCCACCGCGGACAGGTAGGCGAGATCGGTCATATGAACTCCTCATGGTCAATCGAGACAACGACGGGCCTCGGCGATGCGCCGGGGGTCCCAGCCGGGGCGGGGAACCGAGTCCAGCAGCAGCCGGGTGTAGGGGTGTCCGGGCGCGCCCAGGACCGACTCGGTCGGGCCGCGCTCGACGACGGCGCCGCGACGCATGACGACGATCTCGTCGGCGACGCTCCGCACCACGCCCAGATCGTGGGTGATGAACAGGAACCCGATTCCGGTCTCCGCGCGGATGCCGGCGAGCAGCCCGAGGATCTGTGCCTGCACGGACACGTCCAGGGCCGCCACGGCCTCGTCGAAGACGATCAGCCGGGGCCGCACGGCCAGGGCACGGGCGATCACGACGCGTTGCCGCTGGCCGCCCGACAGGTGGCGGGGCAGCGCCGCCGCCTCGCGCCCGCCGAGCCCCACCTCGTCGAGCAGCTCGGCCACGCGGAGCGCCGGGTCGGTCCGCGGGAAGTGCAGGCGAAGCGTCTCGCGCAGCGCGGCGCCGATCGGCACCCGGGGGTCCAGGGACAGGAACGGGTCCTGGAAGACCATCTGCACCTCACGGGCGCGGCGCAGCCGGTCGGCGCGGCCCCGGGACCGCGCCGAGCGGTCGCGTCCGGCCACCTCGACCCGGCCGGCGTCGGCCCGCTCCAGCCCGGCGATGATCCGCGCGGTGGTCGTCTTGCCCGATCCGGACTCGCCGACGATGCCCAGCGAACCACCCTCGGCGAGGGTGAACGACACGTCGTCGACCGCCGTCACCGCGCCGTACGACCGGCGCAGCCCCGAGACGGCCAGCAGGTCCTCAGCCATGGACGCTCCCCGGGACGAGGTGGCAGGCCACGCCGTCCACCAGCGGCGGCGGCTCGGCGGCGCAGCGCTCGACGGCGTGCGCGCAGCGCGCGGCGAACGGGCACCCGGGCAGCTCGACGTCCAGGCCGGGCGCCTGGCCCGGAATGGCCGCCGGCGTGCTCCGCGGCCCCTCCAGAGCCGGGATCGCGCCGAGCAGCGCCGCCGCGTACGGGTGCCGTGGCCGGACGAACAGCTCCCGGGCCGTGGCCGTCTCCATCACCAGCCCGGCGTACATGACGTACACCCGGTCGCTGATCGCGGCGGCCAGCCCGAGGTCGTGCGTGACGAACAGCAGGCCGGTGCCGAACCTCTCACGCAGCTCGGTGAGCAGCGCCACGATCTCGGCCTGCGTGGTGACGTCCAGCGCCGTGGTCGGCTCGTCGGCCAGCAGCAGCCGCGGCTCCACCATCAGCGCCGAGGCGATCATGACCCGTTGCAGCATGCCGCCCGACAACTGGTGCGGATACTGCCGCAGCACGCGGGAAGTCAGCCCGACCGCCTCCAGGAGTTCGACGGCCCGAGCCTGGGCCGACGCGCGGCTGTGACCGGAGTTGACCCGCAGGCTCTCGGTCAGGAAGTCGCCGATCCGGCGCAGCGGGTTGATGGCGGCCCGGGGATCCTGGAAGATCATCGCCGCCGTGCCCGCCCGCAACGAGCGCAGCGCACCGCGGTTCATCGTGAGCACGTCGGCGCCGTCCACCTTGACGCGGCCGGTGGCCATGGCGCCGCGGGGGAGCAGGCCCAGCGCCGCCCGCGAGGTCAGGGTCTTGCCCGACCCCGACTCGCCGACCAGCGCCACCGTCTCGCCTGCGCCGACGGTCAGGTCCACCCCGGCCAGCACGGGCCGCGCCGTGTCCGGCAGCGCGAGCCGCAGGCCCTCGATCTCCAGTACGGGAGTCATCGGTCCCTCCTCGCGACCCGGTCGGCCAGGCGCTCCCCGACCACGTTGAACGCCACGACGGTCAGCACGATCGCCGTGCCGGGGACGATGGCCGGCAGCGGCTGTCCCTGAAGGACGGCCGCCTGCCCCTCGCTGATCATGGCTCCCCAATCGGGCGTCGGCGGCTGCACGCCCAGCCCCAGGTAGGACAGGGCGGCCAGGTCGAGCAGCGCGTACCCGAAGGAGACGGTGGCCTGGGCGAGGATCGCCGGAGCGATGTTGGGCACCAGATGGCGCAGGCAGATCGTCCACCCGGAGAAGCCCTGGACACGGTAGGCGGCCAGATAGGGCCGCTCCCGCTCGGCCAGCGCCAGCCCGCGTGCCATCCGGCTGACGAACGGCAGGTACGCGATCGACAGCGCGACGATCGGAGCCGCCAGGCCCGGGCCGAACAGGGCGATCACCAGGATCGCCAGCAGCAGCCCCGGGAAGGCGAAGATCAGCTCGGTGCCGCGCGACAGCATCGTGTCGACCCACCCGCCCCGCCACGCCGCCGTCACGCCGACGGTCACGCCGAGGACCGTCGAGAAGACCACCACGCCCAGCGGGCCGAGCAGCGCGGTCCGTGAGCCGGTGATCAGGCGGGACAGCACGTCCCGGCCGGACCCGTCGCCGCCCAGCAGGTGAGCGCCCGACGGGTCGGCCAGGGCGGCGCCCAGATCGACCGCGTTCGGGTCCTGCGGCGCCAGCCACGGCGCGAGCAGCGCGGTCACGGCGATGAGGCCGGCCAGGCCGAGACAGACCTGATAGAGCCAGTCCTTCCGGGCCCGCACCCGGCCCAGCACCGGCCTGCGGACGATCACCTCGTTCACGCGGCACCTCCCCGCGTGCCGAGCCGCACCCGCGCGTCCACCCAGGGGTAGATCAGGTCCACCAGCAGGTTCACCAGGACGAACAGCGCCACGACGAGCAGCGCGATGGCCTGGACGACCGGGAAGTCCTTGACCATGACCGAGCGGACCAGCAGCTGGCCCAGCCCGCCCAGCCCGAACGCCGACTCCACCAGGGACGTGCTGATGACCAGTCCGGAGACGATCAGCCCGCCCATGGTGAGGATCGAGCCGAACGCGTTGCGGAACACGTGCCGCCGCACCACCCGGCGCTCGGGGATGCCCCGGCTGCGGGCCGCCATGACGTGCTCCTGGCCCAGGCCGTCGGCCATCGCGGTGCGCGTGACCCGGGTGAGCAGCCCCACGAAATACAGCGACAGGGCGATCGACGGCAGCGTCAGGTGATGGATCATGTTCCCGAGCCCGCTGCCGCTGCCCAGGGTCGGGAACCATCCGAGCTGTACCGAGAACACCCAGAGCAGCACGATCGCGGCCACGAACGACGGGGTCGCGAGCGCCACGGTGGTGCCGACCAGGACGGCCGAGTCGACCGCCCCGCCGCGCACCGCGCCGATCCAGCCCAGCGCCGGCCCGAAGGCGATCACGATCAGCAGCGCCATCGCGACCAGCAGCAGCGTGCTGGGCAGCCGCGACGCCACCAGGCCGAGCACGTCGGTGCGGTACTGCACCGACCGCCCGAGGTCGCCCCGCAGGACGCCGCCCAGCCACTCGACGTACTGCAGCAGGAACGGCTGGTCCAGGTGATACTGGGCGCGGATCGCGGCCACCGCCTCGGGGGTGGCCGATCGGCCGCTGAGCAGGAAGCTCTCCGGTTCGCCCGGCGCCAGGTGGATCGCGCCGAACACCAGGAACGAGGCGGCCAGCAGGGTCCCGGCCAGCTCGGCGAGCCGTATGAGCAGGAAGCGGACGATCATCCGGCCGCCCCGACGTCGGCGGCCCACGGGTAGTACAGGTAGCAGATGCTGGTCGGCGCGCCGGTGATCTTCCTGCCCAGGAAGAGCGAGGTGTGGACGTCGGCGATCGGCAGCCACAGCAGTTCGCCCGCGGCCTTCTGCTGGAGCTTGGCCGTCAGCTCCGCCCGCTCGGCCGGGTCGTACTCCGCCGTCGCCTCGTCGACGAGCTTGTCGTAGGCCGGGTCCCGGTAGCCGCCGTAGTTGGAGAAGTCGTCGCTGCGGAAGTTGGAGTACAGCGAGAGGGGGTCGGTCACCGACAGGTACCAGAACGTCTGGACCAGGTCGATTCCGGCGCGCGCCTTGGGGTCGGTGAACAGGGCGGTGTAGGCGTCCGGGGCCACGGTCTTGATCTGCACGTTCAGGCCGATCTGCCGGCCGGCGTCCTGGACGGCGTTCGCCAGGATCGCGAAGGCCGGGCTGATCGGGCTGGTGGCGACGGTCACCGGCCTGCCGGTCGCGCCCGCCTCCTGGACGAGCTTCTTGGCCTGCGCGAGGTCGCGGCCGCCCGCGGGCAGCCCGGCGTAGGCGGCGTCGACGGTGGCCTTCGCGGCCCCGGCCCAGGAGTCGCGCGGCGCCGGGGCCTGGGCCAGGTCGGCGCCGCCGCCGAGCGCGGCCTTGAGGTAGCCCTGGCGGTCGATCGCCAGGAACAGCGCCTTGCGGACCCGGACGTCGGCCAGTGTGCCCTTGAGATCGGTGACGATCAGGTCGTTCGTGGTGAGCCCGGCGCCGAAGTACAGCGTGCCCGCCGACCTGAGCTGGGCGAAGCTGGTGGGGGAGATGCCGTAGCCGCCGTCCGCCTCGCCGGTGAGGAAGGCGTTGGTCCGCGCCGAATCGTCGCTGACGAACGAGAAGGTGACCTTGCCGGACCTGGCCCGGGTTCCCCAGTACCCGTCGAAGCGGTCCAGTTCGACGGACTGGCCCTTGGTCCAGGCGCCGAGCTTGAACGGCCCGGTGCAGTCGAGGCCGCCGTCGGCGGTGCCGAAGCCCTGACCCTCCGCCCTGACCGCGCGGGCGTTCACGACCGTGCCGGCCGAGGTGGCCATGGCCTGGGGGAAGCCGGAGTCCGGCCGCTTGAGCCGCACCGTCACCTGCAGCGGCCCGGTCTTGTCGATCGAGTCGACGTTCGCGAACTCGCCGGCCCAGTACGACCCGAGCTTCGAATCGAGGTGCCGCCGCAGGCTGTACACGGCATCGTCGGCCGTCATCGTGCCGCCGTCGTGGAACTTCACGCCGGGGCGCAGGTCGTACACCCAGGTCTTCGGGTTGGGGTTGGTCACCTTTTGCGCCAGGCCCGGCTCCGTCGTGAGCTGCGGCGTCCAGCGCGTCAGGCTCTCGCAGACATTGGACAGGACCATGTTCTGCGGGTAGTCGAAGGCGTAGATGTAGTCGAGCGTCGGCGGTTCGGCGTAGAGAGCCCAGGTGAAGGTGGGGATGTCGCCCTTCGGGCGAGGCGTGGTCGCCGAGAGCGTGAGGCCGGGGGAGGAGTCTGTCGTCGGTTGCTGCCGCGCGGAGCCGCAGCCGGACAACGCCAGGGCCGCGACGCTGCCCAGGGCGACCGCCGCGGCGGTCAATCGCCGGAGATCTCTCATGGTCTTCCTTGTGTCGCCGGGATTTGGCTGGTTAGTCTTAATGACGAAACGTTTCGTCACAAGAGGCGGCGCAGATGAAGGCTCGGATCCGGATCCAGGAGGTGGCCGCGGCGGCCGGCGTCTCGATCGGCACCGCCTCCGACGGGATCAACGGCAAGGGGCGGATGAGCGAGGCGACCCGGCGGCGGATCCGGGAGACCGCCACCACGCTCGGCTACCGCCCGCACCACGCCGCGCGCAGCCTGCGTCAGGGGCGTTCCGGGCTGATCGGCATGATCCTGCGGGCCTACAGCCCCGGGATGCACGGCGGGCTGTCGTACTTCGCCGAGCTGATCTCGCTGTCCACCGTGGACGCACTGGCCCACGGGTACGCGCTCGTCGTCATCCCCTCGGAACAGGCCCTCGACGGAGCGGCCTGGCTGCCGCTCGACGCCGCGATCGTGGCCGACCCCGTGGACGACGATCCGGTGCTGCCCGCGTTGCGGGCCCGCGGGATCCCGATGGTGACCGACTGGAGCCTCGCGCAGGATCCGGACGTGATCTGCGTCGACCACGACCACGCCGCGACGATGCACGCGGTCCTGGACCACTTCGCCGAGCAGGGCGCCCGCAGCATGGGCCTGCTCACCGGCGGCGCGTCGGACCACTACACCCGCGTCTCGGTGGCCGCGTTCCACGCCTGGTGCGCCGAGCGCCGGCTGCCCGGAGCCGTCGAATGGGCCAAGGAGGCGCCCGTCGACTCCGCGCTGCGCCTGCTCGACCACCGGGACCGACCGGACGCGATCTTCAGCCTCTGGGCGGTCGCCGGTCACGCCATGCTCGAAGCCGCCCGCCGCCGCTCGCTGCAGGTCCCGGCGGACCTGCTTCTGGCCTGCGCCGACGACATGGCCTACACCACGACGAACCCGCCGCTCACCACGGTGAGCTTCCAGCCCCGCCTGATGTCCGAGGCCGGCGGCCCGCTGCTCGGGGCCGCGCTGGCCGGCGACTTCCCGGAGCAACCGAACCGGCTGGTCCCGACCATGTTGACGATCCGGGCTTCCTCGTCACGGACGCCGGGCCCGGAGCGATCCGTCGTCATCCAGCCACGGATCCCCGAGGCGCATCGGTAGTGACCGGGGCCATTTGGTTGGCTTCCCTAACATTTCCCTCTTTCTCGAACAGAATCCGCCGCATCGCCGGATGCTGGTTCGATTCGATCATGAGATCCATCCGACAGGGGACCGTCCTGGCCGCGGTCATGGTCATGGCAGCGGTGGCCGCTCCGGCGGCCGCGACGGCCGCGCCGAGCTCGTGCGAGGCGCCGCCACGCAGCAGCCCGGCCTACAACGACTTCGTGCTCACGTACAAGTCCGAGTGCGCCACGAAGAAGAACTACGACCGGACATTCCAGGACGTCACGGCGTCCGCCCTGGTCGACAAGCGCAACAAGCTGGCGGTCACCACGTCGACGGCGCTGGCCGGCGCGATCGCGTCGGTCAAGGTGAACGACAAGGAGTTCATCTCCAGCGGCGGCCACGGCGCGGCCTTCCAGTACGCCTTCCACGCCTGGCAGAAGGGTGAGGCGGCGAGCGAGTGCTACAACCCCACGCAGGCCGGCACGCGCATGGACGACGTGGGCCAGCCGCCGCCCTACCACGGTCCCAGCACGAGCGCGCTCTACACCATGGCCCGGTCGGGCAGCTCCATCCGCACGGCGGGGAGGCCCGCGATGTTCGTGACCCTCGCGGACACGAAACCGGGATGGGGCGACTGCCGCAGCGTCGACCACCAGGACAGGCGCGTCCCGTTCACCATGGGGCTGTCGCCGTACTGGCTGCAGACCGAGATCGAGCTCGCCCCCGATCACGACGCGCCCGCGCTGGAGAACGTCTTCCGCGCTGCCGCCACGATCACCTCGGACGACGAACGGCACGACCACTTCAGCGGAGTCTTCGTCGCCTACCTGCAGCCGGATTTCACGAAGGTCTTCTCCTACAGCCCCGCCACCGGCCGCCTGTCCCCGAAACCTGTGGACTCCCACACGAGCAAGGACCCCATGGTTCGCTGCACGGACGACGGGCGCTACTGCCTCGGCATGTACGTCAAGTCTGACGTTCTCGGCGACAAGGCCTACTACTACACGATGACCCGCCCGCCCATGGACTACAACGGCCACTTCGGCGAGAACACCATCCAGGTCACCAGCCCCCGTGGAGCCGTCGACAAGGGAGACAAGGTCAAGTACGAGACCTACGTGGTCGTCGGGGACAAGAGCCGCGTCGAGCACACCATGACCCAGCTCCACACCGCCTTCGGGTAGCCGGCCCCTGGTCGGGGAATCAGCCCGGCGCCGATGACGCCGCAGCCTCCGCACACTGGGGTGGGCTCGCGTCCATGGCTTCGTGACGCGGCGCCGGGCGGGCCGTCTGGCCTCGCCCGGCTTGCTCGCGCTACTTGCTGATCGGCGTCACCGCGATCTTGTCCACGATGGGGGCGTACTTCGAGCGGAGCAGGATGTCGGGGAACGTGCCGGAGCTGTAGGAGTCGCCGTCGAAGTTCGGCAGTTCCCGCGAGGCGAAGGCGATGGTGTTGACTCCCTTTCTGAGCTGGGCCGGGACGGTGAGTTCCCAGAAGTTGCCGGCGTGGAAGGAATGGGGGAACCAGGCGCGCCGGGGTTCGGCGCCGTTGACGGAGACGTCGGCGTGGCGGGCCAGCGGGTCGGGGTTGTAGTGGGAGGCGGGGGACTGTTCGGGGTTGGAGTAGCGGATGGTCAGGGCATAGGCGCCGGTCTTGGGAGCGGTGACGTCGAAGGTGAGGGTGCTGGTGTTGCCGGGGGCGCCGCCGATGTCGGTGACGGCCTTGCCGCCACTGGCCAGCGGATAGTCGGCGACCTTGGCGGTGCCGGCGAGGCGGGCGGTTTCGGCCTCGTACCAGGCGGATCTGAGCGTGCCGTCGGTGTTGCGGACGCGCAGGCGGTCGAGCAGGAGTTCGCCGGACCGGCCGGTGAGCGTGATCTTGTTGATGCCGCCCGTCAGGAACGCCTTCACCGTGGAGGAGGCGCCGACGCCGGCAAGACGCCGGCCGTTGACGTCCAGCCAGGCCCGGCCGCCGCCGAGGGTGTCGAGTTTGACGGTCGATTCGCCGTCGTCCGCGGAGTAGACCCAGAACGTGACCGTCTGCTCCTTGGCGATGGCCACCGCACCGGAGCCGGAGACCTTCTTACGGCTGTAGTCGGTGCGCGCGCCCTTGAGGCCGGCGTGCTCCGCCTCGTAGATCGTCTCGGCCGCCGCCGGGTTGGCGAGAGACAGGTCGATCTTGTCGACGAGCGCGTCACCCTTGGTGGTGCGGGTGCTGTCGAGGCTCTTGGCGGCCAGGGTGAGGACGTGCTCGCCCTTGGTCAGCCGGACCTCGGTGTCGCTGTGGTCCCAGACCAGCCATCGGTAGCCGAGGGGCAGGCGCAGCTCCTGCTCGTCCTTGCCGTCGACGCGGAGGAAGACGTTGGTGGGGCCCTGCTCCTTGATGGCGGCGGCGGTGTTCATGGAGTTGGCGAAGACGGACAGGTCGTAGGTGCCGTCCTGCGGCACTGAGACCTTGAAGTCCAGGGTCAGGTCGGAGCCGGTGGAGAAGCCGCCGATGTTGTGGCCGCCGGAGGTGTAGTACTGGCCGACGTCGGCGGGCGAGCCGTGCGGGCCTTCGCGCCGGTAGCCGTTGCCGGTGTGCGTGGCGTCCTCGGCCTCGTACGTGCTCTGCCAGAGCTCGGTCGGCTTGGCGGGGGAGGAAGCGTTGCGGCCCGGGGTGAGGATGATCTGGTACGCCGACGACTCCTTGAGCCTGGGCAGCGCGCCACCGAAGTCGAAGTTCACGGAGCCGTTCGTGACCTGCTGGTCGAGCTCCGCGACGACCTCGGGTTGGGCGGAGTCGCCGATCTGACCGGTCCACGGGATCTCCTGGACCAGCGCGTGCACGGTGCCGCCGAACAGCTTGGCGTCCACGTTGTCGAACCGGATGCCGGCCTTGCCGGACGTGCCGCCGAAAACGGCGCGGGCCTGCGCCTTGGCCTTGTCGAGGGTGGCGACGCCCTGGAGCGTGTAGCTCACGTTGGGCCGCGGCGGGGTGACCTTGACGGTGTCGCCGGTCATCTGGCCGTAGGCGTTGAGCAGCCACCACTGGCCGTTGCCGCGGTTGGCCTGCACGGCGGAGTCGGACAGGTTGCCGTCGATGTTCCAGTACGCGATGTCGGCGTCGACCTTCGACTCCTCGATGGCCGAGGCCCACTGGATCATCTGGCCGGGCACCGAGGTGTGGTAATTGTGCGCGTACTCGTTGAGGTTGATCGGCAGGCGCTTGTCGCCGAGGATGGCGCGTTCCCATTCGCGGTATCTGGCGACGTTGGTGCGGATGCCGGCGGGGTTGCTCAGCTCGTGCCAGGTGATGACCTCGGGGAGGGTGCCCGCCTTGAGCGTGTGCCGCAGGAAGTCCTGCACCTTGTCGTAGAGGGCGCTGGAGTTCGGGCCGGCGATCCTGGCCTTCGGCAGCTTACCCTTGATCAGGGCGTTGACCTCGTCCCAGGCCTTGAAGTAGTACTGCGGGTCGCCGAGCCAGTTGACGCCGTTGTAGCTCCACTGCCCGTTGCCGAACATGTTGCCCTCGGGCTCGTTGAACGGCACGAAGACGATGTTGTCCTGATATTTCGGGTCAAGCTTGAGGACCTGGTCGACCTGTTTGGCGATCTTGGTCTTGAAGTCGTTCAGCCGCTCCTCGGGCGTGTTGCCCGGCCACTGGTAGGGGAAGCCGCGGTAGATGTCGGTCATGTAGATGTACACGTCGCCGTCGGTGCTGTCGGCCAGCGGCTTGACGACTTCGAGGGCGTCGGCGCCGGGGTGTTGCGGGCCGTCCTGCGCCTTGGTCGAGACCGTGCGCAGGTTCATGCCTTCGAGCAGGTTGCCGGTGGGGACGCCGTCGCCGTAGACGCCGTACAGGGTGCCGGACGCGCCGCCGTGGAAGGCGCCGGTCTCGGTGCCGAGGTCGACGGTGAGGTTGTTGCCGACCACCTTGACCGTGGCCTGGACGGCGGTGCCGTGCGCGGTGCCCTTGACGGTGAACTGGCCGGGCTGGGCGTACCGGTCCGGATCGACGGCCTCCCAGGTGATGGGGACGCCGCGGCGGATGCCGTCGGTGAAGCCGGCGCTCGCGGTCTTCGGCAGTTCCGGCGCGACGTCGGTGTACGTCGTGACCTCGAAGGAGGTCTGCTCGATCTTCGTGATCGTGGCCAGGTGGTTGCCGGCCAGGCCCGCGACCTGCTCGGCGTCCATGGCGGCGTCGTACACGCGGAAGTCGTCCAGCTCGCCGTCCAGGAACGGGTGGCCGCCCCAGAACGGCTTGCCCAGGAAGCCGGAGGTGGTGTTGCCGTCGGCGTGCATCACCTTGGCCAGGTCGATCTCCGCCGTGGTGCCGCCGATGGCGGCGCCGTTGACGTAGTAGGTCAGGGTCTTGCCGTCGATCGTGGTGACGAGATTGACCCACTGCCCGGTCGGCAGCTTCTGCGTGCCGGGCACGCCCACCTCGGTGTTGCCGTTGACCGGCTTGATGGACGAGCGGGTGGTCGCGTCGCCGGCGAAGGAGGGGGTGACGAAGGTGGCGGTTCCGGCGTCCTTGCCGAGGTTGTAGACCCACTGGAAGTCAGGGCCGCCCGACCACTTCAGCCAGGTCGAGATCGTCATGGCGTGGCGGTCGCGGAACAGGCCGCCCGGGATCGTCACGTAAGGGGCGGTGGTGGAGCCGGTCGCCCCGCCGGGCAGGGACAGCGCCCGCGTGCCGTCGGGGCCCTCGGCGGTGGTGGCGGCGCCGGGGTTCGCCAGAGCGCCGTCGAGGCCGGAGGGAGAGCGGTCCGTGACGGTGCCGCCGGACAGGTCCCCTTCGAAGTCGTAGTGCAGGACGAGGTTCGGGGCTGCCGCTCGGGCGGCTCCGAGCGCCGGTAAGGCGGCAGTCGGGATCGCGGTCAACGCGATCATGGAGGCGGCGACGGCGCGCGGCGCCAGGATGCGTGCGCGCCGGGAGGAGGGTTCAGCCATGCGCTTTTCCCATTCGGGGAGTGCGGGGGAACGGGTCGAATCGATTCGGCGAATCGATTCGACTGGACGATAAGCGGCTCAGGGCGCAGCGGTCAAGAGCCGGAAACGTCCGCGACACGGCGTGGCCACGCGTCCGTCACGCGGGGCGGGGTGGCGGCAGAAGGCGCGGGGCGGCCCGGCGCGCACCGGACGCCGGGCGCGCCGGGCGGCTCGGCGTGCACCGGATGCTGGGCGCGCCGGGCGCTCCGCCGACGCCGGCCGGTGTCGCGCCGCCGCCAGGTGGCTGACCCGGGGGCTCGGGCGGCATCGCGCAAGCGCCCGGTCCGGCGGTCAGCCCTGTGTTCGCGCGGGTCCGGTCGTGGCCCGGAGCGAGATCGGCGGGGCGAGCAGGAGATGGCGGTGGGCGGTCGAGGGGTCGGCGATGCGCTGGATGAGCAGCTCGACGGCGCGGGCGCCCATCTCGTCGGCGGGGACGTCGGCGGCGGTGAGCGGCGGGTGCAGGTTCTCGGCCCAGTGCCGGGCCGCGACGCCGGCGATGGAGAAGTCACCGGGCACGCTCAACCCCGCCTCGGCCAGCCCCCGGTAGATGCCGGCGACGGCGGCCTCGTTGATGGTGGCGATGGCGGTCAGCCCCGGGTGCTCGGCGAGGAGCTGCTGGAGGCAGGACTGCCCGGCCTGGGCGTCGTCGGCGCAGCAGACCCGCACGCCGTGCAGGCCGCGTTCGGCGATGGCGCGGTCGAAGCCGGCCTGCGCCCGGTGGCCCGGGCCGTAGCCGGCCGCGACCAGCTCGGCGTTGCGGTTGACCAGCGCCAGCCGCCGGTGGCCGAGATCGGCCAGGTGGTGGACGCACTTGGCGATCAACGTCTCGTAGTCGATGTCCACCCAGGACATGCCCTCCGGGTGCCGGGTGCGGCCGATGCCGACGAACGGCAGGCCGGCCTCCAGCAGCCGGTCGACCCGGTCGTCCGCCAGCCGGATCTCCATGAGGACGACGCCGTCCACGCGCCGCCCGGTGACGACGCGCTCGAAGGAGCGGTCGTGCTCGCCGCCGGAGGGCGACAGCAGGACGTCCAGGTCGGCGCGGGCGGCGGCGTCGACCACGCTGGCCACGAAGCCGAGCTGCATGTCGGTCAGGCGCTGGCTCGCCGGGGGGATGACCAGGCCGATCGTGCGGGTGCGGCCCTCCTTCAGCGCCCTGGCGGAGGCGTTGGGCCGGTAGCCCAGCTCGTCGATGACCGTCAGGATGCGGCGCTTGGTCTCCTCCGACACCGGGCGCTTGCCGGTGAGCGCGTACGAGACGGTGCTGCGCGACACGCCCGCCCGCTTGGCGATCTCTCCGATGTTCACCCGAGTCCTCTCGTTCCGCCGTCGGTGACCATCGTAGGTCGAACCGGTTCATGGGGGCCCGGCGGTCTACGTGACGGGGCGCGGCACCTGCCGCGCATCCTTCGCAACCTCTCGGCAAGCCATGCCGCACATCCCATTGACTCTCGCGCTGAGGCGGGCCTATCTTCAGTCGAATCGATTCGGCGAATCGGTTCGACCTTTAGGAACAGCCTCGTCAGCGGAGGTCAGATCAATGAGATCAGCGGCAAGGAACCGGCGTGCGGCCGGCGCGAGTCTGGCGGCCCTGGCCGCCGTGGGCGGGCTGGTCGCCTGCTCGTCGTCACCGTCCGGCGGCGGCCCGGCGACCGCCACCGGAGGCGGGACGTACACGATCTGGGACCCCTACCCCCAGTACGACAAGAGCTCGGAGTGGGTGAAGCTGCTGGAGAAGTGCGGCACCGACGCCGGGGTCAAGGTCGAGCGCACCGGCTACGACACCAGCGACCTGACCAACAAGGCGCTGCTGGCGGCCCAGCAGGGCAACTCGCCGGACGTGCTCATCGTGGACAACCCCGTGGTCTCGACGCTGGCCGAGGCCGGGGTGCTGACCACCACGGAGGAGAACAAGCTCGACGTCTCCGCGATAGCGCCGAACCTCCTGGCCGCCGGGCAGAGCGCCGGCAAGACCTACGGCGTTCCCATCGGCGCCAACACCCTGGCCCTCTACTACAACAAGGGCGTCCTGAAGAAGGCCGGCGTGGACGTCGCCGCCGTCCAGGACTGGGCGTCGCTGACCGCGGCGCTGGAGAAGGTGAAGGCCTCCGGCAAGAAGGGCATCACGTTCTCGGCGATCGGCACCGAGGAGGGCAGTTTCCAGTTCCTGCCCTGGTTCTGGGGCTCCGGCGCGAGTCTCACCAAGCTCGACTCGCCCGAGGGCGTGTCCGCGGTCGCGCTGTGGACGGACTGGCTGAAGAAGGGGTACGCCCCCAACTCCGTCATCAACAACACCCAGACCACGAGCTGGCAGGAGTTCGCCGGCGGCGACTACGCCTTCGCCGAGAACGGCACCTGGCAGTTGGCCAACGCCGCGAAGGCCGGCTTCGACTACGGCATCATCCCCGTCCCGGGCAAGACCGGCGGCACCGCGCCCGCTCCGACCGGAGGCGAGTTCGTCAGCGTCCCCGTGCAGTCCGACACCGGCCGCTACGCCACCTCGCAGAAGCTGGTGACCTGCCTGACCAGCACCGGAAACTCGCTCACCACGACGACCACCCTGTCCTACATCGCTCCCACGGAGGCGGTGCAGGCCAAGCAGGTGGCGGCCGACCCCGGGCTGAAGGTGTGGGTGGACGCGGTCAAGGCGGCCAAGGGCCGCACCAGCGACGACCTGGGCACCAAGTACCCGAAGATCTCCGAGCCGATGTGGCGCGGTGCAGGCGGCGCTGAGCGGCTCGAAGTCGCCGCAGGAAGCCATGGCGGCGGCCCAGTCCGCGGCGGCGAGCGCGACCCAGTGACACCATGAGCCATCTCACGCAGACGACGGCGCGTTCCGCCCGCGGCCTCGCCCCGGCACGAGGGCACGGCCGCCGGGTGGCGCGCACCGGATCCGGGCAGTGGGCGGCGTGGGCGTTCCTCGCCCCGGTCGTGGTCTACCTGCTCGTGTTCTACGCCTATCCGCTCTACCGCAACGTCGAGCTGAGCCTGCGCAACTACACCGTCCGCTCGTTCGTGCGGGGCGACGCGCCGTTCGCCGGGTTCGGCAACTACGCCAAGGTCTTCGGCGACGCGACGTTCGCGCCCGCGCTGTGGCACACGGTGGTGTTCACGCTGGTGTCGCTGGTCTTCCAGTTCGGCATCGGGCTCGCGCTGGCGTTGTTCTTCGTCCGCCACTTCCGGCTGTCGGCCACGTTGCGGGCGCTGTTCCTGGTGCCGTGGCTGCTGCCGCTCATCGTGTCGGCCTCGACCTGGTCGTGGATGCTCAACAGCGACTCCGGAGTGGTCAACGCCGTCCTGACCTGGTTCGGGATCGGGCCGGTGAACTGGCTGACCTCGCCGGACTGGTCGCTGTGGTCGGTCATCATCGCCAACATCTGGATCGGCATCCCGTTCAACCTGGTGGTGCTGTACTCGGGGCTGCAGTCGATCCCGCCGGCCGTCTACGAGGCCGCCGCGCTGGACGGCGCCAACGGCTGGCAGCGGTTCTGGAAGGTGACCTTCCCGCTGCTGCGGCCGGTGTCGGCGATCACCGTCCTGCTCGGCCTGGTCTACACGCTGAAGGTGTTCGACATCATCTGGATCATGACCAAGGGCGGGCCGAGCGGGGCCTCGACCACGTTCGCCACCTGGTCCTACCGGCTCGGCTTCGGCAACCTGGTGCCCGCCTTCGGGCCCGGCGCGGCCGTGGGAAACCTGCTGATCGTGACGGCGCTCGCCTTCGGGCTCGTCTACATCCGCGTGCAGCGCAGGCAGGCACTGGCATGAGGCACTGGAAGAGCGCGGTCGGGCTGGTGCTGACCGGAGTGATGCTGTTCCCGGTCTACTGGATGATCAACGTGTCCTTCACCCGGGACGCCGACATGCGCAAGAGCCCGCCGAACTGGTTCCCGGTCAACGGCACGCTGGACGGCTACCGGGCGGTGCTGGACCAGCAGCTGCCCTATCTGGGGGTGAGCCTGGTCGTCGGGCTCGGCACGGTGGCGCTGACCCTGCTGCTCGCGGCGCCGGCGGCGTACTCGCTGGCCAAGCTGCGCCCGCGCGGCGGCGGGGCGCTGAGCTTCGTGCTGCTGATCGCGCAGATGATCCCCGGGATCATCATGGCGATGGGCTTCTACGCCATCTTCCTGTCCACCGGCGTGCTCAACACCGTTCCCGGGCTGATCGTGGCCGACTCCACGCTCGCCGTGCCGTTCGCGGTGCTGATCCTGACCACGTTCATGTCCGGCATCCCCGAGGAGCTGCTGCAGGCCGCCCGCACCGACGGCGCCGGCGTGGTGCGTACGTTCTGGTCCGTCGTGCTGCCCGTCAGCCGTAACTCGATCATCACGGTGTCGCTGTTCGCGTTCCTGTGGGCGTGGTCGGACTTCATCTTCGCCTCCACCCTCGACCAGGGCGGCGACCACCAGCCGATCACCCTCGGCATCTACCACTACATCGGCAACAACAACCAGGAGTGGAACGCCATCATGGCCACCGCCGTGATCGCCTCCATCCCGGCGACCATCCTGCTCGTCGTCGCCCAGCGCTACGTCGCCGCCGGCGTCACCGCGGGCGCCGTCAAAGATTGAGAAGGGACCATCGCTTCATGACCGTCGCCGCTTCAGGCCCGGTGTTCTCCCTGCGGGAAATCCCGTTCAGCCACCGCGGATCGTGGTTCGGGTTCTCGCCCGTGGTGGCCGAGAAGACCTACGCCCAGGACGTGCACCTGGTCTCCCACCAGTCCGGCATGCACCCGATCCTGAAGCTGGTCCCCGCGACCGCCGCCGCGATCACGGCCACCCCGCACCAGCTCACCTGGAGCCGCGACGGCGGCCGGATCGACCTCGCCTACGAGAGCGCCGACACGGTACGCGTGCGCGGCCGCGGCCTCGGGCTCCGCCTGCTGGCCGCCGACCCGGTCCTGACGCCGTTCAGCGGCCCGTACTTCTACCAGGACCCCGTCGACGGCTCCTACGTCCTCACCGTCTACCAGACCGGCCGCCGCTACCGGATCACCCTCCTCGCCGGGCAGGCCGAGCACGTCGGCGCGCAGGCGCTAGGCACCGCCGAGCGGGGGGTCGGCCTGAGCGGCGAGTGGGAGATCGCCATCGAGGAGTACGAGACCGCCCGCGCCCCCTACACCGCCACGGGCCCCTTCGACCAGGTGGTCAAGGCGGCGCGGGCGGAGTTCGACGCGTTCACCGAGGCGGTCGCGCCCTGGCGCGGCGAACGGACGCCCGCCGCCGAACTGGCCTGCTACGTGCTGTGGTCGGCCACCGTGCGCCCCGCGGGGTTCGTCACCCGGCCCGCCGTGCTCATGTCCAAGCACTGGATGGACAAGGTGTGGAGCTGGGACCACTGCTTCAACGCCATCGCCCTCGCCGCGGGCCTGCCCGGCCTGGCCTGGGACCAGTTCCGGCTGCCGTTCGACCACCAGGACGCCGCCGGCGCGCTGCCCGACTCCGTCACCCACTCCGAGATCCTCTACAACTTCGTCAAACCGCCCATCCATGGCTGGGCCCTGCGCCACCTCCCGCCGCCGCCCGACCCGGCCGAGACCTATCGGCTGCTGGAACGCTGGACCGCGTTCTGGCTCGACGCCCGCCGCGCCCCCGGCCGCGAGCTGCCGCACTACCAGCACGGCAACGACAGCGGCTGGGACAACGCCACCACCTTCGACCCCGAGCGCGTCGTCGAGAGCGCCGACCTGGCCGCCTTCCTCGTGCTGCAACTGCGCGAGCTCGCCCGCCTGGCCGCCGACCCGGACACCTCGGCCCGGTGGAACGCGCGGGCCGACCGGATGCGCGACGCCCTGCTCGCCGAGCTGTGGGACGGCGAACGGTTCGTCGCCCGCGGCGCGCTCTCGGGGCGTACCTGGTCCAGCTCCAGCCTGCTCGACCTCATGCCGATCGTGCTGGGGGAGGAGCTGCCGCACCCCGTCCGTACGGCGCTGGCCGCCCGGATCGAGCGGCACCTGACCGCGTTCGGGCCCGCCACCGAGCTGCCCGACTCGCCGCACTACCTGGACGACGGCTACTGGCGCGGCCCCATCTGGGCGCCCTCGACCGTCCTGATCGAGGACGGGCTGCGCCGGGCCGGCCACCCGGACCTGGCCGACGAGATCAGCGCCCGCTTCCGCGCGCTGTGCGAGGCGTCGGGGTTCGCCGAGAACTTCGACGCCCGCACGGGGGAGGGGCTGCGCGACCGCGCCTACACCTGGACGGCCGGCGCCTACCTCCTGCTGGCCGCCGCCCACGAGCGGCGGAACAGCACATGACCTGCTCTTTGACAGGCGCGGCCATCCCTGCCTAACCTGGCGTCGAATCGATTCGATGCCGCGGGGGACTGGGTTGAACATCGGGGAAATCGCCAGACGGGCAGGTGTCTCACGCAGCACCGTCTCCTACGCCCTCAGCGGCAAGCGGGCCGTGTCCGACCTGACGCGTCGGCGCATCCTGCGGGTCGTCGAGGAGGCCGGCTACCGGCCCAATGCCAGCGCCCGGGCCCTGGCCGAAGGGCGTACGCGCACCATCGGCCTGGTGATACCGCCCGCCGGCAGCCGGCTGACGCCCATCCAGCTCGGATTCGTCGCGAGCGTCGTGGCGGCCGCCGGCCGTCACGAGCTGGACGTGCTGCTGTCGCCCGGCGGCGGCGAGCACGACCGCTCGTTCGAGCGGATGGTCACCGGCCGCCGCGTCGACGGTGTCATCCTGATGGAGGTCCGGTTGCACGATGCCCGGGCGGCCAGGCTGCGCGCGTCCGCGATGCCGTTCGTGGCGATCGGTCACACCGCCGACTCCGGATCCCCCTGCTGGGTGGACCTGGACTACGAAGGGCTCGTCGCGAGCTGCGTGCACCACCTGGCCGACCTCGGGCACCGGACGATCGCGCTGGTCAACCGGCCCGAGGAGTTCCTGAACCTCGGCTACGGCCCCGCCCGGCGCGCCCTGGACGGATTCGGCGCGGCGGCGGCCGCCCGCGGCCTCGCCGCATCCGCGGTGTGCTGCGCGGACGAGGCGACGGCCGGCGAGACCTGTATCGAGGGTCTTCTCTCCGCCCGCCCGGACCTCACCGGCCTCGTCACCGTGAACGAAGCCGCTCTCCCCGGCGTGGAACGCGCGCTGCGCCGTCTCGGCCGTGAGATACCCGGCCGGTTCTCCGTCACGGGCGTGGTGGGCAGACACTGGGCGGAAGAGTTCCACCCGCCGCTCACCGCAGCCGACGTCCCCGTCGCCGAAATGGCGGATCGAGCCGTCGAACTGCTCGCCGAGCGCATCCTCAGCCCGAACGCGCCGGCGCGCCACGTGCTGTTGTCGCGGCCGATCTCGCTGAGGGCCAGCACCGGACCTCCGGCCTGACATGGATTCCTCTCCCTCAGCGCGGCACCTCCGCCGTTCACAGGCGGCTCGCCTGGGCCGACCGCATTTTCACGACCTGGCGCGGCTGACCTGAGCCGGTGTTCATGCCATTACCGGGCCGACCATCTGGCGCGCGGTCTCCGGGCGGGAAGCACCCAGTTCGTCGCGTTGACCATCGCTGACAACGACCCCTGGCCGTCGGGGTTCACCCGCCGGGTACGGTGGACGTCGGGCTGCGCGGCCCGCTGACCCGAGCCCGCCCGATCGACACCCTGCTCGGATGGCGGTGCTCCGGGAAACCCAATCGCTCGAACTGTTCGCCGAGGTCACCTCAATGTTCGCGCGGCGCTGGGGTGTTGGTGAACACGGCGAGGTCGCGGTCGAAACAGACGATGACGTGTCCGTCTGCACTGATCGCCACCTCTGTTACGGGTTTGGGGAAGTGCAAGTCGGGTCCGACTTGCCTGCGGGTGGTGAGCTTCCACACGCGTACCGTCTGATGGCTGGTGGTCACAGCGATGGGTTGACCGTCCACTGTGGCGGCGGCGACCGCTCCGGTGGCTTTCGTGGGAAGTGCGCCGAGGGCGTCGCCCGTGGCCAGGTCCCAGATCGTCACGGGGTCTGAGCTGCTGCGGCTGGCGATGATCGTGGCCGGCCGATCGCCGATGGTGGTGACGGCGAGGTTGTGCGCGGATTCGCCGTGCCGATCGGCGGGAGAGGTCGTGGTCGACCGGTCGGTGGTCAGGTCGAGCATCCTGAGGGTGCCGTCTTGGGTGACGGTCAGGGCTACCGGCCGGCCGTTGAGGGTGGTGGCGCCGACCGCGCCCGTCCAGCGCCGCCGGTCGGCGCGGGACGGGTCGATCTCTTCGCCTGTGTTCAGGTTCCACATGCGGATCGTTTCGTCGTAGCTGCCGGTCACGGCCACCGGTCGCCCATCGAACTCCACTACGGCAGCCATGCAGACAGCGTCGGTATGACCGGTGAACGGCCCGCCTGTCTGCGTGCCCGAGCGGAGATCCCATACGCGGACGGCCTTGTCGGAGCTGCCGGTGACCGCCGCCGGTCGGCCGCCGACAAGGGTGGTGGCAACCGCGGTAACCATGTCGGTGTGCCCGGTGAGCGGATCACCGGCCTGCTCGCCGGTGGCCAGATCCCAAACCCGGACGGTCTTGTCGTAACTGCCGGTCACGGCAACGGAACGTCCGTCGAGCACCGTGGTGGCGACGGCGGAGACATAGCCGGTGTGGCGGTCGGGGGACTCGTCGACTCGCCGCCCTGACGACAGGTCCCACATCCGTACCGTGTGATCGTCGCCGGCGGAGACGGCCACCGGTCGCCCGTCCACCACCGTGGTCGCAATCGCCCTGACGTGATCGGTGTGCCCGGTGAGCGGCTTGCCGATCTGCCGGCGTGACTCCAGATCCCAGATCCGTACAGCTCCGTCGATGCCGCCGGAAACAGCCACCGGCCGCCCGTCGAGAACCGTGGTCGCGACCGCCTTCACAAAGCCGGTGTCGCCTCTGAAGGGGTCGCCGATCTGCTGGCGTGACCGCAGATCCCACAAGCGTAAGGTTCCGTCGTCCTTACCGCTGGAAATCGCCACCGGCTGCCCGTCCAGCACCGTGGTCACCACCAACTCCACGTGGTACGCGTGGCCCCTCAGCGGTTTGCCGATCCGCCGGCCCGACGTCAGGTCCCACATACGTAAGGTGCGGTCGTGGCCGCCGGAGATGGCCACCGGTCGTCCGTCCACCACCGTGGTCGCAAGAGCCGTGACCCAGTTGGTGTGACCGCTGAACGGCTTGCCGATCTGCTCACCTGACCTCAGATCCCACATGCACACGGTTTTGTCGTGGCCGCCGGAAACCCCCACCGGCCGTCCGTCCACCACCGCGGTCGCGACCGCTTCGACCCAACCGGTATGGCCTCTGAACGGCTCGCCGACCTGCTCACCGGACACCAGATCGCACACGCGTACGATTCCGGTGTTGCCACCGGCGAAGACCGCCACCGGCCGCCCGTCCAGGACCGTGGTCGCAAGCGTCTCCACGTAGTCGTAGTCGGCGCGACCGGCGAACGGCTGGCCGATCTGCTGACCTGACGTCAAGTCCCACAGGCGCAGGGTCCGATCGCGACCGCCGGAGATGGCCACCGGCCGCCCGTCCACGACCGCGGTCGCAATCGCCCACACCCGATCGGTGTGACCGGTCCGCGGCACCCCGACCGGCTCGCCGAACGCCAGGTCACTCGCCGGCCGACTGGTCCACGCCAAAGTCCACCGGGAATTCTTCGTGAACGGAATCCGGGCCGCGCTCGATCGAGAAGAAGACATGGCGGGCATGTTAGCCGCGACCTCTGACAAAGATCAGCGGAGGAAGCGCCCGCCTTGATCGCCGTCGGTCAGTGCACAAGTACATCGGGAACATCTTCGCCCAACTCGGCCTGCCGCCCTCCGGCCGACCGGGTCGGCGAGCATCGCCCTCGACAACCTCGGAAACATCGCCTGCCGAAGAGGAACGTACGACCAGGCTCTCGCTCGTCTTCGAGGAGGTCGAGGACGAGCAGCGGAAAGGCAGCTCTCACCCATCATGAACGGGCCCTCGTCATCGCCCAGGAGATCGGCGATCCGCTTGACGAGGCGCCGGCGCTGTACAACCTCGGGAGGACGTGCAAGGCGCTGCGGCGGCTGGAGGTCTCCCTGGCCGGCCATCGGCAGGCCGTCGGCTCTCCTCGGCGCCTGACGCCGCCACGCGTGCCTGGCTGGAGGCGGTCGAAGAGTGGGCCGTGGATCTGCGGTCGTCGTTTCCCGCCCTGGTGGCCGCGGCGCATCGCGTTGCCGGTGATCTCAGCGCGAACGAGCTGCGACGGCATCCCGCCGCGCCGTACCTGTTCCAAGCCCGGAACGGCCGGCTCGACCGAGCCGGACCGGCCAGGCGATGCTCGACCCCCCCGCAGGACGATCGAGTTGGCGGCCGCGTTGGGGCCGGTCGTGCCCAGGCTTCCTGGCGCTGGGCCGTTCTGGCAACGGGGCATTCGTTCCTGCCGGATTCCGGGCATGTCGAAAGGTGACGAATGCCACCGCACCTCCAGGAGTCCGGGCAGGCGAACCGGTCCTATCTTTGTACTGACTGGTCAGTATAAATCGATGGAGTCATGGTGATCACTGCGGATGGGTTGGCGGTCGAGGGGGTGTACCCGGAGGTCTCGCTGAAGGCCGGAGCCGGCACGCTCACGGTGGTCGCGGGTTCGGCGGGCAGCGGGCGGACGAGCCTGCTGCTGACGCTGGCCGGGCGGATGAAGCCCACGAAAGGCGCGCTGAACGTCGCCGGGCACGCCGGGCGTCGCGCGATCCGCAGGGCCGTGGCGCTGGCGCTGATCGACGGGGTGACGGATCTGGACCGGTCGCTGACGGTCGGGGAGCACCTGCGGGAGCGGCGGCGCCGGCCGTACCAGGAGATTCTTGAGCGGGTCGGGCTGGCGGACCTGGAGCGGGCGCCGGTGCGGGAGCTGGACCGCGAGCAGCACGTGCGGCTGGGCCTCGCGCTGGCGCTCCTGGACGAGCCCGAGGTGATCGTCGCCGACAATGTGGACGCGGGTCTGCCCGTCGACCGGCAGCAGGCACTGTGGAACCTGCTGCGGGCTCTGGACCGCACGGTGGTGGCCTCGTGCGTGACGCCGCCCGCCCGCTTCGACCAACTGGTGGAGCTGTCATGAAGGGCATGTTGCGGTCGCGGCTGACGAGGGCGGCGCTGGCGGCGGTGGTGGTGCTGCCGCTCCTGTACGCGGGCCTGTATCTGTGGTCGTTCTGGGACCCGCAGGGCAATCTGGACCGTGTGCCGGTCGCCCTGGTCGTCGAGGACCAACCCGCCCAGGCCGCGGGCAAGACCCTGCACGCGGGCCGCGACCTGGCCGGCGAGCTGCTGGAGCGCGACGTGTTCGGCTGGCACGAGACCACCGCGAGGCAGGCGGCCGACGGGGTCGCGGACGGCACGTTCTACCTGTCGCTGACCGTGCCCGCCGACTTCAGCGCCAAGCTGGCCTCACCCGGCGACGACGCCGCCGTACCGAGCCCGGCGCGGCTCGGGCTGCGCGTGGACACGGGCCGCAGCTACATCATGGGCAGCATCTCGGACGCGGTGTTCAACGAGGTGCGGGCGGCGGCCGAGCGCACGGCGATCCACGACTACTTCGACAACGTCTTCGTCTCCATCGGCGACATCCACGACAAGACCGCGGAGGCCGCCGAGGGCGCGGACAAGCTGCACGACGGCGCCGTGCGGCTCGGTGACGGCGTCTCCCGGCTCAGCAGCGGCCTGGGCACGGCCGAGAGCGGCGCCCGGCAGCTCTCCGCCGGCCTGAACACCGCCAACTCCGCCACGGGCAGGTTGCGCGACGGCTCGGCCCAGGTCACCCAGGGTCTCACGCAGGCGCGGCAGGGGATCGGTCAACTGCGCGACGGCCTGAACAAGCTTCACGAGAAAGGAACTTCTCCCCTCAGTTCCGGCGCGAGGGAGGCATACCAGCAGGTTCACGCTCAGACCCGCACGGTCAACCAGCTCGCCGACACGTACGTCCCCGTGCTGGACGAGTGGGGTCCCCAGATCTCCCGGGCCGCCGAGGCGGTCGCCGACGCCGCCGACAAGGTCGCCGGCAGCGGCTCGTCAACCGGCTCGTCAACCGGCACGGCGACCGGCACGGCGACCGGCTTGGCACAGGCGAGCGCGGCGGCTGACAGCGTTCGCGAGGCGAAGACCCAGGCGGGGAGCGCGGCCGACAGCGCCAGGCAGGCGAGCTCGCAGGCGCAGGCCGCGCTCGACCGCCTCGGCGCGGACGCCGACCCCGAGGTGCGCGGCCTGCTGCGGAACGCGGCAGCCGCCGCGCGCCGGGCCGCCACTCAGGCGGACCAGGCCCAGGACGCCGCCCGGACCGGCGCGGGCATCGGCGCCGGCAGTGGTGCGGGAACCGGGACCGACGGCGTCGCGGACCTGCGGAACCAGGCACGCGAGCTGGCGAAGCAGGCTCGCAGGATCGCGGCTGTGGCGCCCCGACTCGGGTCCAGACTGGACCAGGCCAGAAAGCAGCTCAATGCCCTGGACACGGGCCTGGGCAAGCTGGCCGACGGCGCCGCGAAGGTGAACTCGAGCCTGGGCACGGCCGCGACCGGCGCGAACCGGCTCTACCAGGGCGCGACCAAGCTGGCCGACGGTTCCCGCCAGGTCACGAACGGCATCGGGCGCCTGGGCGGCGGGCTGGTCAGGCTGAGCGACGGCGCGAGCGCGCTGAGCACCGGCGTCGACCGGCTCCACGACGGCGCGGGCCAGGCGGACCAGGGCGCGACCAAGCTCGCCGAGGGATCGAAGGAGCTGGCGGGCGGGCTCGGCGACGGCGCCGCCCGGATTCCCGACTACGACGACAAGCAGCGCGACGACCGCGCGGGCGTGATGAGCGACCCGGTCCGGCTGGCCAAGACCGTCGACAACGAGGTGCCCAACTACGGCACCGGCTTCGCGCCGTTCTTCCTGCCGCTGGCGCTCTGGGTCGGCGCGATGATCGCGTACATGATCCTCAAGCCGCTGAACCAGCGGCGGCTGGCGGGTACGACGGGCGCGGTGCGGATCGCGCTGGCGGGCTGGCTGCCGGGGGCGGCGCTCGGAGCGGCGCAGGTGGGCGTGCTGGTGGCGGTCCTGCGGTTCGGGCTCGGGCTGGAGGCCGCGCACTGGGCCGGGCTCATCGGGCTGCTGCTGCTCGCGACCGCCGCGTTCATGGCGGTCGTGCAGGCGGTGAACGCGCTGCTCGGCCCGCCCGGGCGGGTGGTCGCGCTGGCGCTGCTGATGCTGCAGCTCACCTCGGCGGCCGGGACGTATCCCATCGAGACGTCGCCCGGGTTCTTCCAGACGATCTCGCCGTGGCTGCCGATGAGCTGGGTGGTGTCGGCGCTGCGCAGGCTGATCAGCGGTGGCGATCCCACCGTGGTGTGGCAGGCTTGCGGGGTGCTGTCGGCTTTCCTCGTACTCGGGCTCGCGCTCACCACGCTCGCCGTGGATCGCGGCCGCATCTGGTCCGTCAAGCGCCTGCACCCGGAGCTGGCGCTGTGAGCGAGCGGACCGAGCGCGCCGCCAGGCGCGGGAACAGGCAGGAGACCCGGCAGAAGGTGTTCAGGGCGGCTGTGGAGCTGATCGCCGAGCACGGTTACGCGGCCACCACCGTCGACGCCATCGCCGAGCGGGCCGGGGTGGCCAAGGGCACCGTGTTCTACAACTTCGGCAGCAAGGAGGGGCTGTTCGAGGCGCTGCTGGAGCACTCCGTCGACCTGCTCGCCGAGGCGCTGGCCGCCGCCGACACCGGGGAGAGCGCGCTGGACGCGCTCGACTCGGTGGTGCTCGGGCAGCTCAGGTTCTTCGAGGAGCACGGGGCCTTCGCCCGGGTGCTGCTGGCCGAGATGTGGCGGACGGCGTGGCAGAAGGCAGTGGCGCGGCTGCGCGAGAGCGCGCTCGGCGTTTACGCGAGCGTGCTGCGCAGGGCCGCCGCGAACGGCGAGGTCCGGGCCGACCTGGACGTGGAGACGGCTTCGACGGCCGTGTTCGGCATGGTGCTGACGGTCGCCATCGAGCGCCGCGCCCTGTATCCGGACCGGCCGCTGGAGCGGACTCACGCGACCCTGGCCGAACTCCTGCACGGCCGCATCAAGTAAGCCATGCCCGGGCCCGCAGCCTCGGTCGGCCGGTCGGCCGCTCAGGCATTCCGGCCTCCCGGCAAGACCGGGATGTCGGCCACCGAGATGATCTGCCTCTTGCCGATGAGGCTGCCGGCGACGAACACTCCCGCGTCGTGGGCATGAGGCCCGCGGTGGCTGGCGGACGCGTCTTCGATCAGCCAGGGCGTCAGGTTGAGCTCGAATGCCCCGAGCGCGGTCGCCAGCACGCAGTTTTCCGTGGCGATCCCGCACAGGTAGATGTCCCGCCACCCGCGTCCGGCGATCAGCGCGGCCCCGCCGGCGTCGGCGAACAGGTTGTACCCCTTCTTGTCGATGACGGCCGTCGCCTGCCGCGCGTGTGCCCGCAGCTCGTCGACGATTTCGATCTGCGGCGCCGCCATGCATTCCGTCCAGCCGAGCAGCCGCTCGTACGGCGAACCTGGATGGTTGACGTAGCGGGTGAACACCACCTCGTTCCCGGCCGCCCGCCACCGGGCGGCAAGGTCCGCGATGACGGGGACGATATGGGCAGAAACATCGCGAACGAAGTAGTTCTGCATGTCGATGATCACAAGCACGGGCTCGCCGGAACGTACCGTCACGCTACCAGGTTCGGACGTGATGCCCCGGACGCGCCATCACCCCCGCCGTGTCGGGTGGAGCCGTCCCGCGGCCGGAGGCGAAGCGCCGTGTCCAGATGGGACAAAGGACGGCTTGTCAGGCGCGCCGGATCGTGATGTCGCCGTGATGGCTGCGGGCGCGTACCTCGACCGCCTCGTCGAACCCCGCCGGGCCCTCGCGGGCGTCGAGGGCGTCGAGGGAGTTGAGCAGCCTGCCGTCGGCCGTGCTCACGTCGAGGAAGGCCGCGGTGCCGTGCCGGATGCCGACCTCGAGGTCGCCGGTCGTGCTCGTCAGGGTGACCTCGCCGCGCGCGACCTCGCCGATGCGCACGCTGCCGTGCACGTTCTTCGCCTCGACGCCGCCGTGGGCGCGCTCGACCTGCATGTCGCCGTTGGTGCCGATCAGCCGCAGGTCGCCCGTCACCTCGCCGAGGTAGCACTCCCCGTCGTCGTTCCTGATCGACGCGCTGCCGGTCAGCTCCTGGATCCTGATCTCGCCGGACGCGCTGGAGACCTCGGCCCGGCCGGTGGCGCGCTCGACGGCGATCTCGCCGCTGTCGCTGGTCAGGTGGATCGCGCCGGCCTGGTCGAGCCGGAGGTCGCCGTGGTCCGTCCGCAGCCGGCAGTCTCCCAGGCGGCCCGTGCAGCGGAACTCGCCCGACACGCCCTGTACGTGTGAGCCCGACGGCAGCTCGATCGTCACGTGGACCGACTCTCCCCAGTCGCCGAGCAGGCGGCCCAGCCCCTCCAAAGCCCAGCTCTGGCGCCGCGCGCCTGCTCCGGCGCCCGCGTGCCGGGACTGGGCCGGATCCCGCTGCGCCGCTTTGACGACCAGCCGGCCGCCCGCGTAGCCGATCTGGACCGCGGCCGCCCCTGCCTCGCCGTCGCCCCGCCGGGCGTCGACCACCGTGTCGGCGCGGTCGCTCGCGTTGATCCTGACCTCGCCGTTGGGCAGGTCGATGCTGACCGAGATCGGCTGAGGCGTGTCGAATGTCGGCATGAAACCCTCCTCGTGGTTGCGTACGTCCGGGCCTCAGCCGACCCAGCCGGTGTAACGGCGCCCGCTCGCCGAGCCGCTGCCCGCCGACCGGCGAGCGCCGGACTCGAACGTGGCGCCGACGGCGCGGACGAGCCAGGTGTTGACCGACAGGCCCTCCCGGCGGGCGGCCTCCTCGACCTGGACCTTCAGCTGCTCCGGGAGGCGGAGGCTGATGCGGGCCGTGCCGCCTTCCTGGGCGCCCGGCGTATCCGTGGGCTGGAGGTCCGCGCCGGGCGGTCCACCGGGGTCGTCGAACGGGTGTCCCGCCGGGGACCGCGTCAGGACGAAGTCGGGATCGCCGCGGCGCAGCCGGACCTCCACCGAGCCGGGCGCCAGCTCGCGCGTGATCTCGTCGGCGGCCGCCGACAGGACCTCCAGCAGGATCAGCCGGACGGATGACTCGAGAGGTGAGACGAGTCGCTCGGCGAGAGCCCGGGCATCCTCGCCGCCCGCTTGCGCGGCGATGGCGAGGTCCCCGCGGAGCCTGTCGACGTACGGCTTGAGATCCATGGCGCCATTATGGCGTCAAAGTGACGTCATTATCAAATGGAAGTCCGGCGGATGGCGTCACGCCCGTCCGGGAGCGCTGCCGAGGGTCTCGCGCAGCCGGCTCTTCTGGATCTTGTTGGAGCCGGTGCGGGGCAGGTCGTCCACCAGGTCGAGGTACACGGGGAGCTTGTACCTGGCCAGCCGCCCCGCCAGGAACGCCCGTAGCCCGCCGATGGTCAGATCCCCGCCGGGGACGGTGACCACGAACGCCCGGCCGACCTCGCCCCACGTGGCGTCCGGCACGCCGATCACCGCGACCTCGGCGACCGCGGGGTGCTCGAAGACGGCCGCCTCGACCTCGGCCGGGTAGACGTTCTCGCCGCCGGAGATGTACATGTCCTTGACCCGGTCGACGATGTGGAAGTGCCCGTCGGGATCGACGTACGCGATGTCGCCCGAGTGGAACCACCGCCCCTCGGAGAAGGCCCGCTCGGTGGCGGCGGGGTCGTCCCAGTAGCCGGAGGTCACGTTGGGCCCCTGGATGAGCACCTCGCCCGGCTCCCCGGGGGCGGTGTCGGTCAGATCAGGGCGGACACAGCGGACATTGGTGAAGAAGACCGGGACTCCGGCGGATCCGACCTTGCGTTCGCTCTCGCCCGCCTCCAGGAACGTGGCCCCCGGCGCGGTCTCGGTGAGGCCGTAGCCCTGGCAGAAGGTCAGTCCGCGTTCCTGGTAGGTGTGGATCAGCGCGGGCGGGACCGCCGCCCCGCCCGCCATCAGGCAGCGTACGGAGGACAGGTCGGCGCCCGCCCAGCGCGGCGAGCGCGAGAGCGCGGCGAACATCGTGGTCACGCCGAACATCCAGGTGACGCGCTCCTCGGCGATGAGGTCGAAGCAGGCCTCCACGCTCCAGAACGGCATGATGACCGAACGCCCGCCCTTGAGGAACGTGGGCAGCAGGCACTGGTTCAGCGCCGCCACGTGGAACAGCGGCGCGCTGACCAGCGTCACCTCGTCGGCGGCGACGTCCACGCCGACCAGGAGGTTGTAGCAGTTCCAGACCAGGTTGCCGTGGGTCAGCATGGCGCCCTTGGGCCGGCCGGTGGTGCCGGAGGTGTAGAGCACGCAGGCCACGTCGTCGAGGTCGACCCGCACGTCGATGGGCGTGGGGTCGCCGGCGGCGAGCCAGCTCTCGTAGTCGGGGCCCAGGGTGACCGCCGTGCGTACGGACTGGTCGAAGGCGTGTTCGGGGGCGTGGACGAGCACCGTCGCCCCGCTGTGGGCCAGGAGATAGTCGATCTCCGGCGCGGCGAGCCGGAAGTTAAGCGGCACGAAGACGCCGCCGAGCATGTGCGTGGCGAACATCGTCTCCACGAACGCCGGGTGGTTCTGCCCCAGGTAGGCCACCCGGTCCCCCTTGCGCACCCCGGCCGCGCGCAACTGTCCGGCCAGGCGGGTGGTGCGGTCGTACACCTGCGCGTACGTCATCGCGCGGTCGCCGAAGACGAAGGCGGTGCGGCCCGGCGACATCGCGGCCCGCCTGGCGGGCCACCCGCCGAGCCCTGCGTTCAACACCGTCCCCTCACCTCTCAGGCGTAGTGGCGGTAGACGGTACGGGCGACGCAGGCGGGCTTGGCGACGCCGTCGATCTCGACGGTGAAGTCGCAGAGCATCTGCACGCCGTCGCCGGGCACGTCCTCGACCTCGGCGACCTTCGCGGCCAGGCGGATCCTGGCGCCGACGCGTACCGGGCTCGGGAAGCGGACCTTCTCCAGCCCGTAGTTGATGCTCATCTTCACTCCCTGGATGTCGAGCACCTCGTTGAAGAGCGGGATGAGCAGCGAGAGGGTGAGATAGCCGTGCGCGATGGTCCCGCCGAAGGGGCCGTCCGCGGCCCGCCGGGCGTCCACGTGGATCCACTGGTGGTCGCCGGTGGCGTCGGCGAAGGTGTTCACCCGCTCCTGGGTGATCTCCAGCCAGGAGCTGTGGCCCAGGTCGCGACCGGCCAGGGCCTTGATCTCCGCGAGCCCGTCAACCGTGATCATGAGGTCTCCTTGTCGAGGCCGAGCAGGCGCGCGGCGTTGTCCTTGAGGATCTTGGGCCGGACCTCGGGCTTGATGTCGAGCTTGGCGAAGTCGGCCAGCCAGCGGTCCGGGGTGATGACGGGGTAGTCGGAGCCGAAGAGCACCTTGTCCTTGAGCAGGCTGTTGGCGTACCGCACGAGCTGCGGCGGGAAGTATTTCGGCGACCATCCGGACAGGTCGATGTGGACGTACGGCTTGTGCGTGGCGACGGCCAGCGCCTCGTCCTGCCAGGGGAACGACGGGTGGGCCAGGATGACGCGCAGCTCGGGGAAGTCCACGGCCACGTCGTCGACCAGCATCGGGTTGGAGTACTTGAGCCGGATGCCGCCCCCGCCGGGCACGCCCGCGCCGATGCCGGTCTGCCCGGTGTGGAACAGCGCGGGCACGCCGAGCTCCTCGATGACCTCGTACAGGGGGTAGGCCATCGGGTCGTTCGGGGCGAACCCCTGGATGCTGGGATGAAACTTGAAGCCGCGTACCCCGTGCCGCTCCACCAGGCGGCGGGCCTCCCGCGCGCCAGCCCTGCCTTTGTGCGGGTCGACGCTGGCGAAGGGGATGAGCACGTCGGCGTGTTCGGCGCAGCTCCCGGCGATCTCCTCGTTGGCGATGCGCGGGTGGCCGGTCGCGTGCTCGGCGTCCACGGTGAACACCACCGCGGCCATCTTCCGTTCCCGGTAGTAGGCCGCCATCTGGGGGACGGTGGGGCGCTCGTGCGAGCCGAAGTACTCCTCGGACGCGCCGAACAGCCGTGGGCTCAGCGAGCCGTGGCCGTCCTTGGAGATCTCGGCGTGGGTGTGGACGTCGATCGCGATCAGCTCGTCGAGGTTCACCATCAGGCTCCCTTGGGGGCGGGGATGCCGTAGGTCTCGGGTTCGGCGCCGACGCCCGTGTGCCACTGCCCGGCGATCGCCTCGGCGCTCCAGCCGCCGTCGGCGTACGCCACCGCCTTCTCCTTCGGGTGCGCCCACAGCGCCAGCCGGTCCCCGCCGACGCCGATGGCCTGCCCGGTGACGCCCTTGGAGTCGTCCGAGGCCAGGAACGTGATCAGCCCGGTGACGTCCGCGACCGTGCCCAGCCCCTCGTCCCTGCGCAGCCAGCCGGGCAGCGGCTCCCCGGTGCGCTCGGACTCGGCGATGACCGGCGCGAACGCCGGGATGGTCTTGGTCATCTCGGTGGCCGCGACCGGGATCACCGCGTTGACCGTGATGTCGGCCTTGGCCAGCTCCATCGCCCAGGTCCGGGCCATCGCCACGATGCCCGCCTTGGCCGCGGCGTAGTTGGTCTGGCCGAAGTTGCCGCGCTGGCCGGCCGGCGAGCCGACGAGGATCAGCCGACCTCCGGCGCCCTGCTCGCGCATCCGCACCGCTGCCGCGCGGGCGCAGGTGAACGTGCCGCGCAGGTGCACGTCGACGACGTCGTCGAAGTCCTCGTCGGACATCTTCCACAGCACCCGGTCGCGCAGGATGCCCGCGTTCGTGATCAGCACGTCGAGGCGTCCGAGCTCCCGTACGCTCGCCCCGACCAGGTGCTCGGCCGCCGCGGTGCCGCCCACCGCGGCGGCCACGCCGACGGCCCGGCCGCCCGCCGAGGTGATCCTCGCCACCGCGGCGTCCACCACCTCCTGATCGACGTCGTTCACCACCACCGCGGCGCCCGCCGCGGCCAGGGCCTCGGCGTAGGCCAGCCCGAGGCCGCGCCCGCTACCGGTGACGATCGCCACTTTGCCGGTCAAATCCATGTCGGGTACCTCTCAGAACGTGATCACAGGTTTGATCGCCTTGCCCGCGACCATGTCCTGGGCGGCGCGATCGATGTCGTCGAACGGGTAGTGGCTGATCAGCTTCCCCACCGGCAGGCGGCCGGAGCGGACGAGCTGGACCAGGGCCGGGATGACGGCCCGCGTCTCGGCGTCGCCGAGGGTCAGGCCGGCCACGCGCTTGCCCGGCAGCATGGCGTTGACGTCCAGGGCCAGCTCCGTGCCGAACGGCGGCGCGCCGACCAGGACCAGCGTGCCGCGGGCGGCGAGCGCGTCCGCGCCCATGCGGGCCACCGCGACGTTGCCGGTGGTCTCCACGATGCCGTCGGCGCCTCCGCCGGACAGCTCGGCGACGGCCGCGGCGACGTCGTCCCGGCTCGCGTCCACCGTGTGGGTGGCGCCGAGCTCGCGGGCCAGCTCCAGGCGTTCGGAGATCCTGTCGACGGCGATGACGGTCGTCGCGGGCGTCAGGGCCGCCGCCATCACCGCCGACAGCCCGACGGAACCGGCGCCGAGGACGGCCACGGTGTCCCCGGGCCGGGGCCGGAGCACGTTCCAGACGGCTCCGACGCCGGTCTGCACGCCGCAGCCCAGCGGCGCGATCGTCGCCAGCGGCACCTCGGGATCGACCTTGACCAGGCTGCGCTCGTCCACCAGCGCCCGCCGCGCGAACGACGACTGCCCGAAGAAGTGACCGCCGATCGGCGCGCCGGCGCGCGTGATGGTGCTGCTGCCGTCGGCGCGCCGGCCGCCGAGGAGGTTCAGCGGCAGCCAGGAGGCGCAGTAGGCCGGGTGGCCGCCGCGGCAGTTGGCGCAGGCGCCGCAGGAGGTGAAGGACAGGATGACGTGGTCGCCCGGCGCGACCGCCGTGACCGCCGGGCCGACCGCTTCGACGATCCCCGCCCCCTCGTGGCCCAGCACCCCCGGCAGGGGGAACGGCAGCCCGCCCGAGGCCACCGTCAGGTCGGTGTGGCACAGGCCGGCGGCGACCATGCGGACGACGGCCTCGTCGTGGCGCGGCTCGTCCAGCTCCACGTCGGTGAGGGTGAAGGAGGCCGCGCCTGACTCGACGACGGCCGCTGTGGTCATGGCCATGATGGGCTCCTCAGCCGAGGGAGATGACGACGGACTTGGTCCTGGTGTACGAGGCGAGCGCCTCCGGGCCGGACTCGCGGCCGAACCCGGAGTCCTTCACCCCGCCGAAGGGCACCGCCGGGTCGAGCATCGCCCAGTCGTTCACCCAGACGATGCCTGCCTGGAGGCGGCCCGCGACGCGGTGCGCCCGCGCGACGTCGCCGGTCTGGATGCCCGCGGCCAGCCCGTAGCGGATGCCGTCGGCCAGCGCGACCGCCTCGTCCTCCGAGTCGAACGGCTGGACGGTGAGAACGGGACCGAAGATCTCCTCCCGCACGGCACGCGAGTCGTCCGGCAGGTCGGCGATGACGGTCGGCTTGTAGTAGTAGCCGCCGTTCAGGTCGAGCCGCTCGCCGCCGCACACGACGCGGCCGCCCTCCTGCCGGGCCAGGGCGACGTACTCCTCGACCTTCTTCAGGTGCCGGTCGGCGGCCATCGGCCCGATGACCGTCGCGGGGTCGCGCGGATCGCCCACCGGGACCCCCGGGACGGCCTGGGCCAGGATCCCGACGATCGTCTCGTAGAGCGGCCGGGCCACCAGCAGCCGCGGCCCGGCCATGCAGAACTGGCCGGTGTTGAACACGAAGCCCTTGATGATCGCGCCGATCGCCTTCTCCACGTCGGCGTCCTCGAACACGATGTGCGCGGCATTGCCGCCGAGCTCCATCGTGACCGGCTTGAGCGCCTCTCCCGCCACGGCGGCGGCGTGCCGGCCGACGGCGGTCGACCCGGTGAAGGCGACCTTGTCGATGCCCGGGTGCCTGAGCAGCGCCTCGCCGGCCACCGGCCCGGTGCCGGTGACGACGTTGACCACGCCGTCAGGGACGCCTGCGGCCTGGAACAGCTTCGCCATGAACAGGGCGCTCAGCGGCGTGTCGTCGGCGGGCTTGTGCACCACCGCGTTCCCGGCGGCCAGCGCGGGGGCGAGTTTCGTGCTGGACAGGATCAGCGGGAAGTTGAACGGGGTGATCGCCGCGACCACGCCCACGGGCTCGCGGCGGGTGTAGGCGAAGGCGTTCAGGGGCGTGGCGCGGGTGGCGCCGTCGAGGGTCTGCGCCAGCCCGGCGTAGTACTCGTAGTGCTCGATCGCGGTCTCGACGTCGACGGGGCGGCACAGGGCGACGGGCTTGCCGACGTCGAGGCTCTCCAAACGGGCGAGTTCGTCGGCGTTCTCCCGCATGAGGCCGGCGATCCTGTTGAGCACGCGGGACCGTTCGCGCGCGCTCGTCGTGCTCCAGGGGCCGTGGCCGAACGCCTCGCGGGCGGCGGTGACGGCCTCGTCGACGTCGGTCTCGTCCGCCGCGGCCACGGTGCCGGCCACCTGGCCGGTGGAGGGGTCGATCACGTCGGTCCGGCCGCCCTTGGCCGCCTCGCACCACCGGCCGCCGATGAACAGCCGGCCTTCCTCGAACTCGGGATCGCTCATGGTCGCGCTTCTCTCTCACGGATTCCGCCCATGGCGGGGCCTCGGTGTGGCCTCGGCCACACGGCCTCATGACCGGGTACGCCGAGGACAAGCCGCTCTTCGATTGACAGGAAACCTGTCGATGGGCAGTCTTGTTGCCAACAGGTTTCCTGTCAATGGCCTAGCCTGGATCTCCCTCGGATGACGACTCAGGAGCACGCGGATGACCGCAACGGCGGAACAGCAGGCTGGAGCGGCCGCGGACAAGGTGCCGCCGTCGCTGCTCTACATGGTCAAACAGGTGGAGCTCGTCGTCCGGTCACGCCTCGACGAGCTGGTGAGGCCGGCCGGCATCACCGTGACGCAGTACACCGCGCTCACCGTCCTGGAGCGGCACGACGGGCTGTCGGCCGCCCAGCTGGCCCGCGACTCGTTCGTCACCGCCCAGTCGGTGGCCGACCTGGTGCGCGCCCTGGAGGAACGCGGGCTCATCCGGCGCGAGCGCAACCCGGCCAACCGCCGCGAGCTGCACATCCTCCTCACGGACGCGGGGCGCGAGCTGCTGGCCCGCCTCGCCGGGCCCGTACGTGAGCTGGAGGAGCTCATGATCGCGGACCTGTCCCCGCGGCAGGTCGGCCAGCTCCGCCACGCCCTCTCCAAGGCGTGGCGGGCCCTACTGTGACCTTCGTCGACGGGTAGAGGGCGGTCTTCGCGGCACGCGGATCTCGTGGTTGTCGTGGCGCGGTGAAGAACTCGGCCGCCGCCTCCTCCTCGCTCGGTCTTCTGCCCGCGGCGAGTTCGGCGCCCTTCGACGTTGTTGGTGGCTGTGGCCGTGACATCGGGCTCGTCCACCGTAGGTCTGACGCGGATGCGCGACCTGAGGCGGACGTGAATGACAGACCCCAGGTGGACGCGGCGGGAGGCGTGTTTCGTCAACAATGGCCGGGTGACGTTGCCGGAAATCGTTGTGGTGCTCGGCGCCCTGCTGCTGGTGGTAGCCCGCCTGCTTCCGCTCCATGCCCGCGGTCCGGTCACGGCCGGCTCGGCGGCGGTTGTGCTGGTGTCCGCCGCGGTGCTGGTCGTGGCCGGGGTGCGCTGGCAGTTCGTGCCGGTTCTCGCGGGCGCCGCCATCATGGTGGCGTTCGGCTTCCCCGCGCTGTTGCACCGGCCCGCGCTGTTGCACCGGTCGACGCTGTTGCCTCGCCCCGAGTTGCCGCACCGCCCTGTGTTGTCGGGCCGGCCCGCGCGGCGGGCTCCGTGGTGGGTGGCGTTTCCCGGCTGGGTGGTGTGCGTCGGCCTCGTCGTCGCGGGCCCGGTGGCTGCGTGGGCGTTTCCGGTGCCCGTCTTCCCCGAGCCGTCGGGCCGCTTCCCGGTCGGCACCCTCGTGCAGCAGTGGACCGACCCTAACCGCTCGGAGCTCGGCACTCCCGCCTCGGGTCGGTCGGGATCCGGCGACTCCGCCTCGGATCGGCCGGAGTCCGGTGCTTCTGCCTCGGGTCGGTCGGAGTCCGGCACTCCTGCCCCGGACCGCCCGGAGTCCGGCACCTCGGCATCGGCGACATCGGATGGCCGGCGCACGGTCGTGGTTCAGTTCTGGTACCCGGCGCAGGGGAGTGCCGCAGGCGCAGCCCGGTCGCTGTACCTCGGGCGCACCGAGCAGGAGGCGCGCATCGTCTCCTCCGCCGCGGCGGACTATCTCGGGGTGCCCGGCTTCCTGTTCGACGGCGCCTCGGCCGCCCGCACCCGCTCGGTGCCGGGTGCCGCCGTCGCCGACGCGGGAGGTCGGTTCCCCGTGGTGCTGTTCTCGCCGGGGCTCGGAGGAATCCGCACACAGAACACGGCCTGGGCGGAAGAACTGGCCAGTCTCGGTTACGTCGTGGTGGCCCTCGACCATCCGTACGACTCCGCCGCCGTCGTCCTCGCCGACGGCCGGACGATCCGTTCTCGGGTCGCCGCGACCGGCAATGATCGCGAGGACGAGCGGCGGGCGGCCGGCTGGACGGAGGTGCGCGCCGGTGACCTCAGCTTCGTCCTGACCCAGTTGGGCCGTCTTGACCGAGGCGAGATCGCGGGCGCGCTGACCGGTCGCCTCGACACCGTCCGGGCCGCCGTGACCGGCCACTCGCTCGGTGGGGCTGCCGCGTTGCGGGCGGCCCGCCAGGACTCCAGGTTCGCGGCGGTCATCGACCTGGACGGCGCTCCCCACGACCCCGACCCCCGGCCCTTCCGCCAGCCGGCGCTCGCGCTCACCCACCCGGTGGACCCGGCGGACAACCCGACCTACATTCCCCGCCTCACGCAGGTGCTCGACCTCAGCACCGCGACGAGCTACCGGCTCACCGTCCCCGGCACGGCGCATCTGACGTTCACGGACGCGCCGCTCTACCTTCCGCCCGTGCCCGCGCTGGCCGGGTCGCTGGGCCGCACCGACGGGCTGCGCATCACGGCCGCCACCAGCGCCGCGTTCCTGGATGCGACATTACGCGGCAAGCCGGGTGATCTGGCCGCGCGGCTGTCACCGTACGGCGACCTCACCGTCCACCACGCGGACGGCGAGGTACGATCCGGCGGGTGAACGGGAAGCGCTGGACCGACTACCTCTACGAGCGCCACCCGCCGGCCCGGCTGCACGCGTGGGCGCGCGAGCTGGCCTACTTCCGCTTTTGCCGCGCGTACGGAGGGCACGCCAACGACGGCGACCAGTTGCTGGTCGGGCTGCGCGTGGAGACGCAGGCCGACCTCGTGCGGACGCTGTCGGCGCTCGACCTGCCCGTGAAGTGGCTCCCGCCCGGCCACCCACGGCCGGTCCCCGGCGTCGCCTACACCGCGGCCGAGTACGCCGGCTTCCCGGTCGCCATGCCACGCTTCCCCGAGATCGGCCAGCCGGGGCACGCGGAGATCGCCGGGCGACGCGCCCACGTCTGGTCTCACGGCGACCGGCTGGACATCAGCGTGGCCGACACCGTCGACCACTACGACGTCACCGACGCCGCGGTCGCCGCGGCCAGATCGATCGAGGCGCTGCTGACCCCGATCGCAGACCAGGTCGTGGACCCACCACAGGACGACAGGAACTGCGTATGCCCGCGCTACTACCCGGAGCTCTGGCCCGAGCTTCGGGGATGACGTGTGGTCGGTCCGGAGTCCTGGGTTCGGGGGTGAGGCGCGGATGGTCTGAGGCTCGGGGATGGCGTGCGGCTGGCGCGAGGTTCGGGGATGACGCATGGCTGGTCCGAGGTTCGCGGATGAGGCGCGGCTGGTTCGCGGGGGGTCGGGGATGAGGTGCGGCTGGTTTGAGGGGCGGGATGACGCACGGTGAGATGGGTGCGTCCCGCCCGGCGGGGTGTGGTTCGAAAGGCGCGAGAAATTGCTGCGCCGCGAAATCCGGCCCCGGCTGAGAATGTGGAACAGCGGAGCCTTAATGAGGGCGGCGCGGTAACCGTCGTACGACGACGCCGACGAATCTGCCCATCGGCACATATCCGTGGTGGCGTGAATCGTAAGAACGCGCGAGATTGTCGCCCACGATCAGCAGGCTCCCGGGCGGTACGGCGGTTTCCGAAAGTCCGGGGAATTCGAGGTGCGGCACCGGATCGCCGGGCACTGCCACCGCTCGTTTGATGATGAAGTCCGGTTCTGCCAGTTGATCGCGGGCCGGTGCCCGGTCCCGCTTGATGAGCACCACCTGTCCCCGCCGGACCCGGGCGAACGGGACGCGCCGGACCAGCACCCGGTCGCCGGACTCGTACGCCGGTTCCATGCTTGGGCCGCTCACGGTCACGAGCAGGTGCCGCCTGCGCACCCACAGCAGGCAGGCACCTCCGAGCAGGGCCAGGACGGCGATCACGACGTCACGGGCAGTCGGTCCCGAAGCTCGCGCACCCGCAGCGGTGCCCGCTGATGCAGTCGTTGCAGAGCTTGCCCCGGTAGTTGCGGTTGCCGATCCAGATGCAGCATGGGATGCATTCGCAGTTGCACCGGTCGATGGCGGACGCCGTCGCCCGCGGGACGAGATTCTGGAGAAGCCGATCGCTCAATTGCTCCAGCAGTGCTTTCACGGTCACCTCCGATATGGGGGTCGTCTCGGATATCGTCCCCGCTGCTCCTTTCGGGAGGCTGTCGCGGTTCTGTCGGTCGGCGACAGATTCGCGACAGGCCCGGGAAAGCGCCGGAGGTCATGATTCAGCGGGAAACTTCATGCGGGGAGCACGAAGGGAATATCCGAACATGGTGTTCATCTCGGTGGCGGTCATCCTCGTCGGAGCGCTGTGCCTGCTCGACCTGCTGCTGACGTTCGGCGTCATCCGCCGGCTCCGCGCGCACACCGCCGAGTTGGAGCGGCTCGGCAGGAACGGGGTCTGGACGGCCGACCTCATGCCCTCCCCGGGTCACGAGTTCGGCGACCTCGCCGTGTCGACGGTCGACGGCGAGCCGGTTTCGTCCGAGACATTCGCGGAGGAGACCCTGGTGGCGTTCTTCGCCCAGGGATGCTCGGCCTGCGAGGACAAGCTCCCCGAGTTCGTGAGCCACGCCGGGGCCGTGCTCGGTGGCCGGGACCGGGTGCTCGCCGTCGTCTCGGGAGAGCCCGCTCAGATAGCCGAGACGATCGACGCCCTGGCCCCGGTGGCGCGCGTGGTCGCCGGCCAGCAGGCCGCTCCCGTGATCGACGCCTTCGGGGTGCGGGCGTTCCCCACGTTCAGCCTGGTCAAGGCCGGTACGGTGCTCGCCGTCGACAACGACTTCGCCCGCCTTTCTGCGCCGTCCAGGGCATGAGCCGGGGCACGCCCCCCGAGCGGCGGATATCGTCCGAGCGAGCCCAAGCGGCCTCCGAGAGGCGGATGCCGTCCGGGCGAGTTCAGGCGGGCTCCGAGCGGCGGATGTCGTCCGGGCGAGTTCAGGCGGGCTCCGAGCGGCGGATGTCGTCCGGGCGAGTTCAGGCGGGGTCTGAGCGGCGGATGCCGTCCGGGTTCGCTCAGGTGGTGTCCTTGGTTTGGCGCTCGGCTCCCGGCCACCTGCTGGGCCACCTCGCGCTGACGGTCGTCGCCGTCGCGATCCCGATCGCGACCGTGTGGCTGACCAAGACGATCGTGGACGGGCTGGTGTCACGGGCGATCTGGGACCTCCTGTGGCTGCCGGCGGCGGGCCTGGCCGTGGTCGGCCTGGTGGGCGCGGGCATCCCGCAGGCCAGCCGCTATCTCATGGCCGAGGCGAACCGCAGGACGGCGCTCAGGGCCCAGGACGAGCTGTTCGCGGCCCTCGACCGCATGACGGGGTTGACCCGGTTCGAGGACCCGCCCTTCCTGGACCGGCTGCGGCTCGCCCAGCAGAGTGCCGCCTCCCCGGTGCGCATCGTGGAGTCCGTCCTCGGGCTGGGCCGCAACGTCCTGACGGGGCTGGGCATGCTCGGCTCGGTGACCGTGATCAGCCCGCTCGTCACGACCGTCGTCCTGGCGTCGGGCCTGCCCATGCTTCTCGTGGAGCTGCGCCTGGCCAGGCAGCGGGCCTCGATGATGCGGGACATCAGCCCGGCCCAGCGGCGGGAGATGTTCTACGGGGAACTGCTCGGGAGCGGGAACGCGGCCAAGGAGGTCCGGCTGCTCGGCCTCGGCGGGTTCCTGCGTGGGCGGATGCGTGCCGAACTGGAGCTGTCCAACACCGCCCAGCGGACCATGGACCGGCGCGAGTTCGCCATGCAGAGCGCCCTGGTGTCGCTGTCGGCGCTGGTCTCCGGGTTCGGCCTGATCTGGGTGATCGTCATGGTGACCGGCGGCCGGGGCACGGCCGGCGATGTGGCCCTGCTCATCGGCGCGCTGGCCGGCGTGCAAGGGGCCCTCGCGGGCGCGGTGGCCGCCACGGCCGGCGCGCACCACCAGCTCCTGACGTTCGGCCACTACCTGGCCGTGATCCACGCCGGACCGGACATGCCCCGGCCCGCCACCCCACGGAGCCTGACGGGCCTGCGTCGCGGCATCGAGCTGCGCGACGTGTGGTTCCGCTACAGCGACGAGCACCCGTGGATCCTGCGGGGCGTGAACCTGACGATTCCCCACGGCGCGTCCGTGGCCCTGGTCGGGCTCAACGGATCCGGCAAGAGCACCCTGGTCAAGCTGCTGTGCCGCTTCTACGACCCCGTACGGGGCACGATCTCGTGGGACGGCGCCGACATCCGTGACGTGCCGCCGGAGGAGCTTCGGGCACGGGTCGGCGCGGTGTTCCAGGACTTCATGAACTACGACTTCAGCGCCGCCGACAACATCGCCGTCGGCGACCTCACGGCACGCGGCGACCTGCCCCGCATCGAGTCCGCCGGGCGCTGGGCAGGCGTCCACGACACGCTGCGGAACCTGCCCCTCGGCTACGACACCCTGCTGACCAGGATCTATTTCGGCCTGGCCGACCGCGACGACGACAGCACCGGGGTGGTGCTGTCCGGCGGCCAGTGGCAGCGGATCGCCCTGGCCCGGGCCTTCCTGCGGGCCGATCGCGACCTGATGATCCTGGACGAGCCGAGCGCGGGGCTGGACGCCGAGGCCGAGCATGACGTGCACACCAGGCTGCGGGAGATCCGGGCCGGCCGGACGAGCCTGCTCATCTCCCACCGGCTCGGCGCCGTACGGGACGCGGACCTCATCGCGGTCCTCTCCGACGGCGTGATCATCGAACGCGGGAAACACGCGGACCTGATGGCGGCAGACGGCACCTACCGCCGCCTGTTCACCCTCCAGGCCTCCGGCTACGCGGCGGGTCAGTACAGCCAGCGGTAGGAGCGGACCACGTCCGCCGCGTCGCGGTCGGCCGCCCAGGCGGCGTCGGACACGCGTACCGCACGGAAGGCGTCCGCCAGCTCCTCGCCCAGCGCGGACCGGACGCGCTCGTTGGTCAGCAGCGCGCCGAGCTGCTCCTCGACGGTGGTGGGCAGCCGGTGGACGCCGCGTTCGGCCCGCCGGTCGTCGGTCCAGGTGCCGGGGTCCTCCTGCACCGGGTCGGGGGGTGTGAGACCGTCCTCGATGCCGGCCAGGCCCGCGGCGATCACGGCGGCGAGCGCGAGATAGGGGTTGGACGAGGCGTCCGAGGGCTTGAGCTCGACGTTGGCGTGCGCGGCGCCGAGCAGGGGAGTGGCCGGTACGAGACGCAGCGCCGCCTCCCGGTTCTCCACGCCCCAGAACGTGTACGCGCCGGACCAGTAGCCGGGCCGCAGCCGCTGCAACGAGGACAGGCTGGGCGCGGTGACGGCCACGACGGCGGGCAGGTCGCGTAGCAGGCCGGCCAGGTAGGCGCCGCCCTCGGCGGTCATACCCGCGGGGCCGTCCCCGCCGGACAGCAGGTTCGTCCCGGCGCGGTACAGCGAGGTGTGCAGATGCCAGCCGTTGCCCACCTGCCCGAGCGTGACCAACGGGGCGAAGCTCGCCCGCAGGCCGTGCGCGAGGGCGGCCGCGTGCACGGTCTGCCGGGCCAGCAGCTGCCGGTCGGCGGCGGTGACCGGGTCGGCGGGGGCGATGTTGAACTCGAACTGCCCCGGGCCGTACTCGCCGTGGAACTGGCCGATGGGCACGCCGTTGCGGTCGAGGTCGCGCAGCAGTTGCGCGGCGAAGGCGTCGACGGCCAGCATCTTGGCCGGCCCGTAGGATGGCCCCTCGTAGACGGGGCGTACGTCGTCGGCGTCGCCCTCGTCCGCCCGGCTGAGGTGGAACTCCATCTCGTAACCGGCCAGGAAGTCCAGCCCGAGATCCGCGGCCCGGGAGAGCTGTCGCTCCAGCACGCCTCGCTGGTCGTACGGCCACGCCGAACCGTCGGCCGCCACCTGCCGTCCCGGCACCCACGCGAACCCGGGCTGACCGGCGAGCCGGACCAGCCGCTCGGAGACCGGCATCAGCCGGATGTCACCCGAGGGAGTGCCCAGAGGGGCATGCCCGAAGGTGATGCCGTCCTGCGAGTCGAACACCGCGAACAGCGGCGTGACGCCCACTCCGCGCTCGACCGCCGCGCCGAACTGGTCGACGGGCACCGTGCGCGACCGGGGGATCCCGTTGTTGTCGGCCCAGACGATCGTGACTCCGACGACACCCGCCTCGGCCAGATCGAGATCGTCCGCGCCGGCCTGCGACGTGCCGGCGGTTACCTGGTCGAGCATCGACATCCCCTTACGATCGGCCCATCACCGTGCGACCGCAGGACATATCCCGTTTCGGGGCATAATGCCTGGTCACAGCATCGAAACGCCGCGCCGTTCGATGCGCGGGTCACTTTATAGGCCGCAGTCCCGCATCCGGCGGCGCCACGCCCGAGGGCGCGCTCGCGTCGCGCGAAGCGGTCCCGGCGTCAAGACCCCGGCGTCAAGACCCCGGCGTCATGAGCTCGGTGTCGAGGTTCCGGTGTCGAGGTTCCGGCGAGTCGCTGTCTCCGGCCGCCGCTCAGGTGAATGCGCCGGCGTACGACGGCCTTGGCACGGGTCGTCGGGCCGGGCCGGGCCCTCAGCCCAGAGCGCCGACGAGGTGTTCGGCGAGCGCGACGACCGGCAGGTTCGTGGTGGCCCGGGGGATCACCGGCATGATCGAGGCGTCGACGACCCACAGGTTGTCGCTGCCGTGCACGCGTCCGGTGCCGTCCACCACGGCGCCCGCCGCCGGATCGGCGCCGATCGCGCAGGTGCCCACCGGGTGCCAGTAGTGGGCTGCGGAGGCGCGCATCGTCGCCTCGCCGGCTCGCGGGTCTGCCGTGAACTCGTCCATCGGGGCACCGAGCAAGGGCGCCAGCGCCGGGGAGGCGGCCATGCTCCGGCACAGCTCGATGCCGTCGCGCAGCACCGCCAGGTCATCGCCGTCCGCCAGGTAGGCGTGCTCGATGACGGGCCTGGAGCCGGGGTCGGGGGAGGAGAGCCGGAGGGCGCCCCGGGAGCGCGGGGTGAGGCAGGCGGCGGGGAGCACGCAGGCCCAGCCGTCGGCGGTGCGGGTGGTCCACGGGAGGAGGTGCAGGTCGTACGGTTCATGGCCGCCGGTCGAGCGGGCCTTGCCGATGACCTGCTCGTCCGGCACCGGCCGCAGCCGTTCGTACGCGGTGAGCCGGCGCGACAGTTCCTCGCTCGCCGCGAAGCGCAGCTCCAGGGTCGGGTGGTCGTGCAGGTTGCGGCCGACGCCGGGGAGGTCGAGGCAGGGAGGCACGCCGAGGGCGCGCAGTTCGTCGGCCGGGCCGACCCCGCTGCGCAGCAGCACCTCGGGGCTGCCGTAGGCGCCGCCGCAGAGCACGAACCTGTCGGCCTCGACGACGAGCTGCTCCCGTCCCCGCAGGACGTGGGCGCGGCGGACGGCCGAGCCGCGGAACTCCAGCCGGTCGACCAGCGCCCGATCGAGGATGCGCAGGCGGTGGTCGCCGCGCACCGGGTCGAGATACGCGAAGCCGCTGTTCCAGCGTACGCCGCCGGGGTTGTTCACGGGGGAGGGGCCGCAGCCGGCGCCGCCGGAGAGGTCATCCAGATCGTCCGTACGCGGGATCCCGCAGCCGGCCATGGCGTCCATCGCCGCGGACTGGAAGGGGGTGAGCTCCTCGTCGGCGTAGTGCCGGACGCGCAGCCTGGTCGCGCCCTGCTCCATCAGCACGGCGAGCGACTCGTCCGTCCAGGAGAGCCCCCACTGCCGGTAGTCGGCCGCGTGACCGACGGTCTGGGAGCAGCCGTTGTGCGCGGAGCAGCCGCCGATGACCCGCGCCCGCTCGAAGGCCAGCTCCCGGGCGGGAACGGCGCCCGGGCCGCGGTACCCCCAGTCGTGCGTGTCCGGCAGTGTCATGCTGTCGAGGAGCTCGCGGGGCCAGCGGGCGGCGTCGAAGGCCCCGTAGTCGGGTTCGGCCTCGACGACCACCACGGACAGGGACGTGTCCTCGAGCAGGCGCCCGGCGACGACCGCGCCGGCCGTGCCGCCGCCGAGAACCGCGACGTCCGCGTGCACCCGCTGGTCTGAGTCGTTTACCATGGACGAAGTTTAATCGATCGAACGATAAAAGAACTAGAGAGGCAGGTACGGAGCATGGACGTCGCGATCCTCATCTACGAAGGGTTCACCGCCCTGGACGTGACCGGGCCGTTCGAGGTGCTGAGCCGCCTGCCGGAGGCCAGGGTGCGGTTCGTGGCCGCCACGCCGGGGATGTGCCCCGCCGACCAGCCGGGCTTCGGCCTCGTGGCCGAGCCGCTGGAGAGCATGGAGCGGCCGGACGTGGTCGTGGTCTCGGGCGGCAGCACCACCACGCGCTTCCTCGACGACGAATCCGTCCTGTCGTGGCTGCGCCGGGCGCACGGGACCAGCGTCTGGACGACGTCGGTGTGCACGGGCTCGCTCCTGCTCGGCGCCGCGGGGCTGCTGGAGGGCCGCCGGGCCACGACGTTCTGGTACGAGCTGGAGAGCCTGCGCTGTTTCGGCGCCGAGCCGGTGTCCCGGCGCGTGGTCGAGGACGGGAAGATCATCACGGCGGCCGGCGTCTCGTCCGGCATCGACATGGCGCTGCTGGTCTGCGACCGGCTCCAGGGCGCCGCCTACGCGCAGGCGGTGCAGCTGGGGATCGAGTACGACCCCCAGCCGCCGCACGACGCCGGCTCGGTGGCGAAGGCTCCGGCGGAGGTGGTGCGGTTCATGCGGGACAACCTGGAGCGCTCGTACGGCCCGTCGTGGGCGCGCAGGACCGCTCAGACCTCCTGAGCCTGCCAGGCGAGGTGGCAGGAGACCCGATGCCCGTCCCGCCGAGCCTGCTCGGGCTCGGCGGCGGCGCACCTGGCCACCGCGGCCGGGCAGCGCGGATGGAAGCGACAGCCGGGCGGCAGGCGGAGCGGGCTGGGCGGCTCGCCCACGGTCACGACGGGACGGCGCCGGTCGGCGGAGGGGACCGCGTCGAGCAGCACGCGGGTGTACGGGTGCCCGGGACGCGCGAAGACCTCCGCGGCCGGCCCTTCCTCCACGACGCGTCCCAGATACATCACCGCGACCCGGTCGCAGAGCCCCCGCACCACGGCCAGATCGTGGGAGATGAACAGCACCGCCAGCCCGAGCCGCTCGCGGAGGTCGCCCAGCAGGTTGAGCACGGCGCCCGCCACGGACGCGTCCAGCGCGGCCACCGCCTCGTCGGCGACCAGCACGTCTGGCTCCGCGGCCAGCGCGCGGGCGATCGCGACGCGCTGCCGCTGGCCCCCGGACAACTCGCGGGGACGGGCACGCAGGTGCTCCGCGCCCAGCCCGACCATCTCCAGCAGCTCGCGAGTCCGGCGTGCGACCTGATCGGCGGGCCGCCGTCGCAGCGGCTCGGCCAGCGTCTGCGCGACCGTGCGGAGCGGGTCGAGGGAGGCGCCCGGATCCTGGTAGATCATCTGGATGCGGCGGCGCATGCCCGGCGGGCGCCGCCGCGGGACGGGGACGCCGTCCAGCAGCACGCTTCCCTCGGACGGCCGGGCGAGGCCGACGATCGCCCGCCCGAGAGTCGACTTGCCGCAACCGCTCTCGCCCACCAGGCCCAGGATCTCGCCCCGGGCGAGTTCGAGGTCGACCCCGTCCACGGCGTGCACCCGCCTGCGGAACAGCCCTTCCCGCACGGGATAGGTGACGGTCAGCCGCTCGACTCGTACGCTCACTGGTGAGATCCGGCTGTGTTCGATTGATCGCTCGCTTCGCTCGCTCATGTGCCCTCCTGGTGGACGCACGCCGACCGGTGCCGCTCGTCGAGCGCGTGGATCCCGGGGACGACTTCCTGGCAGGCCGGCGCCCGGTGGGCGCAGCGCGCCAGGAAACGGCAGGCGGGGGAGTAGGCCGCGGGGTCGGGTGGCGCGCCGGGGATCGGCCTGAAGGGGCCCGGCGGCCTGTCGAGCGTGGGCACCGCGTCGATCAGCGCCCTGGTGTACGGGTGCCGCGGCCGGTCGAGCACCTCGGACGCCGGGCCGGCTTCGACGATCTGCCCGGCGTACATGACGGCCACCACGTCGGCCACCTGCCGGATCACCGCCACGTCGTGGCTGACGAGGACCACGCCGAGCCCCCGCTCCTCCCGCGCCGTATCGAGGAGTCGCAGGATCTCGGCCTGCAGCGTGACGTCCAGCGCCGTGGTCGGCTCGTCGCACAGCAGCACGCCCGGATCCGTGGCGAGGGCCAGCGCGATCGCGACCCGCTGGCGCATCCCGCCGCTGAGCTCGTGCGGATAGGCGCGGGAGCGCAGGCCGGGATCCGGGACGCCGACGGCGGCCAGCAGCTCGACGGCCTGCCGCCGGGCGGCGGCCCGCGAGGCACCCTGCCGGCGGCGTACGACGTCGGCGACGAAGGACCCGATCCGCATCGTGGGATCGAGGGAGGCGTGGGAGTCCTGGAACACCATCGCGAGCCCGCTCCCGGCCCGGACCTCACCGGCGGTGCGGACGGCGCCCGGCGGCAGCAGGCCCATCGCGGCACGCAGGGTGAGCGACTTCCCGCAGCCCGACTCGCCGACGATGCCCAGGCACTGCCCCGCCCCGACCGCGAACGAGACGTCGTCGAGCACCGTCAGCGCCTTCCCCCGCCGGCGGACCGCCACCCTCAGCCCGTCAACCTCGAGTGGCGTCATCCCGCCTCACCCCGCTCACTCCACCGGTCGCCGAGGGCGGCGACGCTCGATCCGAGGATCACGATGGTCAGCCCCGGGAACGCCGCCAGCCACCAATGGCTGCGCAGGAACAGCTGGGCCTCCGACACCATGGCGCCGAGCTCGGGGGTACCCGCCGCCACGCCCAGCCCGAAGAACGACAGGACCGCGATGCCCTGCAGCGCCATGCCCATGTCGGTGGCCAGGTAGACCAGCGACTGCCGCAGCGAGTTCGGCAGCACGTGCCTGACCAGGACCGCGACGTGCGACAGGCCGAGCAGGTAGCTCGCGGAGACGAACTCGCGCTCGCGGACCCGGCGCACCTCGGTGCGGATGAGCCGCGCGTACACGACCCAGCCCAGCACGCCGAACGCGACGAGCAGGGACGGAGTTCCCGGGCCGAGCACGAACACGAACGCGATCAGCAGCACGTACACGGGCAGCGCCTGGAAGATGTCGGCCACCCACCGCACCGCCGCGTCCAGCAGGCCGCCGTAATAGCCGGCCACGGCGCCGATCAGCGTCCCGAGCAGCATCGGCAGCCCGGCGGCGAACAGCATCAGCAGCAGGTCGGTACGCAGGGCGAACAGCAGCCGGGACAGCACGTCCCGGCCGAGCGCGTCCGTGCCGAGCAGGTGGGCGGCGCTCGGTGGCCGGAGCTGGTCGAGCGTCTGCAGATCCGGATCGGCCGGGGCCAGCAGCGGCGCGAGGACGGCGGCGAGGATCACCAGCGCCAGCAGCCCGGCGGCGGACCAGCGCGTCCAGGCGAACCCGCGCCGGGGACCCGCCGCGACCGCGGCCGTCACCAGGTCGTCCTCGGGTCGAGCAGCGCGACCACCAGGTCGGCGAGCAGGTTGATCGCGATGATGGCCGTGCCGAAGATCAGGGTGAGAGCCTGGACCACCGGGAAGTCCCGCTGGCTCGCCGCGTTCACCATCTCGGCGCCCAGGCCGGGCAGGCCGAAGGTCTGCTCGACGACGACCGCGCCGAACAGCAGCGCGGCGGCCTGGACGGCCAGCAGCGTCACGGCGGGCGGCAGGGAGTTGCGCAGCAGGTGCCGCCGGACGAGCGGCCACCCGGACAGCCCCAGGGACCGCGCGGTCGTCACGTGATCGGCGGCCAGCACCTGGCGCAGGCTCGCGGCGCCGCTGCGGGCCAGGAGCGGCATCGAGGCCAGGCCGATGGTGAGCGACGGCAGGACCATCGAACGCAGCCGCTCGCCGAAGCTCTCGCCGAAGCCGCCCACGGGCAGCCAGCCCGTCCGCAGCGCCAGCAACGAGGCCAGCATCAGACCGATCCAGAACGGCGGGCAGTTGACGAGGATCGTGAGCGAGCGCGCGCAGAGCCTGGCGGCCGCCGACCGCGGGCGGAGCGCCATGAGCAGCGCGGCGGGCGCCGCCAGCGCCGTGCTGACGAGCAGACCGCCGGCCAGCAGCCAGGCCGTCGCACCGGCGCGATCGGCGACGATGGTGGCGATGGGGGTTCCCGTCCGGTTGGACCGGCCGAGATCGCCGTCGGCGAGGTTCGTCACGTATCTCCAGAACTGCACGACCATCGGCTGATCGAGGCCCGAGTCCCGGCGGACCTGCGCCACCTGCTCGGCGCTCGCCCGCGGCCCCGCGACGACCCGCGCCGGATCCCCGGGCATCAGCTGCTGGAGCAGGACGACGATGAGCAGGAGCGCCGCCAGCACCGGGACCACCTGGATCAGCCTGCCGGCCACGAAACGCAGTCGTCCGGCGGACATCCTCAGCCCACCCAGAGCAGGTCGGCGGGATAGAACAGGAAAGGCGTGATCCGCAGGCCCTTGACCTTCGGCGACACGGCGAAGAGCCGGTCGGGGAAGGCCGTCGGGATGTACGGCAGGTTCTCGTGGATCCACGTTTCGGCGGTCCGCACCGCAGCCGCCCGTTCCTCGTCGGTCTGCGCGACCTCCAGGCGGTCGAAGGCGTCGGAGATGGTCTTCATGGGCAGGCCGGAGTAGAGCCCGCCGGTGGCGACGATCAGGCCGAAGATGTCACCCACGGTCGGCGACACGCTCCCCACCTCGCCGAGGGAGAGGTCGTAGGCGCCCTTCGCCTGCCGGTCGACGAGCACTTGGACCTCCAGTTTCTGCAGGTCGACGGCCACGCCGACGGCGCGCAGCTGCGCGGCCGCGGTCTCGCCGGCGCGGGTCGAGGACGGCGTCGTCGCGTCGACCACCAGCTCGACCTTCGTCCCCGGCCGGTAGGACGACTTCGCCAGCTCGGCCTTCGCCTTCTCGACCCCGGTCTCGTACGTGCAGCCGCATCCGACGGACCCTTGGACGCCCGGGGGCAGCCCGCCGGTCGCCGGCGTGGCCAGGCCGCCGAAGACCGCCTGGGCGTACCGGCCGCGGTCGATCGCCAGACTCACGGCCCGCCGGAAGTGAATGTCGTTCCCCGGCTGCTTGGCGGCGTTGACGAAGATGCCGTGGATCGTCGCCGAAGGGTGCACGAGCACCCGTTCGCCCTCGGGGATCTGGCCGGCCAGATCGAGCGGGACGGCCTCGATGGCGTCGGCCTGGCGGCTCTGGTAGCGCAGCAGCTGCTGGTTGGGGTCGGCGACCACCTCGTAGACGAGGCGGTCCAGCCTGGGCCGCGCGGGGTCGTAGTAGCGGCGGTTGCGTTCGAGCACGAGCCGCTGTCCGGGCTGGTACGCGGCCACGACGAACGGCCCGGCGCCGATCGGCCTGGCGAAGAAGTCCTTGCGGCTCATCCCGCCGAAGTCCTTCGGCACGATGACGGCCGAGCCGTTGCTGAGCCAGGTGAGCGTGAAGGTGCTGGCCTTCTTCATCTTGACGACCAGGGTTCGGTCGTCAGGGGTGGCGGTGCCGGTGATGGCGGCGTAGAGCGAGCCCATGGACAGCTCCTTGCGCCACAGCTCGACGGAGAACGCGGCGTCCTGGGACGTCAGCGGCCGCCCGTCGCTGAAGGCGAGCCCTGGACGCAGCGTGAAGGTGATGGTCTTCGCCTTGGCGTCGAGCTTCCACTTCTCGGCCAGTCCGGGCTGGATGGAGGCGCCGTCCGCCGAGGGCCGCACCAGCCCCTCCATCACCTGCGGCAGGGTCTGGAACGTCGCGAGCTGGATCGCCTTGTCGGGGTCCCAGCCGTCGATGTCGGCGGCGCGCAGGATGGTGAGGCTGCCACCGCGCCTCGCCGGACCTTCGGTGTGAGAGTTGCTCGCCGTGCCGCCCCCGCAGCCCGTGACCAGCAGTGCCACCGCGAGCAGGAGGCATGCCGTGGTTCTCGTCCACATCGTGTTCATCACCAGATTTCGAACGTTCGATAAATTTTCTGAACGTACCGCTCCGGGGGCGGTCACAGGAGTCAGCGCAGGCTGGCCATCACGTGCTTGACGTGCGTGTAGTCCTCAAGGGCGTACATCGACAGGTCCTTGCCGTACCCCGACTGCTTGTAGCCGCCGTGCGGCATCTCCGACGCCAGCGGCACGTGGTCGTTGATCCAGACGCACCCGAACCGCAGCGCCTTCGACATGCGCAGGGCGCGGCCGACGTCGCGGGTCCAGACGGAGGAGGCCAGCCCGTACGGCGTGCCGTTGGCCAGCGCGACGGCCTCTTCCTCGGTGTCGAAGCGCTGGACCGTGACGACCGGGCCGAAGATCTCCTTCTGGACCAGCTCGTCGTCCTGGCGCAGACCCGCGACCACCGTGGGCTCGTAGAAGAAGCCCGGCCGGTCGGCGGCGCGGCCCCCGGCGACGACCTCGGCGTGCGCGGGGCGGCGGTCGAGGAAGCCCGCCACCCGCTCGCGCTGGCGCAGGCTGTTGAGCGGGCCCAGCGTGGTGCCGGGGTCGCGGGTGTCGCCCAGCACCAGCTTGCCCGCTTTGTCCGCCAGCCCGGCCACGACGTCGTCGTACAGGCGGGCGGAGGCGAGCACGCGGGTCGCCGCCGTGCAGTCCTGGCCCGCGTTGTAGTAGCCGGCGCCCGCGACCACCTCCAGGGCCGTTTCCAGATCGGCGTCGTCGAAGATCACGACCGGGGCCTTGCCGCCGAGCTCCAGGTGGACGCGCTTGAGCGTGCGGGCGGCGTGCTCGGCCACCCACCTGCCCGTCTCCACGGATCCGGTGAGCGAGACCAGCTCGACGTCCGGGTGCTCGACCAGCGCGGCGCCCGGCTCGTTCCCGCCGACGACGACGTTGAGGACCCCGGGCGGCAGGAGGCCGGCGGCCAGCTCGGCGAGCCTGACCGTGGTCACCGGAGTCGAGGGCGCGGGCTTGAGCACGGTCGTGCACCCGGCGGCGAGCGCCGGGCCGATCTTCCACACCGCCATCATCATCGGGTAGTTCCACGGCGTGATCTGCCCGACCACGCCCACGGGCTCCCGGCGGATCATGGAGGTGTAGCCCGCCACGTACTCTCCCGCCGACCTGCCCTCCAGACAGCGGGCCGCGCCGGCGAAGAAGCGCAGGTTGTCGGCCATCGTGCCGATCTCGTCGCTCTGCACCACGTGCAGCGGCTTGCCGGCGTCGGCCGACTCCAGCTCGGCCAGCTCGCCGCCGTGCTCCTCGATCGCGTCCGCCAGCCGCAGCAGCGCGTGCGCCCGCTCGCCCGGCGTCGTGGCCGACCAGCGGGGGAAGGCCGCCGCGGCGGCGGCCACCGCCAGCTCGACGTCCTCGGGGTCGGAGCGCGGCGCGGTGGCGATGGTCTCGCCGGTCGCCGGGTCCAGCACGGGCGCCGTGCGCCCCTCCAGCGGATCCGTGGACTCGCCGTTGATGAAGTTCCGCAGCACGCGGAGGTCGGGCATGTCTGTCTCCCCCATGTCAGGACGCCGCCAGCAGGCGCAGTTTCACCTTGTCGACCTTGCCGACGGCCAGCTTGGGCAGCTCGCCCTCCAGCCGGAACACCTTCGGCACCTTGTAGTTGGCCAGCCGCGACCGGGCGTGCTCGCGCAGCTCGGCCTCGGTCACCGGCGCCCTCGGCACCACGAACGCGTGGCCCACCTCGCCCCAGCGCTCGTCGGGCACGCCCACCACGGCCGCGAGCGCCACCGCCGGATGCTCCTCCAGCGCGGCTTCGATCTCCCGGGGGTAGACGTTGTAGCCGCCGGACTTGAACATCTCCTTGAGCCGCCCGACGAGGCGGATGTGCCCGCCGGGCTCCTCCACCGCCAGGTCGCCGGTGTGGAGCCAGCCGTCGGCGTCGATGGCGGCGCGCGTCGCCTCCGGGTCGCGGAAGTACCCGCGGGTGATGAAGTCGCCCCGGACGAGCAGCTCGCCGGCCTTTCCCGGAGCGCTGTCCTTTCCCGGAGCGCCGGCCGAAGCGCCGCCCGGAGCGCCGTCCTGGGCGCGCAGCACCACCTCGTAGTGCGGGTCCACCCGGCCCACGCTCCAGGACAGCACGTCGAGGGAGTCGCCGGGATCGGTGTAGGTCACCGAGCCGGTCGACTCGGTGAGGCTGTAGCTGGTGGCCAGCCGGGCCCCGGTCCGCGACAGCGTCTCCAGCAGGCTGCGCGGCGCGGCGGCCCCGCCCCAGAGGATGTACTCCAGCGAGCCGAGGTCGCAGTCCCGCCACTCCGGCGTGGCCACCATCGCCAGCAGCTGCGTGGGGATGCAGTAGAGGTGGGTCAGGCGTTCCCGCTCCACCATGCGCAGGGTTCCCGCCGGGTCGAAGCGCGGCAGGTAGACCACCGTGCCGCCCGCGACCAGGATCGAGGTGCTGATGTCGCCGAGCCCGCCGATGTGGTTGAGCGGCAGGTCGCAGAGCTTGCGGGGCGCCTCGCCGTACCAGCGGCCCGCCTGCACGACCCCGCAGTGGGCCAGCCCCCAGTGCGGGACGAGCGCGCCCTTCGGCCTGCCCGTGCTGCCCGAGGTGTAGATCATCGCCGCCGGGTCCAGCGGCCGCACCTCCCGCCGGGCGGCCAGGAGGCGATCATCGGGCCGGGCCGCCTCGATGAACTCCTCGTAGGAGGACGACCGGTGGATCACCACGCGCGCCCGGCCCGGCGACAGCGCGCGCTGCGCGGGGTCGTCCGGGCCGAGCATGCCGAACAGCAGCGCCGGCTCGCTGTCGGCCACCACGTGTGCCAGCTCGGCGGTGGTGTACTTCGGGTTCAGCCCGACCCAGACGGCGCCGACGCTCGCCGCCGCCAGGAAGAGCACGAAGCACTCCGGCTGCGGATGGCCGAGCACCGCGACCCGGTCGCCGCGCCTGACCCCGGCGGCCAGCAGCGCCGCCGCGCAGCGGTCGACGTCGTCACGCAGCCGCTCGTACGTCCAGCGCCCGTTCTCCCCGATGAGGGCCTCCCCGGCGGGACGGTGCGCGGCCCAATGCTCGACATAGTCGGTGATGCGCGGCAGCCGGGGCGGGCTCACACCAGCACCGCCTGCTCGCGAGCCGACAACAACCGGGCGGCGTTGCCGTGCAGCAGCGCGTCCAGGGTCTCCGCCCGCAGGCCGAGACCGTGCCACTCCTCCAGCGCCCGCCGGTGCGGGAACACCGGCCAGTCCGTGGCGAACAGCACCTGGTGGCGCAGCAGCCGGTCCATGAAACGCAGCATCATCTCCCAGCCCGAGCCCGGCACGCCCAGGTACTTGGGGGCCAGGCCGCCGAAGTCGATGAGCACGTTGGGGTGGCGCCGCGCGACCGCGACGATCTCCGGCACCCACGGCCAGGCCGCGTGGCAGGCGATGAGCGTGGCCTCGGGGAAGTCGCAGGCCACCTGGTCCAGGCGGACGGGGCGTTCGGCCTCGATGGGGTGGCGGCGCGAGTAGTTGACCCCCGTGTGGACGGCGACGGCCAGGCCCAGCTCGGTGGCCTTGGCGTAGATCGGGTAGAGCAGGCGGTCGTCGATCGCGTGGCCGAAGAACGACGGCTGCACGTTGATCCCCTTCAGCCCCAGCGCCGCCACCCGCTCGACCTGGCGCACCGCGCGCATGACGGACAGGGGTTCCAGCGTCACCGTCCCGAAGCCGGAGAACCGCTCGGGCCGCCGCCGGACCTGCTCGGCGACCTCCTCGTTGAGCGCGTCGGCGTAGTCGCCGTGCTCGTACTCGGCGTGCAGCACGGCGTGCCCGATGCCGGACTCGTCCATCTCGGCCAGCAGTTCGTCCGTGTCCTTGTGCCAGCCGTCGCCGATGTCGAGCACCGCTTCGTACTGCGTGTAGACCTCGCCTCCCGCGGAGATCGGGGGACGGACGGCGCTGGGCACCCGTACGCGGAAGTCGATGATCGTCGAATTCATGGGGATGTTCCTCCGGGTCACAGGGGGAGAGCGGCCGGCCGGCGGTGCCGCCAGGGGTGGGCGCGTTCGAGCTGTCCGGCCAGGGCGAGGACCGTGCCGTCCTGCCATCTGCCGCCGATGAGCTGGACGCCGAGGGGCAGGTCACCGGCCCGCTCCACGAGTGGGACGGAGATCGCGGGCAGGCCGAGCAGGTTGGCCAGCACGGTGAGGGAGGCGGTCTCCTCCGCGCGCCGCAGCGGCGCCCACGGGTCCGCCTCCTGCCCCTCCCAGAGCGAGCCCACGCGGGGCGCGAGGACGGGGTTGGTCGGGGTGAGCAGGACGTCCACGGCGTCCCAGGCCTGGTACATCTCGGCCGAGCGTAGCTGGAGCTCCAGAATGGTGGTCACGTACGTCAGCGAGTCGGTGTCGCGGGCGGCCTGGCGGAGGGTCCGGTTGAGCGGTTCGACGGCGGACTCGTCGATCACCGCGCAGTCGGCCGAGCCGGTGGCGTACAGGATGTCGAACCGGGGGGTCAACCAGCCGGGGTCGAGGCCGGGGACGTCCTGTTCGACCACCTCGTGCCCGAGGTCGGCGAGCAGGTCGGCGGCGCGGCGGGCCACGGCGACGGCCGTGGGGTGCACGTGCGCGGGGAAGGCCGGCTGGAGGTTGAGCCCGATGCGCAGCCGGCCCGGGTCGCGCTCGGCCCGCTGCCGGAAGGGCACGTCGGGGCGCGGAGGGGCGTACCAGGTGGGCCGGGGGGCGGCGGCGAGGACGTCCAGGATCGCCGCGGTGTCGAGCACGGTGCGGGTGAGCACGCCTTCCGTCGCGAAGCCCTCCATGTAGTGGGCGTCGGAGGGGACCAGGCCGCGGCTCGGCTTCATGCCCACCAGCCCGCAGTAGCTGGCCGGCTCCCGGATGGATCCGGCCCCGTCGGAGGCGTGCCCGACGGGTAGCAGGCCCGCCGCCACGGCCGCCGCCGAGCCGCCGCTGGATCCCCCGGGGCTGTGCTCCAGGTTCCAGGGGTTGCGGGTGGCGCCGTGGCGGGCCGACTCGGTGACCGAGACCGTGCCGAACTCCGGCGAGGTGGTCGCGCCGACGAAGACGAAACCCGCCTCGCGCAGGGCCCGCACCGCCGGGGCGTCGTGCTCCATGACGTCGTGGCCGACGCCGTCGGACGCGCTGCACAGCGGCCAGCCACGTACGGGGTGCAGGTCCTTGATCGCGATGGGCACGCCCAGGAACGGCGGCAGCGGCCCGCCCTGCCGCGCCAGCTCGTCGGCGGCGTCGGCGGCCTGGCGGGCCTCGTCCGGGGCCACATGGCAGAAGGCGTTCAGCGCGGGATCGATCGCGTCGATGCGGGCGAGGTAGCCCTCCACGATCTCCCGGGAGCTCGCCTTGCCGGTCGCGATCTGCTCGGCCAGTTCGGTGGCGGCCGGCCAGCCCTCGGGGCCGGTGCCGACGGGATCTGTCATCGTTCCTCCTGTTCCTGGGGGGTCGCCCGGCGGGCAGGACGCCAGCCGGGGCCTGGGACGCTGGCGCGCAGCAGGCGGGTGTAGGGGTGCCGGGACTCGTCGAGGATGAGGATGCGCGGCTCGGCGGCCAGCGCCCTGGCGATGGCGACCCGCTGGCGCTGCCCGCCGGACAGCGCCGCCGGCAGCGCGTTCATCTGGCGCTCGTCGAGGCCCACCAGGCCGGCGAGCTCGGCCGCCCTGCGGCCTCTCCGGTGTCCCGGTAGCAGCCGGTGGTGATCAACGTCAGTGCGGCCGCTGTGGTGGCGATGGTCCTTTTTCGCGCGCCTTGCATCTGTAACCGCCATGTGTGCCAGGGGTCGCGATGGCCCCTCAGATGGAGATAAGTAGTCGAACGATCGCTCAAATAAATGTTCACGTCAAGGGGAAATCCGGATAAATCCGGATTAAAAGGATGTGTCTGCCATGATCAAGGCGTCGTCGAGGACGTCCAGGAACAGGTCGCAGTCGGCCTCCGTCAGCACGAGCGGAGGCTTGATCTTGAGGACGTTGTCGTCCGGCCCGTCCGTGGAGATCAGGACGCCACGCGCCTTCACCGCCTCTTTGACGGCCGCGGCGTGCGCGGTGGCGGGTTCGCGGCCGTCCAGGCTCAGCTCCACGCCGATGAACAGCCCCTCCCCGCGCACGTCCCCGATCAGGGGATGGCGCTCCTGGAGGCGGCGCAGGCCGCGCAGCAGCCGGTCGCCGCGCTCGCGCGCGCGAGCCTGGAGGCGCTCGTCGCGGATGACGTCGAGCACGGCCAGCCCGGTCTCGGCGGACACCGGGTTGCCGCCGAAGGTGTTGAAGTACTCCATCCCGGTCTCGAAGGAGCGCGCGACCTGCGGTGTCGTCACCACGGCGGCCAGCGGATGGCCGTTGCCCAGCGGCTTGCCCAGCGTGACGACGTCCGGCACGACGCCCTGGAGCTCGAAGCCCCAGAAGTGCCGTCCCACCCGGCCCAGCCCCACCTGCACCTCGTCGGCGACGCAGATCCCGCCCGCGCGGCGCACGTGCTCGAAGGACTCGCGCAGGTAGCCGTCCGGGTAGACGATCTGGCCGCCGCAGCTCTGCAGCGACTCGGCGAAGTACGCCGCGGGTCTTCGTCCGCGGGCCGCCAGGGCGGCGATCCGCTCGGCGACCGAGGCGGCGTACCGCCTGCCGAGGTCGTCGTCGCGCCCGGCCCTGAGCCGGCCCCGGTAGGGGTCGGGGAGTTCGCAGACGTGCGTGCCGCGCGGCCTGCCGCGCCCGCCCCGCCGGTCGAACTTGTACGGGCTCAGCGCGACCTGCGAGGTCAGATGGCCGTGATAGGCGTGGTCGAGGACCAGCACGTCCTCGGCGCCCGTGTGGGCCGTGGCCAGCCGGAGGGCGAGGTCGTTGGCCTCGGAGCCGGAGTTGACGAAGAAGCAGACCCGCAACGGGTCGGGCAGCAGCTCGACCAGCCGGCGGGCGTACTCGACGACGGACTCGTGCAGGTACCGGGTGTTGGTGTTGAGCCGGGCCGCCTGCCGGTGCGCTGCCTCGACCACCCGGGGGTGGGCGTGGCCCACGTGGCAGACGTTGTTGACCAGGTCCAGATAAGGGCGGCCGGAGGCGTCGTACAGGTAGGCGCCCTCGCCGCGGACGATGTGCAGGGGCTCGCGGTAGGCCAGGCTCAGCGCGCCGCTGAAGGTGGTGCGGCGGCGGGCGCGCAGCGCGGGCGCGGCCCTCCGCGGCCGTGCCGCGCCGCCGTCCGGCAGGCCGAGCAGCAGGTTGGGGTCGATGCTCACGCTGGTCCACAGGTCGGCCTCGGCGTGGGGGGCGAGGTCGACGTCGACCCCGGCGGGATGGGTCAGCAGCCGGAGGTGCAGGCGCGAGCCGGTGACCGTCCCCAGCCGATCGCCGGGCGCCAGCTCGTCGCCCGGGTCGATCGAGCCCGCGTCCACGTGCCGGTAGAGCGTCCAGAACGGCACGCCGCCGTCCGTCCGATGCTCCAGCAGCACGTACGGCTCCCGCCCTGCGGCGCGCACGACCGCGGGCAGCGGGCAGCGCACGGTGGCCGCCTCATCGGTGACCAGGTCGCAGCCCAGGTGAACGCCCCTGTCCGACTCCTCGCCCTGGCGGGTCGGCGCGGCGCCGGGGCGGGGGTCCAGCACGGGCACGGGGCGGGCGGCGCCCGACTCGAAGTACTGGCGCACGGCCCGCGCCGGCGGGTTGGCCTCGAACCCGACCGCGTCGCGCAGCAGGAAGTGCGCCAGGTCGGGGCTCGTCCCCGCCAGCCGGCGCAGCGCCCGGGCCACCCCGTGCCGGCTGACGAGCAGGTAGTCGTTGCCGGGATCCTTGCGGTGCTGGTACGCCGACAGGCAGATGCTCATCGCCAGCCGGGTCCGCATCAGGTCGAACAGCACCTCCAGCTCGGCCGGGAGCAGCGGGGTCACCTCGTCGTAGCCGCTCACCAGAGGCAGCACCGCCCGCAGGGGGTCGTCGTGCCCCTGCATCGCGTAGGCCCCGGCCACGGCCGCCCCGCACACGCGCGGGCTCCACACCACGTCGCCGAAGTCGATGAGCCCGGCGACGCCGCCGTCGTCCACCAGGATGTTGAGCTCGTTCGCGTCGTTGTGGACGACCTGGTGGGGGAGCGCGGCCAGACGCGGGGCGACGTGCTCGCCGTAGCGGTCGAACACCTCGCGCACCAGCGGCCGGAGGTCGTCGCCGACGAGGGGCGCCAGCTCCGCCACCCGTGGCGCGCTGGTCAGGTTCCACAGCAGCTCGCGCCGCATCGCGGGATGGGTGAAGTCCCGCAGGGCCAGGTCGACGCCGGCGACCCGGCGGCCGAGGTCGCGCAGCAGCTCCCCGGTCGGCTCGACCTCCGCCCAGGGGCGGCCGTCCATCCAGGTGAGGACCCTGGCGATGCGCGGGCCGTCCGGCCAGGAGACGGTGACGGAGCGCCGCCCGTCCACGGCCGGCACCACCCGCGGGGCGGGCGGCGGATCCGGCCGTCCGGCCAGGTGCAGCAGTGCCGCGTCCTGCAGATCCAGCTCGGCGGGGTCGGTGCCGGGCGCGTGCAGCTTGACGACGTACTCTCCGGCGGCCGTGCTCAGCCGGAAGTTGCGGTCGCTCTCCCCGGGGAGCGGCCGTACGCGGCCCTCCAGCCCGTAGAGCCGGTGGGCGATCTCGGCGGCGCGGTCCAGCTCTGTCACGGCGTCTCTCCTCCTGAATATGATCGAACGATCGCTCAAAAAACTTGGCGTGTCAAGGCGGGAACCCGCGCGGGGCTCAGCCGGCGGAGGGCTCCTCGCGCGGCTCGATGGCCAGCTCGACCCGCTCCAGCAGGAGATCCGGGTCGGGCAGCGCGAGGTCCTGGACCCGCAGGAGGCGGCCCTCGCGCTGGGCGCCCATCAGCGACAGCGCCATGTCGGCGAACCGCTCGCACAACTGCGGGATGCCGAGCTCGCCGTCCGGCCGGTACCAGTGCGCGATCCCGGTGGCCATCTGCAGCAGCGCCAGGCGCGCGACGGTGCCGCGGTCCTGGAAGACGCCGTCGCGCACGCCGGCGCGCAACGTGTCGGCCCACACCGCCTCGTAGGCGTCCCGCAGCCGCAGGATGTCCTCGCGGGCCTCGCCGGTCAGCGCCTGGAACTCGTGGTCGGCGACCTTGGCGGCGCGGGGGTTGCGCGCGTGGAAGGCGACGTGCACGGCCATCAGCGCCGCCAGGCGCTCGGCCGGGTCGTCGATGTCGCGCAGCGTCTCCTCGCTGCCGGTGACCAGCACGTCCATGACGCGGCGGGTGACCGCCTCCAGCATCTCGTCCTTGGAGGAGGCGTAGTAGTACATCCCGGAGACGGCGACTCCCGCGGTCTCCGCGATGTCGCGGATGCCCGTGCCGTGGAACCCCCGCTCGGAGAAGAGCCAGCAGGCGGCGCGGAGCAGCTGGAACTCCGTGCGCACCGAGCGCGCGCGCCGGGAGGACTTCGCCTTCATCCGGCCACCGCTGGTCCGCTGGCCTCCGGGCTGGTTGGTGGTCGCCATGCTGCTGAACTATTCCATAGCCAGGGCGGTCGCCGGGTTCGTCACCGTCAGCGTCGTGATCTCCGCCTCGGTCATGCCCATGCGGCGCATCAACGGGACGACGTTCTCCAGGATGTGCGTGTAGCCGGGGCCGCCGTAGCGGCGCAGGTACACCTTCTGGCAGATGTCCTGGGCGATCAGCAGCCGGTCCGCGAAGCCCGCCTCGATCAGCAGCTGGAGCCATTCGACGCGGGTGCGGTCGTTGGGCCGGCGGGCGTCGGGGTTGAAGGCGTAGTAGCTGGATTCCTGCCCGAACAGGTCCAGCTCCAGGTAGCAGCCCGTGCGGGCGAGCTCCAGCAGGTCCTCGGCGCGCCAGAGGGTGCGGTCGAGATGGGACATGATCACCCGGGTGGGGTCGCCGCCCGCGTCCATGACCGTGCGCACGGCCGCCAGGGGCGCCTCCGGGTGACGGCCGGGGTGGATCTGCAGGGGCGCGCCCGTCTCCCGTTGCGCCCGGCAGGCGGCGCGCAGCACCTTGTCCTCGACGGGATGCACGGGCCGGCTCAGCCCGATCTCGCCGATGAGCCCCGCCCGCACGCCGGTGTCGCCGACGCCGTCCCGCACGTCCGCGACGATCTCCTCGTAAACGGCTTCGACCGGCGCGTCGGCGAGCCCGGCCGGGTGGTAGTCGCGGCAGTAGTAGCCGCTGCCCATCACGATGTGCACGCCGCTGCCGCGCGAGACGCGGGCGAGCCCGAGCGGGTCCCGGCCCAGCCCGACCGAGGTGGAGTCCACCACCGTGCCGCCGCCGGCCGCTCGGTAGAGGACCAGCTCGTCGGTGGCGTCCTGCTCGGACAGCAGCCGCAGGTTGTCGAGGTTCAGGACCGCGCGCCTGATCCAGTCGTAGTTGTCCAGGCGTACGGGCTCGGCGATCCGGGCGCGGACCGACGCGGGGAACTCCTGCCGGACTGATGACGGCGGCGACGCGTCGCCCGCCACCGGCTCCAGGCCCCATGGCCGCACGATGGTCGACATGTCGGACAGCACATGCTCGTGCGGCTGCGTGTGGCCGAGTTCGGATGGTTCGACGTCGCCGAGGACGGTGCGCACGCGGCGACCCGGGAGCATTGTCACAGAGTTATTCTATCGATCGTTTGGACAAAAAACGATCGCCATTTGGTGGGCGATGCACCGAATGTCCTGACGGTGGCGGTGTGCTCTGGCAGCATGGCGACGTGCATGTCGGCCACCCCGCGATCCGCGCGCTGCGCGCGGCGGTGTTCACGGCCGCCTGCGTGCTGGCCTCCGCCGCCCTGCACGTGCTGGTGGGCGGCGGCGCGATGCGGCCGGGCGGGCTCGCGGCGGCGATGCCGGTCATCTGGGCCGGCGCCTACCTGCTGGCCGGTCGCCGGCGTGCGTGGCCGGAGCTGCTGGCCCTGTGCGCGGTGTCCCAGTACGGCCTGCACCAGCTCTTCTCCGGCGCCTCTGCGGCGGACCCCGTCTTCTCCTCCGGCCACGAGCACGGCCCCGGGCTCGCCATGCCGGTGATCCACCTGGCCGTGGCGGCGGGTTCGAGCTGGTGGCTGGCCCGTGGTGAGCTGGCCCTGGCGACGCTGCTGCACCTGAACGCCCTGGGTGCGGCGGGCGTGCGCACCCTGCTCGCCGCCGCGATCACCGTTCTGGCGCCCCTCGCGGTCATCGGGCGCCCCCGTCCCGTACCCGTACGGCGGGAGCCGGCCCCGCGCGTCCCCGCCCTGCTCGCCGTGGTCGTGCCCCGTCGCGGGCCGCCTGCCGTCCCGGCGGCCCGCGGCTGACACGCGGGCCCGCGAACGCCCGATCCGGCGCGACAGGCGCCACGACCTCCTCCGGCCTGCCGCCGGACCCCATGACTTCGGAGTTCTCCATGACCTTTGTTCGGCGCGCCCTCGTCCCGGCCGTCGGCGCCGTCCTCGTACTGCTCCTGACCTCGCCCGCCGCCCTGGCCCACGACCGTCTCAAGGCCAGCAACCCGGCCGATCGCGCCAAGGTGAAGAGCCTGGAGGCGATCGAGCTCGAATTCACCTCGCACATGCAGCTGCCCACCATCGTGCTCGACGGCCCCGGCGGCAAGCCGGTCCCGCTCGACAAGCCACGGGTTCAGGGCAGCAAGGTCTCCGCCCGGCTCTCCGGCACGTTGCCGGAGGGGCGCTACCGGATCGCCTGGCGGGTGGTTTCCTCCGACGGCCACCCGATCCAGGGCGAGATCGCCTTCACCGTCACCGCCCCGGCCCCCTCGCCCAGCCCTTCGGAGAGCACGCCGGAAACGTCTGCCCCGGCGAGCTCTCCCGCGCCGCAACCGGCCTCCGCGCAGCCGCCCGCCTCCGCTCCGGCGGCCCAGGCGGCCCCGCAGGCCGACAGCACGTCGGGACTGCCCGGATGGTTGTGGGCGGTGCTGGCGGTGGTCCTGGCAGGCGGCGTCGCCGTCGTCTTCGCCACGCGCCGCAAGCCCGGCGCCGACGGCGGCTGATCGCCGGGGACGCGTGCCGTCACGGTTGGCGGCACGCGGGTCCTTCGGGGATGATGATCGCTCCGGAGGACGCTGGGGGAGGCATTCTGCAGGGCGATCCAGAGCCGACCCGGCCGGACGGAGACTCCGCCGGGGAAAGAGACTTCCGGCTCCTGTGGGCGGGCACGACCGTGAGCCAGCTGGGTTCGGCGGTGAGCATGGTCGCCCTGCCCGTGGTCGCCATCACCGTGCTGGACGCCTCGGCATTTCAGGTCGCCTTATTGTCGGTGATTCAAGCGGTCACCATCGTTCTTGTCGCATTTCCCCTGGGGCGGCAGATCGAATTCCGGGCCAAACGCCCGGTCATGATCTGGGCAGATCTCGCCAGATGTATTTTGCTGTTCAGCATTCCGGTCGCGGCGTTCTTCGGCCTGCTGACATTCGCTCACCTCTGTGTCGCCGCCCTGGGCAACGCCGCCGGCCAGATCGCGGCGTCCGGGGCGGCGCAGGCGCATTTGAAGGCTCTCGTGCCCGCCGGGCGGCTCATGAGCGCCAACAGCCGGCTGGAGTCGACCCGCTGGTTGAGCGTGCTGGTCGGCCCTTCCCTGGCCGGACCGCTCATCGGCGTCCTGTCGGCGGTCGGCGCGCTGCTGGTCGACGCCGTGTCCTTCGTCGTGAGCGCCTGGTCGATCCGGTCGCTGCGCACGCCCGAGCCGCCACCGCCCGCGCGCGAGCCCGGCCCCTCCCGGCGAGAGGAGCTGTTCGCCGGGTGGGGCTTCGTCCGTGGGCATCCGATCCTGCGGCGGATGTTCGCGAGCTGGCTGATCTTCGCCGGCGCGAGCGCGATGGCGACGCCCCTGAGCTCGCTGTTCTACCTGCGCGACCTGGGGTTCACCCCCTGGCAGTACGGCCTGCTCATGGGTCTCCCTTCGCTCGGCGGCTTCCTCGGCGCGCGGCTCGCGCCGAGGCTGAGCAGGCGATTCGGCCTGGTCCGCGGCCTATGGTGGGTGAGTCTCTGGCGCGGCCCCTGGTACGCGCTCATCCCGCTGGGTTTCCCCGGAACCGCGGGCCTGCTCCTTTGCGGGTTCGGCTTCGCGGGCGTGCTGTTCTTCTCCGGCCTGGCGAACTCCACCATGACGACCTACCGCCAGCTCGGCACCCCCGACCACCTGCTGGCCAGGGTGTCGACGCTCTGGATCTTCGCCACCAACGTCACGCAGCCGGTGTTCATCGCAGTCGGCGGCCTGGTCGCGAGCACGCTCGGCACGCGGGCGGGGCTGTTCCTGGTGGCGGCCTGCATGTTCGGCTCCGCGCTGCTTCTGCCCCGGCGCGAACGCACAGAAGATCACGAGTGAGACGCCGGCCGGGCGCGGAGCCCGAGCAGGACGTCGATCACCAGGAACGCGGCCAGCGAGATGCCCATCAGCGGCAGGAAGATCCCGACGGCGATGGCGACCAGGCCGAGCGGGACCAGCAGGGCCCAGTGCACGCGCCGCCAGCCGCCCCGCGGGTACGGCTTGCCGAAGCCGCGGGTGGGCCGCCGGTGCCACCACATGCGGTAGCCGAGCACGATCAGCGCGATCAGGCCGATGGCCAGCGCCGCCAGCAGGATCTGGTTGGCCAGGCCGAACAGCAGCCCCATGTGCCCGTCGATACCCCACCGGGCGAGCTTGGCGGCCAGCGAGTAGTCGGCGAAGCGCAGCTCGGCGGTCACCTGGCCGCTGGTGGCGTCGACGGCAACCTGGTCCAGGCGGGTGGGCGCGGTCTTGTCGATCTCCTTCACCAGGTAGGGCGCGCCGGCCTTGGCGGGCCAGACGATCTCCAGCGGGCCGGACAGCCCCTTGCCGGCGGCGGCCTGGGCGACGCGGTCCACCCCGACGTCGGCCCCGCCGCCTGCGTGGTTTCCCGTGGTCGCGGTGTGCGCGGCGTGGTCGCCGCCCGAGACGTTGATCGACGGCGTGGTCCAGTTCAGCGCCGCGCGGAGCTCGTCGACGTTGGCTCCGGCGTACTTCGACCAGGTCAGGCCGGTGGCGGACAGGAACAGCAGGCCGAGCACCGCCCACAGGCCGATCGAGCCGTGCCAGGACAGCCTGCGGCGGGCCGCGTTGGCGGCGCGGTCGGGGACGAGCAGGTGGCGCCGGGCGCGGCGGCGCCGGGCGACCCAGAGGATCAGGCCGCCGAGCGCGACCACCCACAGCCAGCTGGCGGCCAGCTCGCTGTAGATCCGGCCGGGCTCGCCCAGGTGCAGCTGGCGGTGGAGGGTGGAGATCCAGGCGCGTACGGGCAGCGCTCCGGAGCTGCCGTAGCTCTCCAGCGCGCCGCGTACCTGGCCGGTGTGGGGATCGACGAACACGGCCAGCTGGGTGCTCTCGGCCAGGCCCGGCTCGTTGATCAGCACGCGGGTGGTCTGGCCCGGCTCGGCGCCGGGCCGTACCGCGGTGACGGTGCCTTGGGGGTGTGCCGCGCGGGCCGCCGCGACCTGCGCGCTGAGGGGCAGGCTGGTCCGGCCGACTGGCGCGGTGAGTTCGTGCTGGTAGACGACCTGCTCGAGCTGGTACGAGGCCGCGTACAACAGGCCGGTGCCCGCGGCGACGAGCAGGAAGGGGGCGATGAGGACGCCCGCGTAGAAGTGCAGTCGCAGCACCAGCGGGCGCAGCGCGGCCCAGGCCGAGCGCTCGCGGGGCGGCGCGGGGGCAGGGCTGGTGTGGACGTCGGCGGTAGAGGTCATCAGGCGTTTCTCCACTCATGGGGCGACGCGTACGCAGGTACGCGTGCTCTCGAAAGAGGGTCCGCCGTGCCGTTTTCCGGGCGTGGCGGAACACGGGCCGGCAACGGCCCGAAGGGGTGTCAGACGAGGGAGAAACGCGCCGGCGGGCCCCGCCGGAAGATCGCCGCCGCGAACAGGCGCTGAAGGAAGGCGTCGCCGTCGCGCGCCGTGGGCCGGCCGCCGGACGGGCTCGCCTCGACCGGCCCGCCCGTCAGGAGCGACAGCACGCCCCACCAGCGGTCGATGGAGGCGACGGCGAGATGGAGCAGCACGGCGAGAGCGGACTCGCCCCGCGCCAGCCACCACGCCGAAAGGACCGCCGTCACGGCGTGCACGAGGAACATGCCCACGCCCGTGACGTGCTCATGAGGCGGCGGCGGTGCGGCCGCACCTGCGCTGAACAGGTGGTGCATGCCGTACTGGGCGGCGAAGCAGGCCGCGAGCAGCACCTCCAGGCCGCGCCGGCGGCCACCGAGCAGGAACGCGCCCGTCCAGGTCAGCGTGAGCGCGCCGAGCAACGTGCCCGTGTGCACCGGATCGCCGCCGGCCAGCCCGTGCAGGGCGGCCGAGACCAGCACGCACACCGCCGCGAAGACCGCGGCCCGCGTTGCGCGCAGGAAGGGCTGACCGATATGCACCCGGTCATAGTGCCACGTGATCGAGAATTCGTGAACAAAAAGATATGGATCTAAAAAAGTCGCCAGTTGCTTGAACCGGGAGGCAGGAAGCCGCGTATCCCTCCTAAAGGCGAGCCGTGAGCGCGCCTGGCGGTTTACGGGAAAGGGTCGCGCCAATGACCATGTCCGTTGCGGTTGCGGGAATGAGCTGTGGCTGTAGTGCCTCGACGATCCGGGCACAGGTCCTGCCACTGCGGGGCGTCGAGCGGGTGGAGGTGGACGTGCTGGGCGGCCGGGTCACCGTGAGCGGCGGCCCGCTGCTCCAGGAGTCGCAGGTGCGCGAGGCCATCGTCGAGGCGGGATACAAGCTGGCCTCCTGATCCGGCGGCGGCGAGAGACTCCCGATCCGAAGACGGCGGCAGCGGTGTGCGAAGATCTGTCCGCGATGGGTCCGTTGTCGGTGGTGCGGTGGGTGCGCGCGGCGAGTTTCGCCGCCACGTGCGCCGCACTGGCCATGCTCGGGCACCTGGCCGGCGGGGGCTTCTTCGACCCCGTGTCCACACTGGGCGGCTTCGTCCTCCTGCTGCCGGTCGCGCTGGCCTTGACCGGCCGTGAGCGCACCCTGGGCGCCATCCTGCCCGCGACGGCCCTGTCGCAGGTCATCCTGCACGTGCTGCTGAGCCAGGGGGCCGCCCACCACGCGATGGCCTCCCTCGGGGCCGTTCCGGGCGCGGCGCAGCTGCATCACGGAGGCTCCCCGACGTTCGGGATGCTGGTCATGCACACGCTGGGCGTGCTGGTGACCTCCGCGTGGCTGCGGTGGGTCGAGTCGGGCCTGTGCGCCCTGGTCCGGCAGGTGGCCGGACGGGTGCTGCGCCCGCTGCTGGTGCTGGTTTTCACGGTGGCCGGGTGCACGGCCACCGGGCCGAGGACGATCGCGTACGCGGGTGAGGACGAGACCCCGCCTATTCGCGCTTTCCTGCGACATGCCCTGGTAGGGCGGGCACCCCCTGGAGCGCGCCTAAGAACCGCCTGATCCTGGGCTGTTTCCGAACGAGCGTGACACCGGGCGTGCCGCAGAGCCGCCCGGGCGGTCCCGCGTTCCCGCGATGCGCGCCGGTCGCCGCTGCGACCCGCGCCCATCTCGCGTGCCTTCAGACTCGACTTCGAAAGAGCATCATCGATGAACCTTTGTCATGCCCGCCGCCCGCTGGCCGCCGCGCTGTGCGCGCTGCTCACCCTGACCGCCGCCGGCTGCGGCGACCCGGGCGGCTCGGAAAGCGGCTCCACCGCCGCGTCCACCGCCGCGTCCCCCACCACGTCCGGCTACCCCCTGACCTTTGACAACTGCGGCACGAAGGTCACCTTCACCAAACCGCCCCAGCGGGTGCTCATCCTCAACGGCACCAGCGTGGGCGAGGTGGAAAGCTTCATCATGCTCGGCCTGGACAAGAGCGTCCTGGCCAACGCCCAGAGCTACGGCGTCTCCGACGACCCCTCCATGATCGCCAAAATCAAGGCCCTGCCGACCGGCGGGCTGACCATGAACAAGAACTTCGACGTCCCCGCCGAGCAGGTGCTCAAGCTCAAGCCCGACCTGGTGGTGTCCACCTGGTCCGGCGGGTTCGACGCCAAGCAGGGCTTCGCCACCCGCGAGCAACTCGCCGCCGCCGGCATCACCTCCCTGGTCAACCCGGTCAACTGCGCGATGGGCAAGCCCGACGCCACCGAAGCGGAGCAGGTCGCCTACCGCAACCAGTCGATCAACTCCTCGCTGGAGTTCATCGCCCTGCTCGGACGCGTCTTCGACGTCCAGGACCGCGCTCTCGACCTGGTCGGCAAGCTGCGCGCCCGCATCGAGGCCGTACGGACACGGGTCGCGGGCCTGCCGCCGAAGAAGGTGCTCATCGCCTATCCCGGCATGGCCATGATGAACGCCAACGGGCTGCCCGCCGTCATGACCGGCGGCATCTACGACGACGTCATCAAGGTCGCCGGCGGCGTCAACGCCTTCGCCGGCCAGACCGCCGACGCCACCCGCACCCTCAACCGGGAACAACTCGCCACCGCCCAGGTCGACGTTCTGGTGGTCGGCCTGTTCACCCCGGATGAGAAGGGCGATGCGGAGGCGGCCGAACTGTTCGCCGCCTACCCGAACTGGGCTGCCTCCAAGTCCAGGACCTACACGATCATCTCCGACGGCGCCTACCTCGGCCCGCTCAACGCCGCCGCCGTGGAGAAGATCTCCAAGGTGGTCCACCCCGGTGATTGACACCCTGACCCGCGCACCGGTACGTCCTCACCGCGCGCATCTGATCTCCGGGCCCGCGACCGGGCTGTTGCTGGCCGCCCTGGTCGTCGCGCTGGTCGCGGCCCTGGTGGCCGGCATCTCCGTCGGCTCGGTCACCCTGCCCCTCGGCCAGGTCTGGGGCGTGGTCTGGGCCCACCTGACCGGGCGCGGCGCGGCGGCGGACCCGCTGCTCAGCCAGGTGGTCTGGGACATCCGCACGCCCCGGGCACTGCTGGCCGCGCTCGCCGGAGCCGGCCTGTCAGTGGCCGGGGTCGCGTTGCAGGCTCTCGTCCGCAACCCGCTCGCCGACCCCTACGTCCTCGGCGTGGCCTCGGCCGCCTCCCTCGGGGCGGTGCTGGTCCCCGCGCTCGGCGGCACCGCGCTGGCCGGCCTGACCGGCGTGCTCGGCGTCACCGGCGCCGCCTTCGCCGCCGCCATAGGCTCGGCGCTGCTGGTCTACCTGCTGGCCCAGCGCGCCGGTCGGCTGCTGGACTCCTGGCTGGTGCTGACCGGCGTCGCCATCGGCTACCTGTGCACGGCGGCCACCACCTTCGTCCAGCTCCAGCTCAACCCCACCGAGCTGCAGGGCATGATGTTCTGGCTGATGGGCAGCGTCGCCGGCGCGTCCTGGCCCGACCTGGGCATGCCCGCCCTGCTCATCGTCGCCTGCCTGGCGTGGCTGATGCTGCAGGCCCGCGCGCTCAACGCGCTGCTGGCCGGCGAGGAGGTCGCCATCGCCGTCGGCGTGCCGGTGGCGAGGCTGCGCGTCGGGCTGCTGGTGGCGGCCTCGCTGCTGACGGCCACCGTGGTCAGCGTCGTCGGCGGCATCGGCTTCATCGGGCTGATGATCCCGCACATGGCCCGCTTCGTCGTCGGCGCCGACCACCGCCGCGTACTGCCGGTGTCCCTGCTGGCCGGGGCGCTGTTCCTGGTGCTGGTGGACCTGGCCGCCCGGACCGCCGACCGGCCCAACGAGCTGCCGGTCGGCATCTTCACCACCGGACTCGGCGTGCCGTTCTTCCTGTGGCTGCTGCGCCGCCGCGCGAAGGGAGCCACCGATGCGGCTTGACCTGGCCGGCGTCAGCGCCCATATCGACACCCGTCCCATCGTCGACGACGTCACCCTGACCGCCGGACCGGGCGAGTTCGTCGCTCTCATCGGCCCCAACGGCAGCGGCAAGTCAACCCTGCTGCGAACCGTCTACCGGTCACTGCGCCCCTCCGCCGGCGTGGTCCGGCTCGACGGGCAGGACCTGTGGCGGATGCGACCCCGCCAGGCCGCCCGCCACCGCGCCGTGCTGCCGCAGCACGGTCAGGCGGGTGAGGGTTTCACCGTCGCCGAGATCGTCGCCACCGGCCGCCACAGCCACAAACGGCCACTCGACCGCGAGACCGGCGCCGACCGCGCCATGGTCGACACCGCACTGGAACGCGTCGGCATGCACTGGGCCGCCGACCGGCTGATGATCACCCTGTCCGGCGGCGAACGGCAACGCGTCCTGCTCGCCCGCGCGCTGGCCCAGCAGGCGCCGCTGCTGGTGCTCGACGAACCCACCAACCATCTGGACGTCGGCTCCCAGCTCCTGCTGCTGGACCTGATCCGCTCCCTCGGCCTGACCCTGCTGGCCGCCCTGCACGACCTCGACCAGGCCGCCGCCTACGCCGACCAGGTCGTCGTCCTGCGCGACGGCCGGGTCGCCGGGCACGGCCCGCCCCTGGAGGTGCTGACCCCGGCGTTCATCGAGGAGGTCTTCGGCGTGCGCGCGCACATCAGCCCGCACCCCATAACCGGCCGCCCGCACATCGCCGTGGCCTCACCCGCGCCGTGAACGGCGCGCCGACCGGCCCCGGCGCCTCCGCCGGGGCCGGTCGGCACCGGGTCAGTGGCCCGCGTGCTGCTGAGGCTTGGCGGCCACCCATTCCCTGGCCGCCTCGGCGCGGTCGCGCAGTGTGCCGAGGAGCGCGGCCAGGCTCTCGTGGTCCATGTACGACGTCTTCCCGATGTCGTCGATGTGCGTGGTCACCTGGCCGGACAGGCCGGTCACCTCGCTGAGTGATGCGATGATCTCACGTGTCTCCGTGGCGTTCAGATCGCACATGGCCTCACCGTACGGATCGCGCGGCCGGTCGCATAGGGGCGGGTGGGCGAGAATTCCCGAGCCAACAGGGCAAGAAAGGGGCACTTTCCCGGCGGCCCCGGGACCTCCCTCCCCTTGACAGGCCCTACTTTATCGATAAAGTAGCCGCCGTTGCTTATCGAGAAAAGGTGTGATCCATGAGTGACGCTGCCGTGTCCGCGGTCATCAATGTGGACGTCAAGGGCCCCGTGATCAGCAAGCACGTGTACGGCCACTTCGCCGAGCACCTGGGCCGGTGCATCTACGGCGGGTTCTACGTGGGCGAGGACAGCGACCTCCCGAACGCCGGCGGGATCCGGCTGGACGTCGTCGAAGCGCTGCGCGCCTTGAACATCCCGAACCTCCGCTGGCCTGGAGGCTGCTTCGCCGACGAGTACCACTGGATGGACGGCATCGGCCAGAAAGAGCAGCGCCCGGTGATGGTGAACACCCACTGGGGCAACGTCGAGGAGAACAACCACTTCGGCACCCACGAGTTCATGGCCCTGTGCGAGCTGCTCGGCGCCGAGCCGTACATCAACGGCAACGTGGGCTCCGGCACGGTCAAGGAGATGAGCGACTGGGTCGAGTACCTCACCCGCGACGGCGACTCCCCGATGGTGCGCCTGCGCAAGGCCAACGGCCGCGACGAGCCCTGGCGGGTGCGCTTCTGGGGCCTCGGCAACGAGGCCTGGGGCTGCGGCGGCAACATGACCGCCCAGCACTACGCCGACGAGGCGCGCCGGTACGCCACCTTCTGCCGCGACCACGGAGACAACCGGCTGTACCGCATCGCCGCCGGCGCGAACTCCGACGACTACACCTGGACCGAGACGCTCATGAAGGCGCTCGGCCACCTCGGCTGCGCGCGCCGGCCGGCCGGGTTCTTCCAGGCCCTGTCGCTGCACTACTACACGGTCGCGGGCACCTGGCAGGACAAGGGCGCCGCCACGGTGTTCGACGACGACGAGTACTACCGGACCATGGTCAAGGCCGCCCACACCGACGAGCTCCTCACCGGCCACTCCAACGTGATGGACTGCTACGACCCGCACAAGACCGTCGGCCTGATCATGGACGAGTGGGGCACCTGGTGGAACGTCGAGCCGGGCACCAACCCCGGCTTCCTCTACCAGCAGAACACGCTCCGGGACGCGCTGGTCGCGAGCCTGCACTTCGACATCTTCCACCGCCACGCCGACCGGCTCGTGATGGCCAACATCGCCCAGACCGTGAACGTGCTCCAGGCCATGATCCTGACCGACCCCGACTCGGGGGCGCTCGTGCTCACGCCCACCTACCACGTGTTCGAGATGAACAAGGGACACCAGGACGCCGCGTCGCTGCGGGTCGACCTCCTGTCGGACCTGCCCTCCCGCGAGGTCGGGCCGGACACGCTGGCGACCGTCTCGCTGTCGGCGAGCCGCAAGGACGACAAGGTGCTCGTCTCCCTGTCCAACCTGGACGCGGCCGACGCCTCCGACGTCGAGCTGGACCTGCGCGGGGGCCGCGTGGGCGAGGTCCGCTCGCGGATCCTCACCGCCGGGTCGCTGCAGACCCACAACACCCCCGACGCGCCGGCCGCCGTCGCCCCCCGCTCCCACGAGCAGGTCACGGTCACCGGTACGGGTCTGCGGGTGCACCTGCCCGCCCACTCCTTCGTCACCGTGGAGGTCGACGTCGCATAACCGGCGCCGTCATGGGCCGCAGTAAGCTCGAACCAGCGGCGGCCACGAGTCGGAAGCGGCCGGATCGGATCCGGCCGAAAGGGCAGGACCTGAGGAGCGGCATGGTCACCATGGGCGACGTCGCCAAGCTGTCCGGGGTGTCGAAGATGACGGTCTCCAACGTCATCAACGACCGCGCCGGGGTCAGCGACGAGGTCCGCCGCCGCGTGCTCGAAGCGATCCGCCAGTCGGGCTACCGCGTCAACGTCTCCGCCCGGACCCTCAGGTCCGGGCGGACCGGCGTCATCGGGCTGGCCGTCCCCGAGATCGACCGGCCCTACTTCGGCCAGCTCGCCGCCCACGTGATCGACAGGGCGCGGGAGCACGGCTTCCACGTCGCGATCGAGCAGACCGGCGCGGCGGCGGCCGGGGAGATCGACGCGATCTCCCATTCGTATGCGCTGGACTTCGACGGGCTGATCCTCAGCGCGGTCGGGATCGACCCCCAGGACTCGCTGCCGACCGGCGGCGACCACCCGATCGTGATGCTCGGCGAGCGGGACTTCGCCGCGCGGTTCGACCATGTCGCCATGCCCAACGAGGAGGGCGCGAAGGCGGCGACCACGCATCTGATCGACCGCGGATGCCGCCGGATCGCGATGGTCACCGGCGACTCCCTCGACGGCGTGAACGTGGTCACGCGCCGCCACCAGGGCTATCTCGCCGGGCTCGCCGAACGGGGACTCGACGCCGATCCGGCGCTGCTGTTCGCCGTCAGCGGGATGACGCTGGAGTCGGGCCGCGAGGCGGCCCACCGCCTGGTCGACTCCGGTCACGAGGTCGACGGCGTGGTCGCGGTGAGCGACACCGTCGCCCAGGGAGTCTTCCGCGGCCTCGCCGACCGCGGCCTCCGGGTCCCTGACGACATCCGCCTCATCGGGTACGACGACATCCCCGAAGCGGCGTACATGGTGCCCTCGTTGTCCACCGTGGCCCCCGACCACCGGTGGATGGCCGCGAAGGCGGTCGAGCTGGTGACCGCCCGCATCCAGGACCCGTCACGCCCGGCCGGCGAGTACACCGCGCCCTTCGAGCTGAAGGTCCGCGAGTCCACCCGCTGACGGCCCCCGGCCCCCGGCTCGTGCCGGGAGCCCCTTCGCGCCGGAAGCCCTGGAGAGGTCGTCACCACCGTCGGTGCACGGTGGCCTTGGTGCCGGTCACCAGGCTCGCCGGTGGAACGTCATCGGCCACGACCGCGCCGGCGGCGATCACGGCATCACGGCCGATGCTGACGCCGGGCAGGATCGTGGCGCCGGCGCCGATCCACACGTTCTCCGCCACGTCGATGGGCGCGCCGCTCAGCCATTCGCGTCGCTCCTCGGGATCGACCGGGTGGCCGACGGTGATGAACGTGGCCTTCGGCCCGATCATCACGCGCTCGCCGAGCCGGATGCCGGCATAGTCCAGGAACGTGCAGTTCTGGTTGATGAACACGCGCTCCGCGAGGTCCAGGCGCAGGCCGTGGTCGGTGTAGAAGGGCGGGTAGATCGTGACTCTGGCCGGCAGTGGCTTGCCGAGGATCCGCGCGAACAGTTCCGCCTTGCCCGCTTCGTCCTCGAAGGGCAGGACGTTCAGGCGGGAGGTGAGTTCGGTGACCCGCAGGACCCTCTCGGCCATGGCCTGGAACCGGGGGCTGTGGATGCGCATGAGACGGTCGCTGGACATGCCATGATCCTTTTCTGGTGTACCGGTGACTGGATGAGATCCGCCAGGCGCTGGTGGAGTCACCTTTGCCAGGGCCGGGGCCGGCGAGGCGCTGCGAGGTCGCCGTCGCCGGGCCGTGGTGTCGTCGCCCAGGACGGGAGCCAGACCGGATCGGGGAGCCTCGGCAGGCTTGCGAGGTGGGTGAGGATTCCACGCAGTCCTGGGTGCGGATTCGTTCTGGGGAGGATGAGCGAGAGCGGGTATGCGAGGGCCGGGTTCACGACGGGGATGCGGCGCAGGTCGTGGTTCGTCGGCCAGAGGTACCGGTCACGTGCCCCGACGAGGGTGGCCACGTTCGCGGAGTCCGCGAGGATGTCCAGGAGTACTTCGTCTCCGAAGTGCGGGCCCGCCGCGTCGATGCGCAGGTCGAAGTCGGTGGCGAGCTGATCGTAGAACTCCGCCCATTCGCTTCGGGGCGCGATGCCCGGCACCCATATCCGGTGCTTGCGCAGTTGCGGCGGCGTCAGTCTGCGCGCGGAGGCGAGCGGATGCCTCGGGCCGACGAGAAGCTCCAGCGGGGAGTCGAACGCGTGGATCATCTGCAGGTCGGGCGGCAGCGTGGCCGGGTCGGTGACGCTACGGAACGAGGCGTCGACATCGCCCGCTTGGACGGCGGCGACCGCCACGCGTGGGTCGTTGACCCTGAGGGTCACCACGTCGAGGTCGGTCTCGGGATGCGCCCGCCAATAGTCGTGCAGAACGACGGCCTGCGCGCTTCGCAGGCCGAGAACATCGATCCGCAGGGCCCGGAAGCCCGGCCTGACCGAGGTGATGGCACGCTCGACACCCGCGACGACGCTCCGCGCGTGGGGGAGGAACGCCTGACCGTCGAGCGTCAGCTCAACCCCTCGGGCGGTACGCGTGAACAGACGGACTTCCAGCTCGCGCTCCAGGGCGGCGATCCGCTTGGAGACTGCCTGCTGCGTCACGCCCAACTCATCGGCCGCATGTTGCAACTGTCCGAGCTCGGCAGCCCGGACGAACGATCGCAATGCCTCGGTGTCCACCGGTTCACCTTAGGCGTGCACAACCGATCGTTGTGGCCAGCCGCGGGTCGGTTGTTCAGTCACGCTCTGACGTGGCTGATGTGATGCGAGCGTCCAACCGTTGGTTGTCGTGCGGGCCCACGGGTGGCTGTGGTCGGCGCCGGGCAGGACGCTTCTCGTGTGCCCCTTCGATGTCCTAATGTTAACATTAGGATGAATTTCAACCATGGAAGGTGATCCGCGTGAAGGTGTTCCAGATCGGTGCCGCCGGGGGAGTCGGGCGCCGGCTCGCCCGCCTGCTCGCCGGCCGCGGTGACGAGGTGACCGGCATGTACCGCGATCCCGCCCAGGCCGAGACCGTACGGGCGTCGGGCGCGACGCCGGTGGCCGGGGACCTGATCCACGACCCGGTGGAGGCGCTGGCGGGGAAGCTCGGCGGGCACGACGCCGTGGTGTTCTCGGCCGGCGCGCACGGCACCGGCATGGACAAGACCACCCTGATCGACGGCAAGGGGCTGGAGAAGGCCGCCGACGCCGCCGCCCGCGCCGGGGTGTCACGGTTCGTGCTCGTGTCGGTGTTCCCGGACGCCCTGCGCGCCGGTGGCGCCGGCGCGGGCTTCGAGCACTACATCAAGGTCAAGAAGAGCGCCGACGTGTACCTGACCCGTACCGGCCTCGACTGGCTCATCGTCCGTCCGGGCACGCTCCGCGACGAGCCCGGCACCGGCCGCGTCACCGCGGGGCCCGCCGTGGAGTACGGCGACGTCCATCGCGACGACGTCGCCGCGTTCATCGCCGCCGCCCTGCGCGAGCCGGCCCTGAACCGCGTGATCGTCGAGCTCACCACCGGCGACACACCCGTCGGCGACGCGGTCGCCCGGCTCGTCCCGTCCCGCTAGGAGAACCGCCAGGACGGCCACTACGTGCCCGGCGTCGCCTGTCCGGTGAGGCCGGGGGCCGCGCTCTCCTGGGCGAAGGTGATCACGATGTATCGGCCGTTGGCGTAGCTGACCACCGGGCGCTGGAGCAGGTCACCGGCCCTGCGGGCGACCCGCTGGAACAGCTCCACCATCTCCGGCGTGTCGGCGCTCACCCGGAACCGTCCGTGGGCGGTGAGGTTCTCGGCGACCAAAGAGGCGAAGTTCGCCTCGGCGCGGGCGTCCTCCTCCGGCGTCAAGGGGGTGCGGCGGTAAGCGGGCTGCTGGGTCATCGCTGATCTCCTCACGATCGGCGTACGCGGTCAGGGGGTGGGGTTCGGAGCGGTGAGCACGTCGAAGGCGTGGAGCCGGTGGGCGGCGAACAGCTCCAGGGCGCGCTCGGCGTCACGGGCACGCAGGGCGGCGGCCAGCCCCCGGTGCTCCTCGGGGATGTGGGACAGGTAGTCCGCGGAGTCGAGGCCGATCCGGGTCAGCAGGAACAGGTGGACCTGGGAGCGGATGGCCTGCCACGCCTCCTCCAGGCGCCGGTGCCGGGCGGCGGCGTAGACGGCGTCGTGGAAGGCGATGTCGCAGCGCACCATGTCGTGCTCGTCCTCGGCGCGCTCCATGCGCGCGGCCGCCTGCTCGACGGCGGCGATGTCGTCGTCCGAGGCGTGCGTGACCACCTGCCGGACGGCGAGCTGTTCCAGCGCGGCGCGCAGGCTGTCGAGCTCGATGACGTCCTCGGCGGAGAGCGTGGTGACGGTGGCGCCGCGGTGCCACGCGCTGCGGACCAGGCCCTCGCGCTCCAGCCGGAGTAACGCCTCGCGCACCGGGCCGCGGCTGACGTCCAGCGCGCCGGACAGCTCCACCTCCCGCAGCTGCGCTCCGGGAGCGTAGGTCCCGGCGAAGATGGCCTCGCGGATGCGGTCCGCGACCTCGTCGGCGAGGCCCCGACGGCGGGCCGGGGCGACCCTGCCCTGTTCGCTCATGGCTCCAGCCTCTCATGGGAGCTCATGCCGCGACTCCTTGTCGTAATGTTAACATTGATACATTGTGTAGTCAGGAAGGAAGGTCCCCCTCATGACGGTTCTCGACTCCCCGATCCCGCGGTTCCACCTGGCCATGCCGGTCGACGACCTGGCCGCCGCGCGCCGCTTCTACGGCGAGGTGCTGGGCCTCGAGCAGGGCCGCAGCTCGGACACCTGGGTGGACTGGAGCCTGCGCGGCCACCAGTTCGTGACGCATCTGGCGCCGGCCCGCGCGCGGCGGATCCACAACCCGGTCGACGGACATGACGTCCCCGTGCCGCACTTCGGCCTGATCCTGACGATCCCCGAGTTCCACCGGCTCGCCGACCGGCTGCGCGCGGCGGACGTCGAGTTCGTCATCGAGCCCTATGTCCGTTTCGAGGGGCAGGCGGGGGAGCAGTGGACGATGTTCCTGCTCGACCCCGCGGGGAACGCGCTGGAGTTCAAGGCGTTCGCCGACGACTCCCAGGTCTTCGCCGTCTGATCGCTCCGGCGGGCCGGGCGGGGGAGCCTTCGCCCGGCCCGCCGGTTGACCTCAAGTCCGATTGAGGTTGCACGCTAGGGAGGTCATGTCACAAAGAAGACAGGAGCGAGCGGTAATGCGGGTGGTTCGGGTGATCGAGTTCGGCGGGCCTGAGATGCTGGTGCCCGGGGAGGCGCCGGATCCGGTCGCCGGGCCCGGGCAGGTCGTGGTCGATGTGGCGGTCGCGGGCATGACGTTCGTCGAGACGCAGATCCGGCGCGGCGCCGACCGGTGGCATGCCAGGCCCGAGCTGCCGTACGTGCCGGGCGGCCTGGTGGCCGGGCGGGTGAGCTCGGTCGGAGCAGGGGTTGATCCGGCGTGGGCGGGCCGGCGGGTCATCGCCGGGACGGGGGAGACCGGCGGTTTCGCCGAGCGGGCGGTGGCCGCGGTCGAGGAGCTGTTCCCGGTGCCGGGCGAGCTGGGGCTCCCGGAGGCCGTCGCCCTGCACAGCGACGGCAGCACCGCGCAGGGGCTGGTCGAGGGGGCCAAGATCCGTCCTGGCGAGTGGGTGCTGGTCGAGGCGGCGGCCGGCGGCGTAGGCAGCCTGCTGGTGCAGCTGGCCCGTACGGCGGGCGCGCGGGTCGTCGGGGCCGCCCGCGGATCGCGCAAGCTCGACCTGGCCCGGGAGCTGGGCGCCGAAGCCGTGGTCGACTACTCCGAACCGGCCTGGACCGAGCAGGTGCTGGAGGCGACCGGCGGTGCGGGGCCGGACGTGGTGTTCGACGGCGTCGGCGGGGAGATCGGGCGGGCCGCGTTCGAGGTGACGGCCCGTGGCGGCCGGTTCTCGGTGCACGGCGCCTCCAGCGGCGAGGCGACGGCCGTCGACCCCGAGCGGGCGCGCCACAAGGGCGTGGAAGTGATCGGCATCGAGCAGCTCTTCGGGTTCGGGCCGCACCTGGTGCGGTGGGCGGAGCAGATGATGGCTCAGGCGGCGGCGGGGCTCGTCCGGCCGGTCATCGGGCAGACCTTCCCCTTGGAGCGCGCCGCCGACGCGCACGCCGCGATCGAGCACCGTACCGCCCTGGGCAAGACCCTCCTGCTGATCTGACGGAGGCTCGCGTCCTTCGGGACGCGCCGCCCGGCCCCTGCCGAGAGACGGCCCGTTCGCGCTGCGGCCCGTTCGCAGGGCTGCCCCTTTGCGCGGTGGCTCGTTCGCGTGGTGGCCCGTTCGAGCGGTGGCTCGTTCGTGCGGCGGTGCCGTCGGCTCCCCTTGGTGGGCGGCGCCTCCGCCCCGTCCCGCTACGGGCGGCCGGCGCGGAGGTGGGCGATGCCCATGTCCAGGGCGGCCTCCAGATGGGTGACCTCGCCGGTGGACATCTGGATCAGGACGCCACCCTGGATGCCGGCGAGCAGCGCGGCCGCCGCGCGTTCGGGGTCGAGGCCCGGGTCGACCTCGCCGGCCTCCTGCATGTGCCGTACGCCGGTGGCGATCTCGGCCTGCCAGCGGCGCACCAGCTCGGTGACCACGGCCTGGGCGGCGGGCGTGCGGTTGCCCAGCTGCGAGGTGACCGAGTTGAGCGGGCACAGGCGGCCCTGGCTCCGATAATGGTCGACGACCGTGTCGCGCCACCGCTGCCAGGCGGGCCAGGAGGTCAGCTCGCCGAGCGCCGGCTGCTGGTTGTCCAGCACGCGGCCGGCCTCGAAGCGGGCCACCGCCAGCAGCAGCTCCTCGCGCCCGCCCGGGAAGTAGTGGAAGAGCTGGCTCTTGCTCGTGGCGGTTCTGGCCAGCACGTCGTCGAGGGCCGTGTCGGCCACGCCGTACTCGCGGATGTGCGCGGCGGCGCCTTCGAGAATGCGCTGCCGCGTCGCGGCCCCCTTGCGGGTCAGCGTGGGCATGGTGACCTCCAAGATTGGACTTGCTGGTCCATTTTAGCCTCGGCATCCTGGGTCGCGAATCCTGCACCTTCGCAAGGGAGAGTCATCATGTCCGCACGTCTTCAGGGGCGCACCGCCCTGGTCACGGGCTCCACCGACGGCATCGGCGCGGCCATCGCCCGCGCGCTCGCCGCCGAGGGCGCCCACGTCATCGTCAGTGGCCGGGACACCGTCCGGGGCGAGAAGGTCGTCGCGTCCATCGCCGAGCAGGGCGGGCAGGCCTGGTTCGTCCGCGCCGACCTCGCCGGCGGGCTGCCCGCCGTCCGCGAGCTCGCCGAGGCCGCGCACCGGCTGGCCGGCGGCCCGCTGGACATCCTGGTCAACAACGCCGCGCTGCTGATCCACCCCGCCCCCACGGCCGAGGTGGAGGAGGCGCTCATCGACCAGGCCCTGGCCGTGAACGTCAAGGCCGCCTTCCTCCTCACCGGCCTGGTCGCCCCCGCCATGGCGGCCCGCGGCAGCGGCGCGATCATCAACCTCGGCTCCATCTCCGGGCTGTTCGGGACGAGCGGCTCCGCCCTCTACAGCACCACGAAGGCCGCCATCCACTCGCTGACGAAGTCGTGGGCGGACGAGTACGGTCCCTCCGGCGTGCGGGTCAACACCGTGGCGCCGGGGCCCACGTCCACCGACAAGGTCGCCGCGATGGCGGACTTCCTGGCGCCGATGATCGCGACCATCCCCTCGCGCAGAGCCAGCACTCCGGAGGAGGTGGCCAAGGCGGTGGTGTTCCTGGCGGGGGACGACGCGGCCAACGTCCACGGAGCCACCCTCTCGGTGGACGGCGGGCGCGCGGCAGTCTGAACCTTGCCCCCGCGTGGAGCCCTCGCGGCGTCGTGACGGGCGCGCCCGCCCCCTTCACGGCGACGGACCCGCCCTTGAACGGCCGGGGCGCTGCGGGCCCGCCGCCCCTGAAGGGGCGCGGCGGTCAGCGTGGGATCTCCCCGGTGTCGGCGAAGGTCTGGCGGTAGTGCTCGGCCGCCTGAGCCATGTCCGAGCTGATGAGCTCGAAGAACCGGCTCGCGGTCGCGAGCCGCCTGCCGGCCGGGGTGTCGGCGCCGAGGATGTCGACCCCGTCCCGGACCGTCTCGGTCCACAGCGTCATCGACCGGGTGCCCACCAGCCACGCCCGGTACCAGACCTCGGCGTCGATGATGTACCGCTCGCGCCGGTTGTCGCGCTCGCGTCTGACGAGCCCCACCTGCTCCAGCCAGCCGACGCCCTTGGAGATGGACGCGGGGCTGACCCGCAGCCGCTCGGTCAGCTCGGCGACGGTCAGGTTGCCGGTGTCGCTGGTGAACAGGCAGGCCATCACCCTGGCCGCCATCGTCGGCACACCCCCGAATCTCGCGGTGAGCCTCTCCTCGAACTCCCGCACCGCCTCGGGGTCACGCCGGCCGGAGTCCCCCGTGGCCGGCGTGCTCGCCGGCGCGGCGGGCCGGCGGCGGGCGCGCCATCCGGTCGCCTGCTGCGCCCGGCCCGCGTGGTAGCCGTGCGGGCCGCCGTTGCGCGCGATCTCGCGGCCGACGGTCGATCTCGGCCGCCCCAGGCGCCGGGCGATCTCCGCGTAGGAGAGCCCTCCCGCCAGCCCCTCCGAGATCTTGCGGCGCTCGTCGTACGTCAGGTGGCCTCCCGGCATGCGCCCTCCCGGCACGTCGTCGTCACGCGCAAGTATGGCTTCCGGACGCACCTGAGTGCGACACGCCAACAGGGATTGTTGCATTTGCCGACATTGTCGTTGCGCCAACCATCCGGCTCTGACCTGCTACGACGATGTTCACAACTTGCCGAATCCGCAAACGCATCCGTAACTTTCCCCGTGGGTGAACGATCGCCGGTCACGCGTCGCGTAGCCGGCCCCGATCACCGTCGAACCCGAGGGGGACCATGGCATGGTTGCCAAAGTATGTCTCGTGACCGGTGCCTCATCCGGCATCGGCCACGCCACCGCGCTCGAGCTCCTGCACGCCGGCCATTTCGTCTACGGGGCGGCGCGGCGGGTGCACAGGATGATGGCGAAACTGCGTGACGCGGGAGGCCGCACGCTGCCGGTGGACGTGACCAAAGAAGAAGACCTCAAGCGGGCCGTCGACACCGTCCTGGACGAGTGCGGGCGCATCGACGTCCTGGTGAACAACGCGGGAGCCGTCGTCCACGGCGCCGTGGAGGACACGCCGCTGGCCATGGCGCGGGACCTGTTCGAGGTCAACGTGTTCGCCGCGGCCCGGCTGGCCCAGCTGGTGCTGCCGGGGATGCGGCAGCGGGGATCGGGCACGATCGTCAACGTGTCTTCGATAGGCGGGGAGGTCGCCTTCCCGCTCGGCGCCTGGTACTACGCCTCCAAGCACGCCCTGGAAGCCTTCTCCGACACGCTCCGCATGGAGACCGCGCAGTTCGGCGTCGACGTCGTCGTCGTCCAGCCCGGCATCATCAGGACCGACTTCGAGGCCGGGACCGCGCGGCAGCTGCGGGAGATCTCCGGAGGCGGGGCCTACCGGGAGATGGCCGCGGCCATGGCACGCGCCGCCGAGGCGCCGGTGGGCGACCGCGGCGACCAGGCCACCGACCCCGGCGTCGTCGCGACGACGATCCGGGAGGCCGTCGAGTCGGACCGGCCGGAGACCCGCTACGTCGTCGGCTGGCAGGCCGAAGCTCTCCTGCAGCTCAACAGGTCCCTCTCGGACCGCGAATTCGACGCGCGCATCACCGGCCCCCTCACTGGCCCCCTCACCTGACCGGGCCGCCGCCCCGCGCGCAGCCGGGGCGGGCGGTCCCACCAGCGGCACAATTCGGAGAAACCCCATGACCCCTGCCATCGCCATTTCCGGGCTCGTCAAGGCCTACGGGCCGGCGCGCGCCCTCGACGGTCTCGACCTCACCGTGAACACCGGAGAGGTGCACGGCTTCCTCGGCCCGAACGGGGCCGGCAAGAGCACCACCATCCGCATCCTGCTGGGCCTGATCCGGGCCACCTCCGGCAGCGCCAGGTTACTGGGCGGCGACCCCTGGGCCGACGCCGTCGCGTTGCACCGGCGGCTGGCGTACGTGCCGGGCGACGTCGAGCTGTGGCCCAACCTCACCGGGGGCGAGGCCGTCGACGTGCTCGGCCGGCTGCGCGGCGGGCTCGACGAGCAGCGCAAGAACGAGCTGATCGAGCGGTTCGAGCTCGACCCGAAGAAGAAGACGCGGACCTACTCCAAGGGCAACCGCCAGAAGGTCGCCCTCGTCGCCGCCCTGTCCGCCGACGTGGAACTGCTGATCCTCGACGAGCCCACGAGCGGGCTGGACCCGCTGATGGAGGCGATCTTCCAGCAGGTCGTCGGCGAGGCCGCCGCCGACGGCCGCACCGTCCTGCTGTCCAGCCACATCCTCGCCCAGGTCGAGACCCTCGCCGACCGGATCACGATCATCCGGGACGGCAAGGCCGTGGAGTCGGGGACGCTGGCGCAGATGCGGCACCTGACCCGGACGACGGTCGCGGCCGAGACCGCCGCCCCGGTCACCGGCCTCGACCGGCTGCCGGGCATCCACAACGCGAAGATCGACGGCCGGAACGTGCGGTTCGGCGTCGACGCCCAGCACCTCGACGCCGCCATCCGGCACCTCACCACGTTCGGCCTGAACTCGCTGGTCAGCCACCCGCCGACGCTGGAGGAGCTCATGCTCCGGCACTACGCGCACAAGGAGGCGGCGTGACCACCACGGTTTCCCCGGCGCGCGGCCGTACCGGATCGAGACCGGCGAGCAGCCACCTGACCGGCACCGGCGCGATGGTACGGCTGGCGCTGCGCCGCGACCGGATCAAGCTCACCCTCTGGCTGGTCGCCATCACGGCCCTCGTCCCGCGCTTCTACTACGCCGCGGTGAACGCGGTCGTCCCGACGCCCGAGGCCCTGGCCGAAGCCTCGCAGATGATCCGCGTCTCCTTCATGAGGGTGCTCGGCGGCCCCCTGTTCGGCGAGGTCACCACGCAGAGCTACTTCCTCGCCGCCTACTGGGTGGAGTTCCTGCTGGCCGCCGCGATCATGAACGTGATGCTCGTGACCCGGCACACCCGGGCCGAGGAGCAGACCGGCCGGGCCGAACTCGTCCGGGCGGCCGTCGTCGGCCGGCACGCTCAGCTCACCGGGGCGCTGATCGTGGCCGTGATCGGCAACGCCGCGCTCGCGGTCCTCACCACCGCCGCGACGATCAGCATCGGGTTCCCCACCGGCAGCGCCCTGCTGTTCGGCGCCTCCCTCGCCGCGGTCGGGCTGCTGTTCGCCGGGGTCACCGCGGTCACCGTCCAGGTCACCGAGCACCCCAGGGGCGCCAACGGGCTCGCGGGCATCGTGCTCTTCGTCGTGTGGCTGCTGCGGGGCGCGGGGGCGCTGCAGAGCCAGGAGGGCGGCACGCTGTTCTGGCTGTCCCCGATCGGCTGGTCGCAGCAGACCCGGGTGCTGGCCGACGAGCGCTGGTGGCCGCTCGGCCTGTCCGTCCTGCTCGCCGGGCTGCTGGTCGCGGGCGCCTACACCCTGGCGAGCCACCGGGATCTCGGCGCCTCCTTGATGGCCCCGCGCCCCGGCCGCGCCTCGGCGCCCTCCTGGCTGCGCTCGTCGTTCACGCTCGCGCTGAGGCTCCAGCAGGGGGCCATCCTCGGATGGGGCGCCGCGTTCCTCGCCATCGGCCTCGTCCTGGGCGGCATGACCGGGGGGATGGAGCAGACCGATCTCCCCATCTTCTCCGCCGACGCGGACTTCGGGCGGGCCTGGATCAGCCTCATGGTGTTCACCGGGTCCCTCTACACCGGCGTCTTCGCGGTCCTGTCGGTCGTCCGGCTGAGGGCCGAGGAGGTGCGCGGGCGAATCGACCCCGTGCTGGCCGGGCCGACCGGCAGATCCACGTGGTACTGGTCGTCCCTGCTGGTCACCGCGCTCGCCGTGGTCGTCCTGCCGGTGGTGTACGGCACCGCGCTCGGCGTCGGCGCCGCCCTGTCGACCGGCGAACCCGGCCTCGTGGGAGAAGTCGCCTGGTCGAGCCTGGTCCGCGCCCCCGAGGTGCTGGTGCTGCTCGCCGTCCCCGCCGCGCTGCTCGGGCTCGCCCCGCGGGCCATGGGCGCGGTGGCCTGGGCCGTGCTCGTGTACAGCGGGTTCATGCAGGTCCTGGGGTCCTACATGAACCTGCCGGGGTGGCTGGTGGACACGTCGGTGCTGTCGCACCTCCCCTGGCACCCGCTGGGGTCCTTCGCCCCGGTGGCCACGGTGGTGCTGACCGCACTCGCCGCGGTGCTGGCGACGCTCGGCCTGTACGGCCTGCGCCGCCGCGACCTCGCCGCCGGCTGAGGCACCGGGCTCAGCCGGCGGTGGCCGTCCAGGAGCGGGCGCAGCTTGCGGACGTCGTCGGCGTGCAGCGCGGAGTCAGGGGCTACCGCTGCTGCCCGCGGTCGGTGGCCCGGTCGACGCCCTTGTGCACCCGCACCGTGCGGTCGATGAGCTCGCGCAGCGCGCTCTCGTCGACGTCGTCGAGCCGCTTCAGGTAGAGGCATCCCTTACCGGTCCTGTGCGGACCGAGCCGGGCCAGCACAGAGGCGTGCCGCTCCTCGAACCCACCCACCAAATAGACGACGAGTTGCTGCTTGCGTGGCGAGAAGCCCGCCAAGGGCCAGTCACCCGTGCGCCCACTCGCGTAGGTGTAGTGGTAGCTGCCGAAGCCGACGATGCTGGGGCCCCACATCACCGCAGGCTCACCGGTCACCTCGGACAGAATCGCGCGGAGGCGCTCCGCGTCGGCCCGCCGGCGTTCGTCAGAGACCGCGGCCAGGAAATCGTCCACGCTGGCGTCGGTCGGGACCGTCACCGGCTGCTTCGAGGTCACCATGACGTCATGCTCCCACGCCGGTGTGACAAACGGTGGTGGGCGCAAGGGAGCCCGATCCCGTCCGTCGTTACCTAATTGCGCAGGATGACCTTTCCGACGGTACGGCGGGCGGCCAGGTCCGCCAGGGCCTGGCCGGCCTGCGCGAGCCCGTACTCCCCGCCCGTCAGCGGCGCAGCCGGCGCCCGCGAACGCGTGATCGCCGTCGCGAAGCCCGCGCGGCGTGGGCCTGCCGCCGGCGCGGCCTCTGTGTAATTCTGTAAGCATGACCGAGCCCCCCATCGTGATCGAGCACCGCGAGCACGTGTGGTACCTGCTCGTCCAGGCCTCGCAGCTCGAGCACATGATCATGTGCCAGTACCTCTTCGCCGAGTTCAGCCTCAAGGCCGAAGGACTCACCGGCGAGCAGCAGGCCGCGGTCGATCGCTGGCGCCAGGAGCTCCACGGCATCGCCGTACAGGAGATGCTCCACCTCGCCCTGGTGGCCAACCTCATGTCGGCCATCGGCGCCGCGCCCACCTTCGGCCGCCCGAACTTCCCGCAGTCCTGCGGCGCGTTCCCGCCCACGATCCAGATGCGGCTCCTGCCCTTCGGCGAGGCGGCCCTGGCCCACTTCCTCTACCTCGAACGGCCCGAGGGCATGGAGCGGCACGACGCCGCCGAATTCATCTCCTGCGACCCGCCGCCCGAGCCCGTCGCGTCCGGCGAGATCTTCCCCCGCGCGCAGGAGTTCGCCACGGTCGGCCATCTCTACCGGGGCATCAAGGACGGCCTGACCGCACTGGTCGCCAAGCACGGCGAGGAGCAGGTGTTCTGCGGCTCGCCCCGGGCCCAGGCCACCCCGGAGCTGTTCCGCTGGCCCGAGATGGTCGCGGTGACCGACCTCGCGTCGGCGTGCGCCGCCATCGACCAGATCATCGAGCAGGGCGAGGGCGCGCAGGGCGACTGGCAGGACGCCCATTACGGCCGCTTCCTGAAGATCTGGGAGGAGTATCACGCGCTGCGGGCCGCCGACCCGGCCTTCGAACCCGCCCACCCCGCGCTCGGCGCGTTCACCCGCCAGCCCTTCGACGTGCGGGAGCCGCAGCCGCTGATCGGCGACGCGCGGACGCTGGCGCTGGCCGAGCTCTGCAACCTCGCCTACGAGGCGATCCTGTGGCTGCTCACCCGCTTCTTCACGCACACCGACGAGAGTGAGGAGGAGCTCGACGCCCTGATCGGTGCGGCGATCACGACGATGGCAAGCGTGCTGCGGCCGCTCGGCACCGAGCTGACCCGGCGGCCCGCCGGCCCCGCCCATCCGGGACGCACGGCCGGTCCGGCCTTCGAGATGTACTACCTGATGGACAACGTGGTGCCCTGGCGCGAGGCCGCCTGGACGGTGCTGCTCGAACGGCTGCGCCAGATCGCCGAGCGCAGCGCGTCCCACGCCGCCACCGACCCGGTGGTCGCGGCGGCGGCCGAGCAGGTCACGGCGGTGGCCGACGCGCTGGACGCCGCCCGCGCCAAGGCGGCCTCCGGGTAGGCGAGCACGCGGTGGGCCTGGCGTGCGGCGTCAGGAACGGCCGGACGCCTCCGGGATCCAGACGCGCATGGCCGACGGTCCGCGGCGGGCCCACGAGCGGTAGGGGATCAGGGGCACGGTGCGGTCCTCGCCGGATCGGTGGTGCCGGGCGGTGGCCACGACGGAGCCGTTCTCCGCGGTGACGGTGTCCGGCAGCAGCGCCGCGTCCTCCAGCGCCCACGACGGCGGCAGGTCGACCGACTCCATGGCCAGCACCTCCGGTCCGCGCTGGACGGCCACGCATCCGCGGACGGCGTCCACGCGGTGGTCCGGGCGGACGACCCGGGGCCGCAGGTCGAGGGTCAGCTCCAGCCGGTCGCCCGCCTGCCACGTCCTGGTCAGCACCATGGTGGCGCCGGCGGCCGGCTCGACGGGCACGCTGTTGAGGGTGAGCCGGGTGCCGGTGGACCACTCCGGATCGCGCAGGCTGATCGACGCCGGCCGGGCCGGCGCCTGCCGCACGGTGACCGTCACCACGCCGCTGTGCGGGTAGTCCGTCGTGACCTCCAGCTCGAACGGCCCGCCGGCCACGACGGCGTCGATGGTGGCCGACGCGTACTGGTGGATCTGGATGCCGTCGGACGTGGTCGTGGCGAGATACCCGCCGAGGCCGGCGAGGGTGCGGGCGAGGTTGGGCGGGCAGCAGGAGACCTCGTACCAGGCCTGGCGCAGGCCGGACCCGCCGCGGATGCACACGCCGTCGTCGTTGAGCGGGACCTCGCCGCCCGGGTGGCGCTGGTGCAGGGTGTTGGCGTAGAAGAACGAGCGGCCGTCGTCGCCGGGCGAGGTCGCGACGATGTTGTAGAGGGTGCGCTCGATCAGGTCGGCGTGGCGCGGGTCGCCGGTGGCCAGCAGCAACCGCCAGCTGAACATGACGGACGCCACGCCTGCGCAGGTCTCGCAGTACGAGCGGTCCGGCGGCAGCACGTGGTCCTCGCCGAACGCCTCGTCCATGTGGTGCGAGCCCATCCCGCCGGTGAGGTAGGTCCGGCGCTCGACGGTGTTGTCCCACTGGGTCCTCAGCGCGTCCAGCAGCTCCCGGTCGCCGGTCTCGATCGCGACGTCGGTTGCCCCGGCGGCCAGGTAGAGCGCGCGTACGGCGTGCCCGCGCAGCACGTCGGCCTTGCGCACGGGGAGGTCGTCCTGCGCGAAGGCCCGCCCGAACTCGATCAGCGGCAGCGTCCCCGTCCCGCGCCGCTCGACGAACAGCGCCGCCTGGTCGAGGTAGCGGCGCTCCCCGGTGGTGCGGAACAGCTCCACGAGCGCGACCTCGATCTCGGCGTGCCCGCACACCCGGTTCAGCCCGCCCGGCCCGAACATGACGCACACGTGGTCGGCCAGCCGGACGGCCACGTCGAGCAGCGACCTGGTGCCGTACGCCCGGTGATGCGCGACCGCCGCCTGGATGAGGTGGCCGAAACAGTACAGCTCGTGCCCCCAGGTGAAGTCGCTGTAGCGGGGGGCCTGCCAGGGGCGGCCGAAGAGCGTGTGCAGGTAGCCGTCGGGCTCCTGCGCCGCGGCGACCCGCCGGATCAGGTCGTCGGCGATCGGGTCGAGCGCGCCGGGGCCCGAGCGGGCGTGCTCCCAGGAGACGGCCTCGATGATCTTGTAGATCTCCGAGTCGGCGAACTCGCGCCCGCGGTGCTCGTACCGGGCGCCGCTCGCGGCCCGGTCGAAGTTGGCCACCCACCCGAGTCGCTCCATCCACTCGACCGCGTGCGGGATGACGGCCGAGCGGCCGAGGCTCTGGAGCCGTCCCCAGAAACCCTCCGCCAGCCGGGCCCGGTCGAGGGGCAGCGGCTGCAGCAGGGTGTGTGACGGCTGGACGGGTGGCGCTGACATGGCACTCCTGGCTGGATCTTCAGTGGTGGGGGCGGGCGGCCGACTCGCGGACGACGAGCTCGGGCCTGACGACGAGGTCGGGCGGCTGTGACCGGCCGTCGCGCAGGTGCAGCAGCTGCCGGAACGCCAGCCAGCCCAGGCGCTGGAAGTCCTGCTCGACCGTGGTCAGCGCGGGGGAGAGGAACCGGCTGAAGGGCTGGTCGTCGAAGCCCGCCACCGACTTGCCGCCGGGCAGCGGCACGCCGGAGTCGCGGAAGGCCCGCAGCACGGCGGCGGCGACGACGTCGGTCGCGCAGAAGACGGCGGTGACGTCGTCGCGGTGCGCCAGCTCCAGCCCGATCTCGTATCCGCTGTGCGGGTCGAAGGTGGCCGTCCAGGTCGGGGGCGGCTCGATCCCGCGGCCCTCCAGGGCCGCGCGCCACCCCGCTGTCCGTCCGGCCGGGCGGCCGAACGGCGGCTCGGTGACGTGGTGCACCGTGCCGTGCCCGAGGTCGAGCAGATGCTCGGTGACCAGGCGCCCGCCGGCGTGCTCGTCCATCACCGCGTACGGCATGTGCCCCGGGCGGCCGTCGAACCCGGTGACGCCGACCATCGGCACCGAGCTCGGCATGCGGCCGATGACCCGCTCGCCCTGGGCGTCGAAGTCGATCACGATGACACCGGCGATCTCCTGGCTGAGCGCGCGCCGGATCGCCCCTTGTACGTCGTCACCGGCGGACTCGACCACGCAGACGGTGACCGCGTAGCCGTTGTCGCGCGCCGCCTGCTCGATGCCGGCCAGCACCTCCGCGTACCCGTAGCGGTTGAGGTGCGCGGCCATGACGGCGATCATCGACCGCGACCCCGAGATCAGCGTCCTGGCCACGCCCTTGGGCCGGTAGTCCAGCTCCTTGACCGCGCGCATGACCCGGGCCACGGTCTCCGGCCGCACGCCGGAGGAGCCGTTGAGCACCCGCGACACGGTCGGGACGGAGACCTCGGCCAGCCGCGCGACGTCAGCGATCTTCGGTCCTCGCGTCATGCGGCAAATATACACATACATCATGAAAAAATAATCAGAGCGGTAGGCATGGCCGACCGCCGCCCGGGTTCGGTCCGCTCTCAGGCCGGTGCGGGGCCGACCGACTGGCCCGGCACCAGCGTGCAGGGGATGAGGATGCGCGGAGGGGCCTCCTGGACGCCTTCGAGCTGGTCGATCAGCGCGTTCACGCCGAGGCGGCCCAGCTCGGTGGCCGGCGCCGTCATGACGGTCAGGGACGGCTCGATCATCTCGCCGAGCTCGGCGGTGGTGGCCGCAGAGATGATCGACAGATCGTCGGGCACGGCACGGCCGAGCGCGCGTGATTCCTTGACCAGCCCGGCCGAGGCGCCCTCGTTCACCACGACGACGGCTGTCACCTCCGGGAAGTCCTCGCTGAGCCGGCGTGCCGCCTTCCGCCCTCCGGCCGACGTGCCCTCCACGGTGATGACGGTGGCCGGATCGCCGGCAGCCGCCATCACGTCCAGGTACGCGGACTTCGCCCGTATGATCCAGCCGGGCTTGTTCCCGGCCGAGGCCTTCATGCGCAGGGTGACGAGCGCGATGCGCCGGTGGCCGTGCGAGCGGAGATGCTCGACGGCCTGGTCGATCGTGGTGGTGAAGTCGATGTCGACGAACGGCAGCTCTTCGTCCTCGGTCCGGCCGATCAGCGCGAAGGGGAGCCGGGACGCGATGAGCCGCTCGACGCGGGGGTCGCGGAGCTGGACCTCCATCAGCAGCGCGCCGTCGACGAGACCGCCGGCGAGCAGGTGGGACATCTGCTCGTCGTCGTTCACGGGCCACAGCACGAGGTCGTAGCCGCGCTCGCGGGCGCCGTGGGCGGCGCTCATGAGGAACTGGTTCGCGGTGGCGATCGGCCGGGCCTCGAGGTAGGGGTGCAACAGCGCGAGGATGCGCGTGCGCGAGCTGGCCAGCGCGCGGGCCACGACATTGCGCCGGTAGTCCAGCTCCCGGATGGCCGCCTCGATGCGCGCCCTGGTCTCCGGGGCGACCCGCTTGGTGCCGTTGATGACGAAGGAGACCGTGGCGATGGAGACGTTGGCTCGCTCGGCGACGTCGCGCATCGTGACCATGGACTGTCCGCCTCCCACCTCGTGAGCACGCGCGAAGAGCAGCGTAACTCTATCGGGGCTTCCTCGGTAAATCGCTTAACTAGTTATTGACTTCCCTGAGCTATGGGCGCAACATACTTCACAAGCGAGCTCGGTTAAGCGCTTTACCGACTGTTGTCCATGTCTGAGAGCGATGCGTCCCGCATCCCTGGCTCTCCCCGTGACTCATCCGCCAGTGGCCCTCGCGAACCACCCCCCCAATGCCGCCCCCCTAAGCCGGCAAGGAGCAGCTCACATGAAGACAGCACGGAAGTGCCCCGGAAAAGCGCCCAAAGTCGCCGTCGCAGCAGCCGCCCTCGTCCCTCTCTCCCTGACCGTCCAGGACTGCTGCGAGCCCTCGCACGACGCGATCTACAAAGCCTGCGCGAAGAGCGTCGGCGTCGAGGTCAAGATCAACCACATCCCGGGTGCCGGGCTGATCTCCAAGGTGCGCGAACTCCGAGGACTGGGCCGCGGTCATGGCCACCGCGGTGCTCGCCTCCATCCCGGCCGGCCTGCTGCTGATCTTCGCTCAGCGCTACATCGCGGCCGGCGCCATCAGCGGAGCGATCAAATGAGAAAGGAACATGCGTGAAGACACACGTCACGGTATGGGGTGAGAACCGCCACGAGCGGCTCGAACCCCGGGTCGCCGAGATCTACCCGGACGGCATGCACAACGCCATCCGCCGGGGGATCGAGGGCTGGCTGGGCGAGCGGGCGAGCGTCGCCACGGCCACGCTGGACGATCCCGAGCACGGCCTGACCGAGGAGGTGCTCGCGAACACCGACGTGCTCATCTGGTGGGGTCACGCCGCCCACGCGGAGGTGGCCGACGAGGTGGTCGAGCGGGTGCACCAGCATGTCCTGTCGGGCATGGGGCTGGTGGTGCTGCACTCCGGCCACTGGTCGAAGATCTTCACCAAGCTCATGGGCACCACCTGCACGCTGCGCTGGCGCAGCGACAACGACCGCGAGCTGGTCTGGACGGTGAACCCGACCCATCCCATCGCCCGCGGCATCCCGCACCCGATCGAGATCCCCGCCCAGGAGATGTACGGCGAGCAGTTCGACATCCCCACGCCCGACGAGCTCATCTTCATCAGCTCCTTCACCGGCGGCGAGGTCTTCCGCAGCGGCTGCACCTTCCGGCGCGGCAACGGCAAGATCTTCTACTTCAGCCCCGGCGACCAGGACTATCCCGTCTACCACCACCCGGACGTGCTGCACGTCATCGCCAACGGCGCCGAGTGGGCGGCCGGCGACCGGTCGCGGCGCGAGCTGCCGACCCTGCTCCGCTACGAGGCGGGCGACTTCTTCAACGGGCACGGCTACCGCGGCGCCCTCCACAACAAGGAGCATGCCGAGTGAGCCCCTCCACCGAGCCGGCGCGCCCGCTCCGCGTCGTCCAGGTCGGGGCGGGCGCGATGGGCGGCGTCTGGCTGCGGACCCTGGCCGCGTCCGGCGACGTCGAGCTGGTCGGGGTGGCCGACCTCGACACCGAACGGGCGGAGCGGGCCGTACGGGCCGCCGGCGTCGACGCGGAGGTCGGCGCCTCGCTCGGCGAGCTCCTGCCGACCGAGCCGGACGCCGTCGTGAACGTCACGATCCCGGCGGCCCACACGGCGGTGAACGTCGAGGCGCTGTTCGCCGGGCTGCCGGTGCTGTGCGAGAAGCCGGCCGCGCCGACCCTCGCCGAGGTGCTCGTCCAGGCCGCCGCCGCCGAGGCGGCCGGGCGATTACTGATGATCAGCCAGTCGCGCCGGTACTTCGCCGCCCTGGCGGCGTACCGGAGCCGGATCGCCGAGCTCGGCCCGATCGGGCTGCTCACGACCGGGTTCTTCCGGGCTCCGCGCTTCGACGGCTTCCGCGCCGAGATGGAGCAGCCGCTGCTGGTCGACATGGCCATCCACGCCTTCGACGCGGCCCGCCACCTGCTGGGGGCGGAGCCGGTCTCGGTCCGCTGCGAGAGCTGGAACCCGCCCTGGAGCTGGTTCCGGGGCGACGCGACGGCGACGGCGACCTTCCTGTTCGAGGAGGGCACCCGCTACGTGTTCACCGGCAGCTGGTGCGCCGAGGGAGCGGAGACGTCCTGGAACGGCGAGTGGCTGGCCAGCGGCGCCGCGGGCACCGCCACCTGGGACGGCGAGGACCGCGTCACGTCCAGTGCCGGCGGCGCCGTGGACGTGCCGCGGGGCGGTCAGGAGGAGGTCGCCGGGGCGCTCGCGGAGTTCGTGGCGGCGCTGCGCACGGGGGTGGAGCCGCCGGGGTCGATCGCCGGCAACGTCCGCAGCCTCGCGATGGTCGAGGCGGCGGTCCGCTCCGCGGAGTCCGGTCGGCGCGTGGAGATCGACGCGCTGCTGGACCGGGCCCACCACGACGCGCTGGCCCATCCCGTGCGCGAGGAGATCCGTACGCGACTCGAGTCCTGGGGAACGGCGACGGCGGCGCTGGCGGCCCGGCGGGCCGCCACGAGCTAGCGCTGCTCAGCTGCGAGCGGGGCCGCTCAGCCCGCGCCGGCCAGGTTCGTCGGCGGCGCGGGCGGCGTCGTGCACGACGTACGTCACCCCCCGGCCCGGTGGGGAGACCATATGCCCGTAGTGCAAGGATCGTACGGTTCTGTACGCGGAGGTGGGGCGATGCCGGAGGGGCTGGAGGCGTTGCTGTGGGGGCTGCTGGCCGGCGGGGCGCTGGTCATGGGGGCGGCGGTCGCCTGGCTGGTGCGGGTTCCGGCGCGGGTGATCGCCATGATCATGGCCTTCGGGGCCGGTGTCCTGATCTCGGCGCTGTCGTTCGAGCTGATGGACGAGGCCGAGCGGACCGGCGGGCTCCTGCCGACCGCCACCGGCTTCCTCGCCGGTGCCTGCGCCTACGTGGCGGCCAACGCGCTGCTGGCCCGGTACGGCGCCCGGCACCGCAAGCGCTCGGGCGATCAGCAACCGAGCGAGGCCGAGGTCCAGGGGAGCGGCGCGGCGATCGCCGTCGGCGCGCTGCTCGACGGCGTGCCCGAGTCGGTGGTGCTCGGCCTGTCCCTCGTGGGCGGAGGGAAGGTCGGGTTCGCCGTCCTCGCCGCGGTGTTCATCTCGAACGTCCCCGAAGGGCTCTCCAGCGCCGCCGGGATGAAGCGCGCGGGCCGGGGCGCCCGCTACGTGTTCGGCATCTGGGGTGGGATCGCCCTGGCCAGCGGCCTGGCGGCGATGCTCGGCTACCTGACCATGCAGTCGGCCTCGCCGGCGGTCACCGCGATGATCATGGGGGTGGCGGCGGGCGCGATCCTCGCCATGGTGGCCGACACGATGATCCCCGAGGCCTTCGAGCGCGCGCACACGCTCACGGGGCTCATCGCCACGATCGGGTTCCTGGCGGCCTTCGCCGTCGAGCGCCTGGGCGAGTGAGTCGTCACCGCCCGGACCACCGGCGCGCGGTCAGAGGTCGAGGTCCTCGACGACGGGGCGGTCGGCGAGAGCGGCGATCCGGTCGTAGAACTCCCCGGGGATCTTGCCGCGCAGCTCCTCCAGCGTGCCGGCCGCCTCCACCGTGGCGTCGCCCGGCACGAAGCCCCAGCTCGTCTCGCCCAGGCCGAGGTAGCCGAGCCAGGTGGTCGCCCAGTCGTCGGACTCCGAGCCGCTCACCCAGTCGGGCGAGCGGTCGACGTGCAGGACGAACGTCCCCCCGTGCGAGCGGTAGACCCGGAACGTGTCCACCCGCCCGCTGCGGCTGGTGCGGCCCCACTCGCCGAGCAGCACGCCGGAGAAGCGCCGCTCGTCCCCGGCGATCCGGATGACGATCTCCTCGTAGCCCTGCCGGCGGCCCTCCTCCATCTCGACGTAGCGCCGCAGCGCCTCGCTGACCGCCGCCGACGGCGTCCCGCCGGCCAGGTGCTGCGCCCGCTCCAGCAGCGGAAGGTCCTCGTCCGGGATGTCGATCGTCGTGTTCTGCGCCATTGCCGCCCTCCTCTGTCTATACGTATAAGCCTACGTATAAGAGGAGAGGGCCGCAAGAGATGCCCGTCAGAACAGGCCCGGCTGCTCGCCCGGCCGGCGTGCCGGTCGTCTGGGCGCGAGGCCGCCGATGGCGTCGAGGTCGTACAGGGATCGCCAGCGCGTGCGGCCGCCTTCGGCCAGCAGGCGCCGCAGCAGCCGCACGGTCACCTCGGCGTCCGGCAGGGCCCGGTGGCGGCCCGCCGGGCGGGGGATGCCCAGGTGCGCGAGCAGCGTGTCCAGGCTGTGGGAGGGCAACCTCGGATACAGGTGGCGGGCCAGCCGTACCGTGTCGAGCAGCGGGACGGCCGCCAGCCGCGGGCACCACGACCGCAGCCCGGCGATCAGGGCCGCCTCGGTCGCGGCATGATGGGCGACGAGCCGGTACGGCGGCGCCGTCAGGCGTTCGTCGAGGGCGGCGATGACCTGCTGGGGCGGCGGGGCGGTGGCGAGCATCGCGGCGGTGATGCCGGTCTGCCGCACGTCCCACGGGGTGACGGGCACGTCGGCCGGGGCGGCCATCAGCGACTCGAACCGCCACATCTCGGCCAGATCGCCGCCGACGGCCCGCACGGCGCACACGCCCACCTCGATCGGCACCAGGGGGCGCCCCTGCGGGGTCAGCCCCTCGAAGTCGATGACGAGGAGAGTGTGGCGGGCGAGAACGGCGTCGCCGTACAGGGCTCCTGGCACATCCACGCGCTGACCGTACCCCGTCGTCCTCTCGCTTACGGCGCCAACGCGGAAGTCGGCTCACCTGCGGAAACTCCGCGAAGATCGCCTGGAGGAGGCCGGGGCGGCACTGGGCGGCGTGACCGGGCAGTCGCCCGCCCGGGAGGAGCAGGCTGGGCAGGACAGGAGCGCGGCGGCGAGGGCGAGGACGGTAGCGGTCTCATACCCCGCATACACCGGAGACCGCCAGGACGGTTTCGGAGCCGTGGCCTCAGAAGGGGAGGAACGAATGGCAGTGATGCGCCACGAACGAGGCCAGCCCGGGCACCAGCGCCACCGCCGCCGGCCCGCCGAGCAGCAGCGTCACGCTCGCCACTCCGGCCAGGCGCTCGGCGCGCCTGAGCGGGCAGGCGGGGTGGAGCATGCGGCGCACGCGAAGGAGAGCGGTGTCGCCGCCGGCGCCGAGGGCGAACGCGGGCGCCCGGCCGGTGGCCAGGCCGACGAGCGCGGCGGCGATCTGCACCCGGGGGTGGCGCCGCGCCGCCACATCGTCGGCCAGCAGCTCGATCAGCCGCACGATCTCCGCCTTGGCCGCCTCGAACACGGGCACCTTCGGAAACGCCCTGGCCAGCGTGTGCGCCGCGGCGAGCACCAGATGGTGCCTGCCGCGCAGGTGGGCGCGTTCGTGCGCCAGCACGGCGGCGACCTGTTCGGGGGTGAGGCTGCGCAGGGCGCCGGTGGTGATGACGGTCTGGGCGTGCCTGCCCGGCAGGCAGTACGCCAGCCGGTCGTCGTGGTCGAGCACGATCGCGTCGAGGTCGCGGTCGCGCCGGCCGAGCAGGCCGAGCATCGCCGCGTGCGCGCGCCGTTCCACGCTCGCCCTGGCCAGGAGGGCCGCGCCGCACGAGAGCAGGCGCGCGAGCACGGCGCCCGCGGTCGCGAGCGCGCCCGCACCCGCCAGGGTCAGGCCGCGGCCGTCCGACAACATCGCCGCGCAGATCTCGAACAGCCCGGCCAGCCCGTGCCCCACGGCGTCGGCGGGCACGGCGAAGGCGAACGCGGCCAGGACGGCGGAGGCGACCACGGAGGCGCCGGCCGCCTGCCACATCGCGATGGCCAGCCGGGGCGCCCGGTCGGCCCAGCGCGCGGCCCGCATCAGCCGCGGCAGCCAGATCGCGGCGACCACCGTGTAGAGGACCAGGACGGCGGCTGCGATCACGTCGGCCCGCCCCTGGGCGGGAACACCTGCAGGGCCGCCTCCAGGGCGGTCGCCTCCTCCGGGGTGAGCCGTTCGAGGAAGTGCACCAGCGTGGCGGCCTGGTTGCCGCTGCCGGCCAGCGCGGCCCGCATCAGGTCGGCCGTGTAGGCCTCCTTGGAGGCGACCGGCTCGTAGATGTAGGCGCGGCGGACGGGCTCGCGTTTGAGCAGGCCCTTGGTGTGCAGCTTGTCCATCACGGTCATGACCGTGGTGTAGGCGATGGTGCGCTCCTGCTGCAGTTCTTCCAGCACGTCCCGGACGGACGCAGGCTTCCGCCGGGCCCACATCCGCTCCATGATGGTGGACTCGAGCTCTCCTAAGCCGCGCATCATGCCAAGAATGCTATCGGCGGTCGTAGCGCCGCGGACCGCCTGGGGCGCCTGCCCTGTCCCGCTCTACGAAGGGTGATCGTAGGGGTTTCCGGCTGACCGTGAACAGCGAAGGCCTCGTGGCCGTAGCCGAGAGTGTGGCAGTGGTCGAGGAAGCGCGGCACGAGGTGACGAATCAGGCATGAACGCGGCAACCAAGCTGGGCGTCTACTTTCTGGGGCTGGCCCTCGTCTTCGGCGGCGCCCTGGGTGCCGGCAACGCGGTGAGGGAGACCGCTCCCCCGGAGCCGGCCCGGCAGACGGCGCACGGGGCTCCTGCCGCGCACGATCACGGCGGTCATGGGACGGCCAAGGGGGAGACCCCTGGGGGGCTTCAAGTGTCCGAGAACGGTTACACCCTGACCCCGCTGACCACCGTCGAAGCGGGCGAGCCGGCCGAGTTCCGGTTCACCGTGTCCGGGCCCGACGGCCGGCCGGTGACCGACTACCAGGTCCAGCATGACAAGAAGCTGCATTTCATCGTGGTGTCGCGGGATCTGGCGAGTTTCCAGCACCTGCATCCGGTTCTGGGCGGGGACGGGGTGTGGTCGGTGCCGCTGAGGCTGAAGGAGCCGGGCGCGTACCGGGTGTTCGCGGATTTCGCCCCGGCGGGCGGGAGCGGCTTGACGCTGGGGGCCGATGTGCTGGTGGCGGGCGAGTACGCGCCGCGGGCGGCGGCTCGGGTCAGCCGCGCGGCGACGGTGGACGACTACACCGTCTATCTGCGGGGCGATCTGGTGCCGGGCCAGGCGAGCAGGCTGACGCTGAGCGTGAGCAAGGGCGACAAGCCGGTGACGGATCTGCAGCGGTATCTGGGAGCCTATGGACACCTGGTGGCGTTGCGGGGTGGTGACCTGGCCTACCTGCACGTTCATCCGGAGGACGGCGCGACGGCGGGGCCGGAGATCACCTTCTACGCGCAGGTGCCCAGCGGCGGCGAGTACCGGTTGTTCCTGGACTTCCAGCACGAGGGCAAGGTCCGCACGGCGGCTTTCACCGCCCGGGCGGTGTGGGTCAAGCAGGCCATCCCGAGCGACGGCCACGACCACACGCACTGAATCAGGGACGGCTGCGGCGCTCGGTCGCGGGCTCCCTTGCGGCGACTATGGATCAACAGGACGGCAACGCCTGGGCCGGACTGTCGTCGGCGGTGCGGAGCACAGGCATGGTGCCTCCTGGGAGGTCGGAAAGGGCGTGGTCATCCGCCGGGCGGAAGTGCCGGCGCGTTAAGCAGCGTTAGTTGACTAGCCAGGATTTAGTCAATGCGGGTTGCTTGAGGGCGGACCACAAGCGGTGGCATGTCTTGTAAAGGTTTGATGTCAGGGCTACGATCACACCGTCCTTTAGGAAAGTTTCCTAAATAAGGAGTGGGGTCCGTGGTCCGTCCCCGTCGTCGCGGGATCCTGTCGTCACTCGCGATCGCCCTGGTCATCCCCCTGATCACCATCGTCATGTCCCCGCCCGCCACCGCGGCGCCGGCCGCCTTCGCGCATCCCGGCGTGCTCGTCAGCAAGGCCCAGCTCGACTTCGTCCGCGCCAAGGTCAACGCCGGGGCCCAGCCCTGGAAGGCCGCCTACGACCAGATGATCGCGAGCCCGCTCGCGTCGTTGTCGCGTACCCCGAAACCGCGGGCCGTCGTCGAGTGCGGCCCGTACTCCAACCCCAACAACGGCTGCACGGACGAGCGCCAGGACGCGCTGGCCGCCTACACCGACGCGCTGGCCTGGTACATCTCGCGCGACAGCCGGTACGCGGACAAGGCGATCCAGATCATGGACGCCTGGTCCGGCGTGATCACCGACCACACCAACAGCAACGCGCCGCTCCAGACCGGGTGGGCGGGATCGTCCTGGCCCAGGGCGGCCGAGATCATCCGCTACACCTACACCGGCTGGTCCGCCACGGGCGTCAACCGCTTCGCGACCATGCTCCGCAACGTCTACCTGCCCGAGGTCATCAACGGCAGCGCCCGCACGAACGGCAACTGGGAGCTGACGATGACGGACGCGGCGATCGGGATCGCGGTGTTCCTGGAGGACAAGGCCGCCTACGACAAGGCCGTGAGCACGTTCAGGGCCCGCGTGCCCGCGTACGTCTACCTCACCGCCGACGGCGCCTTCCCCAAGGGGCCGGCGGGCAGCGGCATCGACACGCGCGCCGAGGTCGTCGACTACTGGCAGGGCCAGGACACCTTCGTCGACGGGCTCTCCCAGGAGACGTGCCGCGACTTCACCCACACCGGGTACGGCCTGGCGTCGATTGCGCACGTTGCCGAGACGGCCCGGATCCAGGGGCAGGACCTCTATCCGGAGATCGCCGACCGGCTGCGGCACGCGCTCGGCCTGCACGCGAAATACCAGCTCGGCACGGCCGTGCCCGCGTGGCTGTGCGGCGGGAGTCTCACCCTGGGCCTGGGGCCGGTCACCGAGGTCGGCTTCAACGCCCTGCACAACCGCATGGGCATCGCGATGAGCAACACGCAGACCCTCACCGAGCGGCAGCGCCCGGCGGGCACCAACAACCTCTTCGTCGCCTGGGAGACCCTCACCCACGCGGGCAACCCCCACTAGGCCGTGCCACAAATCTGCTACATAATCCTTCCGTAGCTCCATAAAACTGTGGCAAGTTGAGTACCTGTGAGCGTACGGGGCATGACCGCATCCAGCGCGTCGGCGCCCCGCGCCCAGGAGCTCGCCACAGGAGGACTGCGATGACCCAGACGTTGCCGGAGCGGTGCGGGGTGGTGGGCGGCGGGCGCATGGGCGCCGGCATCGCCCACGCCCTGCTCCTCGCGGGCTGCCACGTCACGCTGGTGGAGCGCGACGGCGAGGCCGCCGACGCCGCCCGGGACCGGGTGGCCCGCGCGGTCGAGGCCAGCGCGAAGCGCGGCCGGATCGAGGACGCGGGCGAGCCGGTGGCCCGCCTCACCACGGTGACGGACCCCGCGGAGCTGGCCGCGGCCGGGCTGGTGATCGAGGCGGTGCCCGAGGACGTCGACCTCAAGCTCGTCACCCTGCGCGCCGCCGAGGACGCGGTCGGGCCCGAGGCCGTGATCGCCTCCAACACCAGCAGCATCTCGCTCGACACGCTCGCCCAGGCGCTCGCCCGCCCCGAGCGCCTCCTCGGGCTGCACTTCTTCAACCCCGTCCCGGCCAGCAGGCTCGTCGAGGTGGTCATCGCGACCGCCACCGACCCGGCCCTGCGGGAGCGGGCGGTGGCGTGGGTGGAGGCGATCGGCAAGACGGCCGTGGTCGTGCGCGACTCGCCCGGCTTCGCCAGCAGCAGGCTCGGGGTCGCGCTCGGGCTGGAGGCGATCCGCATGGTCGAGTCCGGCGTCGCCGCGGCCGAGGACATCGACGCCGCGATGACGCTCGGCTACGGCCACCCGACCGGGCCGCTGCGGCTGACCGACCTCGTCGGCCTGGACGTCCGGCTGGGCATCGCCCGCTACCTCGAACGCGAGCTGGGCCCCCGCTTCGCCCCGCCGGCCCTGCTCGTCCGGCTCGTCGAGCAGGGCCACCTGGGGCGCAAGACCGGCAAGGGCTTCTACGACTGGAACGCGTCGTGAGCACCCTGGAGAGCTACCTCGCAGGGACCTGGCGCGCCGGAGGCGGGGCGGGCTCGTCCATGGCGGCCCCGGCCGGGCCGGCGGCGGCGAGGAGGAGGGCGGCCTGCGCGCCATCCACGCCCACCTCCGGCGCACCGCCCTCCAGGGCAGCCCGGCGACACTCGACTCGATCGTGAAGTAACGACAAGTATACGTAGAGAGAGCAGTGATGAGCACCGACTCCCGTACCGGCGCCGCCCCCTGCCCGGCGGCCCGCTCAGCCGCGTGGACTACAGCGAGCGCATCCCCAACAACGTCGACCTCGCGGGCGACCGCCGGCTGCAGCGGGCGCTGGAGGGCTGGCAGCCGAAGTTCCTGGACTGGTGGAAACAGCTCGGCCCGGCCCTGCCGACCAAGGACGTCTACCTGCGCACCGCGGTGGCCGTGGGCCGCGACGGCTGGGCGCACTTCGACCACGTCCCCATGGACGAGTACCGCTGGGGGATCTTCCTGGCCGAGCGCGACCCCGACCGCAAGGTCGGCTTCGGCAAGCACAAGGGCGAGCCCGCCTGGCAGGAGGTGCCCGGCGAGCACCGGGCCGACCTGATGCGGCTCATCGTCGTGCAGGGCGACACCGAGCCCGCCTCGGTCGAGCAGCAGCGCGTCCTCGGCAACACCGCGCCCAGCATCTACGACCTGCGCAACCTCTTCCAGGTCAACGTGGAGGAGGGCCGCCACCTGTGGGCCATGGTCTACCTCCTGCACGCCTACTTCGGCAGGGAGGGCAGGGAGGAGGCCGAGCAGTTGCTCAAGCGCAACTCCGGCGACCTGGACGCGCCGCGCATCCTCGGCGCCTTCAACGAGGAGACCACCGACTGGCTGCAGTTCTTCATGTTCACGTACTTCACCGATCGCGACGGCAAGTACCAGCTCGGCACGCTGAAGGAGTCGGCGTTCGACCCGCTGGCGCGCACGTGTGAGTTCATGCTCAAGGAGGAGGCCCACCACATGTTCGTGGGCACCACGGGCGTGCAACGGGTCCTGGAGCGCACGGCCGAGCTGATGAAGGAGCACGGCACGGCCGACGTCCTGCCGTACGGCGGCATCCCGCTGGACGTCGTCCAGAAGTACCTGAACTTCCAGTTCTCGGTCTCGATGGACCTGTTCGGCTCGGAGCAGTCGACCAACGCCGGCAACTACTACACCTCCGGGCTCAAGGGCCGCTGGATGGAGACCCGGCGCAAGGACGACCACGTGCTGCTGGCGGAGACCCGCGAGCTGCGCCACGTCGAGGACGGTCGGATCGGGACCAGGACCGTGCCCATGCTCAGCGCCCTCAATCTCGACCTGCGCGACGAGTACGTCGCCGACTGCGCCAACGGCGTGCGCCGCTGGAACCAGGCCCTGGAGGACGTCGGCCTGGAGGAGCGGCTCCACCTGCCGCACGAGGGCTTCAACCGCAAGGTCGGCGTCTACGCCGGCCACCACGTCACCCCGCACGGCGAGGTCGTCGGCGAGGCCGCCTGGCAGGCCCGCGCCCACGAGTGGCTGCCCACGCCCGGGGATCGCGAGCGGGTCGCCTCCCTCATGGTCCCCGAGTACGAGTACGGCAAGTTCGCCGGCTGGATCGCCCCGCCGAAGACCGGCATCAACGACCAGCCGGTCGAGTTCGACTACGTGCACCTGGCCGCAGAAGGGCTCGTCTGACGGTCAGCTCCGGGCGGCGGCCTCGCCGTCCATGTGGTCCCATTCGCCCTGCGCGCGCCGGTGCCACCGGTTGTGCAGGTCGTGGAAGACGGCCGCCGCCCGGGGCCCCGGCCAGGCGTGGTCGAGCAGCTCGGCCGGCAGGTCGGGGTCGAGGAACGGGAACCGGCGCCACTCCTGGATGAGCAGCACCTGGTTGACGAACGCCTCCCGGTCGGAGGAGACCGCGCGCCCCTCGAAGCGCTCGATGAAGCTCACGTAGCGCTTCTCCACGTCGTCGAGGTCCCACGCGGCGGTGATGAGCTTGGCGGTGTCGCCGATGCCCGCCGACGGTCCGGTCCAGGCGTAGGCCCGGTCGGTCAGGTCCAGTTCGCGGATGACCTCGCGCACGGCGGCCTCCTTGGAGGCGTCGGGGACGATCCAGAGCGCGGGGGAGGGGGAGCCGAGCCCGAGCCAGGTCAGCTTGGTGCGCAACCGGTGGCGGAGCTGGCGCTGGGTCTCCGGCACGCCCGCCGTCAGGACGAGCCAGCGGCCGTCCCACTGGTGGGGGGCGCGCATGAAGCCGTAGATGCGCTCGGTGCCCTCGCGCAGCAGCCGGTCTCCGGCCTCGGTCAGCTTCCAGCGCACCCTGCGGCCGTGCCGCTCCGACACCAGCAGGCCCTCGGCGGCGGTGCGGGCCAGGGCCTGGCGCGCGGACTTCTCCTCCACGCCGAGCGCGCCGAGCGCGGTCACCAACGTGCCCGTCCACACCTCGCCCCCGCGTGGCAGGACGAACTCGCCCAGCACCGTCAGCAGCATCGAGCGCGCGCTGGCGGACGCCTTCTCACGCGGACGCTCAGCGGACTCGCCCGCCACGGTTGCCCTCCCTGTCGTTCGACACGCTCGTGACGCGCATTCTGCCAGGTCGGGCACCCCCGCGGATGCGCATGCAGGCAGAAGCACTACAAACTCTTGACGTTGCTCATGATAGCCGTCGAATATTGGGAACTAAGGTTCCACGCCCCCACGGAGCACGCATTGACTGTCACCTTCGCGACCTCGCCGGACCGCTACCGCCACTGGACCCTCGCGGTGGACGGGGCCGTGGCCACCGTCACGCTGCGCGTGGACGAACACGGTGGCCTCGTCCCCGGCTACGAGCTCAAGATGAACTCCTACGACCTCGGCGTCGACATCGAGCTGTACGACGTCGTCCAGCGTCTGCGCTTCGAGCACCCCGAGGTCAAGGCGGTCGTGCTCACCGGCGGCCTGGACCGGATGTTCTGCGCCGGGGCCAACATCCGGATGCTGGCCCAGTCCACGCACGCGTGGAAGGTCAACTTCTGCAAGTTCACCAACGAGACCCGCAACAGCATCGAGGACGCCACCGAGCACTCCGGCCAGACCTGGATCGCCGCGCTCAACGGCACCGCCGCCGGCGGCGGCTACGAGCTCGCGCTGGCCTGCGACCAGATCGTGCTGGTCGACGACGGCTCCTCGGCCGTGTCCCTGCCCGAGGTGCCGCTGCTCGGCGTGCTGCCGGGCACCGGCGGCCTGACCCGCGTGGTGGACAAGCGGCACGTGCGCAAGGACCGCGCCGACCTGTTCGCCACGAAGTCCGAGGGCGTGCGCGCCCCCACCGCCGCGGAGTGGGGCCTGGTGGACGCCGCCGTGCCGCGCCACTCGTTCGAGGAGGAGGTCGCCAGGCGGGCGGACGCGGCGGTGGCCGCCTCCACGCGTCCGCCGGGCGCCACGGGGGTGGCCCTGACGTCCCTCGACCGCAAGGACGAGGGCGACGCCATCACGTACCCGTACGTGAGCGCCCGCATCGACCGGGCCGGCCGCCGCGTCGAGATCACCGTGGAGGGCCCCTGCGACGCCCCGCCCGCCGACCCCGCCGACCCCGCCGACCCCGCCGACCCCGCCGACCAGGGCGCCGGCTACTGGCCGCTCGCCGTGACCCGCGCGCTGGACGACCTGATCCTGCACCTGCGGACCAACGAGCCGGAACTCGGCATCTGGGTGCTGCGCGCGAGCGGCGACCCCGAGCGGGTGCTGGCCTACGACGCCCAGCTCCGCGAGAGGCCCGGCTGGTTCGTCGACGAGGTGCGCCACTACTACAAGCGCACCCTCAAACGCCTCGACGTCACCAGCCGCAGCCTCATCGCCGTCATCGAGCCGGGCACGGCCTTCGCGGGCCTGCTGGCCGAGCTGGCCCTGGCCGCCGACCGGCAGTACATGCTGGAGGGTGTCTACGAGGACCGCGACGAGGCCGCCGCCCCCGCCACGCTCGTCCTGACCCCGTCCAACGACGGCCTCTTCCCGATGGGCAACGGGCTGTCCCGCCTGCGTTCCCGCTTCTGGGGCAACGACCGGGACCTGGAGGCCGCCCGCGCCCGGTTCGGCGAGCCGCTCGACGCGGCCGCCGCGCTGGAGCTCGGCCTGGTCACCGTCGCCCTGGACGACATCGACTTCGAGGACGAGCTGCGCATCGTGCTGGAGGAACGAGCCTCGCTCTCGCCCGACGCGCTGACCGGCATGGAGGCCAACCACCGCTTCACCGGTCCGGAGACGGTCGAGACGAAGATCTTCGGCCGCCTCACCGCCTGGCAGAACTGGATCTTCGTCCGCCCCAACGCCTCCGGCCCCGACGGCGCGCTGCGCCGCTACGGCACCGGCCGCAAGGGCGACTACGACCTGAAGAGGGTCTGACCGTGACCCTTTTCAACGCCGGGGACTGGCTCGTCCACCGCCACGTCCGGGAGGGCCGCGGGCCCGTCCCTGATGTGGGAGGAGCTGCTGCGCGCGGGCGAGGGAGAGTCCCGCGAGCCCGCTCCCACGCTGGAGGACTCCTGGGCCCTGTGGCTCTACACCTCCGGCACCACCGGGGTTCCCAAGGGCGCCGTGCACCTCGACTCCGTCGCCCAGCTCTTCCCGGGGCACTCCACCGACAATCCCGCCTCGGGTCCGTGACCAGGAGATTCACTATGCCGTACGTCATCGCCGCACCCTGCATCGACGTCATGGACAAGTCGTGCGTCGAGGAGTGCCCGGTCGACTGCATCTACGAAGGAGACCGCAAGCTCTACATCAACCCCAAGGAGTGCATCGACTGCGGCGCCTGCGAACCCGTCTGCCCCGTCGAGGCCATCAGCCAGGACCGGCGGGTCGCCGACGAGCACGCCGAGTTCGTCGACGACAACCGCCGCTTCTTCATCGAGGTGCTGCGGGGGCGCGAGGCGCCGCTCGGCGCGCCCGGAGGTTCCGGCAGAACGGGCCGGATCGGGGTGGACACCCCCATGGTCGCGGGCAGGTAAGGAGCATGATCGACGGCATCCCCCTCATTGACGCGCACGTCCACGTGCCGCAGCTCGGCACCCTCAAGCCCGCCTGGCTGCGCTGGGCCCGCGACTTCGGCGAGCGCGGCGTGCTGGAGGACGCCTGGGACTCCGCGGGCAGGCCGCGCCCGGCCCGCCTGGACGAGCTCTTCGCCGCCCAGGGCGTGGACGTCGCGCTGCTGTTCTGCGAGTACAGCCCCAAGGCGACCGGCACGCAGGCGTTCGAGGACCTGCTGCCGATCGTCGAGCACAACCCCGCCCGCTTCCGGCCGGTCGCCAACGTCAACCCCCACCTGCACTTCCCCCTCGCCGCCGAGGTGCGCCGCCAGCTCGACCTCGGCGCCGCCGCGCTCAAGCTGCACCCCGTGCACGGCGGGTTCCGCTGCGACGACGCCGCCCTTTACCCGGCGTACCAGGTGCTGGAGGAGCGCGGCGTCCCGCTCGTCGTCCACTGCGGCACCAGTTCCTTCCCCGGCGCGGCCAACGAGAACGCCGACCCGAGCTTCCTCATCCCGGTCGTGCGCGACTTCCCCGGCCTCCACGTCGTGCTCGCGCACGGCGGGCGCGGCTGGTGGTACGACGCCGCCGCCTTCCTCGCGCTGTCCAACGACACCGTGTGGCTGGAGCTGTCCGGCCTGCCGCCCAAGCGGCTGCCCGAGTACTACGCCAGGTACGACCTCGCCCGCCTCGGCCGCAAGTGGATCTTCGGCACCGACTGGCCCGGCGTCCCCGGCACCGCCGCCAACGCCCGAGCCGTCGCCGGGCTCCTGCCCGACGAGGTCGCCAGGGCCGTGCTCGCAGGGAACGCGACGAAGGTGTACGCCGGCCTGCGAACGGGGGAGTGACCCGTGCCCGTCCACGCCCTCGGCGACCAGGTGCCCCGGATCCACCCCGACGCCGTCGTCAACTGCGTCGTCGGCCGCAACGCCCACCTCGAAGGCTGCACCGCTCGCGGATGTCCGCGCCGGCGGCGAAGATCCCGTCGGCGCCGGTGAGCACGAGGACGCGCGGCCGCCGTTCCAGCTCGGCGCAGACCTCGTGCAGGTCCGCCACCATGGCGGCGTCGATCGCGTTGCGCACCTGTGGCCGGTCCAGCCGAACCAGCACCCGGTCGGGCCCGTCCTCGATCTTCACCGTGTCGTTCAGTGGAGGCACTGCGCCCTCTCTCTTCGTCGCCATGTCTCAGCGGCTGATCACGGGCAGGACAAGGCGGCTCGGGTGCCCGGGGCCGTGGAGCACGCTGTTGGTCGCGACGACGACCTCGTCGGCGGTGTCCTCGGCGATGGTGGCACCGGTGTTGGTGTTGCGGTCGTAGCGGGGGAAGTTGCTGGAGGAGACCTCGAGGCGGATCCGGTGGCCCGGCAGGAACACGTTGGAGGTCACCGACAGGTCCAGCGTGACCTCGTGGACCTGGCCGGGGGTGAGCGGCCGCGGCGCGGACAGGGAGTCGCGGTAGCGGGCGCGCAGGATGCCGTCGGTGAGGTAGATCGCCCGCCCGTCGGGGAAGACGTCCACGAGCTTGCCGGTGAAGTCGGTGTCGCGCGCCGACGAGGTGACGTGGAGGACGAGCGAGACGTGCCCGGTGACCTCGACCGGCTCCTCCAGCGCGGGGGTGGTGAAGCACAGCACGTCGTCGCGGGTCTCGACCGGGCGCTGGTCGACCGGTCCGGCCCCGTTGAGGGCAGCGGGCAGCATGATCCGGCCGCCGAGGGTGGGCACCGGCCGGGCCGGGTCGTAGGTGTAGGTGTCGGCCGCCTCCGCCGCGGGCGGCTCGGTGCCGAGGGAGCCGTCGCCGTCGGCGGTGTTGGCCCGGCCGGAGCCGTCGAGGTAGTAGTCGGTGTACCGGGTGTCGGGCAGCGGCCAGTCCTGTTCGTCGCGCCATCGGTCGATGCCCATGACGAAGATCCGCACGGGCGCGGTGCCGTCCAGCGCGTCGGTCCGGCCGCGCAGCCACCGGTCGAAGAACCGGATGTGCGCCCCGGTCAGGTCGGCCGCCATGCCGCCGGCGCTCATCCCGAACTGCCGGTCGTGGTACACGCCGTCCTGCGACAGATGGTCCCAGGGGCCGATGATCAGCCGCTGGCCGTCGCGGGCCTCGGCGCTGCCGCCCTCGGCGCGCATGCGGGTGAAGGTACGGGCGGTGCTGTCGACGAACAGGTCGAACCAGCCGCCGACGTTCAGCGCGGGCACGGTCACCCGGTCGAACCGCTCGGCGACGGAGAGGTCCTGCCAGAGCCGGTCCCGGTCGGGGTGCCGCAGCCACTCGGCCCACCAGGGCGACTGCTTGCCGAGCAGCGGCTGGTCGAGGATCGGCAGCTTGGTCAGGTGCGGCTGGGGGTCGGCCGCCATCCCGGCCGCCTCCAGGAGAACGCCCGGGTCGCCGGCCCCGGCGGCGAGCGCGGTCTGCGCCGCCGTGAGCGTCATCATCGTGGTCCAGGTCCAGGACGCGTGCCACGAGAGCGCGCCGCCCGCGGAGTACCAGGGCGCGTGGTAGTAGTCCGTGCTGGTCACCGCCGGGGCGATGGCCTTGAGCCCGGCCGGGGTCCGCGACGCGCCGGCCCACTGCACGAAGCCGAGGTAGGAGCCGCCGTAGGTGCCGACGTTGCCGTCGCACCACGGCTGCTCCAGCAGCCAGGCGATGGTGTCGGCGCCGTCGTGCGGGTCGTCGACGTGGGGGGTGAACTCGCCGTTGGAGCGGAACCTGCCGCGCGTGTCCTGCCAGACGACCGCGTACCCGGCTTCGAGCAGGGCGAGCAGGTTGGGGGTGAGGGGAGACCCGGAGAGAGCCGGCAGGCCGTCCTTGCCGTAGGGGAGACGCACCAGCAGCGCCGGCGCGGGCGGCCCCTCGGGGATCCAGAGGTCGGTGGCGAGGGTCACCCCGTCGCGCATCGGCACCATGACGTCCTTGTCGACCGAGAAACGCATCTGATCTCCTACATGTGACCGCATCCACGTCAGGATTCTGTAGCATTTTCCGTTCCGGCCTCTTTCTAGCGCACATCCGGGCCGATCGGAAGGCCCCAGGGGCCGGAGCGCGTCAAGGCGGCTCGGCGGGCCGGGGCCGGCGGGCGTTCAGTTCGAGCTCCGCTCGGGCCATGGCGGCCTGGAGCTGGTCGGGGCTGCGGGCCTCGAGGACGGTGCAGCGGAGCGGGTCGCGGCACTCGAAGGCGGTGTAGGTCTGCCGCCATGCTCCCCAGGTGATGACCCAGCCCGGCCACTGCGCGCGCAGGGCGTTCAGGTCGCGATCGACGGCTGCCGACAGGGCGGCGGCCGCTGAGGTGGGGGCCGGGGTGGCCGCGTTCTCCTGCGGGGGTGTCTGGGCGGGTCCGCCGCGCGAGCGGCGGTGCCGAGGACGCTGCATCAAGATCTCCATGAAGGGGGGTAGATCGTGGTGCTTGCGGAGGCTTATCCTTTCCAATCGGCATTCCCCGCTGCAAGTACATCTGCACATGCATTTTGAAGAAAGTGCATATGCACCTGCAATTTCGTCACACGGGTTGAAAAGAGGGAAAGGTATGGAAGGTCCCATTTACAATGGCATGTCGGCTTCTGTGTTGTCTGGGGTGAAGTGGCGTAAGAGTCAGCGGAGTAACGCGGACGGTAGTTGCGTGGAGCTCGCCGAGTTACCGGGCGGCCGGATCGCGGTGCGCAACTCCCGCTTCCCCGACGGGCCGGTCCTCGTCTACACCAAGGCCGAGGTCAGGGCGCTGATACTCGGCGCCAAAGACGGCGAGTTCGATGACCTGGTCATCAGCCCGAATATGGGCGCATCATCTGGAACGTCATGAAACAGTGGGTAACGTAGGGAAGAACGAGTGCCTCGCCCGGCAAAAGGATCAATGATGATCGTTGCAGAGCCTGACGGAGACGCCGTCCCCTCCCAGGTCGTACGTGGTGCCCGGAGCGGGCCGACCGCGTTGCGGATCATGGTGGGGACACAGCTGCGCCGGCTGCGCGAGGCCAAGGGCATCACCGGCGAGCAGGCCGCGGACACCATCCGCGCCAGCCACTCCAAGATCAGCCGGATGGAGCTGGGCCGCAGCCCGTTCAAGCAGCGTGACGTGGCCGATCTGCTCACCTTGTACGGCATCACCGCCCCCGTCGAGCGGGAGAAGATGCTGGAGCTGGCCCGCCAGGCCAGCGCTCCGGGGTGGTGGCACCAATACAGCGACGTGCTCCCCGGCTGGTTCGAGCCCTACCTCGGGCTGGAGCAGGCGGCGCGCACGATCCGCAGCTACGAGGTGCAGTTCGTGCACGGCCTGCTGCAGTGCGAGCCGTACGCGCGGGCCGTCATCGCCATGCGGCACGGCGGTGCGGACCCCGACGATCTCGATCGCCGGGTGGCGATGCGGATGCGCCGTCAGGACCTGCTCACCGACAGCGAGGCGCCCACCCTGTGGGCGATCATGGACGAGGCGGTGCTGACGCGGCCGGTCGGCGGACGCGACGTCCAGCGTGCCCAGCTGGAGCACCTGCTCGCGGTCTGCGCGCTGCCGAACGTCACCCTGCAGGTCGTGCCCTTCGACATCGGCGGGCACGCGGCGATGGGCGGCCCGTTCACGCTCTTACGCTTCGACGCCCCGGACCTGCCCGACGTGGTCTATCTGGAGCATCTCACCAGCGCGATGTACCTGGACAAGCCCACCGACATCGACGACTACAGCAAGGTGATGAACACCTTGACCATTCAGGCCGCCCCTAAGGAGGCCACTCCGGCCCTGCTCCAGAGCATGCTCGACCAGCTCTGAGCGGGCCGGCCGGGCTAGCGGGCCGCGTCCCGGGCGGCCGTGTGCCAGGACGTCGCCCGGCGTGCCAGGGCGCCGAAGCCGAGGAAGACGCCGAGTCCGAGCAGGGAGGCCAGGCCGACCGCCGCGAACAGCTGCTCGGACTGCAGCCGCGACCGGTACAGGTCGATGAGCGTCCCGATGCCCGGCTCGCCCTGCCGGAAGAAGAAGTCCCCGACCACCGCGCCGATGACCGACAGGCCGGCGGAGATGCGCAGGCCCGTGAGGATGTGGGGCAGCGCCGAGGGCAACTGGAGCTTCCACAGCCGGGCCGCCCATCCGGCCCGCGCCAGCGTGAACAGGTCGTGGTGGGCCTCGTCCACCGAGCGCAGCCCGAACAGCGTGTTGGTCACGATCGGGAACAGCGCGATCAGCGCGCAGACCAGGACGCGGGTGAGGAACCCGAACCCGAACCAGAACCCGAACAGCGGCACCAGCGCCAGGATCGGAATCGTCTGCAGGATCACGAGGTACGGATGCAGCGACCGCTCCAGCCAGCTCGCCCGGGCCATGGCGATCGCGCACACGATGCCGGTCGCCGCGGCGCTCGCCAGGCCGAGCAGCGCGACCTGGGCGGACAGCAGCAGGCCGGCGAACAGCTCGGCGCGGTTGCCGGGGTCGAGGAGCCCCACCCGCACGACGGCGTCCGGCGGCGGAAGCAGGAAGCGCCGGTCGGGGGTCAGCAGCAGGTACGTGACGGCGTACCACAGGGCGATCACGAGGGCGAGGACGGCGAGCGGCGGGACCCACCGCAGCCACCTCGGGGTGGCGCTCATGCGGTCGCGGTGGTGGTCATGTGGTCGTCCTCCGCGGCCGCCTTGGGGTGGCGCTCATGCGGTCGCCCCCCGCAGCCAGGCCGACACCTGTGCGGCTATGCGCGCGAAGTCGGGGTCGAAGCGCAGCTCGGGCGGACGAGGGTAAGGGAAGGGCACGTCGCGGGTGCCGACGATCCGCCCCGGCCGTTCGGACAGCACGATGATCTTCGTGGCGAGGAAGACGGCCTCGCCGACCGAGTGGGTGACGAACACGGCGGCGAAGCGGCGTAAGCCGAACAGCCGCAGCAGCTCCGACTGCAGCCGCTCCCGCGTGATCTCGTCCAGGGTGCCGAACGGCTCGTCGAGCAGGAGCAGATCGGGCTGAACGGCGAGCGCGCGGGCCAGCGACGCCCTCATCCGCATCCCGCCCGACAGGGTGCGCGGCCGGTGGTGCGCGAAATCGGCCAGCCCCACCAGGTCGATCGCCTCGTCCGCGCGCCGCCGCCGCTCCGCCCTGGACAGCCCGCGCAGCTCGCCGAACAGCTCCACGTTGGCGCGGACGGTGCGCCACGGCAGCAGCGCATGGTCTTGAAAGACGTAGCCCACGGAGGTGGTCTCCCGGCGCACCGAACCCTCCGTGGCGTCGGTCAGCCCCGCGGCCAGGCGCAGGAGAGTGCTCTTGCCGCACCCGGAGGGGCCGACCACCGCGACGAACTGGCCGGGGGCGACGGTCAGATCGACCTTGTCCAGCGCCTGCGTGCCGTCTTCGTAACGCTTGCCCGCGGCCGAGAACGACAGCGCGGAGGTGGCGGCCTGACCGAGCACCCGGCCACTAGACCACATCGGACGGGACACGGGCAACACGCCGGCCGGTCAGCCGGCGCTGTAGCCGATCTTCGGGTCGACGAAGTCGTTGGTGACCACGTCGGCGGGCTTCAGGCCGTCCTTCACCGGCTTGTTCTGCCCGGCGAAGATCGGCCTGGTGATGTCGATCAGCCGCTGGACGCGGGCGGTGTCGAAGTTCCCGACGGTGGTGTCGGGGCCGTTGCCGGCCAGCTTGAGAGCCTTCATCTGCTCGACCGAGAACTCCGAGCTCGCCTTGGTGTACTGGGTGGCGACCTTGTAGTCCTGGTTGAGCCGCAGGGTGAGATCGATCGTGGGGCCCGGCTGGGCCAGCACGTCGACCTGCGCCTGCTGGAAGATGGGAACGAGCTTGCGCAGGCACGGCGTGAGCTTCTGCCTGTCAGCCGGACGGATCACCAGCGGGGGGCCGTAGTTCGGGTAGCCGGCGTCGTACACGAGCTGATACTTCACCGGCTTGCGCCACTGCGGCACGTCCTTCTCGTAGATGTAGGGCTCGGCGTTGGCGTACCCGGCCACGGCGGCCTTGCCGCCGGCGGCGACGAAGTGCGACGGGGAGCCGTCGTACGACCCGTCCACCTGGCTGCGCTTGAGCAGCCCCGCCCCCACCAGGTACTCCATGTAGGTGTTGCCGCCGAAGTAGAGCACCTTCGTGTCCGTCCGGCCGATGTCCTTGATGGTGGTGAAGGTGGGGTGGGTGGCCGGGTCCCACAGGATGATCTGCGGGTGGATCTCCATCAGGGCCATGACCGCGAGGGTCGGCTGGGTGGCCGACATCTGGATGCCCTCGTCCATGCCGCCCAGGACGCCGAGGGTGATGTCGGTGTCGGCGTACATCTGCGCCGACGACTGGGTGAAGCCGATCGCCGGCCCGCCCGCCCGCAGCTCCAGCTTGACTCCCGTGTCCTTGCCCCGGACCACCAGCGGCGCGGTCACCCGCTTCTTGTCGGCGTCGACGGTGGGGTTGGCGCCCAGGAGGTGATACATCCCGCCTTCGACGGTGATGTGCGGCGTCCATTGGGTCTGCACCACGATGGTGGCCGGGCAGGCGCCGCGCAGGTCGGTCGGATCGTTCGCGTTCCCCGCTGCCGCCGGTTTCGGCTGGGGCGGCTGCTGCGTGCCGGTGCACGCCCCGAGCAGGAGGAGCAGCCCGATCATGGCCGCGGTTCCAGCCGTTTTACGTCCCGCATGCCGTGTCCGGCGCACGTGCATGGTGCCATCCTTCCGATGGGGCGGCGATTGAATATTCGCGGCAGAAACCATGTCAAGCGCTGATCCGATATTTCTGGTTCTGCATGAGCGAAAGATATTTTTCCGGAACTTACCATGATTTGTCGGGCGCTCGGCATTTCAGCGGAGCGGATCCGGGTGAAACACCCTCCGTGGGTGGTTTGTCCAGTCGTGTGAGATTTGGATTCGGGAGAAGTGTGCTAACGACGACTTCCGTGGCAAATGGGTATGATCACCCCGCGGTACGTCGCCGCCGGCGAACCCATGCTCAAGCCTGGAGACCTCTGAATGACGACAGACAACTCGACGACGAACCGGTGGCCGCCGGAGATCGACACGACCGTGTCCCACTCGGCTCGGATCTGGAACTACTGGCTGGGCGGCAAGGACCATTACGCGGTGGACCGGGAGGTCGGCGACCGGTTGAGCCGGATAAATCCCGACATCGCCCTGACGGCTCGCGCCGACCGTGACTTCCTCCGCCGCTCCGTGCGCTACCTGGTGGCCGAGGCGGGGGTGCGGCAGTTCCTGGACATCGGCACCGGGCTGCCCACGGCCGGCAACACGCACGAGATCGCCCAGGGACTGGCCCCGGAGACCCGCGTGGTCTACGTCGACAACGACCCCGTCGTCCTCGCGCACGCCAAGGCCCTGCTCGTGGGCACGCCGGAGGGCAGGACCAACTACATCCAGGCCGACCTCCACGACCCCGGCGCCATCTTGAGAGCGGCCGCCGACACGCTGGACTTCACCCAGCCGATCGCGATCATGCTGCTGGGGATCGTGCACTTCGTCGGCGACGACGCCGAGGCGTACGGGATCGTCAAACGCCTGCTCGACGCCGTCCCCTCCGGCAGCCACCTGGCGATCGTGCACATCACCGCGTACTTCAACCCGAAGGCGAAGCGCGAGGAGGTGCGCCACTGGAACGAACACGGCACCCCCAAGCTGACCATCCGCACACCCGAGCAGATCGGGCACTTCTTCGACGGGCTGGAGGTCCTGCCCCCCGGCATCGTCTCCACCACGCGGTGGCGCCCCGACATCGACGACGTCCCGGAAGTGGACGGATTCTGCGGAGTCGGCAGGAAGCCCTGACGCCCCGCGGGCCTCGCCGGGCTTTCCGCCCCGGCCTTTCCGCCCGGGCGGCGGTGAAACTTTCACGGAGGGGAATCGGCGCGCGGTGCGCCGCGGCCGACCCATAACCGCCGGTGAAAGGAGAGATCCGCCCCCTTATCAGCCCGGCGTCCGGCCGCCTTAACGCCTGCCCGATTCCGGCCCGACGAATCCTCTAGTGGACGGCCCGACGGCCGCCAGCGCAGGGTGATGCCACGCCACGTCAGAAAGAAGGGGGCGGAATTGTTATCCGACATCCTGCGACGCCGCACGAGAAGGCTCCTGACCGCCGTGCTCGCGCTGCTGGCCGCGGCCGCCGTGACGGTCGTGCCGGCCCACTCGGCCTCCGCCGCCGCCCGGGTCCCGATTTTCCTGGAAGTACGCGGTGACAGCAGCCAGAAGCTGGCCGGCATCTACGGCTGGATCGAGTTCAACGACAGCACGACGTACACGTACCAGTTCTACCTGTGCCGCGAGTCGAGCTACAGCGCCGCCGGCGGGTACGTCAAGATCAACGACCGCGCGACCCTCCGCGCCTCGTACAGCTTGAACTGGGGCGACACGACGATACCCGAGTGCAGATATCCGGCCCAGCTGTACGGCGCCACGGATTACGTCGGCAGCACCGTCCGGAACGTCACGGTCGAGGTGGAGGGCGTCAATTTCAACGGCCAGAACCAGGCCACCTGGAAGAAGAACTGGTTCACCTACGACAACCCCTTCAACTGACGATCCGGTCGCCCACCGATCCGCGGACCACGATGTGCGTGCCCAGGATGACGTGCTGCGGCTGGCCGAGGTCCAGGGCCAGCCGCACGGCGGTGCGGCCCAGCTCCTCGGTCGGGATGTGCACCGTGGTGAGCCCGGGGACGAGGTCGGCGGCGAGCGGGATGTCGTCGTAGCCGGCGACCGACACGTCCTCGGGCACGCGCAGCCCCGCCTCGCGCAGCGCGGCCAGCACACCGGCGGCGACCATGTCGGTGCCCGCGAAGATCGCGGTGAACTCGGCCCCGGCCGCCAGCAGCCGCCTGGTGGCGTCGTAACCGGCGGCGCGGGAGAAGTCGCCGGGCAGGACGAGGCCCGGATCGCAGGGGACGCCGAAGCCCTCGTGCGCGCGGCGGAAGCCGGCCACGCGGTCGATCTTGGTGGTGCTCTGGTCGTCGTCGTCGGCGGCGCCGAGATAGACGATCCGGCGGTGGCCGCGCGAGAGCAGATGGCTGGTCATGGCGTACGCGCCGGCCTCGTTGTCGTACTCGACCACGGTGGTCGGCACGTCGTCGCCGAGCGGCGGGCGCCCGCACAGCACGAGCCGGGAGCCCGCCTTGTCCAGGGCGTGCGCGAAGTGCGACATGCGCTCGCGGTAGGCGTCGTCGGCCGAGCCGCCGCCGACCAGGATCACCGCGTCGGCGCGCTGCTCGCGCATGGCCTCGACGACCGCCAGCTCGCGCGCCGGGTCGCCGTTCGTGGCGCACACCAGGCACAGCCGGCCCTCCTCGGTGGCCTGCTGCTCGACGCCCTTGGCGACGTAGGCGAAGGAGGGGCCGGTGACGTCGTCGAGCACGAACGCGACCATCTTGGTGCCGGCCCCGGACAGGGCGCGGGCGTGCACGTTGAGGACGTAGTCCAGCTCGCGCATGGCCCGCAGCACGCGGGCCCGGGTGGCCTGCGCGACCGGGTAGTCCCCCTTGAGCACCCGGGAGACGGTGGACGCGGAGACCCCGGCCCGGGCGGCGACGTCGCGGATGGTGGCCCGCTCGGGGTCGTCCACGAGAACAGCCTTCGGCGGCGGCGCCTCCTGCGCGGCGGGCCTCGGCGCCGACTGCGCGGCGGGGCTCGGTGGCGTCATCTTTCGGGGCAAGACGCACCTTTCGTCAGGCGGAGCAGTGCCGCGGAGTACGGCTCGGGCAACGCGACCCGGAGCGTGCCCGCCTGCCAGCCCGCCTCGGCCGCGGCCGGGAAGAGCGGAGCCACCCGGTAACCGGACGGCCAGGGCAGCTCGATCGTCGTGGACGGCCCGCCCCTGCGCCACACGGCGAGGTAGGCGACGTCCCCGCAGTCCACGGCCAGGGCGAGGCGGTCGTCCTGCCAGCCGGGCAGCCCGAGCGGCCAGCGCGGCAGGCCGTGCGCCAGCTCACGCCGGTAGGACTTGTAGACGCCGATCGCCTCGGCGACCTCGGCCAGCCGGTCCGGGGGCAGCAGGTCGAGCCGGCCGCTGAGGTGAATGCGGCCGAGCATCGCGGTGACCATGGACCAGGCGACCCGCTCGCCGGGATAGGCCCACATCGCGCCCTGCTCCGGCGGCACCGCGGCGGGCGCGGCGGCGGCGATGGCGGGCAGCAGCACCTCATCCTGCTGGTCGGTGAGCGAGGCGATGGAGTGCCTGGCCAGGGTGGCGCCGTCCAGCCGCATGCCGCCGGCCGCGCAGGACTCGATCACCAGGCCGGGGTGGCGGTCCAGCACGCGCTCGACCCAGTCCAGGTAGGCGCGGTTGTGTTCGAGCAGCCGGTCGGCCGGGCCGATGTCGATGTTGTAGTCGAGCTTGAAGTAGCCGATGCCGTGGTCGCGGACCAGCCGGTCGACGACGGCGTCGAGGTGGGCGGCGGCGGCCGGGTGGCTGAGGTCGAGCTGGTGGCGGCCCCACTCGGCCAGCCTGGTCCCGGCCCGGCGCAGGAACGCCTCCTCGGGCAGGGCGACGTCGCTCCGCACGCCGATGACCTCGGGCTCCAGCCACAGCCCCGGGACCATGCCGTGGCCCTTGATCGCGTCGATGACCTCGTGGAGCCCTCCGGGGAAGCGCACGGTCGACGGCTCCCACGCGCCGACCGTGTCCCACCAGCCCGGCACGCCGCCGTCGCCGGGCCCGGCCAGCGAGTCGTCGTACCAGCCGGCGTCGATGCAGAAGTACTCCGCGCCCGCCCGGGAGGCGGCCTCGACCAGCGGCAGCAGGCGCTCGGTCGAGGGGTCGCCCATCAGGCAGTTCATGAAGTCGTTGAACACCACCGGCAGCTCGGCGTTGTCGCGGTGCGGCCGGCGGACGGCCCGGCGGTAGGCGGTCAGGGCGGCGACGGGGTCGTCGGCCACCGTGAACGCGGCGGTCGCGGTGGTGAAGCTCTCGCCCGGCGCCAGCCGGGCCGACCAGCCGTGCTCGCGCTGGGACGGCCCCGACAGCGCCAGGTAGACGTCGTCGAAGCGGTCGGCCAGCTCGGCGTGCCAGGGGCCGTTGTGCTCGATCTGCCAGGCGAGCGTGCCGCCCGCGCACTCCAGCCGGCCGGTCGGCAGGTGCTCGGAGGAGGGCCACGAGCCGGTGCTGGTGAACGCGACGCGGTTCTTCGTCCCGGTCTGGCCGAAGCGCGTCATCCCGACGTCGTGCAGCTCCAACGGCCGCCCCGACCAGCGGAACTCGCCGCTCCACGGGTTGCGCGCGCTCCACACCGTCAGGTCCCAGGGCAGCCCGGCGAACGCGAAGCTCGACACGTGCTCCAGGACCAGCTCCTCCGTCGCCGTCACCGTCGACCAGCAGCGGATGACCCGGCCGGTCGCCGGGCCGGTCGCCGGGCCGGTCGCCGGGCCGGTCGCCGGGCCGGTCGCCGGGCCGGTCGCCGGGCCGACCGCCGGGCCGACCGCCGGGCCGACCGCCGGGCCGACCGTCGGGCCGACCGCCTGGAAGACGGTCGTCACGGAGACGCCGTCGCCGCCGGAGCGGATCGTCAGGCGATCGTCGTCGGCGAGGTGGCTCTCGTAACGCAGTTTCAGCCCGTCGACGTGCCGCTTGCCCGCCGTGCCGCTCCTGCCCCTGCCGGCCACCTCGATCTGCGTCACCGGCAGCGCCGAACGGCCGTTGCCCTTGAACGGGCCGATCGCCAGCAGCCGCGGCGGAGCGCCGGCGACCAGCTCGAAGACGAGGTCGTGCCAGGTCACGGACGCCTCCATCACGCCACCCGGTCCAGGTCGTCGGGCCTCACCTGGTGCGCCAGCGGCAGCCCGGCGAGGAGCCGTTCGAGCTCGTCCAGGACGACGCCGCCCATCCGGGACAGCTCGTTGCCGTGCGAACCGGCGATGTGCGGGGTGAGGAAGGCGTTGGGCAGGTCGAACAGGGGCGAGTCGGGCTGCAGCGGCTCGGGCTCGGTGACGTCGAGGATCGCCGACAGCCGCCCGGACTTCAGCTCGGCGATCAGCGCGTCGGTGTCGACCAGCGACCCGCGGGCGGTGTTGATCAGCACCGCGCCGTCCGGCATCAGCGCCAGCCGGGCCCGGTCGAGCATGTGCGCGGTCTCGGGGGTGGCGGGGGCGTGCAGGCTGACGATGTCGCTGCGGCGCAGCAACTCCTCCAGCGACTCCTGCCGTACGCCGGGAACGCGGGTGTAGGGGTCGTACAGGCACAGGTCCAAGTCGTACGGCGCCAGCAGTTCGAGCACCTTGCGGCCGATGCGGGAGGCGCCCACGATGCCGACCGTGCGGCCGTTGTTGCCGATCCCGGGCTCGATCTTGGCCAGGGTGAAGGAGCGTTCGCGCCGGTAGCGCTCGTTGAGGCCGAAGACCCCCTTGCCGGCCAGCAGGATCGCGCCGACGGTGTACTCGGCCACCGGGACGGCGTTGGCCTCCGCGGCGGTGGAGACCAGCAGGCCGCGTTCCCACCAGGCGGGGCTGATCATGCCCTTGACCGAGCCGGCGGCGTGCAGGACGGCGCGCAGGCGCGGGGCGGCGGCCAGCAGCGCCTCGTCGATCGGCGGGCAGCCCCAGCCGGTGATGAGGATCTCGACGTCGGCCAGCGCCAGGCGTGGGTCGTCGAACCGCTCGGCGACCAGGGCGACGTCGATGTCGGCCAGCGTGTCCAGCCGCCGCAGCAAGGGCGCGGGGAAGAGCAGGGCGAGATGTTCCTCGCGCATGGCGAACAACGCCTTCGGGCGTGGGGACACGGGGGAAGCCCTCCATTCGATAGAGACCGGTTTCTAAAGTAGGAGCGCGGCCTCGCAGGGTCAACGGTCAATCCTTGATCGATCTCGAAAGAGCGTCCCACCTGGAAGTCCCGGTTAGCCTGCGTTGATGTGTAACGTCTCTGTAACGCAGCCTTGAACGTGTTGGCCGCTCGGACGTAGCGTTCGCAGCGACCGGTTTCTATCAACTGCCACCTGCTGCCGCCTGAGACGGGACTTCGGTGATGAGCACGCTACAGACGAGGCAAGAGCCTCAGACGAGACCGCCTTCCGGGCCGCCGGGCAGGCGCCGCGTCCGACGCAGGGCGGCCCGCGCGAACTGGACGATCGGGCTGCTCGCACTGCCGGCGGTCGTGTTCTTCGTGGTCTTCAGCTACCTGCCGATGTCCGGCCTGGTGGTGGCGTTCAAGCAGTTCGACGTCAACCTGGGGATCTTCGGCAGCCCGTGGAACGGGCTGGAGAACTTCACCTACTTCCTGGAGTCCGGGGACGCGGCGAGGATCCTGTTCAACACCCTCTTCCTCAACATCCTGTTCCTGGTCGCGACGCTGGCCGCCGGCATGATCCTGGCGATCATGCTGAACGAGATCCGCAGCACCTTCTTCAAGCGGGTCTCCCAGTCCGTCGTCTTCTTCCCCTACTTCGTCTCCCCGGTCGTGATCAGCATCATCCTTCAGGTGCTGCTGGCCGGGGCCTCCGGCGGGGGCGGGGCGGTCAACGACGCGCTCGGGGGCCTCGGGTTCCCCACGGTCGACTGGTACACGGAGCCGGGACCGTGGCCGTGGATCCTCACCTTCGTGAAGATCTGGCAGCTCGGCGGCTACCTGAGCGTCATCTTCCTGGCCGCGATCACCGGCATCCCCGAGGAGGTCTACGAGGCCGGGATGATCGACGGGGCCTCGCGGGCCCAGATGGCCTGGCGCATCACCCTCCCGCTGCTGAAGCCCACCGCGGCGGTCCTGCTGGTGCTGGGCGTCGGCCGGATCTTCTACGGCGACTTCGGCACCATCTACGCGATCGTCGGGGACAACGGCACCCTGTTCGACAGCACGGACGTCATCGACACCTACGTCTTCCGCGCCCTGCGCCAGCTCGGCGACTTCGGCACCACCGCCGCGATCGGCCTGTTCCAGTCGGTGGTGGGGTTCGTCCTCGTGGTGATCGCGGTGCTGATCCAGCGCAAGTACTCGAAGGAGACCAGCATCCTATGAGCGGCAAGAAGAAGCTGGAACCGTTCACGATCGTCAGCATCGTCGGCGTCTCCTTGGCCGTGCTGGCCTGCGCGATCCCGTTCTGGATGATCATCTCGGGGTCCCTCACCAGCGAGTCCGAGCTGGCCACGACGGGGTACAGCCTGTTCCCCGCCGCCTTCGACCTCACCGCGTACAAGATGATCTTTACGGGTCCCGCGGTGCTGGACGCCTACTTCGCCAGCGTCTTCATCACGGTCGTGGGCACGGCCCTGTCCTTGGCGGTGACCTCGGGGCTGAGCTGGGTGATCGCCCGACGGCTGCCCGGCATCAGCCGGCCGCTGACGGTCTTCTCCTACCTGCCGATGTTGTTCTCCGGCGGCCTGGTGCCCCTGTATCTGCTGGTCACGCAGTACCTGAACCTGCAGAACAGCTACTTCTCGGTGATCCTGCCGCTGCTGGTCATGCCGTTCCTGGTCTTCGTCCAGGTCAGCGCCTTCCGCCAGCTGCCGGAGTCGATCTTCGAGTCGGCCAAGATCGACGGGGCGGGGGAGTTGCGCATCTTCTTCACGATCGCGATCCCGCTGTCCAAGCCGATCCTCGCCGTCGTCGGCCTCTTCTACGCCGTGCACTACTGGAACGACTGGTTCATGGCGCTGCTGTTCATCGACGACGTGCACAAGTTCCCGCTGCCGCTCGTGCTGCAGAACCTCATCTCCAACATCTCCTTCACGCAGATGCTGCCGCAGCTGGCGGAGGCGGCCACCCCCGTCTACCAGCTCCGGCTGGCTCTCACCACCGTCGCCATCGGCCCGATCCTGCTCGCCTACCCCTTCGCCCAGCGCTACTTCGTCAAGGGCATCACCCTCGGTGCCACCAAGGGCTGAAGCCGCTCCCCCCACCTCAGGAGTTACCGTGTCCCACCACATCATGTCGCGGCGCCGGCTGCTGGCCACCGGCGGCGGACTGTCCCTCGCCGCCCTCCTCGCCGCCTGCTCGGACGACTCCCAGAAGCCGCAGGGCACCGGCGGCGCCCAGACCGCCGGCGCGCTCGCGCTGAGCCTGCTGCTCCCCGGAGACGTGCCGGTCGGCTGGGACCCCGTCCTGGCCGAGGTCAACAAGAAGCTCCAGGCCGACCTGGGCTTCACCATCAAGCCGCAGTTCATCCCGTGGACCAGCTACGGCCAGCAGGCGCTGCTCAAGTTCACCGCGGGGGAGAAGTTCGACACCGCGCTGCAGGCGCGCTGGCTCAACATGACCCAGCTGGCCGCCAGCGGCTCGATCGTCGAGCTGAGCAGCCTGCTGTCCAGCGGCAAGTACCCCAACCTGACCGCCACGATCGACCCGAAGATCATCGAGCTGAACCGGTGGAGCGGCAAGCTCTACGGCCTGCCCCAGATCAACTCGGTCGCCCGCTTCCACCACTTCAGCATCCGCCAGGACCTGGCGGAGAAGCTCGGCATGAGCGACATCACGGACTTCGCCGGGCTGGAGAAGTTCTGGTACGACGTCAAGCAGAAGAACAAGGACATCATCCCGATCGGCGTCAGCTCCCGGATGCCCAAGCTGCTGGTGGCGTGGAACCCGGTCGGCTGGCTCAACCCCTACATGTGGGACAACCCCACCATGAGCATCGCCTCCTTCACCGGCGACTCGCTCAACTTCGTCCTGGCCGCCGACGGCAAGCAGACCGGCTCGTCCAACCCGATCCCGTGGTGGGAGGCCCCGGGCATGGTGGACGCGCTGCGCAAGATCCGCAAGTACTACCAGGACGGGCTGATCAACAAGAACGCCCTCACCCTGGACTCGAAGGCGCTGGACTCCCAGTTCAAGGCCGGTCGCGTCGCCACCGGCTGGGCCATGACCGACGGCCTGTCCTCCACGGCGCTGCCCGAGCTGACCAAGAACGTGCCGGGCGCGATGATCGCGAACGTGATGCCGCTCAAGGGCGGCGAGAGCGCCAAGCCGTACCAGACCTTCCAGAGCGACAACTTCGTCGTGCTCAACGCCAAGGGCCAGAGCAACGAGAAGGCCATGCAGCTGCAGGACTGGGTGTCGATCAAGGAGAACCACGACCTGCTCAACTACGGCATCCCCGGCAAGGACTGGAACCCCGTCGGCGACGACAAGTACGAGCAACTGACCACCTACACCTTCCCCGGCTTCGCCCTCGCCTGGCGGGCCAAGCTGGAGCGCCGGGTCAAGGACATGACCGAGTCCGAGGCCAAGTGGTTCGACTGGGCGCAGGACATCGACAACTTCACCGTCGACCCGTATGCCAGCTTCGTCCCCGACCCCGAGCCGATCAAGCGGGAGAACACCCAGGTCACCGCGGCCATGACGCAGTTCGCCAACCCGCTGTTCATCGGCGCCGTCGACGTCGACCAGGGACTGGACAAGCTGAAGAAGGCGCTGGAGCGGGCGGGCCTGGCCAAGGTCCAGGCCGAGATGGCCAAGCAGGCCGACGCCTACCTGAAGGGTCAGTGACCGGTGACGTCACCCATCAGCCGGAGGACCGTGCTGGCGTCCTCCGGCGCCTTGGCCGCCGCCACGTGGTTATGGAACGGCGAGGCCGCCGCCTCCACGAGAGGCCGTGAGGCCCCCCTTGACGTGGTGGTCTTCGGCGACGAGGCCTCCGAGCGCGCCCACGCGGTGACCGCCGACCGGTCGGAGGTGGTGGCCGGGGCGCTCGGCCGCTCCGCCCGCGTGCTCAGCCCGCGGGAGCCCGCCGGGGTCTGGGGCGGCACCATCTCCCTCACCGTCAGGTGCGCGCCGCGCGGCACCACGTACGTCACGATCAAGCTGTGGGGCGACGACCGGGCCGCGAGCGAGGCCGACCAGTCCCGGCTCCAGCTCTTCTGCGCGGGCGAGCAGGTCGGCCACTACCACCTGGGCGCGGTCGACCCGCTGGACATCCTCAGCCAGGACGCCCACTCGCCGGGCCGCTTCCACTACCACACGCTGCCGCTGCCCGAGGCGATGACCCGCGACCGCGAGCAGGTCACGCTGGAGATCAGGTCGATGGGCCGGATCTGGGGCTACGGGCAGAACGCGGCCGAGTTCTACCGGTCGATGGACAAGCCCAGCCGCCCCTTCTACCGGATCTACACCCACACCGAGCCGTTCTTCCCCGGCGACGGCATCCAGGGGCCCGTGCCCGACGCGCCCGTCCGGCCCGCGCCCGGCCCCGAGGTGCTGGCCGACATCAAGGCCAGGGTGCTGCGCGAGCACCGCGGCTGGATCGACGGCAACCCCGCCTCGCTCGACTCCTGGGCCTTCCAGGGGCTGGCCGAGGGCTACTTCTGGCCCGAGAGCCCCGCCTACCGGAGCCCCGACGCGATCGACCAGGTGCTGGCCGCCATCGACGCCCGCTACACCAAGTGGCTCACCGACCCGACCGTGCTGACCGCCTCCGACCAGCAGTGGGAGGGCTTCGCCAAGGTCGGCCTGGCGCTGCTGCTGCTCCGCGACGTCCTGGGCGACCGGCTGGAACGCCCGGTCGGCGGGCGGCCCGTGGGCGCGCCCAACCCGGGCTTCGAGCGCGGCGGCACGGCCCCCGCCTCCTGGAACACCGCCCGCTGGGCCGGCACGGCCACCTGGCTCTGGGACGACACGGTCAAGCGCGGCGGCTCGCGCTCGGTCAAGGTCACCGCCGCCGCCGGCGCCGCCGCGGGCTGGAACACCGCCCAGAACCGCACCCTCATCGGCCAGGGCCGGCACCGCTACGGCGTCTGGGTCAGGACCGAGGACGTGGTGGCCCCGGGCGCCTACCTCGACGTGCTCTTCTACGACGCGGCCGGGAAGATCGTCGGCACCGACAACAAGTTCTACGCGCCGACCGGCACGCGGGACTGGACGCAGATCACCGCCGAGCTGGACACCCCGGCCGCCGCGGTCGAGCTCCGGCTCGACGTCCGCGTCGAGGGCGGCGGCACCGCCTGGTTCGACGACGTCGAGGTCACGCCGCTGGACGGGGCCACCCCGCCGGTCCAGGGCGATCTCCCGGTACGGCGGGACGCGTACACCAGGATGCTGGCCGAGTCGATCTCGTACTGGCGGCAGCACATGCCGCACTACAGCAACCAGTCGATGATCTGCGCGCTCGGCATCTACCGCTGCAACCGAGCCCTGATGCTGATAAATCCGGATAAGGCGCCGCTCGCCGAGGAGAAGGCCCGCGACTACATCCACCAGTCCGTCGGCATGAAGCCGTTCCTGGGCCGGGAGGACGCGTCCGGCACGCCCGGCAAGATCCTCGGCGAGCACTTCCACCAGGTCACCAGGAAGGGCCTGACCAGGGAGCTGGGGTACGTCGGCAACTACGGCGAGGTGACCGACTGGCTGGTCCTGCTCTACGAGGCCGTCACCCGCTTCGGCGGCGTCGAGGACCCGGAGCTGAAGGCCCACCTGATCAAGATGATCAACGCGCGGGCCGTCTTCCGCTACCCCGAGGTCGACAACGACGGCTACCGGACCATGCGCATGGAGGCCGCCGTCGGCTGGCGCGACGACCACTACCCCGGCGACGTCGTCTACGCCCAGCGGCTGGCCTGGGACGGCCACCCCGCCATGGCCGCCGCCGTCCTCGGCGACCCCTCGATCGCCGGGCACGCCCAGCGCATGATCGCCGACAACCAGTTCTTCGGCCACCTCGACCTGCTGCTCACCAACACCTGGCCGCGCGTCGGGCTCAACGCCCTGCGTCTCGTCCAGCGCGACTGGCCCGCCTTCCAGGCGTTGCCCGCGAGCGGCACGCGGTTCCCCATGGACTGGGACGCTCCCACCTTCGTCTTCTCCGACGAGGAGAACGGCGTCGTCGCGATCAAGAACGGCAAGGAGATCCTCTACGCCTCCCTCTACTGGCGCGCCCGGCAGGCCGTCAACAACCTGGCCCGCGTCCACCACATCACGCCCGACACCCATCGGGTCGCCACCATCAGGCAGCAGTGCCAGGTCACGCCCACCGGCGACACCTGGACCGAGGCCGACTGGGTCTGCTTCTCCTTCGCCATCAACGACCCCGCCGCCTCCCACATCCCGCCCGGCGGCTTCCCGCCGCCCGGTCCCCAGATCCACCAGGCCTTCGCGGGCGAGGTGCTCAAGGTCGGGCCGCACCCCGCGGACGTCCCGGACCCGGCGCTCGGGGTGGACTTCCCCGGTGTCGAGAAGCTCTTCGTCGGGAAGGCCCAGTTCTACCGCTGCTCGTACGGCCGCTACCTCATCGGCATGAACACCTCCGAAGACCGGCCCCGCCGCCTGCACACCACCGGCGCCGGCCACGCCCGTGACCTCGTGACCGGCCGCCGCGTCCGCCTCGGAAGGCCGATCGAGGTCGCGCCCCTCAGCACCGTGGTGCTCTTCCTGGAGGACTGATGCACTCCCTGCCCGGCTACGGGACGGTGGTGCCGTCGCTCTCGCCCGAGCTGGCGCGGGCCGCGAGGAAAGCCCTACTGTCCAGGGGTGATGAGAACCTCTCGGCCCACGGCAGCCTGCGTCGGGCGCTGGTGGCGGCGCGGTTGAAGGACGGCGGGCCGGCCTGGGCAAATGTTCGGAAAATTCTGGACAACGGGATTTTCGTGGCGCACCGTGCCTCGGGCCCGCGCCGAGAAGTTGAGCTGCCTGCCGGAAAGAGTGTGGAGATCGAATGATCCGCAACCCCGTCCTGCCCGGATTCGACCCCGACCCGTCGATCCTCCGGGTGGGCGACGATTACTACCTGGCCACCTCGACCTTCGAGTGGTATCCGGGCGTCCGCGTGCACCACTCCCGCGACCTGGTGAACTGGCGCCCGCTCGGCGGCGTCCTGGCCGACCGCAGGTTGCTCGACCTGTCCGGCGTGCCCGACTCAGGGGGCATCTGGGCGCCCGATTTGACCTATCACGACGGGCTTTTCCACCTGGTTTACGGCGTGATGGATAACTATGCCCTTGGCTACAAGGACATCGCCAACTACCTGATCACCGCGCCCTCGATCGAGGGGCCGTGGTCAGACCCGGTCCGGCTGCCGGGCCGCGGCTTCGACGCCTCCCTCTACCACGAGGACGGCCGCAGCTGGCTGCTCAACATGGTCTTCGACTCCCGGCCGGGCCACGGGTTCGCCGGGATCGAGCTGCAGCCCCTCGACGGCGGCAAACCCGAGCTGATCCTGCCCAACCGCAAGGTCACCGAGGGCCCGCACCTCTACAAGATCGACGGCTGGTACTACCTGATGGTGGCCGAGGGCGGCACCGGCTACGAGCACGGGGTCACGGTGCTGCGCTCGCGTTCGATGTCCGGGCCGTACGAGGAGGACCCGGCGGGGCCCATGCTCACCTCGCGGCACGACCGGAGCCTGGAGCTGCAGAAGGCGGGGCACGGCTGCCTGGTGGAGACGCAGACGGGGGAGTGGTACCTGTCCCACCTGATGGCCCGGCCGTACCACAACGGCAGGTGCGTGCTCGGGCGCGAGACCGCGCTCCAGCGCGTGACCTGGGAGGACGGCTGGCCGCGCGTGGCGGGCGGCGTGCCCGCCGTCGAGGTGGCCGCGCCCGAGCTGCCCGCCCACCCGTGGCCGGCGGCCGAGGGCTGGGCCGGCTCGCCGTCCCCCGGCGGGCTCGGGCCGCACTGGAGCACGCTGCGGCGGCCCGCCACGCCCGACTGGCTGGCCGCCGACGAGGCCGGGCTCACCGTCCAGGGCGGTCAGTCCCCGTACGGCCTGCGCAGCCCCAGCCTGGTCGCCCGCCGGGTCACGGCCCGGAAGTGCTCCCTGGAAACGGTCATGCGGTTCGAGCCGGACAGCGTCCATCAGGCGGCGGGCATCGTCGCCTACTACAACTCGCGCAACTGGCACTACCTGGCCGTGACCGCCGACGGCCTGGTGCTGACCACCAGCGACCAGGGGACCCGCACCGAGCGCGTACTCGGGCCCGCGGGAGCCGAGGTCGAGCTGCGCGTGGAGTTCGACGGGGCGGTGGTGCGCTTCAACCACGGGCCCGACCTGGACGCGACGATCCTGTCGGACGAGCACGCCGACGAGTTCGTCGACGGGCACGTGCGGGCCTTCGGCTTCACCGGCGCCTTCGTCGGGTTCTGGGTGCAGGATCTGGCGGGAGAAGGCTGCTCGGCGCGTTTCGAGCGGATCGGCTACCGCACATGAGACACAGGCGCCTCCTCGGCACCACCTTTCCGGGCACTCCATGAGGTTGCACGTCGAGACCTGGGGCCACGACGGGCGGCCCCTGCTCTTGGTGCACGGCTGGGGCGGCGACCACCGGCTGTGGCGCGCCCTGGACTTCGGGGGGCGCCGGGTGATCGCCCCCGACCTGCGCGGCCACGGCCGGTCCCCGGTCCCGGCGACCGGGTACCGGCCCGTCGACCTGGCCCGTGACCTGGTGCCGCTCCTGGAGGAGCCGGTGCTGGCCATCGGGCACTCCATGGGCGCCCAGGTGGTCACCGCGCTGGCGGTCGAGCATCCGGAGCTGGTCGGCGGGCTGGTCGTCGTCGCCCCCGCCTACGGCGCCGACGAGGAGGAGGAACGGCTCATCCCCGGGCGCCTGGCGGCCCTGCGCGCCGACGGCGTGGCCGCCGCGCTGCGGCAGCTCGGGCCGCTGCCCGCGCCGATCACCGGGCAGCTGCTGGCCACGCCCGGCCACGTGCTGGCCGAGTGCTACGCCGGGATGTACACCGTGCCCGGCGCGTTCGGGGTGCGCCGGGAGTCGGAGCGGTATCTGGCCAGACGGTCCTGTCCGGTGCTCGCCGTGCACAATGTGCCGGAGGCCGCGCGGTGGGAGGCGAGCCTGCCCGGGCATCCGGGCTCCTCCACCGTCGTATGGCCGCAGGCCGGGCATTTCCTGCATGTGGAGCATCCGGCGGAGTTCGTGGACCTGGTGCTGTCCGGGTGGGACCGCTGAGCCTTCTGGGAGCCGTGCCGCCGCCGTGATTGCGCGGCTCACCATTCGGGTTCGGCAAACGTGAGGACCATCACATACACTCTGACCAGCGATTTCGAGCCGTCCGGCCTCAGCGTGGCGGCCGGGCGGTCATAGGCGGATGACGCGTCCGCCGCCCGCGTCGGCGCCCTTTCGCAGCAGGGGCAGAACCCTACGAGAAGAAGATCATGGGAAGACTCGCGTTCGTCATAGCCGGTATCGCGCTGGGAGCCGCCGCCTGCGGTGTGCCCGCCAGCGGTGACGACTTCGGGGACATCCGGATCGGCCTGTCGGTCTCGACGATGGCCAACCCCTACTTCGTCCAGTTCCGCGACGGGGCCGAGGCGGCGGCGCAGCGTTTCGGGGCCAAACTGACCGTCGCCGACGCCCAGAACGACGCCACCCGGCAGGCGACGCAGATCCACGGCTTCACCGCCCAGCGGGTGAAGGCCGTCATCATCAACCCGGTCGACTCCCGCGCGCTCGGCCCGGAGGTCAGAGCGGCCAGTCTGGCCGGCATCCCGGTGATCGCGGCCGACCGCGCCATCAACGGCACCGCCGTGACGCAGACGCTGGCCTCGGACAACGTGGCCGGTGGCAAGTTCGGCGCGCAGGAGCTGGCCAGGCAGCTCGGCGGGAAGGGCGACGTGGTCGTGCTCCGCGGCACGGCCGGCACCTCCGCCTCCCGCGACCGCAGCAAGGGCTTCACCCAGGGCATCGCCGGGTACCCGAAGATCAAGGTCGTGGCCGCGCCGCGGGCCGACTTCGACCGGGCCAAGGGCCTGACCGTCATGACGGGCCTGCTGCGCTCGCATCCCGGCCTCGCCGGGGTGTTCGCGGAGAACGACGAGATGGCGCTGGGCGCGATCCAGGCACTGGGGCCGAAGGCGGGCACCCACGTCAAGGTCGTCGGCTTCGACGGCACTCCCGACGGGATCAAGGCGGTGCGGGCGGGCACCATGGCCGCCACGGTCACCCAGCAGCCGCGGCTGATCGGCTGGCATGCGGTGCAGGACGCCATCAAGGCGGCCGAGGGCCAGCCCGTCGCGAAGACGGTGGCGGTCCCGGTCAAGCTGGCGACCAAGGAGAACGCGCACCAGTTCTGGACGTTCTGAGCCAGCAAGGATAGTTAACGGTGCCTATCCGAGTGCGCTCAGCGTAGACGCGTACCGGCGGGTCGACAAGAGGGGAAAGCGCATTCCCTCGTGCTTGGTCATCAATCATGCCGCTGAGCTGGGAAAATGGTCGACCTAGGTCGTCTGGCCATGTAACGCCTAGGTAACTGGTTCTTGTCGGGCATCTCACTTCGGCCTAATCTCCGGGGAGAACGTTTTCTATCAGGAGATCGATCCGCCATGCGTACACGGCACCGGTTAGGCGGCCCGCTCGCCGCGATCCTGCTGCTGCCCTTTCTCACCGCCTCCCCCGCGGCGGCCGCCCCCTTGCCCGCCGGATACGTGGACGTGGTCACGTTCGGCGACACCGAGTCGGAGAGCGCGCACGCGCTGCAGGCGGCCTCCACCGCGGCGGTGGAAGGCGCGCTGGGGGAGCCCGCCCGAGTGGCCAAGCCGACCGCCCCGCCCACGGTCAAGGCCGGTGAGCTGCGGTTCACGGTCGCGGTCGATCCGGTCGCGCAGAACTACTTCACGCTGAAGTTCTGGGGGAGCGACGCCTCGCCCTACAAGACGATCGCCTACATCAACGGCGAGCAGATCGGCTACCGGCGCTCGGGCGACTACGAGGCGATCAACCTCGGTTCGAGCAAGGCGCTGCCCGGCCGGTTCTACTACAACACGATCATGCTGCCGCTCGGCCACACGCGCGGCCGGCGGGTCGTGGAGATGACGGTCAGGACGTACGACGCCGGGTTCAGCCAGCCCGTGACCGCCGACTCGCGCGGCTACTACCGGGCCTACACGCACACCACCGCGTACCTGGACGTCTCCGGTGAGAAGCAGGGAGCGGTCACGCCGGACACCACGCCCGCGCCAGGACCGGGCGACGCCGACAAGCAGGCGATGGTCGACCGCTACCGCAAGAGCCAGATCGACCTGTTCAACCAGTACAGCGCGCAGCTCGACGCCTCGCCGGGCGCCAAGCTGTCGATCGTCCGCTACCAGGACGACCTGCGCTTCTACGCCTCCGCGCTGGTGGAGCCGTGGGCGCCGGCAAACACGCCCGAGCTCGGGAAAGCGGCGCTGGGACGCCTGTTCAAGGCCATCGACAACCACGTCAAGGACTACTACGCCGACACCCGGCTGCTGCTGAGGGGCGGTCACCAGGGCGACTGGGGCGGCTACTACGGGGCGCTGGGCGAGGCGCTGTACATCGTGGAGAACCTGATCCCCGAGGCGTACGGCACGCGGGAGTTCGAGGCGTTCCTCGACGAGCCCTTCGTCACCGGCACGCAGGACGGGCCGACCTCGCTCAAGGGCGTCGACTGGGACGGCGGGGAGCTGTCCCGGCGGGAGGCGTACGAGCGGGTGCTGAAGGCCAACTTCGACTTCGCCCGGGCGCGCCTGTCGTACATCTACAACCAGGTGATGTACACCTACGAGGGCGCGTGGGAGGCGCACGAGGGCCTGCGGGTGATCGGATCGCGCTTCTACGAGGGCAAGGCCAGGAGCCACCGGATCCTGCTGGAGGCGCTCGGCGTCGAGCCCTTCCTCGGCGAGGAGGTGCTGGTGGGGCCCGACGGCAAGGACCTGGACCTCTACCACTCGCTCTTCTACCACGACACCACCGCCCGCTTCACCGACGACTTCGTCCAGATCGTCGGCAAGGGCCTGGCCAGGAGCAAGCTCGGCGCGGACGGGAGGGCGGTGCGCCGCCTGCCGTACGGCGAGCACTACACGGGCATCACCAAGGCCGGTCTGACCAGGGAGAACACCTTCGTCGCCAACTACGGTGAGGCCACCAACTACCTGCCCGAGTACTTCTTCCGCACCTGGGGGCACAAGGGCGACGAGAAGCTCAACGACGAGATCCTCAAGCTGGCGCTGAAGAACCTGCACGCCCGCGGCTTCACCCGCTACACCGGCACGGACGACGGCGGCAAGCGGGTGTCCCTGGCCGAGATGGCCGTCGACGAGCGCAACGCGAGCTACCCGGGCTGGCCCGCCTACGCCCTGCGCAACACCGAGGGCCGCACGATGGAGTACGTCACGCTGGACAAGCACATGTCCGAGCACGCCGAGCGCTACGCGGGCGCGGAGTGGGAGCCGTACCGGGGCTACGCGAACGAGGCGGCCGGGTTCGTCCAGCAGCAGATCGCCGACAACCAGTACTTCAACACGTTCTCCTCCGTGGAGGCGAAGCGGAAGTACGACATGTGGCTGCCCGAGACCTACGCCTACCTGCGCGCCCGGCCGGCGGCCGGGGCCGTGCTCCCGCAGACGGACTTCGCCGCGTACACGCCGCAGGAACTGGCCGCCCTGGGCGTCGACCCGGCCCGCTACGAGCGGTTCGCGTTCGCGGACGTGGACGACATGTTCGTCTCCGTCCGCGACGGCGACACGCGGATCTTCGGCTCGCTGTTCGAGCGGCAGCGCGGCGTCGCCGGCAACGGGCGGCTGCACGTCCTGGCCAAGGACCACCACAACGTCGTGCAGATCGCCACGGACACGCAGTTCGCCTACCGCGACTACAACCTGCGGATGGACAACGTCGACGTCGACTTCATGGAGGACCAGCAGACGGGCGACGGCGGCCTGCCGCAGGCCTTGGCCGGCGAGATCCTGCCCGCCGCCCACCAGCCGGGCGTCGGCACCGTGCGGCGGGAGAACTACGAGTTCGACACCCCCTACTCCGGGTACGCGGACTTCCTGACCGCCCGCTACGGGAACTACGTGTTCGCCTTCAACACCACCCGGGACGACTACGGCAACAAGCGGTCGTTCTCCCTGGACGTCCCCGGCGACGCGGTGGACCTGGTCTCGGGCCGGCGGGTGGCCAGGGGCGCGGTGAGCGTGGCGCCGGAGACGGCGATGGTGCTGAGGCTGGACGGCGCCGTGGCCGAGCGGCTCAGGCCGCACCACGTGGACTTCGTCCAGGCGCTGCGCGACCGCGACGGCGTCACCCTCACGTGGAAGGCCGCCGCCGGGGCCGAGTCGTACACGATCAGGCGCGACGGCAAGGTGGTCGCCACCGGGGTGCGCGGCACGACGTTCGAGGCCGGCAGGCAGGGCGGCGCGTACACGGTGACCGGGGTGAACCGCCAGGGCTCCGGCTGGGCCTCGCAGGCCGTCCAGCCGCCCGCAGCGCCGGTGGACCGCGTCGGCGAGATCGCGGGCCGGGTCAGGACGGACGAGCGGCGCGCCGAGCTCACCGGGGGCAACGGCGAGGGCCTCGGTGAAGGCGACGACTACTACGTGGACAAGCGTGACATCCAGGACACCCTGCTGTTCTCGAACGAGGTGCTCACCGGCAGCGGGTCCGTCAGCGCGCGGATCGAGCAGGCCCGGGGCCCGGCCAGTGGAGTGATGCTCCGGGCCGACGCCCGCTACATCTACTTCGGCGCGGACGCCTCCGGCAGGCTCGTCCTGCGCAACCGCACCCGCGACTCCCGGCACGACTGGCAGGACGACCGGCGCAGCCCGATCGACGCCGGAATCCAGGGATACACCGCGGCCGAATACCCGTTCGTCAAGCTCGTACGGGACGCCGACGCCCAGATCGTGCGGGCCTGGGCGAGCAAGGACGGCCGGTCGTGGTCGTACGTGGCGGAGCTGTTCACCCCCTTCCCCGAAGGCGTGTACGCCGGCGTCGCGGCGGCCACGGCGGCCACGTTCACCCACGTCACGGTGTCGCCCGACCGCGACGGGACGCTGTACGCCAGGGTGGAGCGGGCCAGGGACCGGGTGACGCTGCGCTGGAGCAAGCCGGACACCGCCACCCGGTTCACCGTCTACCGGAAGGACGGCGCGGCGGCCGCCTGGCGCCCGGTGCTGTCGAGCGCGCTGACCTTCGAGTTCACCGACGAGCCGCTGCGGCACGGCACCCGCTTCTACCGCGTCGCGGCGATCGGCGCGGACGGCGCCGAGCGGCCGGGGCCGGGCCTGCTGATGGCGACGGCCGAACCGCTCGCCACGGTGATCGCCGAGACGGAGAAGCTGCCCGCGGCCGACTACACCAAGGGCAGCTACTACCTGCTGACCAGGGTGATCGCCGAGGCGAAGGCGGGCGGCGACGAGGACGCGCTGATCGACCGGATCTACGCCGCCGTCGAGCAGCTCGTTCCGGTCGGCACGCTGCTGCGGAAGGTGAGCGTGGAGCCGTCCATGGTGGAGGCGTCCACCGAGCCCTGGCCGGGAGGCGGCGGCACCAAGGCCGAGAACGGCTGGCGCGCCTTCGACGGCGACCTGGCCACCGTCACCGACACCACCACCGCGGCGGGCTGGATCGACGTGCGCCTGCCGGCGGCGGTGGCGCCGGACGCGATCCGCTACCACCCGCGCTCCACGCACGTCACGCGGCTCAACGGCGCCGTGTTCAGGGGATCCGCCGACGGCGGGGCGACCTGGACCGACCTGCACACGGTCAGCGGGGTCAACACGGCGCAGTGGTACTCCGTCCCGCTCCGGCGGACCGCGGCCTACCCGTGGCTGCGCCTGGCCTTCCCGTCGGGCAACACCAACGTGGCCGAGATCGAGTTCCTGTCCAGAATCGACGACCGTACCCTGCTCGACCTGCTCATCGAGGAGGCCGAGGCCGTCGACCCGAGCCGGCGCACCTCCGAGCTGACCGCCGCGCTGGAGCACGCCCGCTCCGGCCTGACCGGCCAGGACCAGATCGACGCCGCGGCCGAGCGGCTGCGCGTCGCGCTCGCGAACCTGTGACCCCCGCACCCTCCCACACCCCCCAAGGAGAGGTCATGTCCGCACGCATCCCCGCCGTCACCCGTCGCGGCGCCCTCAAGACCGTCCTGGCCGCCGGCGCCGGCGCGGCCCTGCTGGGCCACGCCGAACCCGCCGCCGCGGCCAGCCACCCCGGCCTGCTGCACACGCAGGCCGACTTCGACCGCATGCGGTCCATGGTCAACGCCGGAGCCCAGCCGTGGAAGGCGGGCTGGGACCGGCTCGTGGCCAACTCCCACTCCCAGAGCACCTGGACGCCCAGCCCGCAGGCGACGATCATCCGCGGCGGCGACGGCCAGAACTACGGCATCCTCTACAACGACATCCACGCCGCCTACCAGAACGCGCTGCGCTGGAAGGTCAGCGGCAGCTCCGCGCACGGCGACAAGGCTCGCGACATCCTCAACGCCTGGTCCGCCACCCTCACCACGGTCACCGGCAACGCCGACCGGTTCCTCGCCGCGGGCATCTACGGCTACCAGTTCGCCAACGTCGCCGAGATCATGCGCGGTTACGGCGGCTTCGACCTGGCCCGCTTCCAGCGGATGATGCTCAACGTCTTCCACCCGCTCAACGAGAACTTCCTCACCAACCACAACGACGCCTGCATCACCAACTACTGGGCCAACTGGGATCTGTGCACCATGAACTCGATCCTGGCCATCGGCGTGCTCTGCGACCGCCAGGACCTCATCGACCGGGCCGTCACGTACTTCAAGTCGGGCGCGGGCAACGGCTCGATCACGCACGCCATCCCGTTCCTGCACAGCGGCGGGCTCGCGCAGTGGCAGGAGAGCGGCCGCGACCAGGGCCACACCATGATGGGCGTCGGCCAGATGGGCGCCTTCTGCGAGATGGCCTGGAACCAGGGCATCGACCTGTACGGCTACGACGACAACCGGTTCGCCAAGGCGTGTGAGTACATCGCCAGGTACAACCTCGGCGAGGACGTCCCGTTCACCGCCTACACCTGGGGCACCGGCCAGAACTGCGCCCAGCAGACGCACACCGCGATCTCCACGGCGAGCCGCGGCGAGCTGCGGCCCGTCTGGGAGACCGTCTACCACCACTACGCGGTCAGGCGCGGCCTGGCCATGCCGTACTCGGCCGCGTTCGTCGCCAAGGTGCGGCCGGAGGGCGGCGGCGGGGACTACGGGCCCAACAGCGGCGGCTTCGACCAGCTCGGGTTCGGCACGCTCACGCACGCCAGGACCCCCGGCAGCGCCTCCTTACCGACGGGGACGACCAGGTCGCTGCGCTCGGTCAACTACCCCGCCCGCTTCGTCAGGCACCAGAACGACCTCGGCTACCTGCACGAGGTGAGCGCCTCCAGCGACGCCCAGACCCGCCAGGACGCCACCTTCACGATCGTGGCGGGGCTCGCGGCGCCGAACGGCTACTCCCTGCGCGCCGCCGACGGCCGGTACCTGCGCCACTCCGGATGGCGGGCGCGCCTGGGCGCCGACGACGGCACGGCCCTGTTCAGGGCCGACGCCACCTTCTACGCCGTCCCGGGCACCGCGAGCGGCTCGGTGCGGCTCGAATCGGGTAACTACCCCGGCCGCTTCCTGCGGCACCGCGGCTTCGAGCTCTGGGTGGACGCCTACGACGGGACGGCCGGGTTCCGCGACGACAGCTCCTTCACCGCGGTCACGGCCTGGGCCTGACCCCGTCGCGGGCGGGCGGCGAAACGGACTTGCGCACCACCACGTGGGTGCCGAACACGGCGTGCTGCTCAGAGCCGCTGCTCGCCCGCCCCTCCCGCAGCTCCAACGCCAGGCGCACGGCACTGCGGCCCAGCTCCTCGTACGGCACGCGTACGGTCGTGAGCTGCGGCCGCAGATCCGTCGCCAGCGGTATGTCGTCGTAGCCCACGAGCGAGATGTCCTCGGGCACGCTCAGCCCCGCCTCGAAGATCGCGGCCATCGCGCCGCCCGCCACGACGTCCGTCTCGGCGAAGATCGCGGTGAACGGCGGCCCCGAGCTCAGCAGCCGGCGCGTGTGCTCGTGACCGGACGCCCGGGTGAACTCCAGCTGCGTCACGATCAGCTCGGGATCGACGGGCACGCCGTGGTCCTCCAGTGCCCGCCGGTATCCCGAGAGCCGGCCCGCGGTCGTGGTGAACGCCGGCTCCCCGCCGAGGAAGAGGATCCGCCGGTGCCCCCGCGACAGCAGGTGGCCGGTGGCCGCGTAGGCGCCCGGCTCGTTGTCGTACTCGACGACCGTGGCGGGGATGCCGTCACCGAGCGGCGGCCGCCCGCACAGGACCAGCCGTGATCCGGCCGCGTCGAGCGAGTGCGCGATCTGGGCCATGCGCGCCCGGTAGGCGTCGTCGTCGATCGCCCCGCCGATCAGGATCACCGCCGACGCGCGCTGCTCGCGCATCAGGTGGACGGCGGCCAGCTCCCGCGCGGGATCGCCCTCGGTGGCGCACACCAGGCACAGCCGGCCGCGGCGCGCGGCCTCCTGCTCGGCCCCGTGCACGGCGGCGGCGAAGGCGGGCCCGCGCACGTCGTTGACGATGAACGCCACCGTCTGGGTGCCGCCCGCCACCAGCGCGCGGGCGTGGGTGTTGGCGACGTAGTTGAGCTCCTTGATCGCCCGCTGCACCCGCTGCTTGGTGGTCTGGGCCACCGGGTAGTCTCCGGCCATCACCCGGGACACCGTGGAGACCGACACGCCCGCGCGTGCCGCGACGTCCCGGATCGTGTTCTGGCGATTCTCGCCTCTCCTGGCCATGATGCTGGAGTATAGACAACGTTTTCCAGCAGGACGGACGCTGCTTGCGGCTGCCCAGGGTGACCCCTGAGCGCCAGTGACGCCATCGAGACCATCAGGGCCACCATGGGGATCGGTGAGACGGGAGGCGGGTTGGCCGCGAGCCGCTTCAGGCAACGTTTTCTAGGCGGAGCTACCGAACGTGATCATGTCATTCTGTTCCGGTTGTTTCCGGGAGATCAACGGATCTTCATCGCTACATTCGGGTTTTCTATCCGTAAACCCGAGCGAAAGAGAGACGGACCCCTATGTGGATCGCATTGGGCGTGATCGTCGTCCTGGTCGTCGGCGTGGCTCTGTGGTGGAAGTTCCGGGATCCGCTCAGAGGTGAGGACTTCTACAAGTTCCACGTCGAACGCAAGTGGGCCTGGGAGCTCGTCCTCGACGACGAGCAGGAGCGGGCCTTCATGGCCGGGCTCGAGGCGTACAACGAGGAGCGCACGGTCTTCCTGCACCGCGAGGCCGGCGTGCTGCGCGTCTACGACCCGTCCATGACGATCTCGCTGTTCCTGCTCACCGAGCAGTTCGCCGCGCTCGGCCCGCAGGCCCTCACGAACCCGGCGGCCGCCGTGCGCCACCTGCTCGACCGCGCCGCGCAGAGCGAGAGCGGCGGCGTCCTGCATCTCGACGACGACTGGATGGCCGTGCCGGTCGACGGCATGGACAAGCACGACTTCACCAGCGCCATGATGAGCGCCACGCACGCCCAGGGCGTGGACGGCGGCGTCGGCGGCTACGGCGACGAGGACGGCGGCTACGGCCTGCTCACCGTGCTCGTGGAGCTGCCGCGGCACGTGGCGCGCATGTACGACGACGCCCACAGCCACGCCGCCCCCGGCGAGATCCGCAACCGGCTCGACGCCTACAAGGCCGTGATCGAGGAGCCGGAGCCCGAGTTCGCAGCCGGTCTGGAGAGCGCCGACGCCGAACGCAGCCGCTTCACGAACACGCTGATGTACGACTACGGCCGGGTGCTCACCGAATATCGGTCGATGCGCCCGCAGATGCCGCACGCGCAGCCGTCCGACGTCATGTCCATGGTCATGGCGCGCATGCTCTCGGACAACCTGGCCGGCATGACCTGGACCCGGCAGCCGTCGACCGAGCAGTACCAGCGCGCCCTGGAGCTGATCTCAACGAGAGGCTGACCCGCCGCGGGTGAACCGGCCCGTGAAGGTCCGCACGTCCGCCGACCTGCCGGCCAGGTCGGCCGCCCACTTGACCGCCGTCCTCAGCGACGGCTCCGGGGCGTGGTAGGACCTGTCGACCGACCACCACCAGGCCCTCTCCCGGCGCGGCTCGTCGGCCAGCCCGGCCGCCGCCAGCCCCGCCGGGTGGCCGGACCGTTCCCAGAGCTCCTCCCACTGCGCGCGGCGCAGTCGCAGGTAGAGCAGGTTCTTCAGCTCGGCGAGCACGCCGAGGTCGGCGACGGCGGCCTGGGACAGATCCAGCCCGTACAGGCGCGGGCACGACAGCAGCGGCCCCAGGTCCACGGGGTCCCCCGTGCGCAGCGTCAGCAGGCGCAGCGCGGCGTGGCCCGCCAGCGGCCACAGGTTGATCGTGTCCATGGCCAGGTCGAGCAGCTCCACCGGCGTCTCGCGCAGCGGGGCCAGGTCCGCGCCCGGCACGTTCTCCACGGTGAGCTGCCACAGCGTCGGCGTCCCGCGCAGGGGCCGGAAGTCGGCCAAGGGCGCGTTGAGCACCGTCAGGCGTTCGATCCCCGGGCGCATGCCGCGCATGGTGGCCGCGTCGGGGCCGGTGATCGTCAGCGTGCGGGGCTCCTCCGCCGGCTGCTCGACGTCGATCCACAGCTCGCCGTGCTCGATCCGGTACGCGCCCGCCCGCAGCGCGGCGACGTGCCGCCGCAGCAGGGCGGTCACCGAGTCGGCGACGTAGACCGGGCCGTCGTCGTGATGCGTGCCCAGGCGGATGACCTGGCCGGGCCGCCCGCCGGGGCCCGGCGCGAGGTCCACGGCCAGGAAGTCGCCGCCGGCGCTGGTGGCGAACGGGATCCAGCCCGGGTGGTCCGACGCCCGGCGCACCGCCAGCCGCGGGCCGGTGCTGGTGATCAGCGGGCTGAGCAGGTGGTGCCGCCAGGCGCGTCCCGCGGCCCACCAGCGGTTCTCCGGGCGGCTCTGGTTCACCAGCAGTTCGAGGCCGAACCAGGGGTGCCGGTCCAGCAGCCCCTCGCCGCCGTCGCCGTCGATGTGCGCGTACAGGGCGGACAGGTCGTCGGGGAGCCCCATCGCGAGCTCGGCCCGGCGGGCCTCGGGGAGCGCGGGCGGCGGCGCGTAGGTGTCGCGTCCCAGGATCCGGTCCCGCTCGCGTAAGTAGGCGCCGAGCAGGGCGACCGCCTCCCGCGGGTCCCCCGCCGGCGTGGCCTCCGCCGGGCCCTGCTGGAACGCCGCCGGCTCGGCCGGCAGCGCGTGCCGGTCGAGCACGTACAGGAAGCCGCCGCCGGGGGCGCGCTCCAGCGACTCGCTGACCACTCCCTCGAACCGCCCCTTGGCCTCGACGACCAGCTCGACGGTCAGGTGATCGCCGGTCGGGGCGGCCAGCGCGTGCACGGCGCTCAGCTCGGCGTGCAGGTCGACGTCGCCGTCGCCCGCGCCGGGCTCGTACGTCAGGCCGCTGTGGCCGGACCCGCCGCCGCTGGTCGCGAACCCCCGCAATTCGGCCCTGCGCCACTTCGGCGGCGCCGCGGCCGAGATCTTCTCGGCCATGGAACGGAGTACGTCGTCAATCACGCGGCCCTTTGTAACACGACTCGATCTTGTGGACGGCCGGAACGGCACCGGCTGCTTTGTCGGTGATGATCTCTAATCACCCGCCCATGACACAAGAGACCCGCTTACCCGCCTGGCGGGAAATGCGCGACCTCGTCACCGAGGGCAGGACCGCGAAGCCGGCTGAGGGCGTGATCGCGCTGGACGAGGCGGAGCGCTACGCCCCGGCCCGCCGCGCACGCCCCGGCCCGGCCCGGCCACGCCCCCACCATCGGCTCCTGGACCGCCGCCGGTAGCGACCCCGGCACCCGGAACGCCTGGCCGCCACGGATCCCAGGCTCATGGGCACGACCGCCTCCGGATTAGGGGGGTTTGCCCCATGGCGCCAGTTACTGAACCGGATAAGCTAGGGTCCGTGATCCTTGATCAAATCCTGATTTATCCGCTCAAATCGGGCAAGGGTTGCTCGTTGTCCGAGGCGATCGTTCACCCCTGGGGCCTGGACGGGGACCGGCGGTGGGCGGTCGTCGACGAGCGCGGCGACAACCTGTGGCTGGGCGAGTTCCCACGGCTGGCGTCCGTCGCCGCGCACGCCACCGCCGAGGGCGGCCTGCGGCTCGCCGCACGCGGGATGGAGCCCCTGACCGTGCCGCCCGCCGCGGGCGCGGCCACGCCGGTCGGCTTCTCCGGCCTGGACAAGGCGGTGCTCGCCGACGACGCCGCGCACGCCTGGTTCAGCGCGTTGCTGGAACGCCCGGCCAGGCTGGTGTGGCTGGACGACCCCGGCCGGAGGTCGATCGATCCGGCGCACGGCGGGCTGCCGGGCGAGGTGGTGAGCTTCGCGTGGGACGCGCCGCTCCTGCTCATCTCGGAGTCGTCCGCGCTCGCCCTGGACGGATGGCTGGCCGAGGAGGCGGCCAGGTGCGGAGAGGACCCGCCCGGGCGGTTGTCACGGGTACGGTTCCGCCCCAGTGTGATCATCGACGGCGCGGAGGCGTTCGCGGAGGACCGGTGGCGGGAGGTGCGGATCGGCGCCGTGCCCTTCCGGGTCTCGGAGATCTGCGACCGCTGCGCGGTGACGACCATCGATCCGGAGACCCAGGAAAAGGGTAAGGAGCCGCTGCGGACACTGGCCCGGCACCGCAAGTGGGACGGCAGGACCTGGTTCGGCATCCGCCTCGTACCCCGCGAAACGGGCCTGATCAGGGTGGGCGATCCGATCAGCCCAGGCTGACCGGCGGATCGCCCGAGCGGCGTGACCGGCGGCGGTGACGATGTCCATCCGCATCACCGGCAGAGTGGAGACTCGCCGCCGGGACCCGAGCGAGTCGCACGGCCCAGTGACGTACAGGGCTCAAGCGAGCCTTGAAGGGCGGTCCGGGGTTCGCTGTGCTGGGCTGCACGACCATGGCGGCAGGCGGTATGAACGGGGCGGGCCTGGTCGCCGTCCGGTGAGTCGGATCGCTCGTGGCGTACGAGATGGTCGGCTGCTGTCACGCGCGGGGTGACCTGCGGCCACCGGCGGGTTCATCGTTCGGGGGCTCGGGTGGCGGGTCGGCGGCGGCAGGTGGTCTCCGCCGAGCGGGCAGCGCGCGTCCTGCCTGGTGAGCGGGTGGAACACAGGCCGATCGAGCGGAGGGCCTTCGGGGGCGTTCAACACACACTCAACGCATGCTCAACACGCCCGCTCCTACCTTCCCATTCGAGAACAGACCGACAAAGTCCCTGGAAACGGAAAGGCAGGCACCCATGCGTCTCACCAACATCGCCCTCGCCCTCGCCACCACCGCCTCCGGTTTGGCCCTGGCGACGGCCGCGCCGGCCGTCGCGGCCCCGGCCGCGCACAGCGAGGTCTCGATCCGCGCGAGCGCGGCGGCAATGGCCAGATGGCAGACCCAACGGCACGAGTCGTTGGGCCCAAGCAAGGGATATTTCACGACCGCGACCTGGCAGCGGCTCTCGGGCGTCCGCGTGATGCAGGTCAAGGCCCGGTGCTGGGGCAACGACTCGCAGATAGAGGTCAAGCTCTGGTTCCTGCGCCGCTACGGCGGCGGCGAGAAGGTCGCCAAGTCCGGCAAGTGGACCTGCAACGGCAAGTACGGCATCGTCCGCATCAGCAACGCCGGGCACTCGATGTACTGGGCGTCCTTCAACCTCAACAAGAAGCACACCGTCGAGTACTGGGTGCAGTACTACAAGTAACCTGCTACGAAACGCACTCCAGACCGCGCCCCGGGTGGCCCCCACTCGGGTCCATGCGACCAGCCCCAAAGTAGCTCTCTGTAATCATCGCTACGGCCAGTCGCGGTAAGGAGCCCGGTCTCGGCCAGCTTGTTCAGCACGGTGCCGACGCTCATCCCGCCGGTGGGGGCGGTGCGGAACCGGTAGAGCAGCAGCGGGAGGTCGACGGCCGCGGTGGCCATGGCGGTGGCTTCTCTGAACTCAATTGATCGCCGACCATTTGATGAAGGTCCTGATCAATTGAGGAGTTCCCGCCCGCTAGGTTCCGGCGTCCGTGTGCTGGATGCGCTCGCTGATCTTCGGTGGGTAAGGTTTGGTCGGCGTCCACCACCGTCTCCACCTGGCCGACCTGGCCGGAAGCGATGCGGTAGCCAGGCCGCCTCGGTGATGGCGGCCAGACCCTAGCTTGATCAACATGTCTCTGGCATGGTGGGTTTGCGGCCGATTCTGCTCGGCTGTCTCGCCTCGACCTGTGGTTCGGAAAGGACATCGACATGCCTCATGCAGGGGGTATCTACGTGCTGGTGAACGTGAACACCGGCATGTGCCTGGATGAGAACCAAGGCAACAATTGGGTCAGAGCATGGGGGCCCAATGGCGGCGATAATCAGAAGTGGGAGGTGAATCGGGATGGCCCCGGCCGTCGGTGGTGGCTTCGGAACATCCAGTCTGGCCGCTACCTTTGTGGCCACGGTGCAGATCTGGGAAGCGCACTTCGCACTGCGGAGGAGCAAGTCCTGTGGCATATCTCCGACGACGAAGGAGGGTACCGTTTGCAAATCGAAAACGACGTCGATTTGCATGTCGACGTAAAAGATTCTTCTCGTGACGACGACACAATAGTCCTGTTGCGGGAACGCAAGGGAAACAGCCAAGTCTGGCTCTTCGAAGAGGTATAAGGGGGCGTTTAGTCCTTTCTGATCCCGGGGTTCAGGCGCCACGCCAGGCTGCCAACCGACTGTATGAGCGTGTCGGCTTCCAACGGCGGGAGTCGGTGGTCTACCGGTTCGAACTGCAGGCAGCACCACGACAGGAACTCCCCGGCCGTCCCCATGATCGCGTTCGCGCGACCCTCGCTGCGGTAGCGCGCCGTCGCGCCCGGCCGACGCGACCGCGGCGGTGCGCTCCAGTGTTACCGGTCTCGCTCATGGAGGCGCCCGCAGGCGCCCAGGGCCCGCCCTCACCGCCCGCCATCGCGCACCAAACATCCAGCGCGAAGGCTCCCTTAGACCGAGACCCGGTCGGCCAAGTGGACAAGGTGCTCGACGCCGCCAAGGTAAAGGCGGCCAAAACCGGTAAACGCGTACCTCTTCCCTCACGCTACACCGAGTCCATGAAGGTGTGGGCCAATGCCGACGGCAAGACGCTGCACGCCGAACTCAGTACTGAGCCGGTGCAATTGCGGGTCGCCGGAAAAGGCGGCGAGAAGACCTGGCAGCCGGTCGACACCTCGATCGTGGCCAAGGACGACGGCACGCTGGCGGCCAAGCTGGTCAAGACCCCGCTGACCTTCGGCGGCGAGGGCGCCACCATCCTGGTCACCGCCGACGACAAGGACGGCACCGTCACCGTCGGCTGGGATCGCAAGCTGCCCAAGCCCACGGTGGACGGCAACACGATCACGTATCCGGACGCGGTGGCCAAGGGCGCCGACGTGGTACTCACCGTCCGCCCGAACGGGTTCACCCAGGACGTGGTGCTGCGCAGCCGCCCCCAGGAACCGATCAAGGTCACCCTGCCCGTCGTCTTGCCCAAGGGCAAGACGTACGGCAGGGCCGCCGACGGCCGGCCGCAGCTCAGGTCGGCGCAGGGCACCGCGGAGACCGCCCCACTGATCACGCGCGCGGTCGATGCCAAAGCCGTGGAGGCGCCAGGACAGGGCAGGACCGGCAACGTGGACACCTCGGTGGCCACCGATTCCGCCGGCAGGTCCGAACTGGTGCTGACCCCCGACGCGGCCTTCCTGGCCGATCCGTCGGTGACCTACCCGGTCGTCGTGCCGATGAGCGGTGAGTGGATCGGCGCGGGGGACTCCTCCGACACCTTCGTCTCCAGCGTGCAGTACCCCAACTCGGCGACGCTGTTCACGTGGCTCCGGGCGGGGAAGTCGGCCGACGGAGAACTGTGGCGCACCTACCTGCGCTACATGATCAACGGCACCGACCTGGACTACGCCACGATCGTGGACGCCGATTTGCGGCTGTGGAACTACCACGCCAGCGGGTGCGGCACCACGGTGGGCGTGGGGATCGTCGCGCGCCGGCTCACCAAGTCCTATGACTACTCCACCTTGACGTGGGCCAACCAGCCCTCCAGTACGGGCACCAACGCGGTCGTCGCCCCCGGCGGCTACAGCAGCACCCTGGCAGGCTGCTCGGGCAGCGGCGAGCTGTACCACTCGATTGAGACCATGACGGCGGCCATGCAGGGGCAGCGCTGGTTCGCGTCCGAGGTCGGCACCGACCTGCTGGACACCAGCGGGACCGGCGGCGGCGAGGACGAGGCCGACGACACCGCCCCTACCGTTGTCTCGGTCTCACCGTCGCCCGGTGCCTCCGGCGTCCCGGTGGACGCCAAGGTGTCGGCTACCTTCTCGGAGGAGGTGATCGGCGCCTCGGTGACCCTCCAAGCCGCGGACGGGACCGCCGTCTCCGGCACGATCGATGCGGACGCGTCCGGAACGAAGGTCACCTTCACTCCTTCCGCACCGCTCGCCGGCGGTACCCGGTACACCGCGACGATCACCGGTGCCCAGGACATCTGGGACAACGTGGTGGGTGACTACTCGTGGACCTTCACCACGGTGTCGGACTGCCCACCCGCCCAGGACCCCGACACGACGGCCCCCGCCATCCGGGCCCTCACTCCGCTTCCGGAGGCGACCGGCGTCAGCGGCGGCAGCCCGGTATCGGTGACGTTCTGTGAGCCGGTCAACGACCCGGTGCTGAGCCTTGAGGACGCCGCGGGGACGGCGGTCGGCGGCGCTGTCACGGTCGATCAATCCCGTACCACGGTCACCTTCACGCCGTCCGCCACCTTGCCACCGGGCATCCGGTACACCGCCGAGATCAGCGGTGCGGCCGACGACGCGGGCAACGTCATGACGGCTCACTCCTGGTCCTTCACCACGATGTCCACCGTTCCCCCGGACACGACACCGCCGGCGGTGACGGAGACGACACCTGGAAGCGGGGCCGCGGACGTGGCGCTCAGCGCGCAGGTGCGCGTCGCCTACAGCGAACCGGTGACCGGCGTCCAGATCACGCTCAGCGAGGCCGGGGGCACCCCCGTGCCGGGGACTGTCTCGATGGCCGAGGCCGACGTGGCCGTCTTCACCCCGTCCGCGCCTCTTGAGGCGGGTACGGCCTACACGGCGACCGCGGGCGGCGGCACCGACGCCGCCGGGAACGCGCAGGCCGCGCATGCGTGGTCGTTCATCACGATCCCGGCGGCGGCGGAACCGGTGAACCCGAACCCGTACTTCGAGTCGGAGATCGACCCGTGGTACGCCTACTTCGAGGAGGACGAACTCACCCGATCGACAGAGCAGGCGCACGAAGGCACCGCCTCGGCCAAGTTCGCCCCGCTGGCAGGCACCGGGGGGGCGGCCGCGGAGACGTTCGAGATCTCCGAGGGCACCGATTACGGCCTGTCGGGCTGGTTCTATCCGGCCGCGAGCTCCGTCGAGGGGTTCAACTTCGGCATCGAGTGGTACGACGTGGGCTTCAATCTCCTGTCATCCGACAACTTCCCCATCGAGGAGACCCTCGGGCAGTGGCAACAGGTCTCCGGCCCGGCCACAGCGCCGGTGGGAGCCGCCTACGCCGTCATCTACGTCGACGGCGCGGCCACGATCTACTTCGACGAGGTGACGCTGATCCCGGCCGGCGACTTGACCGCGGCCCGCGGCGGTGGCTCGGCGAAGAAGGCCAGGGAGCACGGCCCCGCCTCGCACTACCTGCCGAAGGGCCAGAGCCGCAGCAAGGCGAAGGTGACCGCCGCCAGTGACGACCCGCCGCCTGCGACCGCTCCCTTCAACCCGCAGCACCTCAGCGTGGAGAACTGCCGCGACACCGACTCCCTCGGCGAGGAGTACTACGCGCGCATCCAGGAACGCCCGTACACCTCCTGCTGGTCGGCGCAGATCCTCATCCAGGACTTCATCTGGGACAAGGAAAAGCTCAAGTGGAAGCGCAAGGTCAAGAAGACCGGCTGGATCGGTGCGGCCATCGACGCGATCGAGGATCTCACCACTGATGAGCTCGCCCTGGAGTTCCACGCCACGTACGTCATGCACAGCTACTTGGGCAACTCGACGGGCAGAGGTGTGGAAGGAGCAGCCGCAGGGAGCACCCTGCTGCCGCAGAACTTCAAGGTGTTCACCCGGCTGGAAGACTTCAACATCAGAGGAGGGGACGGTTCGGAGCACCGGGCGGAAGCCGAGAAGATCACCTTCAAGCTGGATCTGACCCTCGCCGCCGGTGAAGGAGCGACCTGCCGGATCCAGGAAGGCTCCGCCCAGGAGAAGACCGTGGCCGCCTGGCGCCAGGCCGGCAACACCGACTTCCTCGTCAAGGTCGACACGGCCCGCGAAGGCACCTGCAAGTACGCGCCTATGATCACCAAGATCGGCGACCTGGACACCCGTATGGGATTCTGGACCGACTGGGTGGTGGGCGAACGAGGACAGAAGACCGGCGTGCTGCGGGGTGGCTTCGGCACCGGATCGGACGATACCTTCGTGCCGAGCGTACGCTGCGACTCGATCAAGTTCTCGGCGAACGAGCCGCACACGGGCGGGTGCATCAACCCGGCGGCCAACCGCCTCTTCACGATGTCCCGGACGAAGGACTCCAGCTTCCTGCAGGTCATCAAGCACATCGAGGACGCGCTCAAGCAGGACGGCAGGCCGGATGACAACCGCCGCACCGTACCGCCGCTGCGCACCACGGAGACCCAGGTCCCGCCGGTCAAGGGACTGTTCGGCAACGAGAAGACCAAGACCATCCCCGGGAACTGGAACGCCCCGGAAGGTACGGACAAGGACGAGGTGGAGCCGGGTGACCCCCTGGTCCGCGGCCCCGCAGGAACGTCCACCACGAACAGGAGGGTTTTCAGTCCGCGTTTCGGTTTCACCGTGAACGGGACCCGGTACACGAACTACTGCAGGTACTACTATCCAGAGCGCTATGTGGATCCGATCGCGTCGCAGCTGGACCCGGACAGGAAAATCCACTGCGACGAATATCCCTTCGCCTCGACGCGGCAGGGCGCGGCGTCGGCCAACGGGAACTACTCCCTCCTGGCGCTCAGCGCCAGGCACAACACCGGAAGGGGCAGTCACGGGCAGGCGCTCCTGAATTTCTATGCCCGCTATCGCGTAGGCGCGGAGAATCCTTTCTGGGTGAACATCGTGCCGTAGCGCCTTGACGTCAAGATAGTCTGCGTGGTGCCGGGCCGGCAGCCCGGCACCACGCTTACCGACCCTTATTCATCCGAACAAGAAATAGCTGGTATGAACGATTTACGGCAATCTTTCCCCGCGGCCGACCAGCACGGCCTCCTGGCAGCCCATGGCTTCGGCGAGACGTTCGCCGGATTGTGGATCGAGAACGGGGACCTCGGCGAGATCGCCGACCTCCTCCGGCTCGACCAGCGTTCCGCCCGGGAGACGTCTCTGGAGCAGGAGGAGACACAGACGTTGGACGGAACCCTGCCCTTCAACGGCGACGACGCCGTTTGGATCGGACCGCACGCCCCCGGCTGGTCGGCCGTGGTCGGCCTCAGCGCCCTCAACGAGGGGGACGCCCGGCTCATCGAGGGCGGATGCCGCATGCTCGAGGTGAGCTGGTCGTGGGAGATCGACGGGGTCTACCCCCTCAGCTACTCCAACGGCGTACGGGACTCGGAAGAACTCGAGGGCTGGCTGGTCCCGCCGGGGTCCGTCTTCGAACCCTACGCGCACGGGCTGTTCCCCGACAGCGACGAGGGCCAGGGCGACGAAGTGTCGGCCAACGCCTACCTCATCCTCGTTGGACGGATGACCGGACGCTTCCTCGACGACGATTGGTTCCGTACCGTCGGCCGGGTCTTCCCGCTCTCCGCCCCGTGACTCATTGAGGCGGGGCTGCCTGGTTCTCCCGCGTTAGATGGATGAGTCCAAGGCATAGCTGCGGAGATAGGGCGAGGATGTCCATTCTCGGGTTGTTACGACCGAACTGGACACCCTCGCAACCGCACTCCATGTGAGGGTCGACGTATGCATTCAGCAACACCGTTGCGTTTAGCGTCGCGGGCGTGAGGCAAGTCCTTTCTCGAAGATCGTGACCTCGGTGTGAAAGCTGTAGGTCTGCGTGGTCGTGGGGTGTTGTCCAGCGTTCGGGCCGTACGTGCTGGTCGGGTTCTTGCGGGAGCGAGACTTGATGCGGGGACGACGCCGGGCGGGCAGGAGGGCGTCCAGGATGGCTTGGCCGATGGTGCCCAGGAGGTCGACGGGGCCGGCCGGGAAGATCCCGGTCGCGGTGGTCACCGTGGTGGCGGCGGCCTGGAGCAGGACAGTGAAACTGATCCGGTCCATGTCCAGGCCCGGCCGCATGACCGCGGCGTCGGCGGCGGCGCGGATCAACGCCTGGTAGACCGTCAGCAGGGCGTAGACCTCCTGCTCGATGCCGGGGATGGTGCGGGAACGCAGGACGCGGCCGTCCAGCATGGTTGCCTTGATCGAAAAGTAGGTGGTCTCGGCCTGCCACCGCTCGTGATAGACCGCCACCAATTCGCGGGCCGGGTAGCGGCGGTGGTCGAGCAGGCTGGTGACCAGCCGCCACTGCTCGGTCCGGGCGGTGCCATCGGCCAGAGTGACGGTGATCCGCGCCTCGATAACACGAACCAAGACAGGCGTCTTGACGATGCCGTAGCCGATTTTGGCCAGGTAAGAGCTATCGGGCAGGCGCTGCAGGATGAGGGGGCAGCGGCGGGCCGAGGAGCGCACCAGGAACTGCGCCCCGGTGACGGCCAGGTCGGACAGGAAGTCGGCGGCGTCGAAGCCAGCGTCTGGCGGATGACAGACTTCTCCTGCAACGGACTCCTGATGATCTTCTAGTGCCGCATCATCTTGGGTTTGCCCCGTTTCGTTGGGACACGCCGATCAAGGTCCCACCGCGGTCGGCGTGATCGCCTCAGACTCTGTTCGT